>NZ_QTLV01000040.1:0-771 GCF_003602795.1 Bacteroides sp. AF34-31BH
TCTTCCGTAATTTCCCAGAAAGGCTTCATTACCGGTTTATTGTCACGTGTCTGACAGCCTGTTCCATCAAGCGTACAAGAGCCGGAGTTGATCAGGTGAATGAAACCGTTTGCCGCCTTACCTTCCAATTTCTTACCCGTTACCCGTTCTATGGCATTCGGACTCCAATAAGTACGCACATCCGCAAATATCTGTGCAGTATTGGTCAATAGATGATTGAAGAGCATTGAAGTACAATTCAGCGTATCATTTTCCGTAGCGAAAGTAAATGCTTCACGGATACCGTTCCAATCGAAAGAAGTATTCAGTATAGCTTCTGAAAAATCACCGTCAGGCTTATAATCCGTCCACTGGCGCTGTCCCTGGAAACCCGCAGCAATCGCATTGTGTCCCATTGACTCTTCCTTGAACCCCATTTCAGCCAATTTGGGATTGCCAATCATCATATCACGGAAAATAAGAGTCATTTTTACCACGTATTCCCAACGGGCATCTTTCTCTTCACGGGAATATACCAGATGTTCCGGATTAAAGTCTGTCCCTTCATTACTCTTGCAATACTTTTCTGTCCATGCCATGGCACGTGCGAACTCTTCATGGTCATAAATGCCCAGCTGGACACGACGTTCTATCTCACTGGCATCCACATACTCATTACGCATGCCCAAATACTCCTGGAAGAAATCAGGATTGGGAATAGAGCCTGCAATGCCCATGGATACACTGCCGATTGAAAGATAGGATTTCCCCTTCATTGTAGCCACAGCTATA
>NZ_QTLV01000041.1:0-769 GCF_003602795.1 Bacteroides sp. AF34-31BH
TCTTCCGTAATTTCCCAGAAAGGCTTCATTACCGGTTTATTGTCACGTGTCTGGCAGCCTGTCCCATCAAGCGTACAGGAGCCTGAGTTGATCAGGTGAATGAAACCGTTTGCCGCCTTACCTTCCAATTTCTTACCCGTTACCCGTTCTATGGCATTCGGACTCCAATAAGTACGCACATCCGCAAATATCTGTGCAGTATTGGTCAATAGATGATTGAAGAGCATTGAAGTACAATTCAGCGTATCATTTTCCGTAGCGAAAGTAAATGCTTCACGGATACCGTTCCAATCGAAAGAAGTATTCAGTATAGCTTCTGAAAAATCACCGTCAGGCTTATAATCCGTCCACTGGCGCTGTCCCTGGAAACCCGCGGCAATCGCATTGTGTCCCATTGACTCTTCCTTGAACCCCATTTCAGCCAATTTCGGATTGCCAATCATCATATCACGGAAAATAAGGGTCATTTTTACCACGTATTCCCAACGGGCATCTTTCTCTTCACGGGAATATACTAGATGTTCCGGATTAAAGTCTGTCCCTTCATTACTCTTGCAATACTTTTCTGTCCATGCCATGGCACGTGCGAACTCTTCATGGTCATAAATGCCCAGCTGGACACGACGTTCTATCTCACTGGCATCCACATACTCATTACGC
Source organism: Bacteroides sp. AF34-31BH (assembly GCF_003602795.1). Taxonomy (NCBI): domain Bacteria; kingdom Pseudomonadati; phylum Bacteroidota; class Bacteroidia; order Bacteroidales; family Bacteroidaceae; genus Bacteroides; species Bacteroides sp. AF34-31BH. The sequence goes on from NZ_QTLV01000041.1 coordinate 661, forward strand.
ATGCCCAAATACTCCTGGAAGAAATCAGGATTGGGAATAGAGCCTGCAATGCCCATGGATACACTGCCGATTGAAAGATAGGATTTCCCCTTCATTGTAGCCACAGCTA
>NZ_QTLV01000042.1:0-751 GCF_003602795.1 Bacteroides sp. AF34-31BH
AACGCCACATCTATCGGAATTTCCAGCAGCACGATGAGCGGCTGCACGAAGCTTTCGAACTGGGCGGCAAGAATGAAATACATCAGCAGGATAGAGATGAAAAGAATCACCACCAACTCGTCCAGCATCTGGCGGTTGGAGAAGAAACTGCCGGAGAAGGCCGTATCCCAGTCACCCGTGGCATCTGCCTCCCGCTTCACCTTTTCCATCAACTCCGGAGCATCGTCCACTTCATAGAAACGGAACGGTATATATTCACCGTTGCGTCCTGCCGTAATCGTTTTCAAATCCTCGGCCGGACGCACCTTTACCAGCTCCCGAAGCGGAATATACTCCACTTCGCCCTTACTGTCCGGACGGGTCTGTATCAATGTCTGCTGCAGCACCTCATTCACTGTCCGCTCCTCGCCCACAATGCTGATAGGCAGGTATTGCTGGTAGGAATGGAGCATAGCTACGCTGTTCTCCTTGAATGCCGTCCGCAGCGTACGGTAAAGCTCGTCATACGAAACGTCATAGAGCAACAGCCTTTCCTGCAGGATGCTTATGTCAAGCTGGTTCTCGAAAGCGATGCCTACGGGCGCTGTCCCCGTAAGCTCCGCAAACTGTTGTTCCAGTCCGCGCAATTCTTCCGCCGCCGGCGCCTTCTCCTTGTTACGGGCATAAAGTTCCGCCACCACATCGGCCTCCCCGGTCACGAAAAGCTTCTCGAACACGGTTTCGGGTGGAGAAAAGGAGACTGTCGCCAACG
>NZ_QTLV01000043.1:0-514 GCF_003602795.1 Bacteroides sp. AF34-31BH
AGCAGGCCACTACCTATTTCTTTGCGCTTGCCATGGCACAGGCGGAATATGACCTGGCCAAGGACAATGCCGTCTCCACCGATACCCTCTACCGCATCGGCATGCAGCGCCTGAAGATAGCCGCCATCAGCCGTGCCGACCTGCTGACGCTGAAACTCGACGTGGTGAACGCCCGCAATACTTTGCAGAATGCCGCCAGTGCCTTGAAGCGCGCCATGTTTTCGTTGGCATCTTTCCTGAATATGGAGAAGAACACGGATATCAGGGTGTCGCTTCCGGGACGTCCGAGGGCGCTGACCATACCGGTTGATGAGGCTTTGCTGGCCGCTCAAGCCAACAATCCGGAATTTCTGGGGCTTCGTCAGGAAGTGCTGGAAGCCGAGCAGACAGTAGACAAGACGAAGAAGGAGTCGCGCTTCAACGCCAGCATCAACGCCAGCGTCGGCTTCAACCAGGTGGCGGAGAAATTCGGTGAAGCATACAGGCATCCCATGCAGCAGGAGATGGTGTCGGT
>NZ_QTLV01000005.1:0-258827 GCF_003602795.1 Bacteroides sp. AF34-31BH
CGTCCGTAAATGCCAAAAGTAGGCAATCCCTTCTGTGTATGGCTTGCCAATGCCGAAGCCAGGTAAACCGCACCCGGACGTTCCGTACCGTTAAAGCCCCAGATGGCTTTCGGCATCTCTCCGTCCATATCAATAGTCTCGAATCCATAACACCAGCAAGGAGTTACAGAAAGTACGACACCCACTCCACTATTACGGAATTTTTCAGCCGCCATGGCGGCTTCAGCCACTCCACCGATAGTTGTATCTGCAATGACGCACTCTACGGAAGTGCCGTCACTATGACGTAAGACAGAAGAATAAAGCTCGGCCACTTTATGGGCCATGCCCATAGTCATATCCTCCAATGACTCACGGATACCTCCACGGCGACCGTCAATAATAGGTCTGATACCAATTTTCGGCTTTCCACCGATTAATCTTGAATTTCTCATGGTTCAACTGATTTTATTTGGATTAGTTTAAAAAATATTCATTTAAGTTACTGTATCATTAGTGTCCCATTAAAATTGGGACGAATTAAAAATTAAACAAACTTGACCCATTTGGTCCGAATCGTTCTTTGTCCTTTTGAAATTTAGTTTTATCAAAGAGGTCTCTCAGATGAGTCTTATCAGTCAATGAGATGCTCAGTATTTGTAACACTTCATATGTACTTCTGTCCAGTTGCATATCGTGTTGAATGATTGCCACCAAACAGTAAGCGCATATAGCAGCATATATCTGTATTCGAACAGCATTCTCTGTAGTTCCCCAAAATCTTTTGATTTTAAAGTGCTGCTTGAGCCATTTGAAAAGCAGCTCTGCCTGCCAACGATTTTTATAAAGTCCAGCAACCTGAAGCGCGGATATATGCATCGCATTGGTTATGAATGTAAATTCTCGTTCTTGTTCTTCATCCCAATATTTAACCAGTCTAAGTGGTTCTGGGTAATATTGTTTAGGATAGAATCCTGTCAGAAGTACACTTGCGTCTGAAAGCACATTCCTAGGCAGCCTACGTTTCCATTGGATGGATTTGTATTGGAGATTCTTTTTTGTTCTGACAACAAAGTAAGCTTCAATTTGATGAATTTCATACAGCATTTTGAAGTTATTATAACCGCGGTCAAAGATGTAATAAGAGCTTGGTTCATAAGGAATTTCAATCATAACTTTAGAATCGTGCACGGATGCTTCCGTGATATGAAAGGATACCACCTTTCTTTTTACGGAATTTTGCCCACCAAAAGACTGAAAAACACAGGTCAATAGTTGTCGAATCGAAAGCATAAACATTACCGCCAAGTTTGAAAATATGATCAGCACACTTTTGTCGTGCTTAGCTAACCAGGTAGTAGGCATGTTCTTCAAAGATGTGATAGTCTCTATCCTGGTTTGCTCTGGCCAGTGATGACTTTGATACATTCTTGCCCATTCCTAAATGATAACATTTGGAATGATGAGCTTCAAGAGCAACTATCAAATCTCGCAGACTTTCACGATTAGAAAGTTGACCAAACATCAAAGCAAGTAGTTGATTCCAGCAGGTGAAGTGCTTCACATATTTATCACTACCATACTTGGTGACTATGCGATTAAACTTACTTCGATTCAGAAATGAAGTCAATTGAGCGAAAACGTATTTGTCTTGGAACATATGCCATCGGATTAATCTGATGCAAAGCTACAAATTCAAGTCCGTTCGCTCGGAAAATCGATGTAACTAACTAAATTTCAAATAGTTCAAAGAACTCTTTTAGATTTTAATGGGACAGCAATGTTACTGTATAAAAAAAAGCGTATAGAACAGTAATCAGTCAATTTTAATTTTTATTACAATCTTCTTCACTCTTTTGCATTGTTCCGCAGCTATGCATGGTTGATGCAAATCTGTCGGGAAAAAAATAAAAAAATGTCCTGCATCAGCTTTCAACAGTTGTTCTATATTTGCATTATAAAACGTGATATCCCTTTCTACATTATATGGGACAACCTCCTTCACCGGATAACGGCTAAAGCCGATATACTCTTCCCCTTCCATCACATACTGCAAATCAATATACCGACGATGGGATTCGAACAAGACATCTTCTTTTTTCTTTGTCCGGTATTCATCCACAGAGACAAACACGTCTTCGCTCAAAAACTTTTTTCCGACAATCAATGAATCCTTTTTTACACTACTCAGATAATCGAAAGCCAGTTTCCAACGCTCAGGATACCGCTTGTAGTGTTCCGCAAAGGAGAGTGTATCAATTGATTGGCTTGGAATGACGTTGGAAGAATACAACTCCTGTCGCCAGTTTGTTTCTGATTTCACTATTTTAGAATGACTTAGTTTCTTGTTCTTTCCACAAGATGTGACAGCTAAAAGTAAATACATAACCATTAATAAATTATATAATTTCATCTTTTTCTCCTATTTACAGTATTTACGCTAATAAAACCTACTAAAAATATGACTATTGTACCTAACACAATTGTAAGATTGGTATGAAACGGGCTTTTAAACTTGCCCCAGAAGCTATCTGCAAAGAATACGGGTGAGAGGCTCATCCAAATAACTACAATGGCTCCGCATATAACCCCTAATATAGCATCCACATTACGGGCTTTCCGAGTGACATATCCCAATAAGAAGAGCCCCAATATTCCACCGCTGAATATGGAAGACAAACTCCACCAAACATCCAATACACTTTCCACATTAAGTAAGGCTAACGCCACGATAATCCCAATGATTCCGATGATGACATTTGAGCCATACAGTATACGCATCGATTGCTTTTCTGTAGGCTGCTTACAAGAAAATCTTTTATAATAGTCTGTAAGTATAATTGTGGCAGAACTGGTTACGCTAGTGGCGACAGTACTCATTCCTGCGGCAAATATAGATGCTATCAACAAGCCTGTTACCCCAGTTGGTAGCCCATGTACGATGAAATACGGAAATACAGAATCTCCCGTAATGTGGTCCGGCAACAATTCCGGTTGCATCTTATAATATGCATACAAAGCAGTACCTATCATAAAAAACACCATTGAAACCGGTATGAATAGATATCCTCCGAAGAGAGCAGAGAATTTGGCTTCCTTTCCATTCTTGGCTGTCAGATAACGCTGCACGTAGTTCTGGTCGATGCCATAGTTCTGCAAATTGATAAATATTCCATAAACTAAACATACCCAAAATGTAGAATCAGACAAACTGGAGCCAAAACTTCCCAAACTGAATTTATTGTCTGCCATCGCAATATCAAACGTCTGTTTGGGACCCTCCGGCATATCGAACAACAAGATAAGCATACAAATCAGTGCCCCACATATCAAAATGAAGCCTTGAATAGCTTCTGTCCATATAACTGCCTTCAATCCACCAAGCATTGAATATAGGATAATTACTATACCCGTAATTATAATAATCATTTTTATATCCCATCCAAGCAGAGCGTTCATCGGCAAAGCCAATAAATAAAGAATAGACCCCATACGAGCAATCTGAGTAAGCAAGTAACAAAAGGAAGCATAAGACCGTGCCCATATACCAAACCGCATTTCCAAAAAACTATATGCGGATACACTTCCTATGCTACGATAAAAAGGGACAAAGTAGCGAGCTGCAAAATAAGAAGCGATTGGGATAGAGAGGCTAAAGACAAATGCATTCCAATCTTCCATATAAGACTTCCCCGGATATGCCAGATAGCTTATACTACTTACATAAGTCGCGAAAATAGACATTCCGACAACCCATCCGGGAAGGCTTCGTCCGGCAGAAGTAAATTCATCAGAAGTACGTTTCTTGGAAAAGAAAGAACATCCAAATAGAACAATTCCTCCTGTAAATACCAAAAAAACTATTGTATCTAAGATTGTCATGTTATCGGGGTCTTATGGCTTTAAATCAAGGTTCATATTCAAACTATCCAATGCCTTCCTCACTTGCTCACGCTCCACTTTCTCAAAATGATTAAACGGAGCTGCCACAAAGTCGTTGCATATTCCCAGTAAAGACAACGCACATTTCAATCCTTTCAAATAGCTGGAACCATATTTGCCTATCGTATATATGGTGGCGCTGATTTGCATTATGATTTTCTGTATACGATACAGCTCTTCAAAATTATGCTCTTTTGCGGCATTATAAAGTTTCACGTACAATTCTGGGAACATGTTCGCACCTCCGTTTATACCTCCGTTTCCTCCCATCAAGACACTTTCACCAGTCACCTCCTCAGGTCCCACCAGCATTGAGAAGTCGTGACGGTCGCTCATCACATACATTACCGACTGAAAATAGACAAGATTGGCTGAACTGTCTTTAAACCCTATCACCTTCGGATTCTCTGCAATACGCCGTATTGTCTGTGGGGCGAAGTTGACTTTGGTATGTGTAGGCATATTGTATAGGAAAAGAGGCAATGGTAATGCTTCAACCAGTTGTTCATAGAACTCGACCAGTTCCGGTTGAGCAGAAGCAAAATAATATGGAGGGGCTGAAACAACAGCCTCCGCACCATAATCAGCAGCAATTTGAGACAGTCTGATACTCTCCACAATAGATGTATCCGAGATACAGACCAATACCGGTAACCGCCCAGCCGTAATACGGCAGGTTTCCCGAATCATTTCTTGCCGCAATCTATAACTCAGGCATTGAGCTTCACCAGTTGTTCCCAAAATAAAGAGAGCATGTACTCCCCCATCTATAAGATGTTCAATCAGACATTCCAATCCCTTAATATCCAGCATATCGTTATTCAACAACGGAGTAACCAGTGGAGGGATTATACCCGACAACGGAGATTCTAGTAATCTATTCATAATTTTATTCTTATAAGTTAGTTCATTATAGTTCGTACTTAATTCGTTATTCTTATTGTACAAGCTGACGGAAGTCCCGTATTCGTCTCCTCGGATAGCGTAAGACTAACGGGGAAATATACCTTTTCGAGTGAACGACTCCAGTTGGTCAAGTAAACAATTCCAGTCGGTCGGTTATCACAATATAGGAAGTATCGCTTATATCAGTGTCCGCACCGTCTTCATGTGTATAGTCCAGCCTGCGGAAAGAAGGTCAGGAATCAGAAGAATATCCCCGGCTTTTCTCTAGCAAAAAGAAGAACTGTCCCTAGATTTGAAAAAGAATAACTAATACCTATCTATTTTTCATAGTCATATATATTGAATTTAACAAAAGAAATAACTCCTTATGGAGACTCCATCCTAAAAGGGGTGGCCGGCAAACCTTCCTTATTGTACAGATTCAGTTGTCCAGGATTGTCACTCCAGCCATATCTTACCGCTACAGGATGTAATAGAGTGTCGTTCCATACAATGACGACATTTCCACAAATCTTCGCCTTAGCCCAAACAAACTTGTTATCTTTTCCTGCGATTGCAAAACCATTGATAAATTCATTACCATCCTTAGACACCAACCCCGACCCAGCATTATCGAATGAGATGATAATCTTATTCTTCTTCGTTTTCATGGAGCGGAAAGTCGGGCCGTCAGCTACAATGTTCTTCTTCCCATAATCGAGCTTTAGGGCATGAAGTGCCAGCCGTTTGCCCACATCTTTTTTGTTCTTGGGATGAATATCATCGGCCTCACCGATGTCGATGGTGACAGCCTGACCGGTTTTGGGCAAAGACAATGCCTGGGTTTGTGCCTCTCGTATTTCAGCCCATTTACTATCTTGCGGCATTTTGTCGATACTTCTGTAATTGGCCAGCTGTACCCAATAGAAAGAGAACTCATTATTCCAACGGGCACGCCAATCATTAATGAGATTGGGAAATAGAGTCCGATACAAAGTAGGGTTGTAATCGTTACTTTCTCCTTGATACCAAATTACCCCCCTAATAGGAAGCCCAGTCAGTGGAGCAATCATTCCGTTGTACAATAGTGATGGATAGGCATTTGGACCGAATTCCACATAACCATATTTCCGGCTGTCCACGGCAACCTTATATTTCCACTCCTTGGCCAATGGGAGCTTTGTACCACCTATTTCTAAATAGAGCTGGTCTCTTTGTCCGCTAAAGCCTCCCTCACCGGAATAGTCACTGACACTAATGGTGATAACATTTTTGCCTTTTTTCAGAATACCTGTGTCAAAGGCATACAAGCGTTCCTTCTGATAACCAGTTGTTCGCCCCACTTCGACCCCGTTAATCCAAGTGATATCCGCATCGTCAATTCTTCCCAATGACAATACAGCTTGTTTTCCCACCGGATTATCCGACAAGGTTATTTCAATGAAGAACCATACCGTACCATTCATATCAGTTAATGCTGTCCCCGACCATGCTTGGGGAAGACACATGCTTCCATCAAAGGTAGGGCTAGAACCTGTAGCATACCATTTTTCCGCGATTCCTGGATCTGCATTAAGAGCTTTCTCAAAAGCCGCTTTCCGAGTTAGATTGGTCTGTTCAAAACTGTCCATGTCTATTTTTTCCGATTCTGAAAGTTTTTGAGTAAACTCAGGTATATCACGGATACCGTCCGGACTGGTCCAGGTTTCAGCTACAGTACCTCCCCACGAGGAGCATATAAGTCCAATGGGGATATGAGTATTCGAGTGGATCTCTTTACCGAAAAAATATCCTACGGCAGAGAAATCGCCTGCTGTGGAAGGCGAACAAGAATGCCATGTTCCCCCTACATCCATTTTCGGATGATTGCCTGTAGCCCTTCCGACAGTGAACAGTCTGATGCCCGGATAGTCAGCACCGGATATTTCCGCCATAGCATTGTTGGCATCATTGAGGTGGAATTCCATATTGGACTGCCCACTACATAACCATACGTCACCAATCAGAACATTATTGAATTCAACTTCAGACTGTTCTCCTTTAACAACGAGTGTATAAGGACCTCCATAGGCCGAAGCGTCTAAATAAGTACTCCAGTTCCCGTCATTTGTCGCTATGGTCTTTCGGATTTGCCCTTTAAAGTGGATTTCAATCTTCTCATCAGCTCCTGCCCATCCCCATAAATGAATAGGGCAGTCCCGCTGAAGAACCATATTATCCGAAAAGAAGCTCGGCAACGTAACTTGTGCTCTTACGGGAAAAGTACACACGCTGCATAACAATACAAGAAACAATGTTTTAAGTCGCATATTATTGGATTATTTATTGGTTCTGAAACCCAAGAAACGATGAAATGTCAGATAATTGGCATTATGCTGGTTGTCCGCTTGACCGGTACGATCATCAGAAGCCGTTCGTGAGACTGCTATGATGTCATCTCCTTCAATTAGCCAGTCCAAGTACTGGAATCCATGATGGAAAATGTCGTCATGATGTAATAAGATGTCCTTGACATGCCATTGTTGCAGATTGTCCGACCAGCACAAGGCAATGGTATTCCGTGTCCGTTCATTATTCCCACCTCTATCTTCGGGTAACACATAATTGCTCAGCGTCCAGTATTTTTGACTGACAGAATCGTAACGGATAGTGAACTTCTTGCAGCCTCCAGGAAGATTGATGAATCCCTGCTGCGGATTAAAACTTAAGAGCCCCTTTTGCGAGATATCAACAACTGCCGCCAAATCATCTTTCGAATAATGTACACGGAGAATGTTTTTCAAAGTATTGTCTTTGGCGACCACCATGTTTCCCTCAAGCCATGCCGAAGCTTCCGGCAGCCATGACTTGTCGAAAGGCAGTTCATTGCTTACCATCCAGTTATCGGCATTGAGCAAGTCGGCATCCTCGTCAACATGTACGGTCAATGCCTTGAAGTCACCCCAACCGTTTATTTTCCCCTGGTTCTCTAATGCTCTCCATATCTTGCCTTTGTGGAATATGACAGGGACAGGAGCGCAATGATAGAATCCTTCAAGAAGTAAACCGCTATTCCGATCCTTTGGAGTGGTCCACGAACGGCCTCCATTCATTGACCTTAATATGACAAAGTTGCCATATCCTTGGCTGCCTTTCGGACTTACCCCTATCAGATAAAGCTCCCTACCACGTGTAAACAAGGTTGCCCAATTGAGCTTGTCAATATGAGCACAAACGTTCCACGTCGTCCCCTTGTCTATAGAACGATATACAAAAGTATCTGAAACGCGTCCGTTGCCAAAATAATCATGAGATGCCACATACGTTCCGTCTTCCAGCACTGCAATACTTGGCGAGCCTACATAACGGTGTGTCGCAGCGATGGAATTGTGTATGACAGTCCCTGGAGGAGGCATAAAAGGTTTTGCCGTAAGAGCCTTTATTGTTGCCGTTTCTTGTATAGAAAAGGGCGTACCATCTTTTCGCAATATGTCGTGAAACCATACAGACGGTTCGCTTCCGTCTCTTATCGGCTGGTCCCATGCATAGATAGTATTGGTTTTCCCCGCGACAAATCCCCAGTTGATAGCACCGACCGCATTTTTTTTCAGCATGGGCATGATGGTCTGGAATGTACTGCAGTCCCTGCGGTTCATATATTCCGTACATACCATAGGTCGTCCATATTGTTTCAGTCTATCTATCTCCTTTTGGTGGGACAACGAATCCGAATAATTGTGATAGGTTATCAAATCGGAGTTCTCCAGAAGGAAATTCTTTATTTTCGAAGTGCTTCCTCCCCATATTCCGGCAGTCAGCGGTTGTGAAGGATTAACCGAACGTGCCCATTCGAATACTTTTCTCAGTAGTGGCAGGCTCCTATTCTTGTAGTTGCTGTTCCCGGCTTCATTATACAGATCCCAAAAAACAATTCGTTCATCCCCAGAAAAGGCAAAAAGAATGTCCTTTACATATTCCTCCAGTGTTTGTATCAGCTCTGCCCTTTCGTACAATAAATCGCCAGGATCGCGTACCCAGCCGGAATTGTGCACTCCCGGTACGGGAGCAGGCTGTTCTCCTGCCTTGTAAGTGGGATTCCAACAATCATCAAAAAACACAAAGGCGGTGGAGATCCCATATTTCCCTGAAATGGAGAGATATTCTCTAACTCTTTTCTTGAATCCCTCTTTATCTGTTTCCCAGGCCAGATGATGCAGATAGACCCTCATGCAGTTGAAACCGAGAGCCGCCGCCCAACTTAGTTCCCGGTTGATGGTCATGGGGTCGAATGATTCCTTTTGCCACATTTCCAACTGGTTAACAGCAGTGCTTGGTTGGAAGTTGCACCCCCTCAACCATTCCCGTTGGGCATACCATGCGTTGATTTTGTCTACTGGCCATCGGGTAGCATAGCCTTTACCCGCAATGAACGGTATGTGTAATAATACTATAGTGAATAATAGTAAATATTTTTTCATATCTTATCTTTTTATTATTTTGCAATTGAATATCGGTCCAGCTACACTTCTGTTGTCAAGAGCCTTAAAGGATACTGTTATTTTCTTCTTGTTTTCAGTCAACTCAAAAGGGATATGATACAACTTGTCCACAAAAGTATTTCCCCACCAGTGGATAATGACCGTTGCAATGGAGATGCCGTCTATCTCAACGTTGAATTTATAGATGTCTCCCAAATTTCCCCAGCAGCTAACTAGCAGATCCTGAGAAATGTCCGGACGAACTTCCATCTCGAACGAAAACCATCCTCCGTTGACCGCTTTCCGAAATTTCCGGCCATTGAGTTCTCCGGTTCTAGTCTTTTCTCCTTTGAAGTCATGGTCACGTTCCGGCTGCATCTCTCCTGGCTGAAAGCTTGACACCGTCTGTTCCTTTATCCATTTTTCCCTATCTTGTTTCATCATAATCTCATCCTTCCTGGCTGTCCACTCTTCAATGGTGTAATGTTCAAAGTAGACCATCAGCGGTTTTCCACCCATTTGATAATAAGGCTTCATCTTTATGGTACAAGGGCGGGCCGCTTCCAGGATAAACTCCAAAGGTTTGCCTGCAGGTTTCAAAGAGAGAGAGGCATTTTCTATGTCATCTGTAACCACCATAGGGAAATGGGAATAATTTTTTCCTTCAAAATCAGCAGACAAAACAATTGGACCGTACAGATAGGCCCTTAAACTGTCATCGCCCAATGCGGCTTCCGAAGTCACTTTCTTAGGAATGACAATACTAATTCTGTCTCCGTCTTTCCATTTTCTGGTGATAGGGATGTATTCTCCGGGGACCGCACAGACAGTTTGCCGCTGCCCGTTGACAAAAAGGGAGACATTGTCTTCCGCCCATCCCGGATAACGCAGATTAAGGGTAAATTTCTGTTTTCCTGAGGAAGAACTGACCATGTAACGGACAGTGTCCGATGTCGGATAGGCTGTCTTTTGTTCGAAACGTATCCCCCTCGCTTTCCAATCCAATACAGACGGGATAAAGAGATTCACATAAAGATTATCCTGTTCGTCCGTATGATAGATAAATTCGCCATACCGTACATGATTCTCCAAACCAGTGCCTACACAGCACCAGAACGAGTCGAACGGGGTGGAATAGTTGCGTTGTGAACCTGCGGAAAGAGGAGACATATAGCAGACCATACCATCCTCAGGATTCTGTGATGCCAGTATTTGATTATACAAGGCGCGCTCATAATAATCGGCCTTGGAAATGTCGGGATTCAGGCAGAAAAGGTGTCTGGTCAGCTTCAACATGTTGTATGTGTTACAGTTTTCACATGTCTTATCAGTGATTCGGTCACAAATCCGTCCCGGTACACCAAAATGCTCAGCCTCACTATTTCCACCAATTACATACGAATGGTTGTGGACGACCGTATGCCAGAAGAAGTCGGCTATATCATATAATTCTTTATTGCCGGTCAACTCATATTGGCGGATAACGCCTACCACTTTAGGTATCTGTGTGTTGGCATGCTTGCCTTTCAGTTCATCTCTTGAGGTAGCCAGCGGCTCTACAAAAGCTTTATGGTTCAGACGCAAAGAAAGTTCCAAGAATCTCCTGTCACCGGTCAAACTGTAGAGTTCCGCCATCGACTCATTGATTCCTCCATGCTCACAAATTAGGATTTTCTGTATCTGTGCATCACTCAACTGCGCGAAAAGGGCGTATAGTCCTTCTGCCAGTTGAGAAAGCACCTTATAGGTTTGTCGGTCCGACGTATAATGATATACGTCTATCAGTCCGGCACACAGCTTATGCATGGTATAGAACGGTACCCAACTACCGTTCAAGTCAAAGCCTTCAGTCCGGATATCCCCACGATATATTTCCTGGAACAACTTTCTAGCATTCGGGAAAGCAGCGAACAAACCATGGAAGTCGAATGCCTGCTGGCAAACATCCAGTTCATTCACACTATATCTGATACGTTCAAGCGCTCCTTCGTCATCTGTTGAAGCGTACATCATCGCCAAAGCGGAAAGATAGTGTCCCAAAGTCTGTCCTGTCACTCCCCGACTTTCCCATCCCCCATATTTAGAGGCTTTTTGTGCCAATCCCGCCTCCTGCCTGAATCCTGACAACAGTCTGTCAGGATTCAGAGAAAACAGCCATTGCTTATCCAGCAGCAAGGCACTTCTAAAAGGACTTTCCGTCAGTCTGATGTCTGACAATTCAAACTCCTTCAGTTCGCCTATAGTCTGCCTTGCTATGCGTCCGTATGTATGCAATATAGAGATTGCGAAAAAAAAGATGCATCCCAAAAAATTCTTCATGCTCTCTGCTTTTTAAGTCCCAAACACCCCGCCATCGCTTTCCTGCCTATTATGAAATCGAGTATAAAACAACCAAATAGCGATGACGGTGTATTTGTATTCGGTTTGATCACAAGAAGAATTACTTAAAAAGGAAATTACTTCCAAAGTTCATTTTGTTCCAACAAGTCATTTATTTCAATTTCCTTTTCCGGCAATGGCCATACCAAGCTTTTCTGTCCCAAATAGTGCCTCAGGTTGACCGGAACAAAAATCTCTCCCCATGCTCTTTCCAACTCTCCCCAACGTATCAGATCATAATAGCGATGGCCTTCGTATACAAGTTCAATTCTTCTTTCATGTTTTATAATTTCAAATAGTTCGTCACTATTCAATCTTTTTGTTTTTCCTTCAACGTCCTGAACTATAGGCATCATGACAGTGGGACGTTGTCTTATCTGGTTTATGAGTCCCAATACTTCATCATAATCATAATTACCAGTCCTGACCAAAGCTTCAGCCCTCATCAACAGAATGTCTGCATAACGAAGGGTGTATACGTCTTGGGGCATATCTTCCATCTCCAAATCTGTTTCTTCCACCCATTTACGGAAATGACAACGCGTCAGAGTGTAATTCTTGGCATCATACAGTACTTGTCCATTTTCTATAATTTCACCCTTAATCCAGGGAGTTCGGTGAGTTATAATGGAAAATCCCATACGTGGGTCTCTATTTACATATCGTTGTGTATCCTTAAGAAAATCATTATGCACATTATCCTTATATATAGGCTGCTGTGTTATATCTCCCTTGAATAAGGGGGATTTGTCTATAGGAAGTCCATCAATACAATAATAATCATCCAGCAAATCCGGTAAGGGAACAATAAATGGTGGAGGAACGATACCTTTCCATCGACCGATACGAGTTCCTTCGCGAGGCTTTATCCCTCTTTCAAAACAAGCCGACATAATAATCTCCTTAGATTGTTCGGCTTCCGGTGTGAACAACCTGCCATAATCCGGATATAGCTCATAGTAGTTCATATCAATGACATCTTTAGCAGCTTTAGCAGCCTCTGTAAACATATCATTATACAAATATACACGCGCCAATAGACCTAAAGCTGCACCTTTTGATAAACGCCCGTACTCACCACCGGCAATTCTGTCTTGTGTAGGCAATGCTGTTGCGGCTTCTTTTAAATCGTTTATTATAAAAGAAACAATACTTTCCCTGGATGTTTTAGGAACATTGGCATTGATAACCGTTTGTGGTTCTGTTATCAGGGGGACGTCCCCAAAAGTCATGCTTAAATGCATATAATGGTTGGCCCTTAACACTTTTACTTCTGCAAGCATCCTTCTTTTCTTGGCTTCATCAAAAACCATGGATTCTACATTTGTTATAAATTTATTGCATCTAGCTATTCCTTTGTAATGCATTTTAAAGAAATCGTATATGACTCCTGTCTGTGGAGTATGAATACCTCTACAAATATCATCCAATGAATGTCCCCAACCGAAATAGGCATTATCTGTAATTGCTTCATATTGCATAATACCTATTCCCCATGGGCCTTCATAATACATAGATTGAAAAGTATCATAACATCCTGCAAGACCCAACAAGGCATCCTCTTCTGTTTTCCAGAATGTATCTTCGGATATATTGTTAAGTGAAGTTCTGTCCAAGAAACTGTCAGAGCAGCTTGTGGCAAATAAAAATATGACAGAAATAAAAAGTATGTTCGTTTTCATGACGTGTATTGTTAAAAGGTTATATTTAATCCGATAGAATAAGATTTCAATTGAGGGTAATTAAAATTTTCCGTATCACCTGCAAATTTCTCAGCATCCCAGTTCCTTACTTGAGTAAAAGTCAGTAAATTCAATCCTGTAAAATATACTCTCATACGTTGTATTGCAAACTTTTGACACAAACAGTCAGGGATGTTGTAGCCCAATTCCAGATTCTTCAGACGAAGATAGGAAGCATCCTTCATCCAAAAAGTGGAAGTTTCATTATTCTGTGTTCCTTTCATTCTAGGCATATTACCGTTAGGGTTTTCTATTGGGTCGTACCTATCCAGCCAATCTGTCAGAATATTTCCTTGGTTTGGAGCGTCTTTATAAAAACGGTCTACGCCAGCAACTCCCTGAAAAAATAAAGAGAAGTCAAAATTTTTATATGAGGCAAATATATTAAAACCATAAGTCAAATCGGGGAACGGAGAACCGATGACCACCCTATCATATTGAGAATCTACTTGTCCATCTGGTACGCCATTCGGGCCACTGATGTCCTTATACTTTATGTCACCCGGTGCCACATCAACCCCATTGAAACGTTTGGGCCCCTCCTCTATTTCTTTTTCACTACGGTACAAGCCTTCAGCAATATATCCATAGTAACTACCAATTGGTATTCCGGCACGATAAATCGCATTTCCACTATACCACTCCAAGCCCTTGACATCTAGAATTTCATTTTTGATTTTCGACAGATTTCCCGAAACAGTATAGTTAAAATCTCCTATATTATCATGATATGTAGCGGTCAGTTCCCACCCTTTATTGACTACTTTGCCCGCATTCTGCTTGGGAGCATTCAGATTTCCCAATGTTGCATTGATTGGAAGTGAAAGCAATATATCCGATGTCTTTTTATAGAAATAGTCCGCTGTAAATTCCAGTTTTCCATCAAACAATGACAAGTCCAATCCGAAATCGGTCATAGCTGTGGTTTCCCACTTGATATTGGAGTTGCTAAGGTTAGTGACAGCCACACCTCCCGCAATGCCATTGCCAAAAACATAGTTCTGCCCAGTATTGATTAATTGCACATATGCATAATCATCAATTTCTTGATTTCCCAACGTTCCCCAACTACCTCTTAATTTCAGATTGGAAATTGTAGGAAAATTATCTTTGATGAAAGATTCTTCAGAAACTCTCCATGCTGCTGAAGCGGAAGGGAATATTCCCACCCTATTGTTTTTGGGCAAACGCGAGGACTGGTCTCTGCGTACGTTTCCCTCCAACAGGTATTTCCCATCCCAATCATAGTTTATTCGCCCGAAAAATGACTGCAACGCAGTTTCCACAGCTTTTCCTGACACTCCGGGATTCTTGCTCCCTGCCGACAACTGATAGATTTCATTATTAGGGAAACTCTCAATACTGCCTTTATGTTCGTCATAACGCTCGAACTGGACAGAATGACCAGCCAACAATGAAAAACTGTGCTTTTTGATTTTAAAGTTATACGTAAGGAGATTCTCGTTCAAATAAGAATAGGCCAGTTTAGTATACTTGGAGGCAGAATTAATCAGTTCCTCCTGTACGACATTCCCGTCCGAATCATAATAATAATCGGTAGGCGTGAAAGAAGAGCTAAAATAGCTTCTATATTTTGCCCCAAGGTTTGTCTTGAACTTCAGGTTTTTCCAAATGGTAATTTCTGCAAAAGCCTTTCCGTCAAAACGGTAATTCTCTTCATAATGATCACCTATATATGCAGCCTTTACCGGATTATGTATGGCTACCATACCGGCACCCGCATTTCCGTCCACTGCTCCCCATAGGCCATTGGAATATTTGACAGGTACAGTAGGACGTGTGAACCAATATAGCTTTCTCATAATTCCATTTCCACCTCCTGTTCCCTGATACGGTTCATCAATCCGGTCTCTACCTCCTGACAGATTGAAGCCGAAACTGAAATGCTTATTGACGGTATAGTCTATGTTGGACCTGAAGTTCAGTCTTTTGTTACTGGTACCTATCATTATACCGTCCTGATCCAAATATTCGAGAGAGTTCATATAAGAGGCTTTCTCGGTACCGCCCCTGATGGACAAATGATGAGTATGCATGAATGCCGTACGGAACACTTCCTTGTTCCAGTCCGTATTCGCGAATTCATCCGGGTTGGAACCGTCTTTCATTTGCTGAATCATATCGGTGGTGTACTTCTCATACCCTTGGGTCTCGTTATACAATTTAGCCCAATCCCATGAGTTGCAATAATCGGGTAGAACGGTAGCCTGCTGCAATGCAAAATTGCCGGCATACGAGACTGAGAGCTTTTCCTTCTTCCCTCTTTTAGTGGTTACCAATATGACTCCATTGGCCGCCCTTACACCATAAATGGAAGCTGAAGCCGCATCTTTCAGAACAGTAACACTTTCAATGTCATTCGGTGCCACATTGCTCAACGAGCTCTCCATACCATCAATAATGACCATCGGGTTTGTGTTGCCCAACGTACCGATTCCACGAATATTAATTGTCGGATCATTTTTCCCCGGTTGTCCCCCCCCCGATATGATGGTTACTCCCGGCATGCGCCCTTGTAGCATTGTACTCGTATTTGATACCGGTACTTGGACAATCTCGTCAAAGTTTACAGCGGATACAGAACCGCTTAAATTAGCTTTCTTTTGCGACCCATAACCCACCACAACTACTTCATTCAATATCTGCGTATCTTCCGTCAAAATTATATGCAGATTTGTCGTTGTCCTCACTTTCATCGTTTGTGTGTTATAGCCTAAAAATGAAATGGTGATTTCACAGCCTGATGATACCGATAAAGCAAATCTACCGTCAATATCGGTAATTGTTCCATTTGTTGTTCCCTTTTCAGAAATGTTTGCTCCAATAATTGGAATCCCTTCACTGTCTACAACAGTACCTGTAATCTGTTTCTTTTGTTGTGTTATAGAAAAAGTGTTTACCTCTGCAGCCACAGAATTACTGGGAATGCATAACATAAAAATGAATGCACCATAAAAAAATAATTTTCTATTCATAATATAAAAGATTTAATGATTTGTGGGCAAAACTATGTAAAATAGGGATATGGAAGCATAGGAAATCATGCATTTATGGAGCGTTAATCTTGCAATGCATGATTTATGATTCATCAATAATGAATTTAATTCTATATTTGCATCCATTAGTTATCACTAAAAATCTCAATAGCTCTTTGAAGTATTTGAAAATTAGCCAGCTGTTAGAAGTAACCAAATCAACGAACTTGAATTTATACCTTTAGACCGCATCTATGGATAGGTTCATTTCGACTAACTTGTATATAGAATAGTGATGGCAAATATGTAAATCACTTTACTCGTTGTCACCAACTTTTGGTCAATTATCGAATAGGAAAAGTTTACGCAACCTTATCATAGTATCGGGGAGGCATCAAGATAGGGCTTGTCACTTAGGACTTGATAAACAGACAACTGACAGCAATTAGACAAAAGTTAAACTAAATTGTGACTATCATATTTTTAAATATATGAAACATATACAAATATAAAACTGAATATGTCCAAACTTAGTGGCAATATTTGTCACCTTGGTTTTATAATAATCGAATTTTTCCAAACTTTTTGAGCAAGCTAGGTTACGTAAATGCAAAGATGGTATCAAAGTATACACTCTATATAATATGAACACAGTTCCCTGCATTCTTTCATATGACAACGGCATCTGAAGGTTAAGAAGTGCGCCAAAGTAATTTATAACATATTGTTTTGCGACACTAATGTACTGTATCGGATGGTTCCACATACAAAGGTATATCATAATTGATAAGGTCTCTTTTTGTCTGACCTATTTAATTGCTAATTTCAAAAACTGTAAGGAATGAAGTGTCTTTAGTGACCTAATTTTATTTAATTTTTAAATGTCCACTTTTTTATAGGTGTACTAAATTTATATAGAAAGGTTTGTTTATGAAGTTTTTAATATTTTCTTTAATCACCTTGTTTGTATCACATATATCTGCACAGTCGTATAACATTTCACAATTAGGACTTGAACAAGGTCTGACAAACAGCTATATTGTCAGTATAACACAAGACAGGGATGGCTTTTTGTGGTTTGCAACAGAAGAGGGGCTGAATAAATTCGACGGGATACATTTTATAGGTCATTATAAGTATACTCAAAGTATAAGTGGTAACGAATTAAATCGAATATATGCAGACAAAAACAAACCTATAATCTGGATAGCAACCCAGCGAGCAGGATTAAATGCATATAATTATGAGACTCAATCAATGGAATTGTTTTCACATGAGGATGACAATCCTAATAGTATTATCACCAATGACATCACAGATATCAAACCGGCAAATGGAAACAATCTATGGATTAGTACATTTCATTATGGGGTAGATTTGTTTGACACGAAAAACAAGTGTTTTACCCATTATAATAATCAGACTCTACCGTCTTTGTGTTCAAACAAGACCTGGACAATTATGGATGATGGAGAAGGACACTTATACATAGGTCACGCAGGGTTTGGTATGAGCATATTATCATTAGCCAACAATACGGTGAAAAACTATATGAATTCACCCTGGAAAAGTAATAGTATTCCTGGAAATGATGTACGATGCATCTATAAGGATACACATGGCAATATATGGATAGGGACAGAAAAAGGACTATCAATCTTTGATGACAAGAAAGAAGAATTTATCGTACCTTCTCATCTGCCTCAAGAACTTCGTAATTCTTATGTATTTGACATCTATCAAACAGATGACGATAAATTATGGATAGGAACAGAATTAAATGGAATTTTTATCATAGATTTGAAACGAGATTTTCTAAGACCCCTTGAAAAGGAAATGAATATTGAACATATAATTACTAGTGACAACATAAATTATAGTCTGGCCAACTCTACCGTGCGTAGTATTTTTCAGGATGAGTTCGGAAATATCTGGATTGGAACTTACGGGGGAGGGGTAAACTTTATCAGTCATACGCCTCCTTTATTTAGTTCTTATAACTATTCTCCCATTAGTACAGATTTATACAGTATAAATAATCGCATTGCGCTGAGTTTATGCACAGGTGTGGATAACGAATTATGGATAGGGACAGACGGTAGCGGAATTAGTGTTTTTCAGAAAGGGCTCCGTACTCATACTTATGACAAAAAAAACGGAAATCTGGCCCATAATTCTGTTATAGCATTATACAAAGATTCCTATAATAATATATGGATTGGAACATTTCTTGGAGGATTGAACTATTATGACTCTAAAACCAGAACATTTCGAAGTATAGAACTTAACGGAAATACGAAACTGGATGTGAGATGTTTTTTTGAAGATAGCCGACATCGAATATGGGTTGGGAGTAGAAAAGGAATTTTTGTAATTGATCCATGTAGTAAAAAGGTTATAGCTCATTACAATCATACAAAAAATGGCCTGCCTAATGATTTAATAAGGACTATAAATCAAGACTCTGAAGGGAAAATGTGGATAGGAACTTTTGGAGAGGGCCTTGCTGTCTATACACCAGATATGAAAGAGGTTGCTCGTTTTAATAGTAGGAGTGGCTTTTGCTCAAATTCTATAAATTATATATTTAAAGATTCCAATGAGCAAATGTGGATTGCCACAGGTGAGGGGTTAGTCCTTTTCCCTAATATAGAATCGGCAGAATATATTGTATACCAGAGAGAAGACGGTTTAAAGAACCTTTACATCCGTTCTATTATAGAAGACGATATGGGAAATATCTGGTTTGGTACGAATGCTGGTATTGGTTGTAAACTTCTAAAACAGAATGAATTCAGGAACTACAATTCCTATAATGGCAAACTAATGGGCAGTTTCATGTCAGCTGTGACGAAAGATTCAAAGGGGATTATTTATATGGGATCTATAGATGGGGTATGGAAGTTTGACCCCATGACAGTATTGTCTCGACAGGATGCTAGTGAATGTAATATTACAAAAATGAAAGTCTTTTCGGGAAAAACGCTGTTGGATACTCCTGACATAATAAACTATCTGAAATCGGAAAAGCAACAGATAAAACTTGACTGTAATCAAAATACTTTTGAGCTTTCATTCTGTGTATCAGACTATTCCTTATCTAAACAAGTGGAGTATGCTTATAGGCTAGTGGGTATGGATAATATATGGTATACAACTGAGGAAAACAATGCTATATTCAGGAAAATCCCTCCAGGGGAATATGTGTTCCAAGTAAAGTCCAGAGTTAAATATATGGATTGGAGCAATAAAATATCTTCTTTATATATTAAGGTTGAACCTCCTTTGTGGTTGACTTGGTGGGCTATTTCATTGTATGTCATGTTTACTATTGCCAGTTTATGCTTTTTCTTGCAAATGTATAGAAAAAGGGTATATATTCAAAGTTCATATAAAATAATGCAAGAAAAGCATATACATGAAAAAGAGCTGAATGAGGAGCGTTTGAATTTTTACACAAATATTGCACATGAATTGCGTACTCCGTTAACTTTGATATTGGGACCATTAGAAGATATGCAGAAAGATACCGAATTGTCACCTAAACAAAAGAAACGGACTACTGTTATTCATCAAAGCGCACTCCGTTTATTGAATTTGATCAATCAAATATTGGAATTTAGAAAAGTTGAAACACAGAATAAAAAATTGTGTGTAAGTAAGGGCAATCTTGTAACGTTGATTCGGGAAGTTGGCCTCAAATATGAAGAATTGAGCAGAAAACCTGGCATTGAATTTTCTATATCTATTGATTGCGAAGAACTGTATATGTTTTTTGATAAAGAAATAGTTGTAATTATATTAGACAATCTTGTATCTAATGCCATTAAATATACGGAAACGGGAAAAATTGAGCTTAAATTATATACTTATCTTAAAGAGGGGGTTTCATATACTTGTATTGAAGTAAATGATACCGGATATGGAATTGACCCTAAGGAAATTTCTAAAATATTTGACCAATATTATCAAGTCAGAACTAAATGTCAAATGGCTGGAACAGGAATAGGACTTTCGCTGGTAAAACGGCTGGTTCAATTGCATGAAGGAGAAATCACAGTTGAGAGTGAAGTCGGAAAAGGAAGTCGATTTTGCTTTACTCTTTTGACACATAACTGCTATATGCAAGCATTACATACAGAAGCAGAAGAAACCTTTGAAATAAAAGAGAATGATGGGGTGCCGAATCTTTCGCCTCAAAAAGAATTGCTTACATTGTTAGTGGTAGAGGACAATGTGGATCTTTGTGACTATATAAAGGATTCTTTCAGTGACTTCTTTAATGTCCTAATAGCTCAAAATGGTAAAAAAGGGGTTGAACTGGCCTATAAAATGACTCCGGATATTATTGTAAGTGACATTATGATGCCGATAATGGATGGAATAGAATTATGCAAATTACTAAAGAATAATATAAAAACAAGCCATATACCGATAATCTTATTGACAGCTAAGGACTCTATCCAGAATAAAGAAGATGGTTATTCAGTAGGCGCGGATTCTTATCTAACTAAGCCGTTCAGCGCATCTTTATTACTTTGCCGCATTAACAATCTTATGGAAGCACAAAAAAGAATGGCTATCCATCTGGAATCAGATATTATGTATTTGAAAAAAAGTAAAGAACTGAATGATTCACTTAATAAATTGGATAACGAATTTTTGCAACAGATGACTAGCTTAATAGAGGAAAATTTGAGCTCTCAAAAAATAGACATAACTTATTTATCTGACAAGATGTGTATGAGTTCTTCTAATTTATATCGTAAAATGAAAGCTTTGACAGGACTCTCCACAAATGAATTTGTACGCAAAATAAAACTAAAAAATGCAGAACGATTATTGCTGGAAGGGAAATATTCCATTTCGGAAGTAGCCTTTATGGTAGGAATGAACAGTGTTGTTTATTTTAGAGCTTGTTTTAAAGAAGAATACGGGTTGGCCCCAAGTCATTATTTGAAACATTTAAAATCGTGAATAACAGTACTTCTACCCAGTACTGTCATCTCCAACTATCCCCTTGCCGGAATTTCTGCAGAAATTCAGCAAGTAATAGACTTTTGTAACACCAACAGACTTTCCGGCCCCATATTGAACAGCAGGTCTATGATGCTTAGGTTGGGCAGAAAACCAAGTCTCTCCTGAAATACCTGATAATAGGGCTGTGGTGAGAACGCTGTGTCTTCCAGCGTGAAGTCCTTTTTCGGATGGATGCTTTCGCGGAAGTCTGTTTCATCCAGAGTGAATTCGGTCCGGTATTCAGAGGTACGTTCCATATCGGGCTGTATATCTATCAAGGAACAGATGAGACGGCAAAGTTCTTCATTGAAGTCGGCCAGGAATTCATACTTCTTTTCGTAGAAAGGACGGAAATCGTCTTTATAATACTCAAAGAAAGGAGTATGGTTATAGGCCGACTCTATGGCATTCCAATGCAGGTGCCGCCAGTTACCGTGGTCGGAAATACGTATATCCCGCATGGGGCATTTCAGCGTGTCCGGCTTGACGGTGGGGATGGAAAGCGCCAATTCACCGTCCGGTGCGGCAATGGTGCAACGGTTGCGGTAGGTCTGCTTCATATAGTGATCGTGCTGTTCGATAAACACTTTGTCGTATGCCAGCAATTTGGTGTAATACTCTACGGGGGCCAGGTAGGCAGAAGAAAGAAATACGGTTTTCATCGGTGTATTTATGATTAGACGATTTACGATTGAAATTACTGTTCGTTGTTTGTACGTTTATTTTTATTCTTTCATTTGTTTGTCATTCCACTCTTTTCCATATCCTGCCCCATCGGTAACCGCTGAAAGGTCCTGTTCCCTTTTCTTTGGAGAACCAGATGATAGATGCCTTGCCTATGATGTGGTCTTCGGGGACGAAACCGAAAAGGCGAGAGTCCGAAAGATTGATGGCATTGTTGGCACCTACCCAGTAGTAGTCTTTGGTAAAATGGCAGTGCTGCACGGGATTGCCTTCCACATAAAGGGTGTCGTTCTTGATTTCGGCCTGTTTCTTTTCGTGAAGTACCAGGGTATTTCGCAACAAAGTCTTGTTCCACGGATATACGCGTATGGCTTTGCCTTTGCTGGGGATTATCAGAGGTTTTAGCATCTCCATGGAGTCTTCCTTGACAATCGGTTCTATCCAGCAATTCCCGTTCATGGCTTGTTCCAGCAAGTAGTGTTCATAACGGCTGAAACTGCGTATATTCTTTATTGAGTCCTGCCCCAATAGTTTGTTGGGAGCGATGGAAAGGATGGAAAGCAATGAATCCAACTGTCGTTCCCGTTGCCTGGGGTAAGAATAAAGGAACTTCTGGTCGGGTGCATTCTTTTCGGAAGGAATCACTGAAAAAAGCGAATCTATCAGCAAGGTATCTCCGGGAGTACCGATGCAACGGCTGATAAAGACTTCCCGTCGGTCAATCACGGGTTCTGAAAGATTGGCAGGATTGTTGAATACAAGAATATCCTCTTTTTGCACCGGACTGTCCGCCCAGCGATGATATCCCCATAACTTCATAAAAGGAAGCCGTAGACCGTAGCTCCACTTGTTTACAAGAATACGTTCACCCTGATACAGTGAGTTCTCCATGCCGGAAGAGGGGATAAGATAGGAAGTTGCCACACAACCCCGAAGCAGCACCACGACGAGTGCCACTCCAACTATTGTGATTGCTATCTTACACCCTTTTTTCATTTAATGCCGTCCATCCACTTGAATATCCGGTTCCAGCGTATCTTACCGTCAAACCAGCCTCGGTCTTTGTCCAGTGACAGCCATACTACAATCGGTTTTCCTACGACATGGTCTTCCGGCACAAAGCCCCAGTAACGGGAGTCGGCGGACTTGTCGCGGTTGTCGCCCATCATCCAGTAGTAGTCCATATTGAAGGTATAGGAGTCGGTCTTTTCACCGTTGATGTAGATGCCGTCTTCCTTGACTTCCAGTTTGTTGCCCTCATAGGCGACGATGCAGCGTTCGTAGATGGGCAGGTTGTCCTCGGTCAGCTTGATGGTGGCGCCTTTGGCAGGAATCCATATCGGGCCGTAGTTGTTGCGGTCCCATTTAGTGTAAAGGTTCAGCGGATACATCTGTCCCGAGAATTCTCCCGGTTCAATGATAATATTACTGATGAGTTTCTTGTTGCCCGAAAGGGTCTCGTACATCTTTTTGGTGAGCGGAAGATGATAGACCGGTGCCAGCCTGCCTTGGGCATCCCGGCGGTCCAATCCCATTTCAATCAGATTCTCTTCCCAGCCCAGACCGTCGGTCATCAGTGTCTGGTCTTCTTTGCTGATGCCCAGTTCACGGAACATATCATCGGTGATATAAGGACCTGTAGTCTGTACAAAGTAGTTGAACTGCATTTCTGTAGGGTTCTCGATGGCTTTACCGTCGATGTATACCTGTCCTTTCTTGATTTGCAACGTATCGCCGGGCAGGCCTACGCAACGTTTTACATAGTTTTCACGACGGTCAACGGGGCGTATGACAATGTCACCGTACATTCTAGGATTGGAACGGATAAGATTACGTCCGGCATTGTAGTACAGGTCGTAGACAGTACGTTGCTGCTTGCGTGTCAGGCTGTCCATATTCACCTTGTTGGGATACACGCGTTTTCCTTCTTCGTAAGCAAGGGTATAGAAGTCTGTCTGCTGGAAGTTGGTGGCTACCGTGTCGCCTGCCGGGAAGTTGAACACCACAATATCGTTCAGTTTCACTTTGCCGAAGCCCGGCACACGTTTGTATTCCCATTGAGGCCATTCGATGTACGACTTGGTGTTGAATACCGGTAGTGTATGTTGTGCCAGCGGCATGGAAAGCGGCGTATTCGGTACGCGCGGGCCATAGCTCATCTTGCTGACATAAAGGAAATCGCCTACCAACAAGGATTTCTCCAGTGAGGAAGACGGTATCTGGTAATTCTGGAACACATAGATATTTACGAAGTAGACGGCTACCAGCGCAAATACGATGGCATCCACCCAACTCATGATGCTGCGTACGGCAGGATTCTCCGATTTCTTCCAGAACCCCCAGGGTATCTTCTTACTGATGTAGATGTCAAAAATGAAGGGTAGTACAATCAGTCCCAGCCAGCTTTTTACCCAAACCAGAAAGGCAAGGTAGAGCAGGGTGACTATACTGAATTTAATCCATTGGGTGCGTGTTGCTTTTCTCATGATGTTTTAGTCTTTTAAAAATGGAAACAAGTCACTCATTCCCAAAGCACCTTCGTGCTTGGCGGTATATTCGGCAGCAAGGACAGCTCCCAAGGCAAATCCCCTGCGATTCTTGGCATCGTGGGTGATAGTGATGCTGTCGGCTTCGGAGTCGTAGCGGATGCTGTGGATGCCCGGTACTTCTCCTTCGCGGATAGAACTTATGGGTAGCTCATTGGCTGCACATTCCGTAGAGCCCGAAACGGTTCCGTCGGGAGCCTGGAAAGTTCCTTCTATCCATTTGTCCTTACGGTCGAGATTCTCCAGAATACCTTCGGCAAGCGTGATGGCCGTTCCGCTCGGAGCGTCCATCTTGTGGATGTGGTGCGTTTCGCTCATTGTCACATCATAGGCAGGGAATTGGTTCATTATCTTTGCGAGGTACTTGTTGACGGCAGAGAATATGCTTACTCCCAGACTGAAGTTGGACGACCAGAACAGTGTCTTGCCGCCTTCGGTACAAAGTCTCTTCACTTCGTCTCCATGTTCCGCCATCCATCCCGTACTGCCGGATACCAATTTGACTCCGGCCTGGAATGCCTTCATATAGTTATTGTATGCAACTATGGGATTGGTGAACTCTATGGCAACGTCGGCGCTCTTGAAGGCTGCCGATTCAAAGTCTTCCTGATTGTCGACATCGATGATGCTTACAATTTCGTGTCCGCGGCCAAGGGCTATTTTCTCGATTTCCTTGCCCATTTTTCCGTAGCCGATTAATGCGATTTTCATTGTTTCTATCTGTTTTTATTTAGTTTATCAACAAACTATAGGTCGCAAAGATAATCTTTTTCTTACATTTGTGCTCAACATTAACGTCTTGTTAACATGGAACAACTACTGCATTATGTTTGGAAGCACAAAATATTTCCTTTGTCATTGCTCCAGACAACCTCCGGCCGGCCGGTAGAAGTGATAGATCCCGGTTTGCCGAACATGAATGCAGGCCCCGATTTTTTTAATGCCAAACTGAAAATAGACGGTACGCTCTGGGTGGGCAACGTCGAAGTGCATACGCAGGCATCAGACTGGCTGCTCCATAGGCACGACCGTGACAAGGCGTATGATACCGTCATCCTGCACGTGGTGGGCGAATCGAATTGTGATGTGTACCGCACGAACGGTGAGCTGGTTCCCCAGATGGTGCTCACTTGCCCCGACACTGTCCGCTTGCGCTATGAAGAGCTTCGGCAGAC
The DNA here is from genome assembly GCF_003602795.1 of Bacteroides sp. AF34-31BH. Taxonomy (NCBI): domain Bacteria; kingdom Pseudomonadati; phylum Bacteroidota; class Bacteroidia; order Bacteroidales; family Bacteroidaceae; genus Bacteroides; species Bacteroides sp. AF34-31BH. The sequence continues at coordinate 25,805 of NZ_QTLV01000005.1, forward strand.
AGAGATTTATCCTCCCTGCTATTCCATCCTTGCCTCCCTCCCAAAGCTGACCGTCCACTCCTGGCTGTCCGCTTTGCAGGTAGAGCGTTTTGAGCAGAAAGCATGCGTTATATCCCAGCGGCTCGAACGCTGCAATCATCATTGGGAGGATGTTTTCTTTATTACTCTTGCTCGTAACTTCGGCTTCGGGCTGAATGGGGATGCTTTCGAGGCATGGGCAAACCGCCTTCCATTCCGCGCCGTAGACAAGCATCGGGACAGTCTGTTTCAAGTGGAGGCTTTCTTCCTGGGGCAGGCAGGCCTGCTGGAGGAGGTCTCGGCAGAGGCAGATGATTATTATTTGATACTTCAGAAAGAGTTCCGCTACCTGCAACACAAGTTCGAGCTGCCAGCTCCCATGTCTGTTGAGCAGTGGCGGTTTCTGCGTCTTCGTCCCGATAACTTTCCACATGTACGCCTCGCCCAGCTTGCCTGTCTGTATCACAAGGAGCAGTCGCTCTTCTCGCGTGTTATGGAGGCTGAAACGCTGGAGGCGGTGAAGAAGATACTGGCTGCCAAGACTTCCGCGTATTGGGAGGAGCACTTCAATTTCAGAAAGGTTTCACCCCGGAGGGAAAAGCGGGTAGGGGACGGTGCCTTGAATCTGATTGCCATCAATACGGTCATCCCGTTTCTTTATGCTTATGGCCTGCACAAGGCCGATGACGTTTTGTGTGACCGTGCCACCCGTTTCCTTGAATCCTTGAAGGCCGAAAACAATCACGTAACCCGACTTTGGGATGGTGCCGGTTTGCCGGTATCTACCGCTGCCGATTCGCAGGCTCTGCTTCAACTTCAAAAGGAATATTGTGACAAGAAAGACTGCTTGCGTTGCCGGTTTGGTTACGAGTATCTGAAACATAGATGATAATAATTATCGCCCCATAGCCTTAGCATTTTATTACTTTTATATTATCTTTGCGCATTGAAAAATAATCCGAGTATATGAAGGCTATCCGCTTTGTTTTTTGTCTGTTTGCGGCACTCATGCTGACGACTCTCAATGGTCTGGCTGCCGAAGAGGAGGATTTCAAGACATTTCTCCAGAAATTCACGTCCAGTGCTTCATTCCAGTATTCCCGAATCAAGTTTCCTTTGAAGTCTCCCATCGCCCTCTTGAAGGATGACGGTGAGACGGAACAGACTTTTCCCTTCACCCGCGAGAAGTGGGCATTGCTAGACGAAGAAACGCTGAAGGAAGGACGTACTACCGAAGAGGAGGGAGGTACCTATATTTCTCACTTCACTGTCAATGAGCCTGCCCATAAAGAGTTCGAAGCAGGCTATGATGAATCAGAACCTTCCCTTCGTGTGGTCTTTGAACTGACGGATGGCAAGTGGTATGTCACCGACTGCTATAACGACTGGTACAACTTCGATCTCCCTATCAATGAACTGGAAGAAACTATTCAGGCGGTACAAGAGGAAAACAAGGCTTTCGAAGAACTTCATCCTTGATGAAGTGGGGGCAGAAATCCGCCTCAATCATTATTTTATCCTTCTTCTGTACGATTTATGCCCCTCTTTTTCCAAAAAGAGGGGTTTCTTTGTACCGTACTAATACATTGAAATATGCGGTTACAACTTCTTTTGATGCAACTTCTCTTATGTGTCCTCCCCGGTATGGAGATGGGCGCTTCCTGCCGGCTTACCGCCTGGGTCGTGGAGGATTCTTCCGGAAAAGTGGAAATTACATGTATCGGCGATACGATGGATATTGTATCTCCGGACGGGCTGTCCCTTTGGTATAAGGAACGGTTGACGGGAAACTATGAGATTACCTACCGGGTACAAGTGGTGGTTGAGAATGGTAGCTACGACCGTCTCAGCGACTTGAATTGTTTTTGGGGGGCCGATGACCCCCGGCATCCGGATGACTTCTTTGCCCGCAGTGCATGGCGCAACGGCGAGTTCAAGAATTACAATACGCTGGACCTTTACTATGTGGGCTACGGCGGTAATGATAATGGAACTACGCGTTTCCGTGAATACCATGGAGAGTATTATGGAGTGGACGATGCAAAGATTAAACCCATCTTGAAAGAGTATACCGATGCCGCCCACCTTTTGAAGCCCAACCATTGGTATGAAGTTAAAATCCGTGTGGAGAATGGAGCCACCACTTATGCCATGGATGGTGAAGAGCTTTTCAGCTTACCGGTTGCCGATGGCAAAGGAGACGGCTATTTCGCCTTACGGTTGTGGCAGAACCACGTACGTTTTGCAGATTTCCAAGTAGCAAATATCGATAACCTTAAATAAACAGACATGATGCAATTCAGTAAATGGAAAATAGGAGCGGCAGCGCTCGTTTGCATGTTGCTGCCGGGCAGTGTACATGCACAAATCGTGAAGAATGAGCGCTTGCTTTCTTTTGAGGAGAAGCAGGTTCCGGCGTTTGTCACTACGGCAGCTGGTTCGCAGTTGGGCATTAGCGACGAACATTATAGGGATGGCGACCACAGTTTGAGCTGGACTTTCGAGCCGGGTGCCGCACTGTCTATCAAAAAAGACTTGAAGTTTGAGAAGAAAGACCCGACGGGGAAAGACACCTATCTTTCGGCTTTCATCGTATGGGTGTACAATGAGCAGGCCCAGGACAAGCAGATTCGGTTCGAGTTCCTGAAGGATGGCAAGGTATGCACCTCTTTTCCTTTTGGCATCAACTTCACCGGTTGGCGCGGAGCATGGGTATGTTATGAACGCGATATGCAAGGCACCCCGGAAGAAGGGATGGACGAAATCCGCATTGTAGCCCCCGACGTGAAAGGGGAACTCTTTTTCGACCATCTGATTACTGCCAGCAAGGTAGATGCCCGCCAGCAGACTGCCGACTTGCAGGTACCGTTTGTAAATAAGGGAACCACCAACCACTGGCTGGTTATCTACGAACACTCCTTGTGGAAACCGGACATCCCTCTGACAGACGTGACCGAGGCGCAGAAGCAGGATATACGGATTATGGAGAAGCGTTTCCGCGGCATGCTCTACACACCTTCCGCGCTTTCGGACAAGGAGATGCAGTCCATCCGTGAGAAGTATGATTTTTATCGGATTACCTACAAGAACGGCAAGGTAGCAGGACGTCCTATCTATTTCGTACGTCACTCCGAGGCATACGAACGTATGGTACCCGATTGGGACAAAGATATGTTCTCCAGACTGGGGATAGAGATAAGCGACTATTTCAACCTGATGAAACGCGTCGCCATCGCCTACAACAATGCGGAGGATGCGGCGCTGAAACACGAGTTGAAGCAGAAATTCATCGCCATGTACGATAACGCCACCGACCAGGGTATTGCCTACGGCAGTTGCTGGGGGAATATCCACCATTACGGATATAGTATGCGCGGTCTGTTTGTGGCTTATTTCTTGATGAAGGACGTGTTGCGTGAGGCAGGTAAGCTGGAAGAGGCGGTACGTACGCTCAACTGGTATGCCATCACCAACGAGGTATATCCCGAACCTGCCGTCAACGGTATTGATATAGATACGTTCAACACCAAGTTGCAAGGCCGCATAGCCAGCATTCTGATTATGGAGGATACACCGGAGAAACTGCAATACCTGCGTTCCTTCTCCCGTTGGCTGGACAAAGGCTGTCTTCCTGCGCCGGGATTGGCCGGTTCTTTCAAGCCGGACGGTGCCTGCTTCCATCATTGCAACAATTATCCTGCCTATGCAGTGGGCGGTCTGGACGGTGCCACTAATATGATTTACTTGCTGAGTGGTACCGAGTTCCGTCTGTCCGAGCAGGCACACGAGACGGTGAAGAAAGTGCTTCTCACCATGCGTTTCTATTGCAATCTGAAGCAATGGTCTCTCTCCATGTCCGGCCGCCATCCCAACGGAAAAGGAAGCCTGATACCTATCCAATATGCCACGATGGCCATTGCCGGTACGCCGGATGGCAAGCAGAAATATGATCCCGAAATGGCCGCTGCCTATCTGCGCCTGGTTGCCCATACGGAAGTTCCGGACAAGAATGCGCCCGACTATCTGCCGAAGGCTTCCACCCGCCACGAATTGGAGATGAAGAAGTTGCTCGAAGCCCAAGGCTTCTGTCCGGAACCCGACCCGCAAGGCAATCTGGCTTTGGGTTACGGCTGCGTGTCCGTACAGCGTCGTGACAACTGGGCTGCCGTAGTACGCGGACATTCCCGTTATCTCTGGGCTGCCGAGCACTATCTCCCCGCCAACTTCTATGGCCGTTATCTGGCACATGGCAGCATGCAGATTCTTACCGGAAAATCCGATGAAATGGTTACTTTTGCCACCAGTGGCTGGCAGGAAGCCGGTTTCGACTGGAATCGTATTCCGGGTGTCACGAGCATTCATCTGCCTTTCGACCGGCTGCGTGCCCGGGTATTGAATGTCGATACCTTCTCCGGTATGGAGGAGATGCTCTATTCCGACGAGGCTTTTGCAGGCGGTTTGTCCCAGGCACATCTGAACGGCAACTTCGGTATGGTGCTGCATGAACATGATAAGTATAACGGTTCTCACCGTGCCCGCAAGTCGTTCCATTTCTTCGACGGCACCATTGTATGCCTCGGTACGGACATCGAAAACCTAAATACCGAATATCCCACGGAAACCACCGTGTTCCAGCTTGCCGCCATTACTCCCGAAACCCGCCGGTACTGGGAGTCCTATCAGAGTGATGGACAGACTTATATAGACCCCAATGGCGTAGGTTATTACATTTCCAAAGCTTCCCGCCCTGATGCCCGGTATGAGAAGAACTTCCCGCAAGTGACCGTGGGCGAACGTAGCACTAAGCCTACTTCCGGCGACTGGGTGTCCTTGACATTGCAGCATGGCAAAGCCCCGAAAGGTGCTTCCTACGAATATGCAGTGCTGCCCCATACGGATGCCGTCGCTTTGAAGGCATTCGCCAAGAAACCCACTTACAAGATTCTCCGGCAAGACCGTAATGCCCACATTGTGCGCTCTCCGGCAGACGGTCTTACTTCTTACGTCTTGTTTGAGACTCCGCAGGCTCTGCCCGACGGCGGATTGTTGCAGAAAGCCGATACATCGTGCCTTGTCATGATACGCGAATATAAGGACAAGCTTCTGCTGACTGTTTCCCAACCCGACCTGGCCTTGTATCGTGGTCTGAGTGATGAGGCTTTCGATAAAGACGGAAAACGTATTGAGCGCAGTATCTATTCACGCCCGTGGACTGACAATGAGAGTCAGGAGATTCCCGTAACCGTTACTTTGAAGGGACAGTGGAAGGTTGCCGAGACGCCCTATTGCAAGGTGTTGTCGGCAGACAAGAAGCAGACAGTGTTGCGTTTTACTTGCCGGGATGCTGCAAGTTTCGACGTGGAGCTGAAGAGATAAGGACAGTGTCTGCCGGACATTAACTTCCAATACCTAAAACACCCGGATGTTTTACCCTATAACATCCGGGTGTTTTCCTATAAAAGATGGGGATGTTTTCACCCAAAACATCCCCATCTTTTGGCTGTTAAGTATCAGTGTGCTGTTTCCTTTCTTCTATTATGAATGAATTTGGAAATAAATGTCTAATATGTTCCGAGCAGGTTGCTCACCGCCGCTTCATAATTGGCTAACTTCGTGGTCTTGTGTATGGTCTTTCGCGCCTTACGGTCTCCGTCCGGCAGCAGATATTCCCAGAAGCTTTTCATTTTCGTCAGCAGTTGCGTGTCTCCTCCTTGCAGTTGCTCCCGGTAGCTGCCGAACACTTCGGTGTGCAGTTGCCCCACTTTTTTCGCCATTTCATCGGAAGAAATCGGGGTTCCTTGCTTGTATTCCAGCGGTAGGGCAGGATTGGCGAGCAGTCCGCGACCGATGACGATGCCTGCCAATCGGGGGAATCGTGTGGTGACGGAGCGAATATCTTCCACGGTATGCAGGTCTCCGTTGTACAACAGAGGGTGGGTGCATTCTTTGTAGAAAGCCTCGAATCCCTCCAGGTCCACCTCTCCTTTGTATTGCTGCTTGCCCAGACGCGGGTGCAGGATGATGTGTGCGAGGGGGAGTTCGTTGAACAGCGGTAGCAGGGCAAGACACTCCTCCGCCTGCTCCCAGCCCAGACGCAGTTTCACGGAGAAACGGATGTCGGGATGCCGGTCGATGGCTTCGGAGAGCAGCGCCTTCACTTCTTCGGGATAGGGCAGCATGCCGGAGCCATTGTGGCGCCGGGCCAGCATCGGAAAAGGACAACCCAAATTGATGTCCGCTTCCCGGTATCCTTTTTCGATGAAAAGGGACATTATGTGCTCCATCTTGTCCGCATCCGGAGCAATGAGCTGGGGGATGAGGTGCAGACCAGGGTTATTGTCCGGTTCAATGTCACGGGCATCTTTCCGCCGGATTTCTCCGTGCTCCATGCGTACGAAAGGAGAGTAATAGGTCTCTATGCCGCCGAAGATGCGTGCATGTGCCCGCCGGTAGACGGCATCGGTATAGCCTTGCAACGGAGCGAAATGGATGGGTAGTATATTCTCGTTCATGGTTGCAAAGATACACATTTTTATTTCCGGTCTAAAGTAACCATAGCTTTTTCAATTCAAAGGATAACTCCTCTAATTCCTGTAAAGGGGAGGCGTGCAGCTCTTTCCGGCTTCTTCTTTTTGCGGCATCTCGAGCGATATTTGTTTGGTTTGCCCGCTTTGGGTTAGGGTTATCGTTATCTTTTCGGGGTTTTTCGATTCGCAACGTGGGTTTGCAGCATGAATTTTCTCTTCTTTTTCCTTCCACAAGAGGGCGCAAGGGGTATCTGTTGCAAGGATGTCACCATTTTCAAGTCTCAGTTCTCCTGGCTGGTAGAAGATGATTTCCGTTATTCCCAGCTTCTCGTGGCGTGCGGCTTGTATCTTTTCCGTATTGGCAAGTATCTTTATCGGCAGGTCTGCGGCATATTTTGCGACGGTCGATACGGTCGAGATTCCCGGACGTACCACGTAAGCATATTCTCCTCGCTGCGGGCGGATACCGTGATTGGTATTCAGACTGAACAATGCTGTGTCGCAAGCTATCCGGTATTCGGCTTGGGGCAATAGATTGACGTAGGCGGTCTGTCCATGAAGTACCCAGTCTGCGGCAGTCTGCACGGAACCATTCTTCAGAGTATGTGTTTTCCCGTTCACCATGTACTGCACCTTTCCGTCGCGGTTACATTGGTTGAGGGTAGTAAATACTTCGGCTTTTCCTTCGTTGTTGCGGATACCTGCCCCAAGACATACATATTCGTCGTCGAAGTAGAACCAGGCTTTGTGGCCTTGCAATCCGTGGCGGTCCAGCATCATACCGCAGGCTCCGTAAAGGCTGTCGCTGACACCTCCGGCAAAGCTGTTTCCATTATTGCCGCCTTCACCCCAATCGGGGATGGGCAGGGGGGCATTGTCTTGCTCGGCGGTGATACCGGGATACTGGCGGTTATTGAATATCTTGAAGAAATTTCCGTTGTATTCTCGTCCGGTGACGAAAAGATAGTTTACTCCATTGGAGGCATAATAGTTGAATTCACCGTCACCATTGCCGGCTTCGTTGCCTACGGTGCGGGTAGAGGTCATGCGAGAGCTGGTCATGTAATTGTTGCGGCGATGCACCATGTAGTCGAAGCGCCAGAACATGCGGTTTCCCGTCAGGCTGTTGTCTCCACTGATGTGTTGCAGTGCCTGCTTCATGCTGTTGCGGGCATCGGAACTGCTTAGTTTGTAGATTCTCTCAGCCAATGTTTTTATGGCAGAAGAGTATTGGTTGCTGCTGATGAACCGCCCTGCATTGTTGGGGTCGTGCTGTTTGCTGTAGAATATCCATTGTACGCCGTCGGTGAAGAGCCGTTGCAGTAATTCCAGTCCGGGACTTTGGAAACGAGTATCCTTGCAGAGTTCCAGATAAGCTAAGGTTGAGTTTACGAACTCTTTGCCGTAACTGGTGAAGTAGAGTTGTCGCCCGTGGCCGCAATGCTGTCCGAAGAGATAGTCGGGCTGGATACCTTCGGAAGACTGTATGGTGAGCAGTTGCGTCATCCGTTCTTTGAAGTCTTCCATTTGCGCCTCGTTTTTGGTCAGGATGCTGGCTGCAAACGAACCCATGATGATGTCGGCTCCGTTGGCTCCCGTCATGTGCGAGGGAGCTGCATGCTCGTAACTCCAGCGTAAGTATTTGATGGCCTTGTCAAAAAGTTCCGGGTTCTCATTGATTTCGCGGCTCATCAGCACTACACTGACAGAGAGCTCTTTGGGGTAGGGAATGTAGCGATACCACCAGTTCTTTGCTTGGTGGTTGGTGTCTATCCAGAAGCAGAGTGCTTTGAGATAAGATTCTTTCAGTGCTTTGTTATGATAGAGTGCGTTTTGTGGATGTTGGTAGGCACAAGCCAGGGTGATGAGGTTCTGCACATGCTTACGGGGTGAACCGTCGGTGGCATGGTAATTGAGGGTGACGAATGCCCCTTCGGGAGAAAGAGATTTAATCAGTCCGTTGACGGTCTCTTTCGATGGGTTCCGGTCAAGGTACTTCTCATACATACGATTGTAGATGGTCTCAAAGTCGGAAGCATGAGCATGAATATTTGCTAATATGATGCACAAGGCAACTACTGCAATAGTTTTTATATTATGGGTTTTCATGTTGGTACTTGTTATGTTAGGGTGTTTATAAATCAGGGAAGAGCCTCGCGGTTCCTCCCTGACAAAGTTAATTGATTAAGGTCTATAAAAAGAATTTAAGGTTAGAAGTCTTGTGTTGATAGTACGTTTTTCTTCACTACTCGGTTACGACTACTGTGTATTCGCGCACCACGGAAGACTCTTGCTTGTAATTGCCATTGGTACCTACGAAGGTAGCGGTATAGGTGCCGGGAGCGTTGTAAGTGTATTGGTAAGAGTCAAGACTTTGGGTAACATTCTTCAATCCGGTGCCTACATCGGGGGAACATGCATTGACCACAAACAGATTGGACACCAGCCAACTGTATTTTAACTCGGTGTTGGCACTGGAACTGTGAATGAAGAAAGCATTCATATCTTTGAAATTCCAGATACCGGAGGTGTTATTGGTAACTGTACCATAAGCACGGTTAGAGGTCATACCCTTCTGGTCGCTCAGGTTGTGGCGGTGCAACATGTTGATGGGGGTAAAGCCGAACGAGTTGGCGGTGAAAGCCGTTTCCTGTCCGTTGGTCATCTTGTTCACAATCTGCATATTGCCGAAGGTGAATCTGGACTGTGTGGCCGATTTGTCTTGGCCCCGGTAGCAGATGGCCACAGCGATGCGTTTGCCTAAATAGGGCTTCATGTCCACTTCAAAATCTTGTGCCTTTGGAGTAGTGGGGAAGTCGGCTGCCGGAATCAGGGTTTCCCAAGCGTGCTGTTCCACCAGTACGGAGTCTGCCTCGAAATTACCCTTCTCTATGCCGGGGAAGTCGCCGGACACATACATGGTCAGTGTGTTTTCCGGTTTTCCATATTGTGGAGTCAGTTTGAATTTTAAAGTTGAAGTTTCTATTTCACCTTCGTCCACTGTGGTACGTTCTCTATATTTATATTCTTTTCCGGCCTCACCGCTGTAAAATGTGAGGAAGTCCGGATCGCCGTTGAAGTGGAACTCCACCGGAGTTCCACTTTTTACGGTAATGGTCTGGCCGTCGAAACTTACACCGTCTCCGGTTGCCACGTTTACATTCAGTTCGGCATCTTTAGTAAATTCACTCTCGCAGGAAGCAAGGGCGAAGGTTGCGATACTGACAGCTATCAATAGTTTATTTAGTTTCATAATATGATTCAATTTATTTGGAATGATTATCCTTGTTTCACTCACTCGATTACCAACCCGGATTATTTTGGGTGATAGCTTTGTTCACAGACATTTCACTATCCGGTATTGGGAAGTAATTATAAGCGTCTGTTATCTGGAAGAAGGTGTAGACACTATAATTGGGTCCTGTAGACCAATTGGCATTGGCACCTTGCAAGGCGCGGGGAGCCAGCTCATTCATGTTTTTTACATATTCACCCCAGCGGATGAGGTCGTAACGACGGGTATACTCAAAGCAAAGTTCCATAGCGCGCTCGTCTTTTACTGCCTGGCGGAAGGCCTCCTTGCTGAGACTGCCTTCTTCGTAGGGAGCGATACCGGCACGGTTGCGCACGTCGTTCAAGCATTTATAAGCCAATGTAGTGGGAGAAGCACTGACTTCGTTCTCAGCTTCGGCCACCATCAGCAGTACATCCGAGTAGCGTAGCAACGGGAAGTTGATAGAGGTGTAGTTCTTGTTCTTCTTCGACCCGTAAAGCTCATATTCTCTGCGGTATTTTCCGCAAGCGCGTGAGTAATTCTTTTCGGAGTCGGCTTCACTCTTTTCGTAGTCGCCCGTCTTTTTGGCAGCGTCACCTTGACCGTAGCTATAGGATACATCCCAGTACTGGTTTTTCACCTCTTCCATTTTGCCGAACTCAAATTGGCGTCCCGTAATGCCTTTCTTGCTTACGGCCTCTACATATTCGAATGGTGCAATGCTCCAGTTCATGCGGTTGATGTCGCCGTTCTCCTTGTAGAGCTCATACAGCTTAGGAGTCGACCAGAAGTAGGCATAACCAAATCCGGGGTCTTTGGCATCCAGCAGGGATTGGTCGGTAGACTGGTCCGGACATTTGATGCCTATCAGGTTTCCGATACGTCCCTCCGCTCTTACTTCGGAAGTATAGTCACCGGCAAATTCGGCTTCCCATATACTTTCATTGGCTGTAGTATTGTACCGGTTAGAACAGAGGTCGATGAATACGTCCCAGTAGTTGGCTGTCAGGCTATGTCCTTCGCCCATTACCTTTTGTGCGTATGTGCTGGCTTGTTTGAAATAATTTTGAATGGCTGTAGCGTCTCCACTGGTGTTGTCGCGGAAGTGCTCGCCGGCACGGAATAAATAAACGCGTGCCAAGATGCCCCATGCTGCGGAACGTGAAACGTGTCCTGGCTTATAACCCAGTTCTGCAGCTGTGGCAAGCCCTTCGGCACACTCGGAAATTTCAGTGGTGATGAAATCATAGATAGTCTGCTTGTCTGTACGGGGAATATCGAGCCCGGTCACGCTACTTGTCGAAGTGGTTTTGAAAGGAACGTCTCCCCAGCCTTGTACGAGCGTAAAATAGTAGTAAGCGCGCATGAAACGTGCTTCCGATGCATATTGCAGACGCAACTTGTCGGATATGTCATCCGTTTTATCTATGTTCTCCAAGAATGTATTGGCACGGTCGATACCGGTATAAAGTGTTTGCCAAAGGTTGCTGAACTGTGGTGAGCTTGAATTGGCATTATTACATGCAATGGCACCGCTGGTTTGCGGATTACGACCGCCACCGTAGTGGGACAAATCGTCGGCACCCGTCATGAACATATACTCGTTTCCGTAGAAGTTCTGTGAGGTCAGTGGAGCGTATACAGAGGTCAGGAATGAGAGAGCTTCTTCCGCATTATTAAAGTAATTGTCGGGAGTTAGCTTGGTCGGTTCTTTGTCCAGGAAATCGCAAGATGCCATTGCCAGACAAGCGAAAGATAATATAATTGTTTTTATTGTTTTCATATATATTCCAGTGTTTTAGTGGGATTAGAAACCTAAGTTGATACCGAAACTTACGGAGAGCGCACGCGGGTAAGACGAGAAGTCAAGGCCCGGAGTCAAGCCTCCGCTACGGATAGATACTTCGGGGTCGTAGCCGGAATAACCGGTAATAGTCCAAAGGTTTTGTGCAGCTACGTAAAGGCGTGCGTTGTCAATCTTATATTTCTTCAAGAAAGTCTTGGGTACAGTATAGCCCAGCGTCACAGTTTTCAGTCGCAGGAATGAAGCGTCTTCTACTACGCGTGAAGAAATCACGAGATTGGAACTTGAGTTGGTAGCTGCCGGAATATTACTGTTCGGGTTTTCCGGTGTCCAACGGTCGGTATAGCTGGCATATTGATTCAACTCACGTTTCTTCTGGAAACCACTGTCGAAGAACAGGCGGTTGGCGTTCAGTACATCGTTACCGTAGCTCCATTGGAAGAATACGCTTAGGTCGAAGCCTTTGTATTCGAAATTATTGGTGAAACCACCGGTATGGATGGGCAGACCGCGTCCTATCATGGTACGGTCGTTGGTATCTATGATGCCGTCACCGTTCAAGTCTTTGTACTTGGGCATACCGGGCTGTGTATTGCTTTCGCTTACGTAGTGGGGAATGTTACCCTTCAGCGTGTAGCTGCTGCCGCTCTTGTCAAAATCATCATATTTATAGGTACCTTCGTAGATATATCCGTAAATCATACCCATCGGTTGTCCTATTTTGGCAACATAATTGGGCTGACTGTTGAAGTTCTGGTCAAATCTGGCGGTACTCAACAAGCTGGTCTGATTTTCGGCAAGTTCCAATACTTTATTTTTATTGAAGGAAATATTGAAATTACTGCTCCACTTGAAGTTTTTGCTGTCTATGTTCACGGTGTTCAACGTCAATTCAATACCGTCATTGCGTACTTTACCGATGTTTTTCATGGCTGTCAGATAACCTGAAGAGTAGGGCAGGGTGGCATCCAGCAACAGGTCGCGGGTAGTCTTACGGTATAGGTCGGCGGTGAAGCTGATGCGTTCATCGAAGAATCCCAGGTCAAGACCTAAGTTCCACTGTTCGGTAGTTTCCCATTTCAAATCTTCATTAGGCAGAGAGATAGGAGCTACACCGACATTTCCGTTGTTACCGTCGAAAGGATATACGGTGTTGGTCATGCTGGTGGTGGCATGGCTTTTAATCATATCCAGTAAGGCAAGGTAGTCATATTCGCCGATACGGTTGTTACCTGTAAGACCCCAGCTCAGACGGATTTTACCACTTGAAAACCATTTCTTATAATCCTTCATGAAGTCTTCTTCGGAGAAGCTCCACGCCAGTGAGCCTGAAGGGAAGTAGCCATAACGATTCTTTTTACTGAACTTGGAGGAACCGTCTGCACGGAACGAGGCTGTGGCATAATATTTAGACTTGTAGTTATAGTTCACACGTCCCAGATAAGACAGCATGGACCAAGAAGACAAGGTAGAGGTACTTTTGTCGAAAGTGCCTTGGCTCATACCGGCCATGCCCAGTGATTCGTTGGGAATCTGCTTCATGCGTAATGAATAATATTCATAGTCAGAGTTTTGCAATGTTACACCGAGCAGTGCGTTCAAGAAGTGTTTGCTTTTGAAGTTGGTCTGATAAGTCAGGATGTTTTCGTTCAACCATGTCAGACGTTGTTGGCGTACTACTTCTGCATTCACTTTGTCGGTAGAAGTAGGGCCACCGTAGCGGGTCTTGGAATTATTGAAGGTGTCGGTGTGACGGTTGTCGTAGGTCCATCCTCCGGATACTTTTAGCTTTAATCCCTTGATGAACTCGTATTCTACATAACCATTTAACTGGAGGTTGTTGACGTAGTATTTACGGTAGGCGTTCTTCAGGTCGGCTATGGGATTGAAACGATAGTCATTTGATGCATCCACATCGTCATCCACGAGGTCGTTCAATAAAGAATCGAGAGACTTGCCGGGATAGTTAACCGGGCGGTATCCCCATACGCTATAGAAAAGATTGTTCATACCAGAGTAAGAACTTGAGGAAGGAGATGAACCACTCTGGATGGAACGAGAGAAGTTGGAGTTGAAGTTTATGGTCAGCTTACCGCGTTTTACCAAAGTATTCAGACGGCTTTGCAGGCGCTCGTAATTGGAGTTGAGCAGGATACCATCTTGGTCGTAATAAGAAAGGGATGCATTGTAGCGTATACCTTCCGAACCGCCGGACAGACGAACATTATGGTTTTGCTGCCATGCTGTGCGGAAAATTTCGTCTTGATAGTTGTTTTGGGCAATACCTCGGTAGTCGTCCAGGGTCCATTGGTGACCTTCGTATAAAGGGAGGTATTTTTCGATGGCACGGGTGGGGTCTACTTCGAGTTGCAGTTTCACGTAGTCGTAAGCATCCATCATATCCAGCTTTTTGGTAACGGTGGAGATACCGAAGCTGCCGTCATAGCTGAGCTGTGGTTTGCCAACTTTTCCCTGCTTGGTGGTAATGATAATGACACCGTTGGCACCACGCGCACCGTAGATGGCTGTGGCCGATGCATCTTTCAAAACATCAGTCGATTCGATGTCGCTCGGGTTGATAGCAGCCGCCACGCGTGCATCTTCCACCGGGAAGCCGTCGATGATATAAAGTGGGGTATTGTCTTGTGTTAGCGAGTTGTTACCACGGATAGTGATGGTCATCGTGCCACCGGGCATGCCTTCACCTGAGCTTACGTTTACACCGGCGATACGACCGCCCAATGTCTGGTCGAAAGATGCAGAAGGAGTCTTGAGCAAGTCGCTCATGTTGACTTTGGATACAGAACCGGTCAAGTCTTTCTTGCGTACTTCCTGGTATCCCACAACAACCACTTCATCCAATGCCTGGGCATCTTCTTCCAATGTGATATTGAATGTCCGTTGGTCACCTACTTTGATGTCTTGGGTCTTATATCCAATAAAAGAGAATTGAAGGATGTCGGAAGGTTTTACGTTGCCCAATGTGAACTTTCCTTCCAGGTCTGTGGTAGTTCCGTTGGTGGTTCCTTTCACAACAACGCTGACACCGGGCAGTTCTCCCATGGCGTCGACAACTTTACCGCTTACTTGGCCTCCGGTCTGTGCGTGTATACCGAGTACACAGCAGAAGAGCATTGCAAGTAGCATAAAGGTTACTTTTTGTCTCATAAATATTAATTTAATTAGTTAATAATAAAGGTTGTTTCTTCGTTTTTACTCACTTTAGAGTTGAATTACATCGCAAATGTAGGGGATGGAATATACAAATGCATTAGTTAATAGTTCGCAAAAAGTACGAATTCGTACAAAACTTGCGAACTATACCACTCTTGTACTTTTATTCCCTTTCACTTTGGTTCTTTGCTTCCTTCACCTCTTCCAGTAGGGCAGAGAGCGTTTTTACCTTGTCCGGATGGGCTTCTGCCACATTGTCTTTTTCGGACGGATCAATGGAAAGATTGTACAGTTGGGGCTGCGGGGCGTTTCCCATTTCTGTTTTCGTCCAATACTCCAGTGCCGGCTTGTCGCTGGGCTCTATGTATTTCCAGTCTCCCTGGATAATGGAGAGTGTATTGTCCAGATTCTGTTGTACAATATAGTCACATCCGGCAGTATCGGTTCCCAGGAAGTTGTTGAGTTGGTCGCGGCTGTCGGGAGCGATGCCTGCTTCCAGCGGATGATCCAGCAGGGCGGCGAGTGAAGCGTATACATCAATCATGGAGAAGAGGGCTTGTTGTTTGCCGGGCTTGATGCCATTGGGCCAGCGTACAATGAAGGGAATGCGGGTACCGGCATCGAAAGCGCTGTACTTCCCACCGCGGTAGTGCTTCATGGGAGTATGGCCGTTCAGCAGTTCGCGTGCCTGGTCCTGATAGCCGTCGTCTATGACGGGACCGTTGTCACTGCAGAATACAAAAATGGTGTTGTCGGCAATGCCGAGGCTGTCCAAAGTGTGCATGATTTCACCCACGGTCCAGTCCAGCTGGAGGATGACGTCGCCACGTACGCCCAAACCACTCTTGCCGGCGAAACGCGGATGTGGCACGCGGGGAACATGTACATCTTGCGTACCCATATAAAGGAAGAAAGGTTCGTCTTTATGGGCTGTGATGAAGTTTTTGGCCTTGTCTGTAATCACGTCGGCAATGTCTTCGTCTGTCCAAAGGGCGGATTTGCCGCCGGTCATCCAGCCGATGCGGGGGATGCCGTTGATGATGGTGTTATTGTGCCCTTGGCTGGGTTTCATCTTGACGAGTTCGGGGTTTTCGAGACCGGTGGGCCAGTCACCGACCTTGTGGTCGTAGCTCACAGTGATAGGGTCGTTGGGGTCGAGACCCACTACATGTCCGTTCTCTACAAAGACGCAGGGAACGCGGTCGACGGTAGCGGGGATGATGTATTCATAGTCAAAGCCGATGTCTTGGGTGTTCGGTTTGATGGAGTGGTTGAAGTCTGTACCGCCTTTAGGGCCCAGGCCGAGGTGCCACTTGCCCACTGCTGCAGTGGCGTAGCCTTCTTCCTTGAACATATCGGCCATAGTGACGCAGGCGGTATCGATGATGAGTTCGGAATTGCCCGGAGCGATGCCGGTATTCTTCTGTCGCCAGGGATACATGCCCGTCAGCAGGCCGAAACGGGAAGGGGTGCTGGTGGAAGAAGTGGCATAAGCGTTGGTAAACTGCATGCCTTGTCCGGCAAGGCGGTCGATGTTGGGAGTGCTTACTTTGGTGGCACCGTAACAGCTCAGGTCGCCGATACCCAGGTCATCAGCAATCAGATATACTACATTGGGCTTCTGCGGCGAGTGCTCCGAAGTCTTGTCTTTAGGTTGGCTTCCGCATCCCGCTATCAGGGCTGCACCGGGAATCAGAGACCACAAGGGGGAAAAATGCTTCATAGTTCTTTGACTTTAGATTGTAATTCTGAGGTCAAAGGTAAGAGGTTTTATGGAATCGGGTGTATAAGGAAGTACAAGGGAAGGGAGAAAAAGTACAAACCGTATCATGCGATGGCTTGATGTACAATATTAAGATGTCTCTTCACTGTCTTCCGTACTTTCCTCTCCTCCATTCTCTCCTTTGCGGTAGGCCAGTGGGCTGACATGGTAAATGTCCTTGAAGCATTTGGAGAAATAGCGTGAAGAACTGAAACCGATCCGGTCCGCAATTTCAGTGATATTCAGCTCCGGATTGTTGCGCAGCATTAGAGCGCCTTTCTTCAGGCGGATGGTCAGGATAAAGTCGTTCGGAGTTTGTCCGGTGATAGCCTTCAGCTTGGTGAACAGATTGGTGCGTGCCATTGCCATTTCACGGGCAAAGACGTTGACGTTGAACTCCGTATCGTCCAGATGTTGCTCGATGACTGCCATGGCACGGTCCAGAATCTCCTTGTCTATGGGGTTGGTGGCAAGCATCTGTACAAAGGCTTGCGGCTGCTTGCTGAACTTCTCCTGCAGGAGGATGCGCGAGTTCACGAGGTTGTTGCAGCGCGAAATCAATAGATTGGTGTTGAACGGCTTGGTGATATAGTCGTCCGCACCGATGCGTAGTCCCTCGATATTCTGTTCGATGGCAGTACGTGCCGTGAGCAGTACCACGGGAATATGGCAGGTGTTGAAGTCGCTCTTTATCTGTTTGCACAGTTCCGTTCCCGACATGTTGGGCATCACCACGTCGCTGACTACGATATTGGGCATTTCGCTGCGCACCAGTGCAAGTCCTTCCGCTCCGTCGGCCGCAGTCAGCACTTCGTAGAAGGGCTTGAAGATACCTGCCAGCATGTCGCGGATGGAGTCGTTGTCTTCCACTATCAGGATTTTTGCATCCGGGAGTCGTTTGATGGGAGCACTCTCTTCCAGCTCCGCCTTGAGCAGGGCATCGTTTTCCGGTTTGGGAATTTCTATTTGTTGCACACTGTCTGCATTCTTATTTATTTGCTCTTCGTCAAACTGTGCGTTCCCCAATTGCAGGTTTACGATGAAGCTGCTACCTTTGCCCAGTTCGCTTTCCACACGGATGGTGCCGTGATGGAGCTCCACGATACCCTTCGTCAATGCCAGGCCGATACCCGTACCCGTCTTGCTTGCATCCGTAGAGTCCATTTGGTCTATCTGGTAGAAGCGGTCGAATATCTTGTCCACTTCCCGGGCATCTATGCCGCTGCCGGTATCGGTCACGCGGATGACGGCATTGCTGCCTTCGGTCTTGATGCTGAGGGTGATGCTGTCTTCCGCCTTGGTATGCTTGACGGCGTTGGACAGCAGGTTGTTTATCACTTTCTGCATCTGTTTTTGGTCATACCATACTTCGAGGCTGTCTGTTTCCTTCTCGAAGTAGAGGCTGATTTGTTTGGCGCTGGCATATTCCAGGAAAAGCAGATAGTTTTCGTATAGGAAGTTCACGATGTTGTGTGGACTTACCTTTATCTTCATGTGCCCTTGTTCCTGCTTGCGGAAGTCGAGCAGCTCGGTGATGAGTTCCCGTAGCTGTATGCTGTTCTTGTAGATGCCCAGTACCTTGTTATATATGGCAGGCGTGAAGTTCTGGAGTTGCATCAGCGTTTCCACTTGGGCCACGATGAGTGTCAGCGGGGTGCGGAATTCATGGGAAATGTTGGTGAAGAAACGTAGCTTTGACTGGTTCAGGGCCTCTACGTCACGGATGTGCTTCTGTTCGTACTTCAGTGATTCACGCAACTTGATTCTGGACTTGTAGGTACGCACCAGATACCAGAGCAGGATTCCCGTCACTATCAGGTAGATAAGATAGGCAAGGGGAGTCTTGTAGTAGGGAGGCAACACGTGTATGGTCAGGTGGACTTGCGGACAAAGGCTCTCGTCTTTTCCGTTGGGCTTTATAATCAAGTTATAGGTTCCGGCATTCAGGTTGGTATAGGTGATGTTGTGCAGTCCACGGGCACTGTTCCAGTCGTTGGAGAAGCCTTCCAGCTTATAGATGATGTCGTCTTTGTTGGCGGCTACATAGTTTGAAGTGGCAAACTCTATGCTGAACATGGACTGGTCAGCGTTGAGCGTAATCTCGGGGGTGCAGTACAAGGCTTGCTGCAGGATACCGGTCTCATCTCCCACTTGTATTTCCGTTCCGTTCACAATGAGGCGGGAGAGGATGATTTTGTAGGGTTTCGGCGTGAAGTTCAACTCCATTTCATGGAAAGAAATCATTCCCTGCGTGCCTCCCAGGAATATTTCTCCGTCACGGGTCACGCAAAGGGCATTCTCATTGACGGCAGTCATTGGGAAACCGTTTTCGGCACTGTAGTTCAGGAATGCCTTTTGCCGGTAGTCGAAGATGGAGAAGCCCTCGTTGGTGATGAGCAGCAGTTTGCCGCTGGTGGGGGATTCCTCCGTCTCATAGATACAGTCGCTGGAAAGGCCGTTCTTCGCTTGGTCAAAGTTCTCGAAGTCGTTGCTGGCAGGGCGGTATAAGTCCAGTCCGCTGCCCGAAGTGGCGAACCACAGATTGCCTTTGCTGTCTTGGGTAATGTTGTTTACATTGTTGTTGCTGATGCTGTGTGGGTCGGCAGTATCATGGCGGTAGTTGGTCAGTTTGCCGGTATCGAAACGGTAGCTGAACACACCTTCGCCCGTGGCTGCAATCCAGAGCGTACCGTTGCTGTCGAAAGTGACATCTGCCACCATCTTGATTTTTTTGCCTTCTTTGCTGTCCTGGAACAGTTGTTGGCATTTCCCGTTGGCAGGGTCGAAGAGGCAGATTCCGTTTTGGGTGGCTATCACCAGGTGGTCTTGGTAAGGCGCGATATCGCGGATGATGTCGGAAGGCAAGGTCTCCGGATTACCTGCTTCCATGCGGTAGTGTGTGAATCGCCCCGAGCGTATGTCCAGTCTGTTCAGTCCGCCCAGATGGGTTCCTATCCAGATGATGTCTTTGGAGGCATCATAATAGAGAGCCTTGATGTTGTTATGGGAAATACTGTTGGGACCGATTTCCGGGCGGAACCATTTGAACTCACGGGT
Organism: Bacteroides sp. AF34-31BH; assembly: GCF_003602795.1. NCBI lineage: Bacteria > Pseudomonadati > Bacteroidota > Bacteroidia > Bacteroidales > Bacteroidaceae > Bacteroides > Bacteroides sp. AF34-31BH. The sequence goes on from NZ_QTLV01000005.1 coordinate 45,421, forward strand.
ACGGCGGTTGTAATAGTTCAGTCCGCCCCCTTCGGTGCCAATCCACAGATTGCCGTCCTTGTCTTCGATGGTGCGGCCTACAACCGGATTGCTCAGCCCCTTCTTTTCGATGGGCGAATACATATAGCGGCTGTATATCTCGTACTCGGGGTTGAAGTAGTTGACGCCGCCAAAGTAGGTCCCCAGCCACAGCGTTCCTTGGTTGTCCTTTACGATGCACCAGATGGAAGAGTGTGTCAGTCCGTCGCTCTGGGCATCACTGGCAGTGTGGTTCTGGAAGAGTCCCGTACTTTTGTCATACCGGTTCAATCCGTTGAATGTCCCAATCCAGATGTTTCCCAGATTGTCTTCACAGCAGGCTCGCACGAAGTTGGAAGAGATGCTGTAAGGGTTCTTTGCGTCGTATTCAAAGATTTCGATGGTTCCGTCGGTCTTTACATGGTGCAGCCCTTCTTCCCAGCTGCCAATCCATAACTCGCCTTCGCTGTCTTGGTATATGCTGGTGATGTTGCCTTTTAGGATGGGGTGGGTCAGCTCGTTCTTGTCCAGTTGCAGGCGGTATGCTCCGTTGGTGGTCGTTCCAATCCACATTTGTCCATTGTCCAGATGCATACAGCAGATTTCCAGACTTTTTCCGGGAAGCTGGTAATAGAGGTCAAAGTTCCCGGTCTGCTCGTTATAGCGGTAGATTTCATTCTGTTTTCCGATGAAAAGGGCCTCTTTGTAATATATGCTGTGTACATTTCCTTGCAGCAGGGTGGTGAATCTTTGGGTGGCGAGATTGAACTCGGCTACTCCTTCCGTACAGAGCAGGTAGATTTTTCCGTTACGGTTGCCGGCCATGCGCAGCACGGTGTTGCAGAAAAGGCTGTAAGGGTCGTTCTTCTGCAGCTTGTAAGTTTGTATGTCTTCTCCGTCATAACGGTTCAAGCCTTCTCGGGTTCCAATCCATAATACACCGTTTTCATCGATGTAAAGGCTGTTCACGGAGAATTGTGACAGACCGTCGTCGGTTGTCAGATGGTTGAAGGTGATGTTCTGCGCCTGCAGGGTTGCAGCAATCATGCTTACTGAAACAAGAAGCAGCCGGATGATAAACGTTCGCACTTTTCGGGTAGTTTTTAAGGTTTCAGTTACAAATATAGGTATATTTTGTACAAGACTTCTTATTTATTAGGCAGTTTTTGCGGCTATGTTTGGATAAATGTATAATTTTGGAAGCGCGCCGAACGATACTTGTCTTTTGATAGATGGCAATCGGCGTATCTTTGTAAACAAATTAATTCATTTATTATCATGAAAGACCTTTTATCTATTGTATCTCATTTTCAAATGCAGGGTACGGTTCGTGAAATCAAGCCTTTAGGCTCAGGCCTGATTAACGATACGTACAAAGTGACCACCGTTGAGGCCGATGCGCCGGACTATGTTCTGCAACGTATCAATCATGCCATTTTCCAGAATGTAGAGATGTTACAGTCTAATATCGAGGCTGTGACCGGGCATATCCGTAAGAAGCTGGAAGAGAAAGGAGAGGCCGATGTCAAGCGTAAAGTGCTTCATTTCATCCCCACGGCCGAAGGGAAAACCTATTGGTATGACGGTGAGAACTACTGGCGTATCATGACTTTTATTCCCCGTGCCAAGACTTACGAGACGGTGAACCCCGAATATTCCTATTATGCGGGAACTGCCTTCGGTAATTTCCAGGCTATGCTTGCCGACATTCCAGATACATTGGGCGAGACAATTCCCGATTTCCACAACATGGAGTTCCGCCTGAAGCAACTCCGTGACGCTGTGGCTGCCGATGCTGCGGGACGTGTGCAGGAGGTGCGGTATTTTCTGGATGAGATAGAAAAACGCGCTGATGAAATGTGTAAGGCAGAACGTCTGTACCGTGAAGGCAAACTGCCCAAACGGGTATGCCACTGTGATACGAAAGTAAACAACATGATGTTCGACGAAGACGGTACGGTGCTTTGTGTCATCGACCTGGATACGGTGATGCCCAGCTTCATCTTCTCCGATTATGGCGATTTCCTTCGCTCAGGTGCCAACACGGGGTTGGAAGACGACAAGAATCTGGATAATGTGAACTTCAATATGGAAATATTCCAGGCATTTACCAAGGGTTATCTGGAATCGGGCAAATCCTTCTTGTTGCCGATAGAGATTGAGAATCTGCCTTATGCGGCTGCCTTGTTCCCATACATGCAGTGCGTACGCTTCCTGGCAGATTATATCAACGGTGATACTTATTATAAAATCCAGTATCCGGAGCACAATCTTGTGCGTACCAAGGCTCAGTTCAAACTGTTGCAGAGCGTGGAGGAGCATACACCGGAGATGAGAAAGTTCATTGACTCATGTATCTGAAAAAGTATCTGATGATGACAGCGGCAGCTCTTTGCATGCTGCCGCTGTCTGCAATTAATCCTCAAAATAGTAAAATGAAAGAATTGAATGTAAAAAAAGTAAGTGTGGCCAATATACCGGTAGAGTCGGTTCCGGCTCTTCTGGATGAAGAGAAGGTGGCGTTTCAGCCCGTGAACACAGTGAATTGGGCTGCTTTTCCTTATACTCCCGATGTGGCGTTCCGCATAGCGCATACGGAAGATGCCATTCTGCTGCATTTCAAGGTAAGGGAAGCGAGTGTACGCGCCGTGGCAGGACACGATAACGGTCCGGTCTGGGAAGATGCTTGTGTAGAGTTCTTCTCTGTGCCTGCCGGTGACGGAGTGTACTACAATATGGAGTGTAATTGTGCCGGAACGCTGCTTATCGGTGCGGGTGCCGGACGTGGAAACCGCCAGCATGCCCCGCAGGAAGTGCTCGACAAGGTGCAACGCTGGGCTTCTTTGGGACGTGAGGCGTTTGAAGAAAGAGTAGGAGAGTGCAGTTGGGAAGTGGCTCTGGTCGTTCCCTATTCCGCTTTCTTCCTGCACCGCATCACTTCATTGGATGGCCAGACCATTCGTGCCAACTTCTATAAGTGTGGTGACAAGCTTCAGACCCCCCACTTCCTTTCCTGGAATCCGATTGAACTGGAGAAGCCGAACTTCCATTGTCCGGAGTTCTTCGGCGCACTGCATTTCGAGTAACTTTCTTCCTTCTTGCGTATCTCCCTATCCATCGGGCTTTCCGGTGAAACCTTTATGCCGTTGACGGAATCAGCCTCTCTACTCTGATTGCGCTTGAAAAGGGTATAAAATAGGGCCTGCTCCGTATCTCCTCCGTGTCTGCTCCGTACCTGCTCCACATAAAGGTACCCTTATACGGAGAAAGTACGGAGCAGACACGGAGGAGATACGGCCCGGGTACGGACAGGACACTCCCTTTGACTCCTAAGAAACGGAACATGCGGAACTTGGGTAATAGATGTTTATTCAGGCAATTTATTCGTTCAGTTGCACACTGTTATGCTGCGGAACGCTGTTTTTAATTCGTTAGACTACTGTCATTCTTTCGTTAGACAAGTGTCTAACGAAAGAATGACAGTAGTCTAACGAAAGGGAACCCCTTGTCTAACGAATTAAAAACGGCGATTAACGATATTAAAAAGACAGAAGGGGAAACTAAAAGGTGCGTGTTTTCTCGCAACGAAACTTAAACGGACTCTAAACAAAAAACATTATTTTTGCAGTGCATTAAGCAGTAAGCCACATGAAAAAACAAACCATAGCCCTCATAGCCATACTGACCGCACTACTGACAGCCTGCACCGAAACGACAGGCTACAATACAACATTGGTACAAGCAGACTCGCTGATGAATTTGCATCCGGACAGTGCACTGAACATGCTGGAAAGCATATCAACCGACAGCCTGAAAACAAAAGCAGACCGCGCCTACCATGCACTGCTGCTGACACAAGCACGGGACAAGAATTACATAGTGCAGACGGATGATTCGCTGATACAAGTGGCCGTGCGCTACTATGACACGCATGAAAATGCCCCACTGCAAGCACGGGCATATTACTGTTGGGGAAGTCTTTATAGAGACCGGAACGGCTATTCCCAAGCCATAGACAAATACACTATAGCCTTGTCGCATATCAACGGCCGCTCAGAAAACGCAGAGTTAAAGGCCTCCTTATACAGCAACCTCGGCTATCTGTACTATACACAAGGCCTCAGTACCGAAGCAGATTCCATCTACCAACGGGCAGAACTATTGGCTAAATCACAAAAAGACACAGCCTCTTTATGTTATACCCTATCACAACGTGGAATGATAAGCCTTGAACAAGGAAAAACGTATTATCCGAAAGCGGAGCAACAGATGCAGCAAGCCTTGTCTATCGGCAAAGCATTCTCTGACAGTACGATATTAGTGCCTATCTACCACTCCCTAAGTATGCTATACAGCCTTATGCCCAAGCCGGGACAAGCATTGCTATATGCACGCCTCAACTATTCCGGTCTGAAAGATACCCAGCATTGCTATAGGACATTCCTGCTACTGGGAAATGCCTATTTCATAAACGGCCAATATGATTCTGCTGGCATCTTCCTGCAAAAAATACTTAAAGCAGAAAGATACTACGACACCAAAGCAGATGCTTGTATGCGTTTGTCGGAGATAGCACAAAAAAAAGGGGATATGGAAACATCCATTCTTCTGGAAAGAAAGCGGACAATGTATCAGGACAGTGCACAAATTAATCAGCAAGGGCATGACATTCTCAATACCGTAATTGCCCACGAAAGGAATAATAGTAATACAATATCAAAACGGAGCACATATATCCTATGTACAGTAAGTACCATTTTTCTCGCTATAAGTTTCGTCTGCATATTCTATTTCAGGAAGAAACACCTACAGCATAAAGCCGAAAAGAAAGAATGGGAAGAAACACTGCAGGCCGAAATTGCCAAGGCGAACTTAAGGAGGAAACAAGAACTTGCTGAAAAAGAACGGGAAAATGCAACCTTGCAAGAAAAAGTCAGCCAGCTGGTTGTGAAGAAGCCAACTCATAGACAAGAAGAATACAAGACTTCTGCACTCTACATCAAAGTGTCCCGAATAACCAAAGACCTTCAAAAAGTAGAGACAAAAGAAAACCTGAATGAAGAAGAGTGGAGTCAGTTCACAGCCCTTACAAATGCCGGATGGTATGGAATCATCACCTATCTTGATGAAAGATACAATCTGTCTGCAGAAGAAATTCGGATATGCTGCCTCTATTTGGCGCAAGTTCCCGTCATACATATGGGGCATTTCCTTCATATACAATCCCGCAGTACCATCCAGGCAAGAACGAAGAATATCCTATTGAAAATGGGAGCACCTCAAGGACTTTCATTGAAAAATGTGCTGTTTTCTCTGGCAGAACAGTTGAAAAGTAGTAATTAAGGCACTTTTGGGGCACTCCAAGATGAAAATTGGGCACTTTTTGGGCAGTGGTGAATCATCCGAATCCCTAACTTTGTAGCACAAGAAACGATAAAAACACTTATTTATGAAAGCACTGAAAGCATTAATCTTTATCTTATTCTTCTGCAACGGCCTTTCCACTTCGACTGCCCGGGAATGCCAAACCAATGCGGAAACGATTGTACTGACAAGCTATCCGATAAAACCCAAAGATAGAACCGGAAGTACAAGCGAGGAAGGACTTCCCATCAAACGCAGCATCCAACGACCGATAGCCGATGCTTACCTATATAATAATGTAGTGAATGTCAGCTTCAATGGAGACATTGCAGTTGTCAATGTCACTATCACCAATGAATCTACCGGTGAAACCGTCTATTCGGAAACACACAGCAGTCCTGCTGCCCTCAATATAGACCTGAACGGCGAAAGCACCGGCAACTATCTCATTGAGATTGAAACAGAGGATACACTTTTGACAGGAAGTTTTTCACTATAAGCAGTATCTATTATAGAAATAATTCATATTAGAGATTGAATACACTTTTATAGAGACCATTTTAAATTGTGATATTTTGTGCACCAAATATAGGCGGAATCGAAAAGCCCTAATAGAGTAGAATAAAATTAATCCCAGACATTATGAACTTTAATGTGTTAAAAACGAAAGCTCTCAGCAAGAACCAAATGAGAGCCATTAAAGGAGGTTCCGGAACTTGCGGTTACAAATCGCCAACCGGTACTGTGAAATGTGGTGTAAGTAAGGCTCAGGCCATGCATATGGCCACAGAAGAAGGGCATTGGTGCTGCGACAGTTGCGGATCAAGTAGCTACTGCGGATAACAATGGTTTGCTTTTGAATAGGAGAATTTGTTTGATTAACTGTTCTCCTATTCACTTGTCACAGCCATAACTCTACAAGTGAAAGTTTTTTTAAGCAGCAAGTTATTTCACTTATCCTGCATACCTATTATTTCATTTTTTTATTGCAAACCAAATCTATAGTCCTATGATTATATGCATTGTCTTCCTTTTAATAATAAGTCTTTCATCTTGTCAACAGTATCATGTCGCCACCCAAAAGGACGAAAAGAATATTGTAGTATGTTTCAATCATTACCATCCTAAGCCCCACAGGACACCGGGAGGAGTGAGACACGTGCCGATGCCTAAAGTCCTCTATACCGACAGTATAGGAACTCTTATGGAATACATGCCGGACAAAGATTTCGATACCATAACCCTCTATTCCACTGAACATTTCAAGGAGCTGGGGCTCAACTATGGGGATTTTGAGTTCAACTACTACCCTTTAATGCAAGGGGATACCATTACTATTTCAATGGATAGCCTGAACTACCCCATTTTAAGCAGCAAGCATCACCCGGAACGCAACAGAATCTATAATATGAACTATGAATTGCGTAAAGGGAGGACACACTCCGGCTTAGAAGCAAAAACATGCTTGGGAAGCGATTGGGTACGGATTGCCCAAAGCATTAACATGATACGAGCCAACAATTGGACTTCATTAATAATAGATTATTGTCCTTTGGATTCATTACAATCCATGTTCGACAGTTACAAAAAGAACTACACAGATACTATCAATTCCTTTAAAGAACAGCAACTTATCTCAAGCGAGATACACGACCGTTATCAATACCTGCTCAAGCTGAAAGACTATGAATCCCGGAGAATGCTGAATGAAGACACCGCCTTCTACCGCCAAATGGAGCCCGGAATAGCCGACAAATATATCCGTTATCCCTCCTACCGTGAATTTCTGGACTACTACCTCTGGTTTTTGAATCAGCACATCCCGACAATACGCAAATCGCAGGGAGGAAGCAACGACTGGCGTCAAACCTTCGATGAGCTATCTCCGAAAACATTTCAGCCAAAATCAAAACAAATCCTGCTTGAACGCTGCATCAAAGAAATCGGCGAAAACTTTTCGGCACAAGACGTAAACAGCTATCTTGACAAATATATCCATATCACCCAAGACACACTGCTGCCCAACAAGATAAGAGACCAATATAACTTGTCTGCCGATGCCAACCAGTTATTGCTGAAGGACATCCACGGAAAGCCTACCAACTTGAACATATTGTTGAAAAAAAACAGGGGAAAGGTCATTTATGTGGACTTTTGGGCAAGCTGGTGTGTACCCTGCCGGGAAGAAATGCCTCCATCGGCAAAGCTAAGAGAGCTGTACAAGGGAAAAGATGTGGTATTCGTCTATCTCGCCTTCAAGGACCAGGAAAGCAGCTGGAAAAAGGCAGTAGAGCAGGAAGGCTTGTCGGAAGTACCCGACAATTTCCTCATCACAAACCCAAAGAACAGTAAAATACTGGAAAAGCTAAAGCTGGAATTAATTCCCCGATACATCATTTTCGACAAACAGGGCAATATTGTTGAAGTGAATGCTCCAAGACCAAGTGACCAACAAGCGGCAACAACGATAGACAAATATTTAAAACAGTAAAGCAACAGAATGAATGCACATCAAAAAATAATAAAAGACAATGCAAGAACCATTTTGAAGATTATCACAAAATATTATGGCTGCAAATATTCTGCTGCATTATATGTAATATTGAAGGAACATCCGGATTTTCCCAGTTTCCTATCTTTCCAGTATATATTACATAGGATGGGCAAAGATAGTTTTGCCATACATACCAGTTATGAAGAACTGACAAATATACCCTCTCCTTTCATTGCTCATGTTATTACAAATGTGGATTTGTTCCTGTTTATAACAAAAGTTACTGCCGAATCTATTCAGACTATTGATGAGAAAGGAAAGATAGAAAGTATATCGAGAAAGGATTTTGAAGATATGTGGGACGGTAACATCCTTATTATGGATAACCGACCAGGTAAAATCAGTATTCCACTAAAAATGAAATTCAGCACAATCATTAAGCAAATAAAATATCCTATGCTTATATTGTGTGTAGCCATATTATTCGCATATTTACTTATTTTAAAGCACGAAGGAGGCATTCTTTTTTATCTATATCTTACAGGCGTTTTAGGAGGACTGACTGCATCCATACTTTTGTTTGTAGACCAAATAGACAAGTACAATGTACACATTAAAAAATTATGTTCAGCCACCGGAAATAAGAATAATATAGATTGTTCTTCTATCTTGGATTTCAAAGACGCATATTTCCTCGGACTTGTTTCTTGGAGCGATATAGGTTTTGTGTATTTTTTATCTCTTTTAATTGTATTACTATTCCTACCATTTGGTACAGCACAGGCACTTATAAACTTCCTGTCTGTTTGCAGTATCGGATATGTATGCTATTCTCTTTTTTATCAGAAATTCATAGCAAGAAAATGGTGTACCCTTTGCCTTTCTGTACAAGTGGTATTCGTTTTTCTGTTTATGCTAAGTATATGTACTTTAAAGATGAATTATATATACGAATTGCTACATTTGAAATCAATAATAGAAATAACGACGATCTTCGTTACTGTTACATCTATCTATATAGTCATCAAGCCGATAATTGCCACTCAAAAAGAACACACCACCTTGAAAAGAAAATACAACGAATTAATATATGACGAAAACATTTCCCAATATCTTTTTCAACAAGAACTTTGTCTTACAGATGTTGACAAAGTGAATAAAATATCAATAGGAAATCCAGATGCCGAAATATGCCTTACTCTTATTTTCAGTCCTATTTGTGTTTCATGCATAAAAGAGCTACAAAAACTAATGCCCATCCTTCAAAGAAAAGCCAATACCAAATTGGATTTAATATTTTTGTTAGACCAAAAGAAACATCCAGAATCGATAGTAATAGCTTCCCATATTCTCTCTGGCTATCAAAAGAATCCCCAATTATTTGCCATGATACTAAAAAAATATGTTGATAACTATCCTATCAGTAAAAATAAAATCCTACATAACATTAAGTTCTTGGATGAAATCCCTAAATGCGAGCCTTTCATCAATGCACAAGAAAAATGGTGTATAACACATAAGTTTTACACTACCCCCATTCTATTTATTAATGGGAGGAAATTTCCAAGCTATTATAACATCAAAGATATTGACTTTTTATATAGTTAATCAAATGAAATCCTTTCCTCACTACTCCCAGCACGACGTGATGGACTGCGGCCCCACCTGCCTGCGCATGGTGTCCGCCTTCTATGGCAAGCGCTATTCTTTGGAAGGTCTGAGGGAAAAGTCATTCATCACTCGCGAAGGTGTCTCTATGCTGGGTATCAGCGAAGCGGCTGAGAAGATTGGATTTCGGAGCATCTGTGTGCAAGTGAGCCACGAAATGCTGCAAGAAGCCCCTTTACCTTGTATCGTCCACTGGAACCAGCAACATTTCGTCGTGGTCTACCGGATGAACGACAAGCATGTATGGGTGGCCGACCCCGGAGCAGGCAAGCTGAAATACACCCGGGAAGAATTCTGCCGTTGCTGGCTCAGCGCCAAAACGGACGGAGAAGATACGGGAGTGGCACTGTTGCTGGAACCTACACCGGAATTCTATGCACAAGAAGATGAGGGGGAAAAGACAAACTATAAAGGCTTCGGCTTCCTCTATTCTTACTTGCGCCCCTACAAGCAACTGGTGGGACAACTGCTGCTGGGGTTGCTGCTGGGCAGCATGATACAGCTGATGCTCCCCTTCCTCACGCAGAGCATCGTGGACTTCGGCATCAACAACCAAAATCTCGGATTTATCTACCTGGTGCTCATTGCCCAACTGATGCTGTCCTTCAGCAGCAGCGCCGTGGAGTTCATACGCGGATGGATATTGCTGCATCTGGGCACACGCATCAACATCGCCCTGATTTCGGACTTCCTCATCAAGATGATGAAGCTCCCTATGGGCTACTTCGACACCAAGATGACGGGCGACATCCTGCAACGCATCAACGACCACACGCGCATACAGAACTTCCTGACCGGAAGCAGCCTCAGCGTGGCGTTCTCCACCTTCAACATCCTGATATTCGGCATCGTGCTGCTGGTGTACAGCGGCATGATTTTCCTTATCTTCATGGGAGGGAGCGCACTCTACATCTCCTACGTCTGGCTCTTCATGAAGAAACGGGCGGAACTGGACCACAAGCGGTTTGCCCAGCAGAGCGCCAACCAGAGCACGGTGGTGCAGCTGGTGAACGGCATGCAGGAGATAAAGCTGAGTGCCTGCGAGCAGCAGAAGCGGTGGGAATGGGAACGCATACAGGCACGGCTGTTCAAAGTGAACATCCGGAGCCTTGCGCTGAGGCAGTACCAGGACTCGGGAGCGGTACTGATAAACCAGACCAAGAACATAGTAATCACGGGACTGGTGGCCTCGCTGGTGGTACAAGGGGAAATGACACTGGGCATGATGCTCTCCGTGCAGTACATCATCGGACAACTGAACAGTCCGATAAACGAACTCATCACCTTTGCCCGCGACATGCAGGACGCGCGCCTCAGCACAAACCGCCTGGGCGAGGTGCGGGACAGCCCCGATGAAGAAGACCCCACAAAAGACCTGATAAGGGAGATACCCACAGGGAAAGACCTGCGGATAGAAAACCTGAGTTTCAAATACGACCCGCTCGGCGAAACGCCCACCTTAGACAACATCAGTCTGGAAATCGCATCGGGCAGACAGACAGCCATCGTAGGAATGAGCGGAAGCGGAAAGACCACGCTGGTGAAGCTGCTATTAGGATTCTATCCGCCTGCAAGCGGACAGATACTGCTGGGCGACACCTCGCTGGAGAACTTCAGCATCCGCGAGTGGCGCAAACGGTGCGGCGTGGTGATGCAGGACGGGTTCATCTTCTCGGACAGCATTGCCGGCAACATCGCCCCCGGGGTGGAGCACATCGACAAGGAACGCCTGCGGCATGCGGCGGAAGTGGCAAACATACACGGATTCATCGAGGGACTGCCATTGGGATACAACACCCGGATAGGCCAGGAAGGGCACGGATTGAGCCAGGGACAGAAACAGCGCATACTCATCGCCCGCGCCGTGTACAAGAACCCGGAATTCATCTTCTTCGACGAAGCCACCAACGCACTGGATGCCAACAACGAGCGCATCATCATGGAGAACCTGCAGCGCTTCTTCGAAGGAAGGACATCGGTAGTGGTGGCCCACCGGCTGAGTACCGTGCGGAATGCAGACCGGATAGTGGTGATAGAGCAGGGACGGATAGCGGAAACGGGGACGCACGAGGAACTGATAGCGAGGGAAGGAAGGTATTATAAGCTGGTGAAGAATCAGCTGGAGCTTTGAGAATGGAAAGTTGAAAATGGAAAACGGGAGGAAGGACATAGAATTGCGGAGTGAGGAGGTGCAGGAGATACTGACCCGTCCGCCGCATGCACTGGTACGATGGGGCATCACGGTGTTCTTCGTGGTGCTGGCACTCTTCTTCATAGGCGGGTGTTTCTTTAAATATCCCGACGTGATAAGTGCTTCCATTACCATCACTACGGAGCATCCGCCGATATGGATGGTGGCACGGGGAAGCGGGAAAATAAAGGAGGTGTACCACAAGGACCGGGATTCCGTGTGGACGGGAAACATCATCGCCGTACTGGAGAATCCTGCCGTGACGGAAGACGTGCTGCGCCTGAAGGAGCAGCTGGCATCCTTCAATCCGGCAGACAGCAGCGTCTGCACCGCGCAGTTCCCGGAGAAGCTGTCCCTGGGAAGCATACAGAACGCCTACGCCTCTTTCCTGAAAAGCCTGACGGACTACCGCAACTTCCTCTCACTGAATCTGTACGAACAGAAGGTGGAGGCCACCCGCCGGGAGTTGCAGGAATACCGCAACTACATCGCCCACCTGAACAGACAAGCAGAACTGGACAAGGAACAAGTGCGGATAGCTTCTACCGTACACAACCGCGAGAAGCAACTTTTTGATGAAGGGCTGACTGCACAATCGGAATACGAGGAAGCCAAACAAACATTCTTGAACAAGCAGCAGAGCCGGGAACAGCTAATGACCTCACTGTCTTCCGCCAGAATACAGGAAGCGCAGTTGCAGCAAAGCATCATCGAAACACAAATGGAGCAAAGCCGGGAGTCCAACAACTTGAATGTGGCCCTGAAAACTGCCTACAACGAATTGCAAGTCAGCATCAATGATTGGGAACTGGCTTATCTCTTCGTCAGCCCGGCAAACGGCATACTCTCCTACAACCACATCTGGCAAAAGAACCAGAACGTCAGTAGCGGAGACAAGGTGTTCTCCATCGTAGCCAAAGCCCCGGGAAGCATCATCGGAAAGATAAAACTTCCCGCCGGAGGTTCGGGTAAAGTAATGCCCGGACAGCGGGTAAACATCAGCGTGACCGGTTATCCATACATGGAGTTCGGTTTCCTGACGGGGAAGGTAATGTCCGTCTCGTTGTTGGCAGACGATGAAAGCGCCTATACCGTCACCATAAGCCTGCCGCAAGACTTATGCACTTCCTATGGTAAACAGCTGGAATTCAAAGGAGAACTGACCGGTATGGCAGAGGTCATGACAGACGAACGAAGTGTGACTGAAAGATTGCTTAGTCCGTTGAGATATTTGTGGGAGAAATATCTGTAAAGGTCTTTAGAAAAAGGCACGAACTACGCAAACTTACAGAAAAGAATTTATCCATCCGTAATAGTCTGCGTGATTCGTGCCCGAAGAAGGGTTTTTACTTCACGATTCCTTTGGAATTCTTGATGAAGTTGATGATATTGTGTATCTCGTCACTCATCGGTACTTGGTCTTCAATCTTCTGCAAGGCATCCTGCACGCTGAAGTTTCCCTGGTATACCAGACGGTAGGCATTTACGATATGGCGCAATACACGTTCGGTCACCTGGTGTTTGTGTTGAAGCACAGCAGCGTTGATACCGTGGTATTCCGCCGGATTACCGTTCATGATGATATAAGGCGGTACATCCTTTGATATGCGGCAGCCTGCTTGGATCAGTACCCAACTTCCAATGTGGCAGTATTGGTGCAGAATGACGTTGCTGCTCAGAATGGTGCAGTCGTCTATCTGACATTCTCCGGCTACGGTAGTCTTGATGCCCAGTACACAATGGTTGCCTATCTGCACGTCGTGGCAGAGGTGTACACCATCCATCAGGTAGTTTTCATTGCCGATGCGGGTAGCGCTTCCTACATGGGTAGCACGGCTGACAACCACGTTCTCGCGGATGTCGTTATTATCACCGATAATCAGCATGCTGTTCTCTCCCGTATAATGGAAGTCTTGCGGTTCGGCACCCAGAACGGCATTGTGATGCACCTTGTTCCCTTTTCCCATGCGGGTACCGTGCAGAATTTTTGCCCCCGACATAATAATACAGTCATCACCGATTTCCACGTTCCCTTCGATAAATGCAAAGGGCTGGATGGTTACATTCTTGCCGATTTTTGCGGCAGAATCTACATAAGCTAACGGACTTATCATAGTAATTAGCGATTAATGATTAATGATTAGTGATAAATGGTTAGTGATTAGGATTTACTATTTCATTAATCGCTAACCACTAATCACTTATCGCTCATTTTATTCTCTTCCTCCTCCAAGTGCTTGATACAGGCTGATAACCGCCTGCATGCTGCTGAAGGTGTCGGATACTTCTGCAAGCTGTGCGCTGAGATAAGACTGCTCGGCAGACAAGACTTCCAGATAAGTCGACGTGCCTAAGTTAAACAATTCTTTTGTATCTGAGGCAGCTTGGCGGGCAGAATTTACTTGAATAGTGCGTGAAACGGCTTTGTCCTTCTCCATTTGATACAGATGCAGGGCGTTGCTCACTTCATTTCCGGCATTCAGCAGGGCGGTTTGGAACTGAATCTTAGCCTGCTCCTCTTGTGCCTTGGCTTGTTTCAGACGGGCAATGTTGGCACCGCGATAGAACAAGGGTTGCGTCAGCGAACCGATGGCGGAAGCCAGCAGTTTACCCGGGTTGACGATACCTGCACCGGAGTTATTGGTCCAGCCTCCCGAACCGCTCAATGTAATCTGCGGGTAGAAAGCGGCACGGGCGCTGTTGGTATTATAGTAGCTGGCAGCCAGTGACATCTCGGCAGCTTTCACGTCCGGACGGTTGGATAGCAACTGCAAGGGGATACCTACTGAAAATTCCGTAGGCAGCTGTTGCTCTTCCAGCACACCGCGTGCGATGCTCTGTGCCGGTTGGTGCAACATTAGGCAGAGGGCGTTTTCGGTTTCGCGTATGCTCTGGCGTATGTCGGGCAGTGATGCCATGACTTGAGCGTAGGCAGTGCGGCTCTGCTCTACGGCAGCAGAAGTGGTTCCGTAGATGCCTGCATCTTTCATGGCTTGCACGGTCTCCAGGTTCTTTTTCAGAATCTCGACGGTGCCTTCGGTGATTTGCAGTTGGCGGTCCAGCATCAGCAGGGTGTAGTACATGTTGGCTACGCCGGCGATGACTTGCGTCTGGACGGCTTGTTCGTAGAATTGCGTCTGCTTCAAGCTAACCTTTGCTTGTCGCTTCGGGTTCAGCAGTTGACCGAAGAGGTCGACTTGCCAGCTTGCGGTGACGGGCAGGGAGTAGATTTGTGTAGCCTTTCCCTTGTCCCAGCTGCTGACGGTTCCTTGCGGAGACAAGGCAAGCGTCGGAGCATAGGCAAGACGGGCAGACATCAGTGCGGCTTGTGCTTGTTTCACGTTCAAGGCGGCACTGCGCAGGTCACCGTTGTTGGTGAGTGCTTGCTCGATAAGTGTCTGCAGCTGTGGGTCTGTGAACACTTCTCTCCAAGGCAGATTACCGAAGTTGGCCGTATCTGCGGCTAATGTATCGTTCACGGACGCCGTGTCGCGATACAGTCCGGCAGTTGTTATGTCTTCGGGTCTGTCGTATGATTTGTAGATGTGGCAACTGCTCAATAAAGCAGTTGCGCACATCAGGCATATTATTTTCTTCATAATCGCTAATCGTTAATCACTATTTTGTATATTGTTCAATCTCAGGTTCTGCATCCGAGTTGTCCACATCTTCCCATTCCATCGGCTTGAATTTCTCCTGCAGGTACTGGAATGCCACGAACAGTGCGGGCACTATGAAGATTTGCAGAATCATACCGATTAACATACCGCCGATGGCAGACGTACCCAGCGTACGGTTACCGTTGGCACCCGCACCGGAAGCAAACATCAGCGGGAGCAGACCGACAATCATTGCCAACGACGTCATCAAGATAGGACGCAGACGGGCTGCGGCACCCAATACGGCTGCCCAGGTGATACTCATACCCATTCTGCGGCGTTCGAGGGCAAACTCTACAATCAAGATGGCATTCTTGGCCAACAGACCCATCAACATGATGAGGGCAATCTGCATATAGATGTCATTGGACATCGTACCCAGAATCATTTTCAGTGCCGGGATGCTGCCCAATGCGCCTATACCGCCTACAAAGAGGAAGCTACCCAGCAGACCGAACGGCACGGACAGCAATACGGATAAAGGCAGGATGTAGCTTTCGTACTGGGCACTCAGCAACAGATAAACGAATACGAAGCACAATATGAAGATGAGTCCCGTAGTGCTGCCACTCGTTTCGGCCTCTTCACGCGCCATACCTCCCAACTCATAACCGAAACCGGCAGGCAGGTTTTCCTGCGCCACTTCGGCAATGGCTTGCAGAGCCTGACCGGAAGTGTAGCCTGATGCGGGAGCCACCATCACCTTCATGGAGGTGTAGAGGTTAAAACGGCTGATGACGTCAGGACCATATACTTTCTTGATGGAGATGAACTGCGTGATAGGTGCCATCTCGTTGCCGTTGCGCACCTTGATGCTTTGCAGTGTTTCCATATTCTTGGTAGCATCAGGTTCGGCTTGTACCATTACGCGGTACATCTTACCGAAGCTGTTGAAGTTGGAAGCATACAAACCACCGTAATATCCCTGCAAGGTAGTCAAGATGTCATTGGGGCTGATGCCTGCTTTCTTACAAGCGGCAGCGTCAATGTCCAGCTGGTATTGCGGGAAGTGAGGGTTGAAGGATGTCTTGGCAGAGTTGATTTCAGGGCGTGCTTCCAGGGCTGCGTTATAGTTGTTCACCACGTCGAAGAAGTGGTTCAAATCACCACCCGTCTTGTCCTGCATGTTCAACTCGATGTCGCTTGAAGCCGAGTAACCCGGAATCATAGGCGGCGCGAAGAACAATACCTGCGCTTCCTTGATAATCTTTTGGGCGCGCATGTACAAAGTGGCGTACACAATCGTGGAGTTCTGCATCGTGGAACGTTCTTCCCAGTTCTTCAGCTTGATGATGAGTGAACCGTAGGAGGGGCCTTGACCGCCCAAGAAGCTATAACCTGAGATAACGGTACGTGACTGTACGGCAGGGTCTGCAGCAACCAAGCTGTCCACACGGTTCAAAATCTCTTGTGCGCGTTCTTGTGAAGTGCCCGGAGGCAGTGTCACAGCGCCCATGATGGTACCGGTGTCTTCGTTGGGCACCATACCGGTCGGGGTTATCTGCATGAATACGCCCAACAGTACAATAGAGCCGATAACCAGTCCTGCCGATATCCAGCGTTTCTGGATGAAGAACAGCACTTGTTTCTTATACTTGCCCAGGATACCGTTGTATGAGTCATTGAAGGATTGTTTGAACTTGTCGGTAGTCATACCTGCTAACGCCAGCACACTGATGATAATCATCAAGCTACACAGAATGGGGTGTTCGCTGAAGCTGAACAGACCGAAAATCATGCCCAGGATAGCTACCGTCACGAAGAGCAGTGTAATGCCGGGACGCATCAACCGGCCTATAGAGTCGGCATAACGTGCAATCATAATCTTGCGGGCTTCCTTGGCGGCAACGCCTACACGCTCTTTCAGACTTTCGTGTCCGCCGTTGTGAGGTTTCAGGAAGATGGCACACAGCGCAGGACTCAGGGTCAGGGCGTTCAGAGCCGAGAAACCGATGGCAATCGCCATGGTCAAACCGAACTGACGGTAGAAAGTACCTGCCGTACCTCCCATGAAGCTCACGGGAACGAATACGGACATCATCACCAACGTAATGGAGACGATGGCACCACCCAGTTCACTCATGGCGTCGATGGAAGCTGTACGGGCCGATTTGTAGCCCTGGTCCAGCTTGGCATGGACGCCCTCGACGACGACGATGGCATCATCGACCACAATCGCAATGGCAAGCACCATGGCCGAAAGGGTCAGCAAGTTGATACTGAAGCCAATCAGTTTCAATACAAAGAAGGTGGCAATCAACGCCACGGGAATGGCGATGGCGGGAATCAACGTGGAGCGCATATCCTGCAGGAAGATATACACTACGATGAACACCAGGATAAAGGCCTCGATCAATGTCTTGATTACCTCATGTATGGAAGCGAAGAGGAAGTCGTTGGCACTCTGTGCAATGTTTATCTTCAAGCCGGCGGGCAGTTTGCTGGAATAGTCGTCCAGTAGGGCCTCGATATCCGAGATGGTCTGCGTGGCATTACTGCCTGCCATCTGGAAAATGATACAACTCACGGCTTTATGTCCGTTTACCATATTGTTGAATCCGTATGACAGACGGCCCAGTTCCACATTTGCTACATCCTTCAGACGGAGTATTTCACCGTTCTCCAAGGCCTTGATGACAATGTTCTCGAACTCCGTAGTCTGTTGCAGACGTCCTTTGTAGCGCAGGGTATACTGGTAGGTTTGGTTACCGCGCTCACCCAACTGGCCGGGAGCCGCTTCGATGTTCTGTTCGCTCAAGGCGGCAACCACATCGTTGGGGATAAGTTTGTATTGGGCCATTACATCAGGTTTCAGCCAGATACGCATGGAGTAGTCTTGTCCCAATACCATGGCATCGCCCACACCGTTGACACGTTTCACCTCAGGGATAAGGTTGATGTTGGCGTAGTTTTCCAGGAACTCGATGTTGTACTGGTCTTTTTCATCATAGATGGAGAATACCATCAACATGGAAGTCTGGCGTTTACGGGTGGTTACACCGATTTTGGTAACTTCGGCAGGCAGCAAGCCTTGCGCCATGGAAACGCGGTTCTGTACGTTCACCGCTGCCATATCGGGGTCGGTACCTTGCTTGAAGTAGATGGAGATGTCGCCCGAACCGCTGTTGGTGGCGCTCGAACTCATATACATCATATTTTCCACACCGTTAATCTGGTCCTCCAGCGGAGCGATAACGGAGTTAAGCACCGTTTGGGCATTGGCACCTTGGTAAGTCGCACTTACCGATACGGTGGGAGGTGCAATGTCCGGGTATTGGGTGATAGGCAAGGTAGCCAGACCAATAACTCCTAAGATTACTATCAGGATGGAAATTACCGTTGATAGTACCGGACGGTTAATAAATCTATCTAATTTCATTTCATGAACAATTAAGGAATTAAAAATTGAAGAATTTTTTTATTTTTCATTCTTTCATTGAAACGCAGTCTGAATATTGCCTTCTTTCTGGTCTTTCAGGGCCTTCTGGTATTCAGCTTCCTTTTCAGCAGGCGTGATAGGCGTGATGGACTGTCCGTCCTTCAGGTTCTGTACCCCTTCGATAACGATTTTTTCGCCTGCTTTCAAACCTTCCGTCACGTAATAATACTTGCCGTCGTCTAAGCTGAACACTTTGACTTCGGTATTTTTCAGCGTATTGTCCGGTTGCAGTACGAATACGAACTGCTTGTCCTGGATTTCGGTAGTGGCGGTTTGTGGAATCATGATGACATCATGCAGCGGGTTGGGGAATACCACATTGCCGGTGCTTCCGCTACGCAGCACGTTGTGCTTGTTGGGGAAGAGGGCACGCATGGTTACCGAACCGGTAGTCTGGTCAATGACTCCGCTGATTGTCTCCACGCGGCCACTGTCGGCATACATGGTTCCGTCGATGAGCTGCAACTGTACATTCGGCATCTTTTCCAGAATTTCCTTGGTGCTACCGCCTTCACGAATCTGTGACAAGAGTTGGCGTTCGGTCATGGAGAAGTAGGCGTACATTTCGGAGATGTCGGCAACGGTAGTCAGCGGGCTGGCTACGGAAGGACTAACCAAGCTACCTACGCGGTAGGGAATGCTACCTACTACACCGTCACTGGGGCTGGTTACACTGGTGTATGACAAGTTGTTCTTGGCATTGACCAATTGGGCATTGGCTTGTGCTAGTTGTGCCTTTGTCTGTGCCAGCTGGTTTTCGGCCATTTGCAAATCGTAGTCACTGATGATGTTTTTCTTGTTCAGTTCACGTTTGTTGTTTACAGTCAGTTCTTGTGTGTTTACGGCAGCTTTGGCTGTTTCAACAGCAGCTTTGGCCGAATTTACGGCTGCCTGATACTGTACGGGGTCGATGCTGAACAACACTTGTCCTTTGCGCACTGTTGCGCCTTCATCCACGTGCAATTTTGTGATGAACCCACTCACCATCGGGCGGATTTCTACATCTTGTTTACCCTTGATAGTAGCAGGGTAGCTGTTTGTCAAGTTGGCAGTGGTGGTCTTTGCCTCAATCACTGCAAATTCGGGAGCTTTACCCGTTCCTTTGTCGCCTTGTCCGCAACTGCTGAGCAGTGCCAGGCAACATGCCAATAATACTAATCTACTCTTCATACTCTTTTTTGTTCTCTGTATAATTTTATATTCTTCTTTTTTTCGATTCTTGAAAGGCGTTTTCGTGTGTAATTCATGATTTAGAAATAAGGCAGGAAAAAGAAAACTGAATACTCCTATTCAGTTTTCGTCTGCAAAAATATTCTTTTCTTAGTATATAAGGTGTGAAACACTTCCTTTTTTAACTATGTTTCATACATAGATGAGAACGAAAGGACATTTTTTGATTAAAATACTGTAAAGCATACCGCTAATTGGCAGATAACCTTTATTTTTGCAGCATGTTAGAACGTAAACGCCATACTAAAATGAAGCCGCTTTTCCGCAGGTTGTTGGGGGGTGTTGCCATAGCTGCCGCACTGTATTCTTGTGCCAGTGTGGGCCGTATTGAAGGAGGACCTTATGATGAGACTCCTCCGCGTTTTATTTCCGGTACTCCCACGCCCGGCGCACTCCATCACAATAAAAATAAACTTTCCATTGAGTTCGATGAATTTATCAAGCTTGACAAGCCGAATGAGAAGATTGTAATATCCCCTCCGCAGGTGCAGCAGCCCGAAATTAAGTCTAATGGGAAGAAGGTGGTCATCACTCTGCAGGATACATTGAAACCCAATACTACTTATACATTCGATTTTGGTGATGCCATCCAGGATAATAATGAGGGGAATCCCTTGGAGAATTTCTTCTATTCTTTCTCTACGGGCGACCGTCTCGACTCTATGGCTGTGGCCGGTACAGTACTGAATGCGGCCAATCTTGAACCGGTGAAAGGAATGCTGGTCGGTCTGCATGCCAATCTGGCCGACTCCGCTTTTACCAAACTTCCTTTTGAGCGGGTGGGGCGTACGGACAGTCGCGGACGCTTCTCTATCCGTGGAGTGGCTCCCGGCAAGTATCGCATTTATGCCTTGCAGGATGCCGACCAGAATTTTGCCTATTCCCAGCCGACGGAAGTGATAGCTTTTAATGACTCTATCATCATTCCTTCCATGGAAGAGCGCATGCGCCAGGATACGACCTGGATAGACTCGCTGACAGTAGATACGATTGTAGAACGTCAATATACCCACTACCTTCCGGATGATGTTCTGCTGCGTGCTTTCAAGGAGCTTTCCTTCTCGCAACGTTTTTTGAAGGCCGAACGGTTGACTCCGGAGAAGTTTTCGCTCTATTTCACTGCTCCGGCAGACACGTTGCCTTTATTGAAAGGATTGAACTTTAATGAGGAAGATGCGTTTGTTATAGAACAGCCTACCGGCCGGAACGATACGATTCATTATTGGATAAAGGATTCTCTGCTCTATAAGCAGGATTCCCTGAAAATGAGTATCACCTATTTGTATACGGATAGCCTGAAACGATTGGTACCCCGTACCGATACTTTGAATGTGCTGGCGAAGTTGACATACGACAAGCAGCAGAAGCAGAAGCAGGAAGCGAAGGAAAAGGAACAGAAAGAGCGTGAGAAGAAAAAGAAGAAGTTGAAGGAAGGTGAGGTGGAAGAGCCCGAGCCGACGGAATTCCTGGCTGTAGATGTGTATGCCCCTTCTGCAATCGATGTATATGATTATCTTACTCTGTCGTTTACGGAGCCGGTGGCAAGTATAGATACCACCGCTTTCCATCTGAAACTGAAAGTGGACTCGTTGTGGCAGGATATCCCGTTCGACTTTATGCGCGACTCTTTGGACTTGAAGCGTTATAATCTGTTTGCCGAATGGGCACCCGGCGAAAGCTATACATTTGAAGTGGATTCTGCTGCCATACGCGGGTTGTACGGGTTGTTCTCCGACAAGATAAAGAAGGACTTCAAGGCCAAGAAGCTGGAAGAGTACGGGCAGATATTCTTTAATGTGCATGGAGCGGACTCTCTGGCTTTTGTGGAACTACTGGACGGTCAGGACAAAGTGCTGCGCACGGTGCCGGTGGTGGATGGGAAAGCCGATTTCTATTTCCTCAATCCGGGCAAATATGGAGCGCGGCTGATAAATGATACGAATGGGAATGGCGTCTGGGATACGGGAAACTATGCCGAGAAGCGCCAGCCTGAAATGGTTTACTATTATCCGATGGTTCTGGAGCTTAAAGCGAACTTTGATTTGACCCAGGAATGGGATATTAAGGCCAAGTCCCTGGATAGGCAGAAGCCGGACGAACTAAAAAAACAAAAACCAGATGAAGACAAGAAAAAGCAAAACAGGAACAAAAATAACCGCAGTGGCAATAGCAGCCGCAACAGTGGTAGAGGCCATAGCTATTAGGCGGAAGCAATTGTTCATTCTATTAATGGTGGGAGCGGTCTGTTTGGGAACCTCCCAGTCTGTTCAGGCCCAATGTACTGCAAAGAATGAAGCTTTCCAGTCGGGCGAGCATGTCATGTACGATTTATATTTCAATTGGAAGTTCATTTGGAAGAAGGTGGGTCTGGCAAGCCTCACTACCAATGCCACGACTTACCATTCCGAGCCTGCATTTCGCTTTAACTTGCTTTGTGTAGGCAGTAAAAAGACCGATTTTTTCTTCAAGATGCGTGATACGTTGACTTGTTATGTCAGCGATAGGTTGGAGCCGCTCTACTTCCGTAAAGCGGCGGAGGAGGGAAGCCGCCATACGGTGGACGAGGCTTGGTTCTCCTACTCGGACGGACTGGCGAATGTAAAGCAGAGACGCACCTGGCACAATCCCGTGCGTGAGGCTCAGGAGATGGAATACAGTGATAGTCGCTGTATCTTCGATATGTTGAGCATTTTGGCGCAGGCGCGCTCTTATGACCCTAAAGACTACAAGGTAGGGCAGAAGATACTCTTTCCCATGGCCACGGGACGCAGGGTGGAAGAGCAGACGTTGATTTACCGCGGCAAGGAGGAGGTCAAGGCGAATAACGACACCGTTTACCGCTGCTTGGTATTCTCTTTCGTAGAGTACAAGAAAGGTAAGGAGAAGGAGGTCATCACCTTCTTCGTATCCGATGATAAGAACCACCTTCCCATTCGCTTGGACATGTATTTGAATTTCGGTTCGGCCAAGGCATTCTTCAAGAGTGTCCGGGACAACCGCTATCCGATGACGTCTGTGGTAAGGAAAAAGTGATGTTATCCCCTTTTCTAAATACACTGGATTCGAAAGTGGCAATCAGTTTTCCCTCCTGGTTGGTGACGTCGATCTGGTAATATCCGGTGGTGCGGCCGATGTAGCGTTCGCGTGCTTCGGCATACAGTACATCGCCCGGTCCGCTGCTGCGCAGGAAGGTGATATTGGACGAAAGAGAGAAGGCCAATGTTCCGTGGGAGTTGGCTGCTGCTGCCAGTGCCAGGTCGGCAAGGGTGAAGATGGCCCCTCCTTGCGTACGGCCTCCTGCATTGAGATGCTCTGCCGTGATAACCAGGCGTGCCTTGCTGTATCCTTCCTTTATTTCTATCAGTTCTACACCTGCATTCGTGGCGAAGCGGTCGTTCTTAAAAAACTCTTGTGCGGTCATGGGGAGTAATGATTAATGTTTAGTGATTAATGATTAATGGGTGGAAAATATGTGCTTCCGGACGCAAAAGTAACGATTTTAGCCATTAATTGAATTATTTAGGCGGGTCAAATCTGTACACTTGCTCTACTTTTGCAGCAGGAAAAATCATAAACTCTTAATAAATAAATCCCTTATTATGAAAACAGTCCTCACTACATTGGGAATCTCCCTCCTTGTATTGGCAGGTTGCGCAGGGCAAAAGCAGGCTGAAAGCAACTTTATCCAAGAAAACATTGATAATGCTGTGGCTCAGGAGACAATTCAGACAGACATTATCGAAAAATCCGGTAAAATCCTTAATCCCCGTACCATTGATAAGGATGGGAACATTGTCTATGTACCTATCGACGATTGGTGTTCCGGCTTCTTCCCCGGTAATATCTGGCATATGTACGAGTTGACCGGTGACCAGAAGTGGCTGCCGCTGGCAGAGAAGTATACCGAGGATTTGGATTCGGTACAATACCTTACCTGGCACCATGATGTGGGCTTTATGATTGGCAGCAGCTACTTGAACGGATACCGTTTTGCGGGTAAGGAGGAGTACAAGCCGGTCATCATACAGACAGCCAAATCATTGTCTACCCGTTTCCGCCCTGCAGCAGGCGTACTTCAGTCATGGGATGCAGACAAGGGGTGGCAGGCTGAACGTGGCTGGAAATGTCCCGTTATCATTGATAATATGATGAACCTCGAACTGCTGTTCGAAGCTTCCAGGCTGTCCGGCGACTCCACTTTCTACAACATAGCCCGGAAGCATGCCGATACGACTATGGCTAACCATTTCCGTGAGGACAACAGCTGCTATCATGTGGTGGATTATGACCCCGAAACCGGTGAAGTCCGTAAGAGACAGACTGCACAAGGCTATGCCGACGAGTCTGCTTGGGCACGTGGACAAGCGTGGGCCTTGTACGGCTATACCATGTGCTATCGCTATACACACGATGCCAAATACCTGGAACAGGCTGAAAAGGTCTACAACTTTATCTTCAACAACAAGAATCTTCCGGAAGACTTGGTTCCCTACTGGGATTTCGATGCTCCCAATATCCCGAATGAACCTCGCGATGCTTCGGCAGCTGCCTGCACGGCGTCCGCCCTTTACGAGCTGAGTACTTATCTGCCGGATAAGGGATACAAGGAAACCGCCGACCGGATTATGGAAAGCCTCGCTTCTCCTTCCTACCGTGCCAAGGTGGGTACCAACGGCAACTTCATCCTGATGCACTCTGTGGGCAGTATTCCTCACGGTGCGGAGATTGATGTACCGCTGAATTATGCCGACTATTACTTCCTGGAAGGATTGATGCGTAAAAGAGACTTGGAAAAATGAAAACTCAATTAAATATTTTGTTAGGTGGTTTAGGTTTGTTCGCCTTGCAGGGCTGTAAAGCCCCGCAGGCGGAACAATCCGTCCAGCCGAATGTCATTTACGTTTTTCCCGACCAATACCGTAACCAGGCGATGGAGTTCTGGGGCCAGGAAGGTTTTCGCGAGAAAGTGAACTTTCGGAATGACCCGGTGCATACCCCACGCTTGAATGATTTTGCCCGAGAGTCGGTGGTATTGACATCCGCCATGAGCAACTGCCCGTTGAGCAGTCCCCACCGTGGTTCTCTGTTGACGGGAATGTATCCTAATAAGAGTGGTATTCCATTGAATTGCAATTCGAGCCGTCCCATCAGCTCCCTGCGTGAGGATGCTGTGTGCGTGAGCGATGTTTTCTGCAATGCCGGATATGACTGCGCCTACTTTGGCAAACTGCATGCCGACTTTCCTACCCCCAACGACCCTGAACGTCCCGGGCAGTATGTGGAAGACCGCGTACCTGCATGGGATGCCTATACGCCGAAAGAACGTCGTCATGGGTTCAATTACTGGTATTCTTATGGTACCTTCGACGAACACAAAAATCCGCATTACTGGGATACGGAAGGCCGTCGCCACGACCCGCGCGAGTGGTCACCGTTACACGAATCGGGCAAGGTGGTGTCTTATCTGAAGAACGAGGGGAATGTACGCGATCCGAAGAAACCTTTCTTCATTATGGTAGGCATGAATCCTCCCCATAGTCCGTACCGTTCTTTGGACGACTGTATGGAGGAAGATTTCAATCTCTATAAAAACCAGCCTCTGGACAGCCTGCTCGTCCGTCCGAATGCCGACTCCAAGATGCCCAAGGCAGAGAGTGCACGCTACTACTTTGCTTCTGTGACGGGTGTCGACCGTGCTTTCGGTCAGATACTCGATGCCTTGAAGGAACTCGGACTGGACAAGAATACCATTGTCGTGTTTGCCTCCGACCATGGAGAGACCATGTGCAGCCAGCATACGGAAGACCCGAAGAATTCCCCATACTCCGAGTCCATGAACGTTCCTTTCCTGGTTCGTTTCCCCGATAAGATTAAGCCTCGCGTGGACGACTTGATGCTTTCCTCGCCGGACATCATGCCTACCTTGTTGGGGCTTGCCGGTCTTGCCGACTCCATTCCGGCCGAGGTGCAAGGGCGCAACTATGCACCGCTTTTCTTCGATGAAAAGGCAGATATTGTCCGTCCTACCGGTGCTCTTTACATCCAGAATCTGGATGGCGAGAAGGATGCGGAAGGCATGGTCCGTTCCTATTTCCCTTCGTCGCGCGGCTTTAAATCGGCGCGCTATACGCTGGCGCTCTACATTGACCGCGAAAACCATAAGCTGGTCAAAAGTTTGTTGTTTGACGATGAAAAGGACCCGTATCAGATGAATAACCTTTCTTTGGAAGAAAACCAAGAAATTGTAAAAGACCTTTGCGCAGAGATGGGCAAAGTATTGAAAGAGATTAATGACCCTTGGTATAAGGAAGGCATCTTGAAGGATATGATACCTTATTGATTCGATATAGGTTATAGATAATCCTCCATAAATTGCTTGAACGTTTTTTGTGACCCGCTTCGACTGATAGTGAACTATTTGTCGGAGCGGGTTGTTTGATTCAGAATGGAATGGATTTACCAATACGTATTTAAGTAAATGATGGAGATGAAGTACAGACTATGGGCTTGTTTGTTGTTTTTGCCGATGGTCCTTTGGGCGTCCGGGCGTCCGAAAGTGGCTGTCGTACTCAGTGGGGGTGGCGCCAAAGGGACGGCGCATATCGGTGCTCTGAAAGTAATTGAAGAAGCGGGTATCCCTATAGATTATGTGGTGGGTACCAGTATGGGGGCCATTGTGGGAGGTTTGTATTCTATCGGATATACTCCGCAACAATTGGACAGTATGGTGAATGCCCAGAACTGGAAATTCCTACTCTCGGATGCACCCAATCCTAAGGATGTGTTGCTGGACGACCGGTTGAAGTCGGAGCGCTATGTACTCTCTATTCCGTTTTCTTTGAAATCTGCCGCTGTTTCGGATGCGGGTATCATAAAAGGGAAGAACCTGGCACGCTTGTTCTCCACGTTGACAGAAGGTTACCAGGATTCCGTGGATTTTAGCCGTCTTCCTATTCCGTTTGCCTGCGTGTCGGAGAATTTGGTGAATGGTAGTGAAGTCGTGTTCCGTGAGGGAATACTGGCCACTGCCATGCGTTCCAGCATGTCCATTCCCGGTGTGTTTGCCCCGGTAGACCTGGATGGGATGGTACTGGTAGACGGTGGAATGGTGAATAACTATCCGGTAGATGTGGCGCTTGCCATGGGGGCCGACTACATTATCGGGGTGGATGTGCAGAGTCCGCTGCTTAAGGCTTCCGAGCTGAAATCGGTGAAAGACATCTTCGGACAAATCATCAATCTGCAAGGAGAGAAGAAATATCGTGAGAATCTGCGTAATACCGACGTACTGATAAAGGTGGATGTCTCCGGCTATTCGGCTGCAAGTTTTACCAAAGAGGCCATCGACACTTTGATGGTGCGGGGAGAGCGTGCTGCCATGGACAGTTGGGACGGACTGCTTGCCCTGAAACGGAAGCTGGGACTTGCAGAAGATTATCAGCCTCGCCGCCCGGGACCTTTCCGCTTACCCGGCGTGGCTGTTGATAGGGAGATTCCCGTTGATTCCCAAATAGCCGCCCCTGCTGTACGGGAGAACAAGCTGAATGTCGGTTTTCGCTTTGATACAGAAGAACTGGCGGCGTTGCAGGCAAATACGGACTTCTATTTCGGCCGGCAGCGCGAGTCGCTGGTCAGCCTTACTGCCCGTCTGGGCAAGCGTACACTGGCACGACTCGGATATAGTTACCAGTGGGACGGTGGATGGCAGGCGGGACTTGCCTATCAGTTCGACTATAAAGATATGAATATTTACAATGAAGGCAAACGGGCGCTGGATTTGACTTTTACACATCAACTGGTCCGTATGGGGGCGGCGAAGGACTGGAACAATATCCAGGTCAGTCTGGGCATTGACTTTGATTACTACCACTATCATGATTTGCTGTCGCTCGACCCGTTAGCTTCGGCACTGTTTGAGAATTCGTCCTTATTCAGTTACTTTGCCGGACTTGTGTTCAACAACTTGAATGAGAGGAGCGCCCCTACAAAAGGTATGTCGTGGGCGGTATCCTACCATCTCTATACGGATAACCTCTTCCAGTATAAGGACAACAATCCTATTTCTGTTTTCGATGCCCGTTGGCAGGGATGTTTCTCTCCCTCGAGTAAGTTCACTGTCACTCCTTCGTTTTATGGACGCGTATTGTCCGGAAGCGGTAATTATCCTTTTGCCATCATTAATATGGTGGGGGGAACCATACCGGGGCGCTATATGCCACAGCAGATACCGTTTACGGGCATCAACCGTGCGGAACTGTCACAAGCCGCACTGCTGGTTGCAGGGCTGAACCTCAGACAGCGTATCTTGAAAAACCAGTATATATCAGTGATGGGCAGTTATGGGCGAAACTCCGGGAAGTTTCATCAGATTCTTGACTCTTCCGAATCGGCTGATATGGCAGGGGTAGGCATCGGCTATATGTACAAGAGTTTTCTGGGACCAGTGGAGATACAGTTGAATTGGTCCAACCAGACGAAGAAAGTAGGGTGGTATGCTGGGTTCGGATTCGTATTCTAACGAGGATATATCAAAATATTACATGGATTTTATTTTTCAGACAAAAGAACAGAAGAACAAGAGAAAAATATGTTCTTTTGTTCTTCTGCCTAAAACTTACCCCCAATCTGTATGATTCTGCGGTGAGTTATGATACCTTCGTTATTTATTCAGCTTCCATTCGCTTCCGTCCTTACCGTCCTTAATCTCGAAACCGAGCGCGGTGAGTTCATTGCGGATTTTGTCGGATGTAGCCCAATCTTTGTTGGCTTTTGCCTTTGAACGCTCTTCCAATAGCATGTCCACTACCTTGCCGAAGGCAGCTTCACGCTCTTCGTTGGAGGCGTTGTCTTCTTGTAATCCTAAGATGTCGAAGCAGAAGAGGTGGAAGGTTTCCTTCAATTCTTTCAGGTCTTCGGCTGTGATGGAATCGTTTCCAGCTAGGATATTGTTTACCATCTTGGCGCCGTCGAAGAGGTGGGCGATGACAATCGGTGAGTTCAAGTCATCATTCATGGCTTCGTAACACTTGGCACGCAGGGATTTCACGTCTATGGTGGAGGTTGCAGCAGGGGTAATCTTGTCCAGTCCATGTACAGCATCCATCAGTCTTGCCAATCCCTTTTCGGCGGCTTGCAGAGCTTCGTTGCTGAAGTCTACCGTACTGCGGTAGTGGGCTTGCAGGGTGAAGAAGCGGATGGTCATTGGGCTGTAGGCTTGCTCCAGCATGGGGTGTGTGCCTTTGAAGAGCTCTTCCAATGTGATGAAGTTACCGTAAGACTTACCCATTTTCTGTCCGTTCACGGTCAGCATGTTGTTGTGCATCCAATAATGTACCATATCTTCTCCTTGGGAAGCTACGGATTGTGCAATCTCGCATTCGTGATGCGGGAAGATAAGGTCCATACCGCCACCATGAATGTCGAAGTGCTCGCCCAAGTATTTCTTTCCCATGGCTGTACATTCGGCGTGCCAGCCGGGGAAGCCGTCGCTCCACGGGGAAGGCCAACGCATGATGTGTTCCGGTTGCGCACATTTCCAGAGGGCAAAGTCTGCGGGATTGTGCTTCTCGCTCTGTCCGTCCAGTTCGCGGGTGGTGTTGAGAACATCATCCAGGTTGCGTCCGGAGAGCTTGCCGTAGTGATGGTCCTTGTTGTATTTTTCTACATCGAAATAAACGGAACCTTCACTTTCATAGGCATATCCGTTCTTCAATATCTCCTTTACAAGTTCTATCTGTTCGATGATGTGGCCGCTGGCATGTGGCTCGATACTGGGAGACAGCACATTCAATGCATCCATCGCCTTATGATAGCGGTTGATGTAGTACTGTGCCACTTCCATTGGCTCCAGTTGTTCCAGACGGGCTTTTTTCGCAATCTTGTCTTCACCTTCGTCGGCATCGTGCTCCAGATGGCCCACGTCGGTAATGTTGCGGACATAGCGCACCTTGTAGCCGATGTGCGTC
This sequence comes from Bacteroides sp. AF34-31BH, assembly GCF_003602795.1. Classification (NCBI taxonomy): domain Bacteria; kingdom Pseudomonadati; phylum Bacteroidota; class Bacteroidia; order Bacteroidales; family Bacteroidaceae; genus Bacteroides; species Bacteroides sp. AF34-31BH. The sequence goes on from NZ_QTLV01000005.1 coordinate 75,449, forward strand.
AGGTAGCGGAACAGCAGGTCGAAAGTGATGGCAGGGCGTGCATGTCCCAAGTGCGGGTCACCGTACACGGTCGGTCCGCAGACATACATGCCTACATGCGGTGCATGCAGCGGTACGAACAGCTCTTTTTTTCTATTTAAAGTGTTGTAAATGGTCAGTTGATGTTCCATAACAGTTGATTATTAGTTCTTTTAGGAGTACAAAGGTATAATAAATCTGTGAAAATCTATAATGATATTCTGTTTTATAAGAGTAAATGCAACGGATTTCACCTTCGTTTATTACTTTTGTATCCATGAAGTCAGATAAACGTGTATTGCTTGGCATGAGTGGCGGCACGGATAGTTCCGTGGCCGCCATGAGGTTGCAGGAAGCCGGTTATGAGGTGACTGGCGTGACTTTCCGTTTCTATGAGGCAGGAGATGAGACCGGGTATTTGGAAGATGCACGGGCTCTGGCCCTGAAGCTGGGGATGAAACACATTACCTATGATGCACGCGAGCTTTTCCGTTCGCGTATTATCCGCTATTTTGTGGAAGAGTATCTAAGGGGACGCACTCCCGTTCCTTGCACGGTCTGCAATAATGAGCTGAAGTGGGCACTGTTGGCTAAAATAGCCGATGAAAAGGGGATTTATTGGATTTCTACCGGACATTATGTGCGTAAAGTCTTGTCCGGAGGAAAGTATTATATAGCTCCTGCTGCAGATAAGGACAAAGACCAGACTTTCTTTCTGTGGGGATTGAAGCAGGACATCCTGCAGCGTATGTTGCTTCCGATGGGAGATATTACGAAAAATGAGGCGCGCTCGTATGCGGCGGAGCGTGGTTTCGGGCAGGTGGCTGCGAAGAAAGACAGTATAGGTGTGTGCTTTTGCCCTTTGGATTACCGTTCCTTTTTGAAGCGTGAGGTTCCTGAAACACTATTACCCGGTAAAGGTAGATTCGTCGATGAAAAGGGGGATTTCTTGGGATGGCATGAGGGCTATCCGTTTTATACCGTAGGGCAACGTAGGGGCTTGGGTATCCATCTGAACAAGGCTGTTTTTGTGAAAGAGACAAGAGTGGAAAGCAATGAAGTCGTTTTAGCTCCGCTCTCTTCCCTCTACAGGCAGGAAATGTGGCTGGGAGACTGGAACCTGGTGGAGAATAGTCGTGTGCTGGGTGCAAACGAGGTTATTGTGAAGATACGCTACCGTAAGCAGGCAAACCGGTGCAGGGTGACTCTTACGGTGGAAGGTCTGTTACGTGTCCGTCTGATAGAGCCGCTGGAATCCATTGCACCCGGGCAGGCAGCGGCTTTCTATGATAAGGACGGATACTTGTTGGGCGGTGGAATTATTCTCTGAACCTTACATTCGTTTTATAGCTTCTCGAACAAAAGATAGTAAATGTTGTTAATTTTATGAGACGTCTTTTTATGAGAAACTTTTAAAACGAACTGTAATATGAAAAGGATATATATTGTAATGTTGTTTGCTGCTTTAGCAACCATAACTTATGCTCAGACGGATGATAAGGGTTATCAGGAGGGAGCTTGGGTATTGAAAGGAGTGACTGGTCTTAATATGTCACAGACTGCCATGGCCAACTGGTCGGCAGGAGGTGAGAATTCCATTGCTGGAAATGCCTACTTGAATGCATCACTGACACACAAGAAAGGAAACTGGCTCTGGGTCACCAACATGGTGCTGGACTATGGCTTGTCGAAAACCAAATCTCAGGGGATGAGGAAAAGTAGTGATAAAATAGGGCTTTCCACTCAGTTGGGATATTCTACAGACAACGTCTGGTTCTATACACTGATGGGTGATTTGAATACCCAGTTTGCCAAAGGATATGACTATCCCGACAAAGAGCACCAGATTTCCAATTTCTTTGCTCCTGCCTATTCGAATATCGCCCTGGGTATGGAATGGAGGCCTAAGAGTAACTATTCTCTACTGCTTTCACCCGTTTCCACCAAGATGACTTTCGTGACTGATGACTATCTTTCCGATTTGGGTGCTTTTGGTGTAGACCCGGGTGACCACTTCAAGATAGAGGGTGGCGCTTTTGTGAAAGCCCGTGCTGAATTGCCCGTGATGGAGAATGTGAATCTGATTACTACGGCTGATTTCTTTACTCCTTACAGCAAAGATTTTGGAAACATAGATGTGAATTGGGATGTACTTATCAGCATGAAAATCAATAAAGTATTGTCGGCTACCATCAATACAACTCTAAAGTATGACAATGATGTGAAAACGTTTGATGACAATGGAGTGAAGAAGGGTGCCAAGGTGCAGTTTAAGGAAGTGCTGGGAATTGGGCTGGCATATAATTTCTAATCCTTGAGGCTGACTGTTGAAATGAAAAAGTAAAGTCAAAACGTACTGACTGATTTGTAAAACGCGGATTACGCAGATTACATGGATTTATTAATTTATCCGCGTAATTTGCGTAATCCGCGCTTGATTTTTATGATATAGTAATTTACCGGTTCAGTTCCAGCATTTCCTCTATATACTCCCTCGTGTTGCTGAGCCGGGGCACCTTATGCTGTCCGCCGAGTTTCCCCTTGCTATCCAGCCAGTCGTGGAAGAGGTTGGGGCGGGCAACGATGATTTCCAGCGGTTGCAGCGCCAGATTATTCTGCCTTTTAGCCTCGTAGTCGGAGTTCACCTCTTTCAGGGTGTCGTCCAATACTTTGGCGAACTTCTCCAGGCTGTCCGGCATTTGGGCAAACTCTATCAGCCACTGGTGGCGGCATTTGGCATGCTTGTCCATAAACACGGGAGCAGCAGAGTAATCTACTACTTGTGCACCGGTCTCGGCACATGCCCTGGCAAGTCCTCTTTCCGCGTTATCCACAATCAGTTCTTCGCCGAACGCGTTGATAAAGTGCTTGGTACGTCCGGTGATGACGAACTTATAGGGGTTCTTCGATGTGAACTTCACCGTATCTCCAATCATATATCGCCACAAACCGGCAGAAGTGGAGATTACCATGGCGTAGTTTTTGTTCAGCTCCACCTCCTCGAGGCAGAAGGTACGCGGATTCTCCTTGCCTACATCTTCAAGCGGGATGAACTCGTAGAAGATACCGTAGTCAATCATCAGCAACATGGCAGGGTCGGCAGGGTCGTTCTGCGTGCCGAAGTAGCCTTCGGAGGCGTTATAAGTCTCTACATAATGCATCTTGCTGCTGCGGATCACGTCTTTGTATTGCTCTCGGTAGGGAGTGAAGGCAACGCCGCCGTGGAAGAACACCTCCAGGTTGGGCCATATCTCCTCAAGGCTCTGCTTTCCCGTCTTTTCCAATATATGTTTGATGAGTACAAGCATCCAGGACGGTACGCCGGAAAGGTTGCTGACATTTGCATGGATGGTTTCGCGGGCGATGGCCTCCATTTTGGGCTCGAAGTGCTCCATCAGGGCCGTCTGCTTGCTGGGTACGCGGACAAAGTTTACCAGTGGGTTGATATTTTCTATGAGGATGGCGGAGAGGTCGCCTACAAGACTGTGGTTGGTGTTCAGGTTGGGAGCGTGGCTGCCTCCAAGGATAAGCCCTTTACCGGAAAAGAAACGACTTTCGGGATTCTGTCCCAGATAGATGGCAACGGCATCCCGGCCTCCCTTGTAATGCGTGTCGTGCAAGGACTCCCGGCTGACGGGCAGGAACTTACTCTTGTCGTTGGTGGTACCCGATGATTTGGCAAACCAACGTATTTCCGAAGGCCAAAGCAGATTTTGCTCACCGGCACGCAGGCGGGTTACATAAGGTTTTACTTCTTCGTAAGTTTGTATGGGAAGGCGCTTCTTGAAATCTTCATAAGTACGGATAGAGGCATAGTCATGCTTCTTTCCCCATTCCGTGTTTGCCGCTGTCCGGACGAGGCGCTGCAGTACAAGCTGTTGCAATTCACCGGCATGGCTGGTGTATTGTTCGATTTCTTTCAGACGGGGAGCAAAATATACCTTATTCAGAAACTTTGTAATATTCATCGTTCTTTGTGAAATCTTATTTTAAACCGCAAAAATAATCTTATTTATCGGCATCTCTATCTTTTTTCTCTTTTTTTTCTATCTTTACGGACCTATAGAACAATAATTCAAACAAAAATATCATGAGAATAGGTATTTTGACTTCAGGAGGCGACTGTCCCGGCATCAACGCTACCATTCGCGGTGTATGTAAAACAGCTATCAACCATTATGGAATGGAAGTAATTGGCATTCACAGCGGTTTTCAGGGGCTGCTGACCAAGGATGTGGAGTCGTTTACCGAAAAATCCTTATCCGGTTTGCTGAACTTGGGAGGTACGATGCTCGGTACTTCGCGCGAGAAGCCCTTTAAGAAGAACGGCGTGATGTCCGGCGTGGACAAACCGGCACTGATAGCGCGGAATATCGAAGAGATGGGGCTTGATTGTGTAGTCTGTATCGGCGGGAACGGTACGCAGAAGACAGCCGCCAAACTCTCTGCTATGGGGCTGAACATTGTGTCTGTACCTAAAACCATAGACAACGATATTTGGGGAACTGATTTCTCCTTCGGATTCGATTCTGCCGTCAGCATTGCTACGGATGCTATCGACCGGTTGCACAGCACGGCCAGCTCGCACAAACGGGTGATGGTGATTGAGGTGATGGGGCACAAGGCAGGTTGGATAGCCTTATACTCCGGTATGGCAGGCGGTGGTGACGTGATTCTGATTCCGGAGATTCCCTATAATATCCACCGTATCGGAGAAACGATTCTGAATCGGCTGAAGAAAGGAAAGCCTTACTCCATCGTGGTGGTAGCCGAAGGTATACAGACGGACGGGCGGAAGCGTGCCGCCGAGTATATCGCTCAGGAGATAGAGTATGAGACGGGTATCGAGACCCGTGAGACTGTGTTGGGTTATATTCAGCGGGGCGGCTCACCCACACCTTTTGACCGTAACCTTTCCACACGTATGGGCGGACATGCCACGGAACTGATTGCCAACGGGCAGTTCGGGCGGATGATTACCTTGAAGGGGAATGAAATAGCTTCTGCACCGCTGGAGGAGATTGCGGGCAAGTTGAAGCTGGTGACGGAAGACAATGACTTAGTTGTCCAGGGACGTCGGATGGGAATCTGTTTCGGCTAATTTTTCTTGTGGGGATTCTTCAACAGCTTCTGCCATGGGATTTTCTTCTGTGGAGGTTTCTGTTGCATGGTTTCGCTCCTTGGCTGCCTGGACTTCCTCCTTGAAAGCGGCATCCTTAATTTTTTTCAATGCCATCTGTGCCGCATTTTGTTGCGACTCCTTCTTGGAATAACCGGTGCCGGTACCTGCCGATATCCCTTCGATGCGGACTTCGGTGTGGAACATCGGATTGTATTCTTCGTCGAGAAACTGCTCGATAAGCTCGAATGACACCTCCATTTTGTTCTTCTGGCTCCATTCGATGAGTTTTGACTTGAAGTTGACCTCTTTGCGAGACATCTTGTCGAGGTCGATATAGTTTTTGAAAATCTTCTCTTCCATGAACTGCTTGCAGCGGTCGTAGCCCTGGTCCAGATAAATGGCGCCGATGAAGGCTTCGAATGCATTGCCGTACATGTAGCTGTTGTGGGATGAGGAGCGGGTGGAGTATTTCACCAGTTTGTCCAGTCCGATTTCCACGGCCAGTTTGTTGAGTGTTTCCCGCTGTACAATTTTGGAACGGGTATTGGTAAGGAAACCTTCGCGGCGTCCTTCGAAATGGCGGTAGACAATATCTCCTACAATGGCGTCGAGGATAGCATCGCCCAAGAATTCCAGCCGTTCGTTGTTGATGGGACGTCCTTTTTCGGAGCGCATGGAGATGGATTTATGCAGCAAAGCCTGCTGATAAACCTTGATGTTGCGAGGGAAGAAGCCGAGAATTCTGTAAAAACAAAAATAAGACTCTCTATCCTTGCGGAACAAGAGCCTTATTTTATCTATTTGGTTACGTAACACGACCTTATTATTCTGCGTATTTCTTGAAAATGACACACGCATTATGACCACCGAATCCAAAAGTATTGGACAAAGCTACGTTCACTTCGCGCTTTTGTGCTTTGTTGAACGTGAAGTTCAGGTCATAGTCGATGTTTTCGTCGTTATCACCCTCTTCGTGGTTGATGGTCGGAGGAACAATGCCATTCTTGATGGCGAGGATGCTTGCAATGGATTCTACCGCACCGGCAGCGCCCAGCAAGTGGCCGGTCATGGATTTTGTCGAACTGATGTTCAACTCATACGCATGCTGTCCGAATACCTCTTTGATTGCTTTTGCTTCCGAAATATCACCTACAGGAGTAGATGTACCGTGAACATTGATATAATCTACTTCTTCGGGTTTCATTTCTGCATCTTCCAACGCATTCAGCATCACTAACTTGGCTCCCAAACCTTCGGGGTGAGAGGCTGTCAAGTGATGAGCGTCGGCAGACATTCCTACGCCGGCAACTTCCGCATAGATTTTGGCACCGCGTGCCTTGGCGTGTTCCAGTTCCTCGAGAACGAGACAACCGCCACCTTCACCCATGATGAATCCGTCACGGCTTGCGCTGAACGGACGGGATGCAGTTTCGGGAGAATCATTGCGGGTTGACAATGCATGCATGGCATTGAAACCACCTACACCGCAAGCGGCGATGGCAGCTTCCGAACCACCGGACACGATAACATTTGCCTTACCCAAACGGATGAGGTTAAACGCATCGGCAATAGCATTTGTGGAAGTGGCACATGCAGAACAAGTTGCGTAGTTGGGACCATGGAAACCATACATGATGGAAATTTGTCCGGCAGCAATGTCCGAAATCATCTTGGGGATGAAGAACGGATTGAATTTGGGGCCGTTTTCCTTACCGGTCAGGGCATAGTTGCCCGCCTCTTCTTCGAATGTACGGATGCCACCGATACCGGCGCCGAAGATGACACCGATTCTGTTTAAATCCTCATTTTCGACGTCAAGCCCAGAGTCACCTACCGCTTCTTTGGCTACTGCAATGGCATATTGTGTGTACAAGTCCATCTTGCGGGCCTCTTTGCGGTCTATATATTTGGTAGCATCGAAGCCTTTTACTTCGCATGCAAACTGAGTCTTGAAAAGCGATGCATCGAAATGAGTAATAGGTCCTGCTCCACTAACCCCATTCACAAGATTTTCCCAGAATTCGGGAACACTGTTGCCAATGGGAGTAATGGCGCCGAGACCTGTTACTACAACTCTTTTTAATTCCATGTTATAAACGAATGGATAAGATTACTTAGCGTGTTCTTCGATGTAAGATACAGCATCACCTACAGTACCAATCTTTTCAGCCTGGTCATCGGGAATAGAGATACCGAATTCCTTTTCGAATTCCATGATAAGTTCTACAGTGTCAAGAGAATCAGCTCCCAGGTCGTTAGTGAAGCTAGCTTCGTTAGTAACTTCTGATTCTTCTACGCCTAATTTATCGACGATAATCGCTTTCACTCTTGATGCAATTTCAGACATAACTTTAAGTTTTTAATTAATAATTAGTTTTATTTCTTTAAATTTGCGGTGCAAAGGAATGAATATTTATCATTCCTCGCAAATATTTGATGAATTAAATGCACCTTTTTGCACATTTTTCACGGTTTTGTGCAGTGATTGGAGGGATTATGGGAAAAAATATCGCAGTTTTAGCGTCGGGAAGTGGTACGAATGCCGAGAATATCATCCGTTATTTCCGGGAAAAAGGTTCGGCACGTGTGGCTCTGGTTTTGACTAACCGGCAGAATGCGTTCGTTTTAGAGCGTGCAAAGGGGCTGGGAGTGCCTTGTGCATGGTTTGCCAAGAGCGATTGGGAGAGTGGAGAGCCTGTCTTGTCCATGCTTCGAGAGTATGACATTGATTTTGTGGTATTGGCAGGATTCCTGGCACGTGTGCCGGACAATATTCTGCATGCTTATCCCGATAAAATGATAAATATACATCCTTCGTTGCTGCCCAAGTTCGGCGGAAAGGGGATGTACGGCGACCGTGTGCACGAGGCGGTGATTGCCGCCGGCGAAAAGGAGAGCGGCATCACCATCCATTACACGAACGAGCATTACGACGAGGGCGGCATCATCTGCCAGCAGAAGTGCCTCGTGCTGCCGGAAGATACGCCGGAGGAGCTGGCGCAGCGCATCCACCGGCTGGAGTACGAATACTATCCGAAGGTGATTGAGGGGTTGGTGGAAGGCATATAGGACTTTGCTTATAGCGGTATAGGCATGGACTATAAAGAGAATATTCTTTTTTTCGACATAAGAACAAAAGAACAAAAAGAAAAATAGAAGCTATATCACTCTGCGAATATGTTCTTTTGTTCTTATGTCGAAAAATAATTCTTTTGTCTTTTGCTTTCACAAGATGCTATATGCTATTCCGTATATGCCTGCTTCGGAGTATAGGCGTAGGCTTCTTTTTCTCTTCTTAACGGATAGTCTCCGCGCAGTTTCTCGAAAAGCTCGGGATGTGTCTTCAGCGCTTCGCTGTCCCTTCTCGGGTCATACATTTGCAGGCAGGCTTCCGCCGGACTGTCGGCGGTGATAACGGGATTCTCCGGTTGGGGAGGGTCGATGCGGTAGTCTGCTTCGATGTGGAAGAAGCGGCAAAGGGCATCCAGGGACATGCGGGTGGCATTGGCTTTTCCGTCGGCCGAATAGCCTGCTATGTGGGGAGTGCCGAGAAACACCTTATTCAATAAGGTGAGATTGATGTCGGGTTCGTTCTCCCATACGTCGATGATGGCATCGGAAACCAGTCCGTCCTCCAAGGCGTTCAGCAGCGCATCGGTTTCAATCACCTCTCCGCGGGAGGTGTTGATGATGACGGGGCGGCGCTTCAATGACCGGAAGAAGCCGCCGTCTGCCAGATGGAATGTCTTGTATGGCCCTTCCTTATATAAAGGTACGTGGAAGGTGAGGATGTCACATGCTGCTGCGAGTGTTTGCAGGGAGCTGAAGTCCGCCTTTCCTTCCTTGTCCTGGCGGGGCAGGTCGTTCTGCAGGACGCGCATGCCCAGTTCCCTGCCTACTTGGGCTATCTTGCTGCCCACATTGCCTACGCCGATGATGCCTAATGTCAATCCGGACAGTTGCACTCCTTTGAGCTGTTGCAATAATAGCAGCGCCGATTGCACGTATTGGGCTACGGATGCCGAGTTGCATCCGGGGGCATTGGTCCAGGTGATGCCTGCTTCACGGCAGTACGCCGCATCTATATGGTCGAAGCCTATGGTGGCGGTGGCAATGAAGCGCACTTTGCTGCCAGCCAGCAATTCCTTGTTGCAACGGGTACGGGTACGTATAATCAGTGCATCGGCATCTCTCACCAGCTCCGGAGTGAAGTCTCTGCCGGGGGCGTAAACCACGCTGTCGGCTATTTTTTCGATGGCTTCTTTAATGAAAGGTATTTTGTTGTCAACAATGACTCTCATAATGCTGCTGTTCTTTTCGACGATTTTCCATCGTGCGAAGATACGACTAATCCGTCAAAGTGGCTAAGTAATGCCCGGAAAATAATTTGACTCTTTCCGTTTTTAAGTTTGCATTTCTGCCCTCACCGCTCTCACTCTTTTCTTCAACTTCCCTATTCAACGGCATTGCAGGGGTGGGTGAGAGCAATCGAAAAGGGTGAGGGTAAATTTTGCTCTCACCCGTGTTTTCTTCCGTTCCGCATCCTTCTTTCTTCTGTTGCATCCTTTTCATTCTTTCGTTTTACTTTTGGATTCTTCAGCAGCCCACGTTAGTGAGCCGTGATGTTCACTTGAGTGAACTAAACAGCTCACTAGTGTGGTTGAATTGGTTCATAACAGTGGGCCGATGATGAATAAAGTAGTTTTCGGGAAGGAGATAAGGTGTTTGAAGGATAAAACAATGGGCCAGTACGGATTGAACAATGGGGATGTGCCCGATTCCGTACTTGGTTTTTGTAACAGACAGCAAGTGATTGCTCATCTCTATCTTATGTTTTATAGGTGAATTTGTGTTTTTGTCAAAAAAGGAAAGCGAAATAGACTGCTATATGAGGATTATCTTGTACATTTGCAGCTGAAACTTTTTAGAGATGAGAATAGGATACGACGGAAAACGGGCTGTGCAGAATTTTACGGGATTGGGCAATTACAGCCGGTATGTGGTGCAGTCATTGTCAGCCTTTGCTCCGGAAAACGAGTATTGGTTGTATGCTCCGGTACACCGTGAAAATCAGCAACTCTCGTCGATGGTGGCCGAAAGCCGGGGAACGGTATCGGTACATTATCCATCTTATTGGCTCTGGAGAGGAATGACTTCGTTGTGGCGCGTGGGAGGTATACGCAGGACTTTGAAACGGGACAACATACGGCTGTTCCACGGATTGAGTAACGAACTTCCCCTGACCATCCATCGGGTACGGGAAGTAAAGAGTGTGGTGACTGTTCACGACCTTATTTTCCTGAGACTTTCACATTGTTTTTCGTTGGTCGACCGCTTGATTTATAACTACAAATGCCGCTATGCATGCAAGCATGCAGACCACATCATTGCTGTGAGTGAGTGTACCAAGCGTGACATCATACATTATTATGGAATTCCTGCGGATAAAATTTCCGTTATTTACCAAGGGTGTAGTTCTCTGTATGCCTGTCGTGTCGGTAAGGATAAGCGCAAGGAGGTGATGCGGAGTTATCGGTTGCCCGAACGCTATATCTTGTCGGTGGGCACCATTGAGGAGCGTAAAAATGCGCTGGCCATTGTGAAGGCTTTGGAGTATCTGCCCGATGAACTGCATTTTGTTCTGGTAGGGAGACCCACAGCCTATATCCATCAGCTGAAAGAGTTTATGACAAAAGCCGGATTGCAAGACAGAGTACATTTTCTGCATGGTATCCCTTCGGACGATTTACCTGCCATTTATCAGTCGGCCGAGACTTTTGTATACCCATCCGTTTACGAAGGTTTTGGCATCCCTATTCTTGAGGCTTTGCATTCCGGCATTCCGGTGGTAGCAGCAACCGGCTCTTGTCTTGAAGAAGCGGGGGGGGAGCATTCATTGTATGTGCGTCCCTATGATGTGGAGGGATTGGCGGCAGCGATTGCCCGTACACAAGAGCCTTCTTTGCGTGCCACCATGATTGAGGAGGGGCTGAAGTGGGCACAGCGTTTCACGGAGGAGCAGATGGCGCGTGAGACGATGGAGTGTTATCGGAAAGTATTAACAAAAGAAACCTAAGATATGAATTATTTGGACCGCAATGAGTTTAACTACGCACCTTCGCAAGAGGTGGTGGAGGCTCTAAAGAATTTTGATATAAACAAACTCTGTTTCTATACCCGTATCTACGACGAAGGCAAGAAGAGTATTCTGTCTGTTTATCTATCTGAATCTTACGGAATTGATGAACCGCAGGTACTGTTGGGTTATGGTGGAGAAGATATATTGAAACAAGCAGTCCACTATTTCCTGACCCAAGAGGATGGGAACAAGACGATGCTCATTCCTAAATTCTCGTGGTGGTACTATAAATCCATTGCTGATGAAGTGGACGGGCATACGTTGCAGTATCCATTGTATGAGGATGGCAATACCTTTAAATATGATTTCGCTGCCATGAAAGAGATGGTACAGCGTGAGAATCCCAAGGTCTTATTAATCGCTTCGCCCAATAATCCCACCGGTAACGGTCTGACCCCCGCAGAATTGGACGCTTTGTTGGCTGAGTTGCCCGTAACAACCATCGTTTTGGTGGACGAAGCCTATGCCTCTTTCGTATCTACTGATACGGACTATATTAAAATGCTGGTTGATAAATATCCCAACCTGATTATTTCACGCACGCTTTCCAAGTTCTACGGATTGCCCGGATTGCGCATGGGGTTTGGGTTTATGAGTAAGGAGTTGGCCAGCTTTGGCAAATACAGCAACAAATATCTGGGTTATAACCGTATCTCTGAGGATATTGCTATTGCCGCACTGAAATCGGATGCGCATTACCGGAATATAGCACGGCTGATGAATGAGAGTCGCGCCTGCTTTGAAGCGGAGATAGGGACGTTGCCTGGTTTCAAGGTATATGAGTCGGTGGCGAACTTTGTCCTTATAAAATATCCGATTGTCTTGAAAGAACGCTTACAGAAAGCTTTTGCCGACGAGGATTATAAGGTGAAGTTCATGAATGAACCAGACATCAATACCCATTTGCGTATTACCTTGGGGCGTCCTGAACAGAACCGTATTGTCATTGACACCATTAAAAAAATTGCATTACAATGAAAGCGGTTATATTGGCTGCAGGGATAGCTTCGCGTTTGCGTCCGTTGACTGATACCACTCCAAAATGTCTGTTGAAAGTTGGAGAGCGTTGTTTGCTGCAAAGAGCCTTTGATGCATTGCTGCAGAATGGCTTTCGGGAGTTTGTCATTGTCACCGGTTATAGACAGCAGCAGATTGTGAACTTTCTGGAAGCTCATTATCCGGCATTGGAGGTTACGTTTATCTATAATGAGAAATATGCTTCTACCAATAATATCTACTCTTTATGGCTTACACGGCCTTATGTAGATAAAGAGGACATTCTGTTGCTGGACAGCGATATCCTTTTTGACCCGCAGATTGTAGCCAAGTTGCTTGGATATGGTCAAGCGGATGCGTTGGCTCTGAACCATCATACATTGGGGGAAGAGGAAATCAAGGTAATAGCGGACAATGATGGCAAGGTGTTGGAAATCAGTAAGACGTGCTCCATATCCCGAGCTATTGGCGAGTCTATTGGCATCGAGAAGATGTCTGCCGCTTATACAGAAGCGCTTTTCCGGGAATTGGAGGTTATGATTACCAAAGAAGGTTTGGATAATATCTTCTATGAACGTGCTTTTGAGCGTCTCATACCGCAAGGACACTCTTTCTATGCGCTTGACACTACCGAATATTTTTCTGTGGAGCTTGATACGGTGAATGACTTTGAACAAGCACAGCGGTTGATTCCTTCACAACTTTATTAATTAATGGGCTGATTTTTATGGCAGATTATGATATACGTCCTTTGCAGCTTCGTATTTTGAAGATATTGCTTGCTGTGGATAAAGTTTGTAAAGAACATGGTTTGCGCTATTATATAATGGCCGGTACTATGCTTGGTGCAGTCCGTCATAAGGGATTTATCCCTTGGGACGATGATTTGGATATCGGTATGCCGAGGGCTGATTATGATTTGTTGATGTCTCATTCCAAGGAATGGCTTCCCAAGCCTTATGAGGCTGTCTGCGCAGAAAATGATCCGAATTATCCATTACCTTTTGCCAAGATACAAGATGCGGATACGACTCTTATCGAGCGTATGCATTTGAAATACTTGGGAGGTATCTACTTGGACGTATTTCCATTGGACGGTGTACCGCAAAGCAACCTGAAACAGAGGATTCATTTTGCCCGGTATGAATTTTACAAGCGGGTGCTCTATTTTATCTACCGCGACCCTTATAAACATGGAAAAGGTCCCGGCTCATGGTTGCCGCTGCTGTGCCGGAGACTTTTTACTACTGCCGGCGTACAGAGGAGTATCAGAAATGTGATGACCACCTATGACTTTGACAAGTCTTCTTTAGTCTGTGATTATGACGACGGTATGCGCGGTATTATGCCCAAGGCAGAGCTGGGAGCTCCGACTCCCGTTTCGTTTGAGGGCGAAACAGTGTGGGGAGTACAAGATTATGACGCCTATCTGACCCGAAAATATGGAGACTACATGGTTATACCGAAACAAAGCGGGCAGAGACAGCATAATTTCCACTATTTGGATTTGGATAAGCCCTATTCTTCACAAGAAAGTTCCAATTCTATTTTATAATTTTGCTCTTTTAGGGAAATGTTAGACAAATGTTTTTTTCCAAAATTTCCATAAGGGACCGAAATCTTTGGTTAATAAATAAAATATGGCTTTTAGGCGGCCGCGTATTAGGCTTATTTTGAATCTATTTCCTGTTTTGAAAGTTCCTATCTTTTGGGATTTGAAATCTTTTCCTTTGTAAGTGAAAACTTTGCGGAATGTGGATGAAGTCATGCCCCATTTTAATAGAAATTGCATTTGACCACAATTCTTGCGTATGCGGGTAGTTGATTTTGTTTCAAAATGATAGATGCGACTGGCTTGTAGCCCTTTCATGAATCTGACTCCACACATATATAATTTTGCGGTGAAATCTGGGTCGCTGTACATTCCGGGTGAGTATTCTATACTATAACCGCCTACTAAATCCCAAATGTCCCGGTGTACGATATTGGGAGGAATGGTAGCTCCCATCCAGTCGTTTATTTTGTAGTTCATGTATTCTTTCAGTAATTTATCTTCTTGAAAAGTTTCGATACTGTCTCCATAATTGGCTAAGATGGTTGATGCGCTTTGTGTATGTGGTTGTATTGATGTAGCTGAAAGAAAGAAATAATTGTCAGACAGTTTTTCTATTTCGTCATAGAGAACCTTGTCCCAAAAAGGGAGTACATACATATCATCATTCAAAAATAGAATATAATCAGTTTTGACTTTAGTGCGCATCATATTCATAGCAAAACATACTCCGATATTCTGCTCAGAATGTGTGTAATCAATACCTGCTTTTTTTATCCACTCTAAGGTTCCGTCACTTCCATCGTTTACGTGTACAATGATTTGGTGATTGTAGTAAGAGTTTCTTTGGATACTTTGTATGCATAGTTTTAGGAAAGCAAGGTTATTCCATGTAGGTATAACGATTGAAAATAATCTGTTTTGAGATTTTATAGCTGTCATCTTTTGCTAATTGAGAAAATAAGTACAAAGATATTTATATAAATGGAGTTTTTGATTATAATTACTTGAAAACATTTATATTTTATAATATGCAAAAACAATATTGGTGTGAAATATACTGTTTTATGAGTGATATATAATACCTCTAGATTTCTTGTAGACAATAGTTTGGACTTGGATTGAATTTTTATGTTTGTGTTTTGTGTAGGCTGATGTTCTATATTGTATGATTAGCCTATATCGCTATTTGCGAAACTTGAATTAAGTTATTACTTTTGTGCCGAATCAGCAATTCTAATAAATTTGTTATGACCAAATTCTTAATTATCCGTTTCAGTTCGATAGGGGATATTATCCAGTGTATGGGAATTATCGGTGGAATACGTGAACGGTTTGCAGATGTGGAAATTCATTGGATTACCCGGAAAGATATGGTGGGGACCTTGTCGATGGATGGCAGGATTGATAAAATCTGGGCGTTTGACAAGGAGACCGGACTTGCCGGGTTGTTGAAAATGGCGGCTGATTTGAGAAAAGAGCATTTCGACTACATTTATGACGCTCATAGTAATATCCGTTCCAACATATTGAAGCTGATAGTATCTCCATTGCCTTTTGTGAAACCTTACGTTGCTTTGCGGAGCAAAGAGAGAGGCAAACGCTTTTTGTTGTTTAAACTGGGAATCAATCATTTCGACAAGCCTTTCAGGGGGATGGTGTCTTTTCAGAAACCATTGAAGAAATGGGGAATTACGCATTTTCCGGACAACTATCACGACTGGCATTTCCCGGATGAAATACGTAGCAAGTATGAGAACTTTGTAACCAAAGATATGATTACGCTGGTGCCGTCTGCCAACTGGGAAATGAAACGCTGGCCCGTTTCCTATTGGAAAGAATTGGTTGCCCTTCTTCCTGAGTATAAATTTGTTATTCTGGCTGGTCCGAAGGATACTTTCTGTGAGGAAATCAGAAGTGCTGCACCGGAACGGGTAGTTAACCTTGCGGGACAAACCTCATTGATGGAATCTTCTTACATAGTGTTGCGTTCCAATCTGGTAATCAGCGCTGATACGGGTTTTATGCATGCCGCTGATTTGTTCCGTGTTCCTGCTTTTGCCTTGATGGGACCTACGGCCTTCGGTTTCCCTACGGGACCTACGGTGGAAATACTCGAAACAGCCCTGCCTTGCCGTCCGTGCACCAAAGACGGACGGGGTAAATGCAGGCTAGCTGTTTATCAGAAGTGTATGGTGGATATTACCCCCCAACAAGTCGCTGAAAAGATTATTGCTTCTCTTGGTTGATGGCGCCTATCGTCTTTGTAGTGGAATAACCGTCTACGAAGGGGATAGTTACTGTTTCTTGGGCGTACTCCCTGCCTACAATGTTTTCTATGGCATAGTCGCCACCTTTTACCAACACGTCCGGCGCTACTGTCCTGATGAGGTTCAGCGGGGTGTCTTCCGTAAAAATCACTACGTAGTCCACTGCTTCCAAGGCTGCCAGGACTGTGGAGCGGGCGCTTTCATCATTGATGGGGCGCGATTCCCCTTTCAAACGTTTTACTGAGCTGTCCGAATTCAATCCTACGATAAGTACGTCCCCCAGTCTTTTGGCCTTTTCCAGATAGCACACGTGTCCTTTGTGCAGAATGTCGAAGCAGCCGTTTGTGAATATGATTTTGCGCTCCTGCGCACGCAGTTGTTTTATAGTATCTGCAAGTTGGGGAATAGGAATAAGTTTGCTGGCCGGTTTCCCGATTTGTAGCTCGTCCTGCAACTCTTTGAACAGAATGGGGCTGGTGCCTATTTTCCCGACTACAATGCCGGCCGCTTTATTGGCAAGATAAATGGCATCTGCAATAGGGATACCGGCTGCCAGCGCAGCTGCTAAAGTTGCCACGACAGTATCGCCTGCACCTGAAACGTCATATACTTCCCTCGCTTCGGTAGGAATGTCCTGCGAGGCATCGGGAGCTATGTATGACATGCCTTTTTCGGAACGTGTCACTAATAGAGAAGTAAGGTTATACTCCTTCAGTATCCGGTCTGCTGCGCTATGGATTTCTTTATCCTCATTTCTCACATCCACTCCCGAAACAGCCGAAAGCTCTTTCAGGTTGGGGGTGATGATGGTTGCGGAACGGTATTTCTCCCAATTTGTCCCTTTGGGGTCTATAATGACCTTCTTCCCTTGCCCGGCAGAGGCGGATATAACCTGCTGGCATACTGTATCATTGCATACTCCCTTGCCATAATCCGAAATCACGACAATGTCCACTTCGGGGAGTGCACGCTTCACGGCATCCAGCAGTTTCTGCTCAGTCTCTTCGTTCAGGCATTCATTTTCTGTTTCAAAGTCCAGCCGTACTACTTGCTGGCTGTTGCCTATTACGCGGGTTTTGGTGATGGTTGGGTGTTCTGTATGAAACAGTTCGTTTCTGATACCCAAATCAGCGAACATCTCCTGCATTGTGTTTCCGTTGTGGTCGTTGCCAAGCAGGCTGACGACATACGGCGAGCAACCCAGTCCCAACAGATTTCTTGCAACATTGGCCGCTCCTCCCAATACATTGTAGGTACGGGTGACACGGACCACTGGTACGGGGGCTTCGGGAGAAATCCTTTTCACGTCCCCTATGTGGTAAGTATCCAGCATCACGTCTCCGATGACAAGCACCTTCTTTCCCTTTATACTGTTTAATTCTGCGTTCATAATAGGTTGTTTTTTAATTGGTTTGCCCAGTATATAAGCGGATGTTCCTCTGTGACCCGGAAAGACTTGACACCGCTTCGTTCGCCGCATTCCGTATCCGACTTCTTGTCTCCGAACATATAGGATTGGGACGGGTCGATGTCATACTTCTTCATCGCTTCCGTCACCATGAAAGGAGAAGGCTTACGGCATTCGCAATGTTCTTCCGGAGCGTGAGGGCAAGTATAGAAATCGTTCAGTATAACTCCATGTTTTTCCAGCTCTTGGGCGAGTGCCCGGTTGAACTGTTCGGCGTCCTCCAGTGTAAAGTAGCCACGTCCAATACCGGATTGGTTCGTGATGACAATCAGCAGATAACCCAATTCCTGAAAAATGCGGAGTGCTTCGGCTACACCGGGCAATAATTCAAGCTCTTGGGTCTTGTAAACGTAGCCGAAATCAACATTGATGGTACCGTCCCGATCAAGGAAAATCGCTTTATTCATGGGAGAACAGTTTATTGTCAACGATGCCGCACAAGATATGTCCGATGGTAATGTGCACTTCTTGAATCCTGGCAGATTCGGCGTGCTGTATAATCAACGGGTAATTGCAAAGTTCCTTGCACCTTCCTCCATCCCTTCCCAGGAGCCCTATGGTGGTGATGCCCATAGATTGTGCCTTCTGCAAGGCATGCTCTACGTTGGGAGAGTTGCCGCTGGTAGAAAGGCCTATCAGAATATCACCTTTCGTTCCCAAGGCTGCTGTCTGCCGTTCGAAGACGCGGTCGAAGCCATAATCATTGCTGACTGCGGTCAGGATGGAAGTGTCGGTTGTCATGGCGATGGCGGGCAGGCCTTCCCGTTCGGTCACGAAACGTCCGACGAGTTCGGCGGCGATATGCTGGGCATCGGCTGCACTGCCGCCGTTACCGCAAAGCAAGACTTTGTGCCCTTGTCGAAGGGCTTGTACTATCAGATTGCCGACAGTTTCGATGTCGGCAAGCATTTGCCGGTTGTTCAGGATATTTTCTTTGAGCCTGATACCTTCTTGGATGGACTGGGTGATATAATCTTGCATAATTTTCTAATCTCGTTGGTACAAAGATACGACATTTCAGAAATGAAGCTTGCTTTTGACGAAATTTTTAAATTGTCTTTGCTTTCTCCATTTCAGTCTGCTGAAGAGAGTGAAGAATATGCATTCTTCAATATCGAATCCTCTTTGCTCGGCATATAGAGGTATTATTTTCATGAAGTCATCGGCGGGAATACCCAGTTGGCTGAAGGCATTCATGGACATTCTGATACCGGGTACTTTACCGAGCTTCAGGCGGTTGATGTCAATGAGGGCGAAGTGATATTTGCCGTTTGTCTTCCGGTAAAATATATTCTTGGGATTATAGTCCAGTGGCAAGACCTTGTTCAGATGTAATTGGAGAGTGAAGTCTACGAGGTCATGTCTTAGCCGTTTTTTCTCTTCTTCCTCCATTTCCGTACCGAACATATCCGTAACAAGCGGGTAGGGGAGGTATTCGGAAATAAAGTATCCGGTGTGGAAGAAACCATTCTTTTTGATTTCTATATAAGCTACCGGAGGGGCGGTCTCTATTCCCCGTTGCAGAAAAAGTTCTGCATATTCAAAGGCGCGCTGCGCTTTGCTTTTGCGGAACCAAGTGTAAATGAGGCAGTTTATGAGGGCAGGTCTTTTGTATTTCTTGATTACGAAGTCCTTGTCTCCGAACCGCACTCTTTCGACTGTGTTCCTTCGGTTACAATAAACCTCTTCCCGTTCATATTCTTCCGATGGGATGGCTCGGATATAACTCTCGTAGGCGGCATAGTGCGGATGAATATGTACCTTCATTGCTTTTATTTACATTTTACTTCTTTTGAACGGTGCAAAGATAGTGCAAACCGAAAGCAGAACAAAATGAACTTGTTCATTTTTTATTTTGAGGTGCCGCCTATCTTCGCTTTTGAGCAAAGATAATCAAAATGTATCATCTGGTCGGAAATATCGTATGCTTTTTTAGCGAACTCGGCTTCTGCCGGGGTGGGCTCTTCACCTACCACCTCCATTTGGGGGCTGATGGCGAATCCTTTCTTGCATGGGTCGAGGATGCTTTGGCCCAATCCGCTCCAGTAGTAATCATCCAGTTGGAGCAGGTTCAGTAAGGTGGGGTACATATCGATTTGTCCCATCACTTTATCATAACGCATGCCTACCGGAGAGTTTACTATGATGAAAGGGGTGAATGTCTTGTCGGATACGATACCCTTGCCACCGGGGGCGTTACACAATTCTTCACGGTAGGTAGCCAGTCCTTCGTGGTCACCGGTGATGACGATAAGGGTCTCGTCGTATTGTGGGAGTGTTTTCAAGTACTCCACGAATTTTCCTATCGCCTTGTCCGTATAGCGTGCAGTGGTCATGTAGTCATTCATTTTCTGTGGAATGGCCGGAGAGAAATGAATCTCTTTCAATTCTTCAGGCAATTTGAAGGGAGCATGGCCGGAGTAGGTCACCAGCTGCATGTAAACATTCTCCCCCTTCTTCCAGATTTCCCCCTTCTCTATTTTTTGGCGGCATTGCGCCAGGAAGGAGCCGTCTCCGGTACGTTTGTGCGTGCCAAAGGCTTCTGTCAGTTCAAAGTCATGATAAGCAATGATGGTGTCGGTCCCGAAACTGTAGGCTATGACGCCTTGGTTCCAGGTCGATACTTTATCGATGGTCAGGAGGTAGTTGCGCGAGTTCTTCTGCTGATGCATGGCTTTTTGCAGGGTTCCGTAGGTGTGGTCTGGATATTGGCTGCTGTATGTGCCGCTGTTGATAGGCAGCATACCGGCGCAAAGCAACAGCTGTGCATCAATGGAGCGCCCTCCTTTCACTTGCGTCAGTACGTGGGGGGCGTATAGGGTGGTGGAGTCTTGCAGCAGTTTGTTGAGATATGGGGTAATCTCTTGCCCTTCCACTTCCCTTTCGAGTACCCAGCTTTCCAAAGATTCTGCCAGGATGACGATGCAGTTGTTGCGGATTCCGATACGTCCGGCCAAAGGGTGATGTCCGGGTTTCTGGCTCAGCCACTCCTTTATCTCTTGCTGTATCTGTGGGGTGGCCTCCTGCTTCTGGTTGATGAGGTCATAGTATAGGCTTCCGAAGACAGTATACATGGAAGTGGTGCTTGCACACAGATAGGCTTTCTGGCGGACGGTGTTGTATGCTTCCTTGAATCCTCCTTTGGCCAGGGTGGTGATGGCAAACAGCAGGATACCGATTCCCAAAGCTCCTCCGTAATACTTGTATGATGTTCTTCCGGCGGTATTTCTTTTGTAATGCCAATAAAGGGGGATACTGGCAATGGTAGATAGAGGGAAGAAGATGTCGTACCAGCGGAAGGAGTCGTAAACGCTTCCGGTGAAATCGGCGAGGTTTCCAGAAAGTCCATAGCTGTTAAGTGGGATGGCAGTATAGTAGGTGCGGAAATACATCAAGTTGACAATCAGCAGTATATCCAGCAAAAGCATGATGACTATCTCTGTTTTCCAGAGCCGGAAGAACTTATAGGGGACGAGAAGTACGAGGGTGGCTATTATTTTGGTTGCATAAAATTCGATGGTAGAGAATGAAGCGAATGTGGTGGGTATGCTCCAGATGAAATCGAATAGCAGGAATTTGAAAAAAACGGTGATTCCGAACAAAAGAGTCACTTTATCTGTTGCCCCTTGTTGGCTGTTGGAGCAATGAAAAAGATTTCTTCTCATAAAATAGTATTTTTAAAATATTGGGGTGCAAAGATAGATATTTTAGAGAAGAAAAAGCTTCATAAACAGCAACTTTTGGAAAAAAGTTGATAAAAGTCATTTTTTTTTCTGGATTGATGCAGTATATGCAGAATTCTTGTATTTACTTTGCAGACGTTTAAAGCAAAGAAAGCAAAACTGTTACAAACTAAGGGCTGGATTTTATTGTTCTATTGGTAATTTGAGGTGACGATTGTGTCGTTGCCGTGATATTTTGAGTGTATGAAGAAGCATTATTTATTTTTCGTTTCGGTAGCCTATTCCTATCCTATACTTCGCCCGCTTCAGGACGAAATCAAGCGTAGAGGAGACGATGTTGCATGGTTTATCGAGCCAGACTGCCCGGTTCTGTTGGATCAAGATGAGAGGTGGCTTCAATCTGTTCAGGAAGTGATGGATTATCAGCCTATTGCCGTGTTTGCGCCGGGCAACTATATTTATGATTTCTTCCCGGGAGTGAAAGTTTCCCTTTTTCATGGCTACCCCATCAATAAGCGTGGCGATGAAAAGGACGACCATTTTTCTGTCCGCGGATGGTTCGATGTCTATTGCACGCAAGGAGAAACGAGCACTCTTCCTTTCAAGGAACTTGAGAGGAAATACGGCTTCTTCAAGGTATACGAAACTGGCTGGTGCAAGGCGGATACTTTCGTGAAGGAACGTGTACATACTCCTCATAATGCACGTCCGGTAGTTTTGTACTCTTCTACGTTTACAAGAAATATAACTTCTGCTCCTCATCTGTTTGATACCATCAAGAGACTGGTGCGCGAGAAGAACTGGGATTGGATTATTTCGTTCCATCCGAAATTTTCGGATATGGAAGTCCTCAAGAAATACAAGGAACTGGCCGCTTCCTGCCCCAATATTACTTTCCACGAGAGTGGACTTGTTGATGCCAAGCTGCTGAATAGTGCGGATGTGTTGTTGTCTGATGCTTCGTCTGTGATTGTTGAGGCGATGATGTTGGACAAACCGGTGGTGACTTATTGCAACACCATGCCAGGAGCTCATTTGCTGAATGTCACTGAGACGGATGCTGTGGAAGGAGCGATAGAAAAGGCCATTTCCCGTCCGGCAGAACTGATGGAGCGGATGCGTGCTTATGTGCACAAGCATGAAGCCCATCTGGACGGTGAGTCCTCTTCACGGGTACTGGATGCCGTAAACAACTACATCTGGTATTTTCAAGGTAAGACCAGAACCAAGCCCTGGAATCTGGTGCGTAAGTTTAAATTGCGATGGCGGGTGGGCTATCCGTTGATGGCCACTTTGCGGTTGTGGTAGGCGATAGATAATCTGTCGGCCTATTTTTTTGTTTTATAAGTATGAAATCTGCATAAATTTTATGGATAATTCTCCTATGGTAAGTGTAATACTTCCCAATTATAATCATGTTGTTTATTTGAAAGAGAGGATTGAAAGCATCCTCAATCAAACCTATCAGAACTTTGAATTGATTCTGCTGGATGATTGTTCTGCGGACAATAGTTGTGATATTTTGAATGCCTATAAAGAACATCCAAAAGTTTCGGCATTAGTGTTGAATGAAAAGAATACAGGCAATACTTTTCTTCAATGGGATAGGGGCATTCGCCTTGCTAAAGGAAAGTATGTTTGGATTGCAGAAAGTGATGACACTGCCGATATTCATTTTTTGGAGGCAACAGTTGCCGCATTGGAGTTGAATCCAAGTGCAATAATGTGCCTTACTGGTTCCATTCTGATAGATGGACAGGGACAAAGGATGAAACGTAAGAGCCGTGACCGTTGGAAAGAAACCGGAGAAGTGAAAACATTCGATGGCAAAGAATATGTAAAACATAATCTGTTGTATAGGAATTATGTGTATAATGCCAGTATGGTGCTTTTCAAGAGGGAGGTTTACGATAAACTAGATAAGTCCTTTCAGCAACTTCGCTGTGCGGGTGATTGGCAGTTCTGGGTAGAAGTGGCACAGGAGGGAAAAGTTGTAGAGGTACGCCGGAAATTGAATTACTTCCGGCAACATACCAATAAAGTGACCAGCAGGTCTAAATATACAGGGGAAGGAATGTTCAATACCATAGATGTGATGTCGTATATGTTTTCTTGTACAGACGTTGGCTGGTATAGGAAATGTTTGGTGAGGGGAGAGTGTTATAGACTTATAGCGAAACTACCGGTTTCACCGGACATCCGTGCCCGTCTGTATGTTGAGGCAAGAGGGAAAATTGGGGTTCTGCCAGTACATTACTATCTGGAACGTATAAATAGGATATTGGCATTTGTGATTCCTTTTCTTCCTACTCATAGAAAAGATAAATTCAAATAAAGGTACATTATATAAAAGAGGATATAGGAATGCTGTCAGTTATCATTTGCTCTATTTCACCGGAACGATTGCAAGACATCAGCCAAAATATACATGCTACTATTGGAGTGGAACATGAGATTATCGCTATAGATAATCGGGAGAAGTGCTGGTCTATAGCTCGCGCTTATAATGAAGGTGCTCGGCAGGCTCGCTATCCTTATTTGTTTTT
Source organism: Bacteroides sp. AF34-31BH (assembly GCF_003602795.1). Taxonomy (NCBI): domain Bacteria; kingdom Pseudomonadati; phylum Bacteroidota; class Bacteroidia; order Bacteroidales; family Bacteroidaceae; genus Bacteroides; species Bacteroides sp. AF34-31BH. The sequence continues at coordinate 99,243 of NZ_QTLV01000005.1, forward strand.
CGTCCATGAAGATGTGAAATTCCATTCGCAGGATTGGGGGACGGTTGTTGCTGAGAAGTTGGCGGAACCGAGCTGTGGAGTAATAGGTTTTGCAGGAACTAAAATAATGTTCGACTGCTATTCGGGATGGATGCAGCACCGTCGTTTTGCTTGTACTTCTTATTTACAAAAAAAAGGAAATGTGACGGCATTCACTGGGTTCAATGTGGTACAAGGAGAGTGGTTTGCGGAAGTTGTAGCAGTGGACGGTTTCGGAATGTTTGTCCGAAAAGAGGTATGGAAGGCATATCCTTTCGATGAGAAGATGCTGACTGGATTTCATTGCTATGATGTTGATTTCTCTTTACAGATAGCTGCAAGCAAACGATATAGAAATTATGTTTGTTGCTCACCGGAAGTTCAAGTGGAACATCTCTCGGAAGGTAATTATAATCGCAACTGGTGCCAAGATACGGTCAGGATGTATAATCGGAAATGGAATGTTATTTTGCCGATAAAGATAGATGACCTTTGTCTTACTAAAAGGGAGATGGAAAGATATAGAGAAAAGAGCTTTAATCGTTTCTTGCAAAAATCTTTTAAAGTTGATTTCCCTGAGAAGAAAGAAGTTTTGATGGCTTTTTTGTCTTATCCTTTTTCTTTAGAACATTTGTTGCATTGTATTTCGGGAGTATATAAATATTTAGTAGGGAAGTATTCTTAAATTTGTAAATTGATTATTGTCATCTGCTAAATAATTCAGATAAAATATAAACATATTGTATGGACGCATTAAATGAAAAGGGTATGGTGTCTGTTATTGTACCTTGTTATAATCAAGCCATTTATTTGCCCGAAGCCTTGAACTCTTTATTGGCTCAGACTTATCAGTGCTGGGAAGCGATAGTTGTGAATGACGGTTCGCCTGATGAGACAGAAAAAGTGGCATTGGAGTATACGCGGAAAGACTCAAGAATTAAATATGTATTCAAGGAAAACGGAGGATTGTCTTCTGCGAGAAATAAAGGTATAGAATTGGCTCAGGGAGAATTTATATTGCCGTTGGATGCAGATGACATTATACATCCGGAGTATATGGAAAAGGCGATGGAGGCATTCGAGGACAATCCATTCCTGAAACTGGTATTTTGTCGAGGAGTTTTTTTTGGAGTAAAAAATAAGGTTTGGAATTTGCGTTATGAAGGGTATGAGGAGTTGCTTCAGAGAAATCATATTTTTTGTTCTGCTTTTTTTAGGCGCAGTGATTGCATGGCCATTGGCGGCTATGATGAGAATATGCGGAAAGGACACGAGGACTGGGAGTTCTTTATCAGGTTGTTAGATGAAAATAGTCTTGTGTATCAGATACCCTCTCCACTCTTTTATTACCGTGTCAAGGAGCAATCTATGATAACTGCGGCAAAGCAGGCCGATGTATTTAATGAAACGGAGTTTTATATCTATTCAAAACACAGAACCCTTTATGCTTCCTTTTTTGGAGGTAGTGCATTGCACATCATTCGCGAACTGCTTTATCTGCGCAAGAAGCGCGAGGCGCATAGAAATAAATGGTATAGAAGATTTTTCCGTCAATATATAAAAGGACTTTTTCACAAATGAAACTATCTGTCATAACTATCAACTATAACAATGCTGAAGGACTGGCCAAGACAATGGACAGTGTTTTCAGACAGCGCTTTTCTGACTTTGAATATATTGTCATAGATGGTGGCAGCACTGATGGCAGCAAGGACTTGATTGTGAACAATCAGGATAAAATTGCTTATTGGTGCTCTGAAAAAGATTCGGGCATATATAATGCCATGAATAAAGGCATCCGGGAGGCATCTGGAGAGTATTTACTTTTTTTGAATTCGGGTGATTTTCTTCATGACTTTGCTGTATTGGAGGACATTCATCCTTTTTTGTCGGGCGAAGACATTGTTTACGGGGATTTGCTTTTTGTACACGGTGATGGAAAGGAGGATTTGTTTGTATACCCGGATGTCTTGAGCTTTGAATATTTTTTGGAACGCTCTTTGGGACATCCTGCTGCTTTTATAAAGAGAGCATTATTTGAGGGGTGCCTTTATACGGAGACGCTTAAGATTGTTTCTGATTGGGAATTCTTTGTGAAGAAGATAGTGCTTGAAAGCTGTTCTTATAGACATGTCGAGAGGGTGATAAGTATCTTTAATATGCAAGGCATCAGTTCTGTCTCTTTAAGTCTTTGTGAGGAGGAAAAGAAATATATCCTGCAGGGAATATTTCCTCCCATGATACTCGACTCTTTGCAGTTGGCTGCTTGCCTGAAAAAGCAGCCTTTGTTTGAACTTTTCCGTGAGATGAGCAAGACACACCGTTTCCAGAAGAGGGTAAAGCCTGTCCTAACCTTCTTGCTGAAATTGAACAACGCTTTCTCTATGCGGAAATGAATGGTCAGAAGACTGCTTTTGCTACTTTCCGGTAGACAAGTTCGGTTTGGCGGGTTGCCTTTTCCCAAGAGTAAAGTTTAATCCTTTCTTTGCCGGCAAGTATAAGTCTGGTGCGTTCAGCTTCGTCGTATATCACACTTTTGATAGCTTCTACCATCGAAGAAACAGAGAATGGGTCGAAATATGCCGCTGCATTTCCGGCAATTTCAGGAAAGCAAGAGGCTTGGCTCAAGGCTACGGGGCAGTTGCAAGTGTAGGCTTCTAAAATAGGGATGCCGAAACCTTCATAATAAGATGGATATACAAATAGCAGAGCACGGTTGTATAATTCTTTCAGATGCTGGTCGTTGACCGAAATTTGCAGTGTATGCGAAGCGATGCCTATACGTGATATTAATTCTGATTCAGCCTTTGAAAACGGTTTGCCTGCACATATTAGATGTAGATGTGCATCTGTTTGATGAATTATACTGAAAGCTTCTGCTAATCGTTGGAAATTTTTGTAGGATGTCCGGTCACCAACAAACAAAATGTATCTTTGGGGAAGATGTAGATTAGGCTTGCTTATAGTGGATTGTAGACTACAACCGTGGTAGATAACGTCTATTTTTTGAGGGGATATGCCTAATGTTTCTATGATATCTTTCTTGGTATGTTCGCTAATGGCTATAATGTGATTGGCTTTTGTGATAATTTCTTTCTTCTGTTGAATAATGGATATGGAGTCTTGAAACAAGTCTGGATATTTTTCATAGGTCATGTCGTGTACGGTTATCACAAAAGGATTATTGCCTATTTGCTTAAGAAAAAGGGGATTGTAATATGTCGGATGATAGACAAATGGAGCGTGTTTCTGCATCAGCTTTAAGATTAGTTTGGCGTTGCTTTGATACAGTTTCTGTTGATGATACTTAAAGAACAAATGGGGGATGTAGATACCGTGCCTCTTGATTTTACTATTCAATAGATAATGATTTTCTGTATAGCGTACTGCAATATCGTAATTAAACTGTAAATTGGACATGATTTCACAGAAATAGCGGGAAATACCGCCGAATTTCTGCTGGTCGAAAATTTGTGAATCATATACTATAAAGGGCTGCTCCATGCTTGTCTATATATTGTAATACGATGCAAAGGTAAAGGAAAGTTTTGAAGTTCTGTGATTGAAATGATTTTTATATCTTTTATATTGTGTATTTTTGTGCCCTTCAAAGTTATAGTGTATGGATAAAAAAGATATTGTAGTAGTAGTGCCTATTTATTTACCTGCTCTATCAGAGATGGAAGCGGTGTCGCTGAAACAGTGCTTGGATATTTTGTCTGATTACTCCATAGTGATTATTAAACCAGAGAATCTGGATCTCTCAAATATACAATCTCAATTTTTACTTCCTAAGGTAGTATCTTTCCCGGACAGATGTTTCCGGGGAATTGAAGCTTATAATCGTTTAATGCTTGATGTGACTTTTTATAAAACATTTTCAAGCTATACTTATATGCTTGTTTATCAGTTGGACGCTTATGTATTTAAAGACGAATTGTTCTTTTGGGCTTCACTGGGGTATGATTATATTGGTGCACCGTGGATGCCGCACCAAAGAAAATATTGGAGGTTTCCTTCCCGTTCCGTCTGGTTTGTCCAGCGTTGCTTCTGGAGTATTTTCTATCCTAAGAATCTGCGCAGAATGAAGTACTGTTGGTTTCATGTTGGTAATGGTGGCTTTTCTTTAAGGAAAATAAGTAAGATGATAGCAGTTACAGAGCATTACAAAACTATAATTGATAAGTGCATGGCAGACAGTAATCCTTTTTTCCCTGAAGATGTCTTTTTGCTTTTGAATACTTATGATAAAGAATCTCATTTGAAACGTCCTTCTTACAAATTGGCTATGAAATTTGCAATTGAGCAAATTCCGGCATGGTCATATAGGGCAAATGGATGCCAGCTCCCTTTCGGCTGCCATAATTGGACGCATCCTGAGATGCTCCCTTTTTGGTCTCAATTCATAAAGCTCGGTTAGGAGCATGAACGTATGATTTCCTCCGGTGTGGTTTGCTCTTTCCTTGGGCCTTGTTTGATGCTTGGTCTGAAAACAGTATGAATAGAGTATAATATAACGTGAGTTCGATATAGCTGTACTATCAGCCATCACAGCCATCAGCTTCGTTCAAAACCTCTTTTGATTCATATCGAACTCACGTTAATATAGAGTTTCTGTTATGTCTTGGAGAATGGTCAGGGTTTGATTATATATCCGTCAATTCCGAAATATTGTTCACCCCATTTAGCTTTGGCATACTCTACGGTCGCATAGCTGTTGGTGTACCAAGTGTCTTTTGTGTGTGTGCTCTTGAGATGATGCAATGGTACAGTATTGGGTTGCTCGTCAGCATATACATATCCATCTATTCCATAATACTGTTCATTCCATTTCTTTTTAGCATATTCAACATCAGCGTAGCTAAAAACATACCACGTGTCTTTGGTATGTATGCTTTTCAGACGATGCATTGGTTTTGTATTGGGTGCAGGTTCTACTAATACAAATCCTAAAAAGTCAGTTAAATAATCACCGCTTACTTGATTTATATAGTTTACGTCATCTTGTGAAAAAACCCACCAGTTGTCTTTTGTGTGTGGACTTTTTATTTGAAACATTGGTTTTACCTCTATAATCGGACGAATTTTGCTTTTGATGTATTTTTCTGCAGCGTCTTTAATTTGCTGTTTTTTTATAGGGTCTTTGATGAATTCGTATATGGGGTATGTCTTATTGAAATTGATTTCTGTCAATACACAATGCGTTTTGTCAACAGACTGCTGCCATCCGCTAAGATTGAATGTGTGGTTGGTTACTCCGTCGGATGTTATTGTGACTGTGTGACCATCGTGCTGGCCGCCATACATGTTGACGTTGCATGACCAGTTACTATTTCTCCTTTGGTATTGTTCTACTTCGGTTGTAGTAGAGCTTCCGGAGAAGGAGAGGTTAACCGTTTTAATGGCACCAGTGATGCCTCCTTTGGCAATTTTGGTTTTAGACTCTACTTTTAGATTGTCGGTGATAGTTGACTTGTAGAATATAGAAAGGCGTCCACCTACATTGAAGTCGATAAGAATATGTGTTCCGAATTCTTCAATAATGGCATCAGGAGAGGCTGCAGAAAGTCTGCTCTTAAAGTATGGAGTGAGGTAGTCGGCCAAGACTGTGGGGTCTGCATAAAGTTGGTAGCGTTCTAATTGCTTGATTTGGTCGACCCGAATGTAGGTCTCTTTGGTCGTAATGGAAGTCTTATTGCTTGATTCTTTGTCAAAAGAGACATTTGCTGAAAGGCTATAGGGTACTTCCTTATTGGAGGTGTCTGTGCTGGTTGCCCCATCTTTTTTAGGATTGATTTTTGCAGCAACCGAACCACTAAAATTCGTTTTATTGATAATGTCTTTTACATAGTTCATGTAGTCTTCTCCAGCATAAAAGTTGTCTTTGATTTCACCTACATATTCCACTTTGTATAATTGGGGATTTTTCGCATAGAAACCTGCAATATCTAATACTTCGTTTTTTATGGATTGTCTGGCAAGATATTCTCCGGTTATATCATAACCGTAGCCTAATACTTGATATTGACCATCTCCCATTGACTTCGTTGTTGGCATTTGTTGGTCTTCTTGAACAAACTGCTCGTCAAAAGTGTTGGTGCAGCTAATGGCGAATATTCCCGTTGTAATGATGGGAATAAAAAGAAAATGTTTTTTCTTCATAATTTTGGAAATTAATTTAGTTTGCCTTTTGAAAGGACTGGTTTAACGCGTATTTAGTCCTTTCAATCGGTTCGTTTTATAAATTGGTGATATATGTCACTTCCTTGTCAGTTGGATGTTTCTATAGCGTGAAGCTGCCATATAGGAATGCTTCATCGGACTCTATTTGAATGGAGTAGTTGCCGCATGATTCTTCATCTAGGTTGATGCTGATATTTGTTGGAGCATCGTATGTTTCTGAATAGACGTTTTCACCGGTCGATTCGTTGATGAGGGTGATGGTGGCAGTGGGCAATGTCTCGTTGAAGTCGATGCATACTGTATTATTATATAAGTAGGCATTGGCAGTTTGGATGATACTACGAGATATAGGGGTATCTCCTTTACTAGTCGGATTTTTTCTTTTTGCTTGGATTAGGGCGATTTCTGTAAAAGGATTGTTCTCTTTTTGTGCGTATGTCACAATATTGCTTAAAAAGAATGCCACAATTAAGATAGACAATAGTTTCTTCATCATTATACATTTTTTTTGATTATTGATGGCACAAAGGTCGGCTTAATACGGCAGGATAAGTGTATAATATTGTATAATTTCGGTGTATAATGGCGTATAATATTGTATAATTGTTGTACTTGCTAATGATTGTTATGATTGGCAAGATGATTAGAGATTCCTTTTTAAAGCTTCCTTAAGAGATATCTCTTTGTGTGCAAATCCCATTTTGTTTTCTAATATGCGGTCTGCCTTTTTGTAAATAGTATCCCGTTCGCAGCTCAATATATGGCAAAAGTGGCTTATCGGGAGGTTTGTCAGGTACAGACAACATAAGTAGATTTCGTCTTCTGTCAGGTGATATTTTGATTGTAGTTCCCGGGCAATATTATTCCAACATTTGTTGGTTTCTGCAATTAGTTGTAGCCAGTCACCTTGATGCATTATTTCTGATTCTGCCTTTTCTTTATGAGAGCGGATGATTAGAGTCATCTTGTTGTATACCTCAGATTGTTCGAACAGAACAAGTCCTGCCTTATACAGCATTTCTTTCTCGGTTCGGTTATTGGGCTTTTGCTTTCTTTTCTTATAGGATAGGATGATTACAGCTACAATGAGGGTTAATGTGATTATTGATATACTTATGATAGAGTAATGGGTGTGTTTGCTGATTATGTTTTGCTTGTTGCTTGGCATCCCTTGTTCTGCGCAGACAATGGCATCGGGCTGTCTGGACTTCTGCATGCTGTCCAAATAGGCAGAGTAGTTACGTTCCATCTCTAAGGAAGTAGCTAAGTCTCCTTGCTCTTTGGCTATGTCTGCTAGATACATGTAAGCCCCGGCTTTGGTGGCATAGTCTGTTGTGAAAAGGGATTTTTGTAGGTAGTAGCGGGCAGAATCATATTGCAATATTAGGTAATATGCGCTTCCAAGTAGTTCGAAAGCTTTGTAGCATGTTGTGCGGTCTTTCTGTACGCCAAGATTCTGTTTGGCGAATTCTATAGCTTTCTCTCCGTTTTCCATCCAGTTGTATAGTTGGCATAGTGAGGAGAACACATTTTCTTTTAATTGTATGTTGGACTGTTTTTGGACGATAGCGAGTGCCTTCAACATCATTTTTTCGGCTTCGGGATAGAATTCCTCTCCTTTTTCCATTCGGATGAGTCCTCGTCGTGACAGAACTTCTGCTTGAAGAACAGAGTCCTTTAGCTGAATACCTATTTGTTGTGCCAATTGATAGCTGGAATCGGCTTGTGTATTTAGGTTTTGTGAATAGTATAGATAACCTATATTCAGGTAGATAAGACTTAACAGACGTTTCTCTCCTGCTTCTTCAGCCAAAGGTTGAGCTATAAGGTACTGGGTCATGGCTTCTTTTTTCTTTCGTGAATCCCGGTAGACGCAGCCGGAATAGTAATGGGCCCTTGCCCGCTTTTCTATGTCGTTTGTGCCGTTGTAGTAGGTCAGGGCCGATTGTATCAGGGAATCATTGGTTTGGATAATGTAGTTCTTATCTCTTGCTTCTGTCATTAATAGGCCATAATAAGCACTGTCAGCTTGGGTCTGCAGGCTGTTTGTCGGGAATGCTTCGAGCATAGATAGGGCAGTGTCCGGTTGCTGAACGATGAGCGAGTCAATTGCAATCAGGTACTTATTATAGTTCACTCGGGTATTGCAAGCAATGGACAGAAGTACGATTAGGACAGATAGGGTTGTGATAATAGCTTTTCTCATGTGGTGAACAAAGTTCTCAGTTAAGTCGGGTGCAAAGGTACATCTTTTTCATTATTTACTCATATAATTGCTTGGGCATATTGAAGTTTGAAGAAAATTGTGTGGAAGTTAGGAGTAAAGATGGAAAATAAATGAGCCGGCTATTATTAAGATGACAATGTATGAGTGTACATGGTGCTGGAGAAGTATGCAAGGACACAAAAGAAAGTAGAGAATGTGGGCATTTAGGCAGAAATAACCTGAAACCCTTTTCCATTCCCTCGTTTTCTTGTATCTTTGCGACCTCATAATTCACTTAACTACAAGCAATGAAGGAATTCCTACAACTGATGCGGCGCTTTGTGTCGCCTTACAAGAGATATATCGGTTGGGCAATCGTGCTCAATGTGCTGTCCGCTATATTCAATGTCTTTTCATTCACACTGCTCATTCCTATTCTCAATATCCTTTTCAAGACAGGGGAGAACACCCAAGTGTATCACTTCATGGAGTGGGGAAGCGGTAGCTTGAAGGAAGTGGCGGTGAACAATTTCTATTATTACGTCACTCAGATGATTGAGACACACGGGCCACAGATGACATTGCTGTTCATGGGGCTCTTCCTTGCTTTCATGACCATGCTGAAGACCTCCTGCTATTTCGGCTCTTCTGCCATTATGATTCCCCTTCGTACGGGAGTGGTACGCGATATCCGCGTGATGGTCTATTCCAAAGTGATGCACTTGCCGCTCGGCTTTTTCTCTGAAGAAAGGAAAGGGGACATCATTGCACGTATGAGCGGTGACGTAGGCGAAATTGAGAACTCCATTACCAGTTCACTGGATATGCTGCTCAAGAATCCGATCTTGATTCTGCTTTATTTTTCCACTCTGATTGTAACCAGCTGGCAGCTGACTCTGTTTACTGTCCTGGTATTGCCGGGTATGGGCTGGCTGATGGGAAAAGTCGGCAAGAAACTGAAGCGTAAGTCGTTGGAAGCCCAAGGAAAATGGAGTGATACCATGTCGCAATTGGAAGAGACGCTTGGCGGACTGCGTATAATCAAGGCTTTTATAGCAGAAGACAAGATGGTGGACCGTTTTAAGCAATGCAGCGACGAGCTGCGTGATGCCACCAACAAGGTAGCCATCCGTCAGTCGTTGGCACATCCGATGAGTGAATTCCTCGGTACGCTGCTCATTGTATTGGTACTGTGGTTCGGTGGTCTGCTTATTCTGGGCGACGGCACTTCCATGGAAGCATCAACGTTCATCTTCTATATGGTGATTCTGTACAGTATCATCAATCCGTTGAAAGACTTTGCAAAGGCAGGATACAACATTCCAAAGGGTCTGGCATCCATGGAACGTGTGGACAAAATACTGAAAGCCGAGAATCCCATTAAGGAACCGGTAAACCCGTTGCCGCTGCACGGGATGAATGACCGGATTGAATTTAAGGACCTCTCCTTCAGTTACGACGGCAAGCGCGAAGTGTTGAAGCACGTCAATCTGATGGTGCCCAAAGGACAGACCATTGCACTTGTCGGCCAGTCCGGTTCCGGCAAGTCGACATTGGTGGATTTGCTGCCGCGCTATCACGATGTGCAGTTAGGTGAGATTACAATTGACGGTGTGAATATTAAGAATTTTCGCATCCACGACCTGCGTGCGTTGATAGGAAACGTGAACCAAGAGGCCATTCTGTTCAATGACACCTTCTTCAACAACATTGCCTTCGGTGTGGAAAATGCAACTATGGAGCAGGTGGTCGAAGCGGCAAAGATTGCCAATGCCCACGACTTCATCATGGAGACCGAACTCGGTTATCAGACCAACATTGGCGACCGTGGCGGCAAGCTTTCCGGCGGACAGCGCCAGCGTATCAGTATTGCCCGTGCCATCTTGAAGAATCCGCCTATCTTGATACTCGATGAGGCCACTTCAGCACTCGATACCGAAAGCGAACGACTGGTGCAGGAGGCTCTGGAACGGCTAATGAAGACCCGTACCACGATTGCCATCGCCCACCGCCTTTCCACCATCAAGAATGCGGATGAGATTTGTGTACTCTATGAAGGTGAAATCGTGGAACGTGGTAAGCACGAGGAACTTCTCGAGAAGAACGGCTATTATAAGAGACTGAATGATATGCAGTCTCTCTCATAGAAATAAAATTCTGCGTACTTTGCTTCCACCCGCTTGTGCTAGGCTGTTATGACTAAATAGGAAGTTAATTTCCTGCAAACAGCCTATTAATTCTTCTTTCTCTTCTATATTTCTTACGCAGAATCTATGATGCAGGTGGGTGTTGACGGCTGCCGGCAGAGTGTTTCACGGCTGTTAGGCGATGATGAATAAAGAGTGTTCTTTTACCTTTTACGCTTTTTTAATATCTGCTTGCTTCCATTCTATCACTAATTATCCTATTTTTGCAAAGAACACATACATAAACATTGCAAATATCATGAAAAAATTATATCCAACGTCTACGACGACAGCTACTATGACTATCAGTCCAAGTACTCTTAATCATGTAATTCAATCGACCCCGATAATACTATAACTGTAAATATTTAATATTCGCCTACCATGAAAATAAAAGTTGGTTTGATAGGGTTCGGCAGAATGGGGCAAATGTATTGGGAGGAAATGCAGAAAAGCGGTCGATGGGACATCGCATATATCTGCGATACCGATCCGGCCTCCCGAGAATTGGCAAGAAACCTTTCCCCTTCATCCAGAATCATATCCGATGAACAAGAAATCTTTGATGACCAGAGTGTAGAAGCTGTTGGTCTTTTTGCATTGGCAAATTCCAGAAAAGAACAAATAGAGAAAGCTGTCCGGAGCAATAAGCATATCCTGACGGAGAAACCCATTGCCGATACCATTGATAAGGAATGGGAAATTGTGGACCTGATTGAAAAGTATGATCGCATTGCCGCTGTCAACCTTTATCTGCGGAACTCCTGGTATCACCAGGCTATGAAGCAGTTTATCGATGAAGGCGAGATTGGCGAACTGGCTATCTTGCGCATCTGCCACATGACTCCGGGATTGGCGCCGGGCGAGGGACACGAATATGAGGGTCCCGCCTACCACGACTGCGGCATGCACTACATAGACATTGCCCGCTGGTATGCCGACAGTGAATACAAGACCTGGCATGCCCAAGGCATGCGGATGTGGGACTACAAGGACCCTTGGTGGGTACAGTGCCACGGTACGTTCGAGAACGGCATCGCCTTCGATGTCACACAAGGCTTCGTCTACGGACAACTCTCCAGAAACCAGACTCATAATGCATATACGGACATTATCGGTACAAAAGGTATCGTGCGCATGACGCATGATTTCCGGACTGCCGTAGTGGAGCTTCATGGCGTGAACCGTACGCTTCGCCTGGAGAAGCCGTTTGGCGGGAAGAACCTGGATAAGCTATGCAATATTATGGCCGACTCCATCGAGAGCGGGAAACGCGATCCGAGATTGCCGCAGATGCGAGACTCGGCCATTGCTTCCCAATACGGATGGACCTTCCTGGAGGATGCGCGCCGCCACGACCTGCCCGGCATAGGCGACTTGCAGACGCTGGAGGAAATCAGGGAGCGCCGGAGGCATATGAAAGAAGGTTACGGACTGCTCCGTCCGAAGAAGACGGTAGTCTGATGCCTACTGTAATTAAGGATTGTTTTAAAACTCATTATATTAACCGATTTTAAAATCTAAAGAACCATGTCGAAATTTACAAGAAGAGAATTTCTTAAGACCGGAGGTTTAGCTTTGGCGGGTCTTACCATTGCTCCAAGCAGCATTTTGGGTAAGAGCCACGGACACGTGCCTCCCAGTGACCGTTTGAACATTGCTGCCGTAGGTATCGGCGGTATGGGACACACCAACATCAATCATGTGAAGGCTACGGAAAATATCGTGGCGCTTTGTGACGTAGACTGGCGCTACGCGAAAGGTGTGTTCGATGAGCTTCCCAATGCGAAGAAGTATTGGGACTATCGTAAGATGTACGATGAGATGGGCAAGGACATCGATGCCGTTATCATCGCTACTGCCGACCATACACATGCCATCATCACTGCTGATGCCATGACGATGGGCAAACACGTATATTGCCAGAAGCCGTTGACGCACTCTGTATACGAGTCCCGTCTGCTTACCCGCCTGGCTGCTTCTACGGGAGTAGTTACCCAGATGGGTAATCAGGGTTCCTCGGACGAGGGTACCGACCTGGTATGCGAGTGGATATGGAACGGCGAAATCGGTGACGTGACGAAGGTGGAATGTGCTACCGACCGTCCCATCTGGCCGCAAGGATTGAATGTTCCTGAAAAGGAAGACCGCATTCCCAAAACCTTGAACTGGGATTTGTTTACCGGTCCTGCCAAGATGAATCCATATAACGAAATCTATCATCCCTGGAACTGGCGCGGATGGTGGGATTATGGTACGGGTGCTTTGGGCGATATGGCTTGCCACATCCTGCACCAGCCGTTCAGAGCTTTGAAGTTGCTGTATCCTACCAAGGTAGAAGGTTCATCTACATTGTTGCTCAATGCCTGCGCTCCGCAAGCACAGCATGTGAAGCTGACTTTCCCCGCACGTGAGAATATGCCGAAGGTGGCTATGCCCGAAGTGGAAGTTCACTGGTATGATGGTGGCATGATGCCCGACCGTCCGAAAGGCTTCCCCGAAGGAAAGCAACTGATGCAGAGCGGTGGCGGTCTGACTATCTTCCACGGAACGAAGGATACGCTGATTTGCGGTTGCTACGGACAGAACCCGTGGTTACTTTCTGGCCGCGTGCCCAATGCACCGAAGGTTTGCCGCCGTGTGCCGAAGGCTATGAATGGCGGTCATGAGATGGACTGGGTACGTGCTTGTAAGGAAAGTCCTTCCAGTCGCGTAATGCCTAAGTCTGATTTCTCCGAAGCAGGACCGATGAATGAAATGGTGGCAATGGGTGTATTGGCCATCCGTCTGCAGGGCCTGAACAAGACACTGGAATGGGACGGAGCCAACATGCGCTTCACCAATATCGGCGACGACGAGACATTGCGTACAGTCATCAAGGACGGCTTCAAGATACACAACGGCCATCCGAGCTTCGACAAGACATGGACAGATCCGGTAAATGCCAAGGCTTTTGCAGAAGAGCTCATCAAGCATAACTACCGTGAAGGCTGGAAGTTGCCCGATATGCCCAGATAAACATTAAAAAGAGCACCGGAACCTGGTTTCCGGTGCTCATAAACGAATACTAATTATTTAATTTTTCAGATTATGAAGAAAATATATTATCCTTTGGCTTGCTGCCTTATTGGCGGTATACTCGCTTCTTGTGGCGGCGGTGCAAAAAAATCGAACGCTACGGAGGAAGCAGCGGCTCCTACTACTACTGCGGTGTCTTATTCCAAGTCTCTGAAAGCGCCTGAAACGGACAGCTTGAACCTGCCGATTGATGCGGACGGTTATATCACTATCTTTGATGGAAAGAGCTTGGACGGATGGCGTGGATACGGTAAGGACAAAGTGCCTTCCAGATGGATTATTGAGGATGGTTGCCTCAAATTCTGTGGAACCGGTACCGGCGAAGGACAGACCGGTGAGGGCGGTGACTTGATTTTCGCCCATAAGTTCAAGAACTTTGAGCTGGAACTGGAATGGAAGATTTCCAAAGGTGGTAACTCCGGTATCTTCTATCTGGCTCAGGAAGTTACTTCAAAGGACAAGGACGGCAACGAAGTGTTGGAACCCATCTATATCTCTGCTCCCGAGTTCCAGGTGCTGGATAACGCCAATCATCCGGATGCCAAACTGGGTAAGGACAACAACCGTCAGGCTGCTTCCTTGTACGACATGATACCGGCTGTTCCGCAGAACGCCAAACCTTTCGGCGAATGGAACAAGGCAAAGATTATGGTATACAAAGGTACTGTAGTTCACGGACAGAACGATGAAAACGTACTGGAATATCACTTGTGGACTAAGCAATGGACTGAAATGTTGCAGGCAAGCAAGTTCAGCGAAGAGAAGTGGCCCTTGGCTTTCGAACTGTTGAACAACTGTGGCGGCGAAAACCACGAAGGCTTTATCGGTGTGCAGGATCATGGCGACGATGTTTGGTACCGCAACATCCGTGTAAAGGTTCTCGACTAATTCCTTCTAAAAAGATAGTACTATGAGAATCAAACATATGATGATTTTGTCAGCACTGTGCTTATCCATGATGGCCACAAGCTGCAGCAGCCACAGCACGGAAACGGCGCCGGAAACGACGAAAAAGGAAGTAGCCATCCAGCTCTACTCTGTAAGAGACTTGGTGAAGGACGGCAGTAACCTCGACCAGATTCTGAAGGATTTGGCTGATATGGGCTATACCAGTGTGGAGGCCGCCAACTACAATGACGGTAAGTTCTACGGCAAGACTCCCCAGGAGTTCAAACAGATGGTGGAAAAGAGCGGTATGACCGTGCTTTCTTCGCACACTACCCACGGGTTGTCGGACGAGGAACTGGCTTCGGGCGACTTTACGGAAGCCTTGAAATGGTGGGATCAGTGCATTGCTGCCCATAAGGAGGCCGGTATGGAGTATATCGTGACTCCGTATCTCTCCGTTCCCAAGACATTGAAAGACTTGCAGACCTACTGCGACTATTACAATGAAGTGGGCAAGCGCTGCCAGGCTGCCGGTTTGAAATACGGTTACCACAATCATGCCCATGAATTCCAGAAAGTGGAAGACAAGGAGCTGATGCTGGACTACATGCTGCAACACACCAATCCCGAATATGTATTCTTCCAGATGGACGTTTACTGGGTAGTGCGCGGCCAGAACAGCCCGGTGGATTACTTCAACAAGTATCCCGGACGTTTCACCATGCTCCATATCAAGGATCACCGCGAGATTGGGCAGAGTGGTATGGTAGGTTATGATGCTATCTTCAAGAATACGGATACTGCTGGCGTGCGCCACATCGTAGCTGAGATTGAGAAATACAGCTGCCCCGTAGAAGAGAGTGTGAAGCAGAGTCTTGACTACTTGCTTGATGCTCCTTTCGTGAAGGCATCGTATAGCAAATAAAACATGATGGCGGCTATTCATTCATAAGCTCGGCCGCATCATTTTCTTGACGCGGGCACAACCGGATGAAGAATCCGGGGTGCCCGCGTTTTTTTACTTCCTTCCGAAGTCGGCCGGAATTTCCCCCCATTGCTTTGTCTCCCATTTTAGGATGCGGGTGGTGTAGGTGTTTTCGCGCAACCACTTCTCCGCACGTTCTATTAGGTGGAAAAGCTCTTCGGTCTTGGCGTCGCGCGGCAGTTTGGTCTTGCATTTTTTCTGTTTTATCCAGTTGATGGCGTTCACGCTGTCACTGTAGATGGGCATGTCGAAACCTTTCTGTTTCAACAAGGCAAGTCCGTGGACAATGGCGAGGAATTCGCCGATATTGTTGGTTCCATACATCGGCCCGAAGTGAAAGATTTCCTGACGGCTGGCGACGTGTACTCCCCGGTACTCCATGGCACCGGGATTTCCGCTGCAGGCGGCGTCTACGGCAAGGCTGTTTTCCGCGACGGCGGTGGGAAGGGGAGCGTCGGCGCCGGGAATAGTCTTGGCAGGAGAGGGAGCCGACCGCTTGATGTACGTGTACGGCGAAGAGGCAAAGGCTTTTTCCGCTTCCTCGCGTGATTCGAACGACTTGTATTTTGCTCCTTCGTAGCCTTTGGTCTGTAGTTGGCAGTCTGTCCAGGAAGTGTAGATACCCGGGCTGACTCCCGCCCATACGACGTAATATTTTTCTTTCTTCATAACTGCGGACAAAGGTAAAAAAGAAAATCCGAACAACTTAACTCTTTTATTTGTTTCTTTGTATGGCGGATATAAAATAAATAAGAGAAAACTCAATAAAAAAAGAAAGGACAAAAAATGAAGAGAACATTTGCAGAAGCCATGGCGCATCGCCGTAGTTATTACTCTATCGGCAGCGATTCGTCGGTGCTGGATGAAGAAATAGTACACATTATTCGTGAAGCCGTAAAGAATGTGCCGTCAGCTTTCAATTCACAGTCTACAAGAATTGTATTGCTGCTGGGCGACGAACATAAGAAATTGTGGAACATTGTGAAGGAAACCCTGAAAGCACGCATCTCTGCCGAGGCTTTTGCCAAGACGGAAGCCAAGATTGACGGCTGTTTTGCTAGCGGACACGGTACTGTGCTCTATTTTGAAGACACTTCTGTAGTCAAGAAGCTGCAGGAAGCATTCCCTTCCTATAAGGATAATTTCCTCACTTGGTCACAGCATACCTCCGCTATGCACCAGTTTGCCATCTGGACTATGCTGGAAGATATGGGGTTGGGCGCCTCCCTGCAACACTATAACCCCTTGATTGACGACGAGGTACGTCGCACCTGGAACCTGCCCGACGACTGGATGATGATTGCACAGATGCCCTTCGGTACACCCACCGGTGAACCGGGAGAAAAGGAATTCGAAGATTTAAGCAAGCGTATCAAAATTTTTCTCTGATACAGAGGCGTTTTCAGCTTGGAATTGCTACCTTTGCAGGAAACCTGTAACTCGTAGCAGATATGATACGTATTTTCTTGACCGGCTACATGGGAGCCGGTAAAACTACTTTAGGAAAGGCTTTTGCCCGCGAAATGAATGTGCCGTTCATTGATTTGGACTGGTACATCGAAGAACGTTTTCACAAATCAATCCGTGAATTGTTCACCGAGCGGGGAGAAGCCTCTTTTCGTGAATTGGAGCGGAACATGCTGCATGAAGTAGGGGAATTTGAGGATGTCGTGGTCTCTACCGGCGGTGGTACTCCTTGTTTTTTTGACAATATGGAGTACATGAACGGTTGCGGGCAGACGGTGTTCCTGGATGTACACCCCGATATTCTGTTCCGCCGGCTCCGGGTGGCGAAGCAGCAGCGCCCCATCCTGCAAGGCAAGACGGACGAGGATTTGCGCACCTTCATTGTGGAGGCGCTGGCCAAGCGTGCGCCTTTCTACTCGCAGGCCCGTTATCGTTTTGATGCCGGTTATCTGGAAAGCCGTAGCCAGATTAGCGAATCCGTGCAACGGTTACGCCAACTTTTAGGACTTTAATCCCTTGTAAATGTGTATTTTTCAGTCCGAGGAGCTGGATATATTAGATTTATGTGTATTTTTGTCGCCCCCTTTAATAAGACACACTATAGTGGGAAAATAGTAAATTGTAAATAGTCTAATAGTAAATGTACTGATGAGAAAATGGCGTATTGAAGATTCAGAAGAGCTGTACAACGTAACTGGTTGGGGCACTTCGTACTTTGGTATCAATGACAAAGGTCATGTTGTGGTGACACCGCGTAAGGATGGAGTTGCCGTCGATTTAAAAGAGTTGGTGGACGAGTTGCAGTTGCGCGATGTAGCGGCTCCGGTCTTGGTGCGTTTTCCCGATATTCTGGACAACCGCATCGAGAAGGTGTCCTGCTGCTTCAGACAGGCAGCCGACGAGTACGGGTATAAAGGAGAGAACTTTATTATCTATCCCATTAAAGTGAATCAGATGCGTCCCGTGGTAGAAGAGATGATTAACCATGGGAAGAAGTTCAATCTGGGGCTGGAAGCGGGTTCAAAGCCGGAGTTGCATGCTGTGATAGGGGTCAATACAGACCCGGGTTCCCTCGTGGTTTGTAACGGATATAAGGACGAGAGCTTCATTGAACTGGCACTGTTGGCACAGAAAATGGGCAAACGCATTTTTCTTGTTGTAGAGAAACTTAATGAGTTGAATCTTATTGCCAAGATGGCGAAGCAATTGAAGGTGAAACCTAATATCGGCATTCGCATTAAATTGGCTTCCAGTGGAAGTGGCAAATGGGAAGAAAGCGGAGGAGATGCCAGCAAGTTCGGACTGACATCCAGTGAACTGCTCGAAGCGCTGGACTTCTTGGAGAAAAAAGATATGAAGGACTGTCTGAAGCTGATACATTTCCATATCGGCAGTCAGATAACCAAGATACGCCGCATCAAGAATGCTTTGCGTGAAGCTTCGCAATTCTTTGTGCAGCTGAACAAGATGGGCTTCAACATCGAATTCGTGGATACCGGTGGCGGTATGGGAGTTGATTATGACGGTACACGCTCTTCAAGTAGCGAAAGCTCCGTCAACTATTCCATCCAGGAATATGTCAACGATGTGGTGTCGACTTTCGTCGATGTTGCCGACAAACACGGGTTCCCTCATCCCAATATCATTACCGAAACGGGACGCAGCCTGACTGCCCATCACTCCGTGCTTATCTTCGAAGTGCTGGAAACGGCTTCCCTGCCCGAAATGGACGACGACTGGGAACCGGGAGAGGATGCTCACGAACTGGTGAAGGAACTGTATGACATCTGGGATAATCTGAGCCAGCGCAGTATGCTGGAACCTTGGCACGATGCGCAGCAGATACGCGAAGAGGCACTCGACCTTTTCAGCCATGGCATCGTCGACCTGAATACGCGTGCACAAATAGAGAAACTCTACTGGAGTATCTGCCGCGAAATCAACTCCATTGCCAGCGGCATGAAGCACTGCCCCGAGGAATTCCGCAAGTTGAGCAAGCTGCTTGCCGACAAGTATTTCTGTAACTTCTCGCTGTTCCAGTCATTGCCCGATTCCTGGGCCATCGACCAGATGTTCCCCATCATGCCCATACAACGGCTGGATGAAAGACCCGACCGCGAGGCTACCTTGCAGGATATGACTTGCGACTCGGACGGCAAGATTGCCAATTTCGTCAGCTCGCGTGCCGATACGACCACCCTGCCGTTGCACTCGTTGCGCGACAAGGAACACTACTATCTGGCGGTTTTTCTGGTCGGAGCTTATCAAGAGATTCTGGGAGATATGCACAATCTGTTTGGTGATACGAATGCCGTGCATGTGTCTGTCAATTCCAAAGGCTACACCATCGACCAACTGATTGACGGCGAGACGGTGGCTGAGGTGTTGGACTACGTGCAATATAATCCTAAAAAACTGGTACGTACGCTGGAAACTTGGGTGACGCAGTCCGTCAAGGAAGGGCGTATCTCTGTGGAAGAAGGGAAGGAATTCTTGTCTAATTACCGTTCCGGACTGTACGGATATACTTATTTGGAATAAAATGGAGAAACTGACTGTAATAAAGGTGGGTGGCAAGATTGTAGAAGAGGAAGCCACCCTCTATAAGTTATTGGATGACTTTGCAGCCATCGAAGGCTACAAGGTCTTGGTACACGGAGGCGGACGCTCGGCCACGAAGCTCGCTGCCCAACTGGGTATTGAAAGTAAAATGGTGAATGGCCGCCGCATCACTGATGCCGAAACGCTGAAGGTGGTGACCATGGTGTATGGCGGACTGGTGAATAAGAATATCGTTGCCGGCTTGCAGGCGCATGGTGTCAATGCACTGGGCTTGACGGGAGCCGATATGGATGTAATCCGTTCGGTAAAGCGTCCCGTGAAGGAGGTGGATTATGGGTTTGTGGGCGATGTGAAGCAGGTGAATGATGCTTTCTTGGCAGACCTCATTCATAAGGGTGTGGTTCCCGTGATGGCTCCGTTGACACACGATGGAGACGGGCACATGCTGAATACGAATGCCGACACTATTGCCGGAGAGACTGCCAAGGCTTTGGCGGGCTTGTTCGACGTTACTTTGGTATTCTGCTTTGAGAAGAAGGGGGTGCTGCGTGACGAGAACGACGATGATAGCGTGATTCCACAGATAACGCCGGAGGAATTCAAGCAATATGTGGCAGATGGTGTGATTCAAGGTGGCATGATTCCAAAATTGGAGAACTCTTTCGAGGCGTTGGATGCCGGTGTATCCGAAGTCGTAATCACTTTAGCATCAGCCATCAACGGGAACGGTGGAACCCGTATTAGAAAATAATTCAAAAAAAACGGCAATAGGCTGTAACTTTCTGAATACTTAACCGTCAATTTATTAGAGATGCAAGAACTCAGCTTTCGCAATGACATTCTCCCGCTGAAGGATAAGCTCTTTCGGTTAGCCCTAAGAATTACGTTCGATAGGGCAGAGGCAGAGGATGTTGTGCAGGAAACGCTGATAAGGGTTTGGAACAAGCGTGACGAGTGGTCGCAGTTTGGTTCTATCGAGGCCTATTGCTTGACAGTGGCAAGGAATTTGGCAATAGACCGTAGCGAGCGAAAAGACTCCCGCACCGTGGAGTTGACCCTTGAAATGGAGCAGGCCTCCGATGCATCGAGCCCTTACGAAAAGCTGGTGAACAAGGAACGAATGACGTTGATACACCGGCTGATGAACAAGCTTCCCGAAAAACAACGGTTGATTATGCTGCTTAGGGATGTGGAAGGTAAGAGCTATAAAGAAATAGCAGCAGTCCTGAACTTGACCGAGGAGCAGGTAAAAGTGAACCTCTTCAGGGCGCGGCAAAAAGTGAAACAAACGTTTATTGATATAGAAGGTTATGGACTCTAAATATATAGAACAACTCTTGGAACGCTACTGGCAGTGCGAAACTTCTTTGGAAGAGGAGGCTGAATTGCGTGCTTTCTTTAGCGGAAGCGATGTGCCCAAGCACTTGCTTCGCTACAAGGATTTGTTCGTATATCAGCAGCTTCAGCAGGAAGTGCATCTGGGTGAGGATTTTGATGCCCGGGTGCTTGCCGAAGTGGAAGTTCCGGTGGTCAAGGCAAAGCGCCTGACATTGACTGCACGCTTCATGCCGCTGTTCAAAGCCGCCGCAGTAGTAGCAGTGGTCCTTTCGATGGGGAATGTGATGCAACATTCATTTTTCTCGGATGTAGAGGAGGTGGCCGCAGCCGATACTATCGGTAAACAGATTTCCGCACCGTCGGTAGCTCTCTCGGGAGATGTGGTCGTGTCTCATGAGAAGCAGGTAATGGACAGCCTGCGCCGGGTGGACAAGGAACTGGAAATCAAGGAATAGATATTTTCATTTGCTTTTAAAATAACATTTTCATTTGCTTTAAACATAATAGTTAGTGTGCTTTATTAAAACAACTTGAGGCTGTGAAGTTTCAATTCTCTCAAAATCTTATAAAAACTAACTAAAATAGAAGGGACGCTGCGTGATGCAGCGTCCCTTTATTGTTTTGCCTGCGAGTTATTATTTACAGTATATATAGTTTGGAATCTACTGTTTTTTTTCTCAACTTTACTCGCTCCAAATATATAATGGAGACCATGAGAAACATACTATATATCTGTATAATGCTTTTAGGCATTATGTGCTTCGTTGGCTGTAATGACCATAATGGCCACAAAATACTTTTGGCGCGGACCGATTCTTTGTTACAGAACCGTCCGGACAGTGCGCTAAAGTTGCTTAATTCCATAGAGAAGGATGTTGGATTTTCAGAAGCGGAATGGATGAAGTTCGTTTGGAACTGTGCGCAGGCCCGCTACCGTATGGGTATGTCATTGGTGGAAGATTCGCTGCTTCCCGGCGCGATACACTACTATCGTGAGCAGAAAGACTCTTCCCGTATGTTGGATAGTTACCTGCTTGAAGCCTCTTATTATAAATGGATGAAGCAGGAGGAGCGCATGGATGAAGCGATTGAGAATGGCTTGGACTATGCCATAGCCCGGAAAGACACCTTCTGGCTTCTTCTTTTTTATCGGGGAAAGGCAGAGGTGGCTTATCAGAGAAATGATCACTCCCAGGTGATAGAGCTGATGGAAAAGATATTGCAATACGCTGATAAACTGTCTGTCCGAGAACGTAGTTCCGTATTCTATAACTTAGGACTTAATATGGCGTTGATTAACCATCCTTCTTCTTCTGATTATTTTGAACGGAGCATCGATATGGCATTGGCGGCAGCCGATACGGCTTCGGCTTGTCACTATATGAGGAACTATGCCACAGCGCTTGCCAATAACCGCGAATACGTCAAATCCAATGACCTCCTGCGCCGTGTCAAACGTCTGATGCCGGCAGTGGGTAACCATGTGATGCTGCAAATTACCTTTGCCGAAAACTTTCTCAACCTTCATCAGCTTGATTCTGCCCGTTACTACTGGAACCAGGCATGGGCCAATGAACAGAATCACG
The DNA here is from genome assembly GCF_003602795.1 of Bacteroides sp. AF34-31BH. NCBI lineage: Bacteria > Pseudomonadati > Bacteroidota > Bacteroidia > Bacteroidales > Bacteroidaceae > Bacteroides > Bacteroides sp. AF34-31BH. The sequence continues at coordinate 121,740 of NZ_QTLV01000005.1, forward strand.
GAGGAGATAAAGCCGAAGGCTTCTCCGTACGCAGTGCATTGGTACAGCTGAAAACCGTTCTGGACTATACTTCCGGTACACCTTTGGATATTATCACCTTCGGCAGGTTTGCCGACTCCGTCAGAGTTGAGATGAGGGACCAGAACAGTGTAATAGAGCAACAGCTGGAGACCAAGAACAATCTTCAGCGGTTGAACTACGAGCTGATAATCAAGCGGCAAAAGACGCGGATGTATTCTGTACTGGTTGCCGTTCTGCTTGTCGGGGTGCTGCTGTCCTTGAGTTTCTATATCCGCAACAGAAGGAAACGCCTTGCCGAAGCCGAAGAACGTATTGATACACTGACCCGTCTACTGGAAGATGCCCAGAAGGCATCGGATAACCAAGAGGAGAATAGCGACGCTTTCTTCAAGAAGTTGCTTCTGCAGCAGCTGGGTATCATACGGCTTGTTGCCAATACACCTACCTCACAGAACCAGGCATTGCTGAAACTTATCTCGGGCATCAGCAATAAGGAGATTCCGGTGGAAGGACTGCTTGCCTGGGCGGACCTTTATCCGGTAATCGATAGACTATACGACGGATTCTACTCCCGCATGGTGGAAAGATTCGGACAACTCTTATCCGATAAGGAAGTGCAGATATGCTGCTTGCTCTGTGCAGGTTTCTCCACCAAAGAAATCGGAGTGGTGACCCAACAGACAAGTGCGACCATCTACGTGCGTAAAACTTCCATCCGAAAGAAGATAAATGCAGGCGAAAAGCAGGATATTGTGGAGTGCATAAGAGTCATTTAGACCGGAAGAAGTCGGATTAAGACTTTTATAATATATTGTTGTTGATAATCAGAACTTTAAGTATTGAGTGTTAAGACTTTTAATAGTGCGATTTAGTAGGAGTTAAGCGACTTTTCGCCTTAACTTTGCATCAAATCAAAAAACAAAAAGTCTTATGAAAAGTACATTCAGAACAATGACAATCGTAGCGTGTTTTGCACTTGTATCTCTTACTTCATGTTACTTCCCCGGAAGCGACCAGTATAAAATAAAGTCGGCAACTAAGGAATATGTTAAGTCGCAGTTAGGTGAAGGTGAGAAATTCCGTTACGGATACCTGGAGCGTAAGTGCGGTCGTAACGTAGACGGCAAATTTTGCAAGTATGCCGAAGTGCACTATGAGGTAATAAACGCGTCGGGCGAAATTTCAGAGAAAATGCTCTTTCTGTTGATGTCGGAACATTGCGATTCCGTATTGGATATCTCGGAGGAGAGAGACAAGGAGTGGACCAATAAAGAATCTCTTTCGTCAGAAGAGATAAAGGCAATCATCGAGTCAGCTTTAAAAGACAAACTCTAAACGCCGACATTTATGAAAAAGATTCTTGTTATAGCTATCATATACCTATTGGGTAGCTTTGCCGCAGCGGCGCAAACAGTGAAAGTGAACGGTACGGTAATAGACGAGCAGAACCGGCCGGTGGAATTTGTCAATGTAGCCCTGATTTCCTTACCCGACTCTTCATTCGTTACGGGAAGCACTACGAATGGAAAAGGTAAATTCATTCTGAAAACCGCCACCGGTTCAGATTTCCTGCTGAAATTCTCCTACATCGGTTATATCGACGAGCAGATTGTCATCAAGAACCCCCAAGGCACTGTAGAGATGGGGAATATCATCTTGAAAGAACAGTCGGTAGCGCTGGACGAGGTGGTGATATCGGGCAGCAATATCACGCAGAAAGTAGACCGCATGGTTGTAGTACCTACCGCCACTGCCATGAAGAATTCCTACAATCCCTACGACCTGATGCTGAACCTTGCCATTCCGCACTTGAAGGTGGATGCTCTTGGCAAAGGCCTGGAAGCCAATGGCGGTAGTGTACAGACACGTATCAACGGTATTGTGGCTACCTCCACCGAAGTGGCAGCCCTCCTGCCCAAGGAGATTGTAAGAATAGAATTCATTGAAAATCCGGGAGAGCGCTATGGCGACAGCAGCCTGGGGGCTGTGGTAGACATCATTGTCCGCCGCCGCGAAACGGGCGGACTGGTCAATATACAAGCCACTAATGCTCCCCACATATTGTTTAGCGAGGACAATGTGGTGGCCAAGTTCAATCATAAAAAGTCACAATGGGGATTGTTCTATAACTTGTCTGCCCGTAACTTCAAGAAAACGTATACGGATATAGATGAGACATATGTGTTGGAAAATAAGACGATACATCGTGTGCAGGAGGGGCTTCACGACCAAAACAAGCACTTTACCCACAATATCGACCTCTCTTACAATCTGACGGAGCAGGATAAGTACGTATTCAACGTCGTGTTCCGCAACAGTATCTATGATGCTCCCTCTCTGAACCAGTCGAACAAGCTGTATGATGCTGCGGATGCCGATAACTATATCTTCTCCGGACTGAAGAACAAGCAGTCCGGCTACACTCCTTCGCTCGACCTTTATTACCAGCGTACATTACCGAAGAATCAGATGCTTACGATGAGCGTGACCGGTACGCTGATGCACACCGACAATAACAGGCTCTACCACGAATATACTCCTCAAGCCGAAGACCTGGCGATGCTTGAAACCGATGTGACGGGAAACAAGCGTTCCATCATCGGTGAAGCCATCTACGACAAGCGTTTCAAGTCCCTCGTATTCAGTTCCGGATTGCGGCACTACCGGATGTATGCCAGGAACGAGTATGCAGGCTCCTCACCCGTCGTTTCGGAAATGAACCAGGCAAAGACAGCGGCGTTTGCCGAGGTGCAGGGAAATATCAAGAAAGTGAGTTATGGTGTGAGTGCCGGATTGACCCGCTCTTATTTCAAGGAAGGAGGGGAGGAACATACCTATTACACCTTTACCCCCACTGTCCGTCTGAACTTCTCGCCGCACAAGAACGGCAACATCAACTATCGGTTCAATGTCGAACCCAAGATTCCTTCGCTCAGTGCGTTGACCAATGTGGAGCAGGCGATAGATACCATCCAGATAGTACGCGGCAATCCGGCATTGGAGACTTACAGTGTCTTTAACAATACGTTGAACTACTCCTATATGAAGCAGAAGTTCGTCTTCATGCTGAATGTGACACATGGCTATCACAAGAATATCATCATGGAGAGTGTGTTTGCCGAGGGAGACAAGTTGGTTTCGATGAGCGAGAACCAGCGTTCTGCACAGTTTCTGCGCTTTGGCCCTTCTTTCACATTCCGCGGACTGAACATTGGTAGTCTGAAGAATTTCCTGACGCTGAGTATAGATGGTGGATTTACACGTTACTGGTCTAACGGCAATACCTATACCCATACGTATAATGACTTCTATTACAATCTGGTTGCCGTGTTCAATTATAAGCAGTTCTCTCTGTTGGGACAATTCAGTAAAAGGGCGAACGAACTGATGGGCGAAACGATTTATAAGGGCGAGAATCAGACTGCCATTCTGGCCACTTATACCCACAAGCGCCTGCAGCTGGGGGTAGGGATGATGTTCCCGTTCACCAACAACTACAAGACGGGTAAGGAACGGGTAAGCAAAGTGGCACCCTATACCTCGTGGAGCCATGCGAAAGAGATAGGACAGATGGCGGTTATCAAGCTGAGTTATAACTTCGAGTTCGGCAAGCGTTACAAATCATCCGACAGACGCATCAATAACAGCGACAATGAGTCGGGTATTCTGAATGTAGATAAATGATAGTTGTTCCCGTGCTTCGGAGATGTGGGGCGTACAAAAAACGAAGGACTTCCTCGCGGGAGTCCTTCGTCATCTTTATAGGTAATTATTTGAGAGAGAATTTAGTTTAGGCTTATAATTATTAATCTTAAAGTCTATATTTTCCAATGTTAGAGCTTATACAGTCCTTTCTTCGGATAATCCAGTTCCGGATTGCCCTTGTAGCCTACACTGCCACTTCCGCTGGTGCGTACTTTCAGGAAATCTGTGGCATGGCACTTGATGTCGCCTGAACCGGCAACACTGGCGGATGCTTTCTTGGCAACGAAATCGGAAGCAAACAAATCACCCGAACCTGCCACACTGTATTCAGCTTCTTGGGTGCTGCCACTCAGGATAGCGGTGCCCGAACCGGCAACGGATGCTTTGGTGAAGTTGGCCGTTACGTTGTTCAGCTTCATGTCACCTGAACCTGCAACGGATACTTGGAGGTCATTGCAAGTGATGTCGCTGCTGTTGATGTCTCCCGAGCCTGCGATGGAAATATCGAGGTCTATGCAGGAGATGTTGTTTCCACTGATGTCACCCGAACCGGCTACGGAAATTTTGAGGTTGTCCGTCTTCAGTCCGTTTTTCAGTTCCACGTCTCCCGAACCTGCCACGGCAATGCCGTTCAACTTTTCTGCGGACACACGTACTTCCAGTTTATTGTAGGATACGCTGACATTCTTCTTGAAGCCGATGTAGAGAGTATTGTCCTTGACACGGATATCCAGTAAGTCTACAATGTTGTCCGAGGTGTATACTTCCACTGTCGGTTTGCCGGACTTCTGCGTGTAGGTCACGTCGGGGCTGCCGGCTACACTCAGCTTGGTGAAGTTGTTCACTTTTATGTCTTTGGTTACATAGTTCTTGCTTGCCTTGACCGTCTTGCTGCCGAAGCCTCCGGAACGGTATGTGTGTTGTTGTGAACAAGCGGTTGTACTGAATGCCAATAAGGCGATTGCGATAAATGTTGTTAGAGCTTTCATATTTTTTTGTTTTTTGTGATTCAGTATTTATTAGTTAGACGTGATTTGCCTTGAAAAAGTTGCATGTAGAAATGCTTTTTTCAAAGGACGCTCGGTCATCATACTTTAATCAATTATTGTACCATAAGTGTAAAATGTTGATTATTAAAGGATAGTCGCTTTTGTGTAGTGTTCATTATCGGACACTCCGTCCGCTTTTGTCAGGTATTTGCTTGCGTTTTTGGACGATTCTTTGTTCATTTGCAAAGCCTCTTCCCGCCCCTTTCCTATGGGAGAGGCTTTGATTTATGACAGTAAACCGCATTATAGAAGATAAAGAGCTTGGTCCTTTGTTTGTCCGGGTCAATGCCCGGGCACGACGTCTTACTTTCCGTACAAAGGAAGATGGAATTTACGTGACTGTACCTCCCCGGACTTCCCTTGCCGAGATAGAGAATGCCATAGAGGAGCTTCGACCGCGTCTGAAGGCTGCCAGACAGAAGCAGGTCGGAAAGCTGATTGATTTGGATTACCGCATTGATACGGAGTTCTTTAAACTGACATTGGTCAGCGGACAGCGGGAACGCTTCTTGTCCCGTTCCGAGTTGGGAGAAATGCAGATAATCTGTCCGCCGGATGCGGATTTCTCGGATGAGAATCTGCAGGCTTGGCTACGCAAGGTGATTGAAGAGGCTTTGCGGCGGAATGCAAAGATTATTCTTCCACCTCGCTTGTATATGCTTTCCATGCAGCATGACCTTTCTTACAAGAGTGTGAAGATTAATTCCAGCAGCGGACGTTGGGGGAGTTGTTCGACACAGGGCAATATCAATCTTTCCTATTATCTGGTGCTTCTTCCCAAGCATCTGATAGACTATGTGCTACTACACGAACTGGCGCATACCCGCGAGATGAATCACGGGAAACGTTTCTGGGCTTTGCTCGACCGGATGACTGATGGAAGGGCTCAGGCATTGAGAACAGAACTCCGGAAATACAAAACGGAGATATAGCGGTCTGCCTCTTCTATCACGTTTGAAAGGTATCTCAGAAAGTTAATACCGGTATGGATAATGCGAGATTATTAACAGAAGCAAAATGTCATGTTTGATTATAAAGAAATAGAACGAACAATCAAAGATAACCATCTTCCATTTCAGGAAATAGGAGATGTCGATAAAGAGATTTTAATACAACGGTTATATGACACATTTGTAATTGGAAATCCTCGTGCATTATGGCTGAAATTTAAATATGTGCCATATAGTATAGATTGTAACATGGAAGATCCTTATTTTCATCTATTGGATATAATTGACAAAAATATCGTTTTCTATTTTTTTATTGATTATTGGAACAGGGATTTTATCGTTTATAAAGCAAGAATGTCTGATATACATATATTTATCGGCGACTGTGAGGGGCTTGACGAATATTACTTGGTAACAGAGGATTTTATGGAACTGTATAGTATAACAGACCATGATGATTTGCTTTATATTGATGTAAGAAAAAATAAAATGAAAGTTGATAACGTCTGACAACACTCCTTGCTGAGCTTTTTTATTCCTGCGCCAGTTGTTTTACCTCTTCTCCTTCCTTCTCGAACCGGTATTCTCCTCCTTTTTCGCTAAGCTCAAACAGGGAAAGCTTCTCGGTTGCATTGTTCACAATCATCAGTGCGCTTTGTTCGGCAAAGCGTTTCACCTCGAGGATGAAAGGTTCTTCCGTCATGGTGCGGTTCACCAGCAGGCTGTCGTTGATGAAGATGGAGGTGGAGTCTCCGGCAAAGCCTTTCGTCAGTGTGATGGTATAGGTTTCGATGAAGTTGCGGTTTTCCGCTTTCTGTTGTTGCAGCCTCATGCTCATGTAGACAAAGATGACGACTACGAAAATCACGGCAAAGGCAAGGATGCCGTTGCCTACCATAAACTGTTTGTTGGTATTAAGACGATGTGCCATATACGGTTGGTTTTAAGAAACACTGCAAATGTAATGAATAAAATTGAACCGGAGGATAAACATTTGAACAAATAGGAAAGAATGCTTTGAGGGTAATTCGCTAATATTGCGGTCGTAAAACAAATTGTTAAAGATACTATGAAACTGAATTTCATTTTTGGGCTCTTGTTTTCTGTAGTTGCATTGCAGATGAAAGGGGCTGGTGGAACCCCTGAAGGGCTTCCTCCGTTTGTTCGTTTTCCTGGGTTGGAGCAGGAAGTTTACATTACGCGTGATACGTGCAAAAGTGTAGAGGGACGTTTTCCCGGCTTCTCCCCTTTTTTCGTGATTTATCCGGACAAGCCGTGCGATGCTTCCGAAGCGGCGGCGTTGACGGATGAATTGGGTATTGCGTCCTATGCGCACACCTATTCGGGGACGGTCTGTGTGATGAACCCCTTGGGAAAGGAGTATGATGCGGTGAAGGATTTGGAAGCTTATAAGAATTTCCTGAACAAGATGCGTGTTTTTACTAATCTGAAGATAATCGGTATAGGTAAGGGGGCGACGTTCGTTAATAGAACCATTGCCGGACATGCGGGTGCTGTTGCCGGTATCGTATCGCTGAATGGCCGACCGGCCAAGACGGCTGAGGGTGCCGCCCCCGTTCCTGCTTTTATTGCCGGAACACACAGTCGGCAGGTAGCGGCAGCCTATATCTTACAGAATCAGGCGGAACCGGTGCGGAAAGAAGACGGGTTGGCTTGTTATGCCAACCGGCAGGAGCCTCTACAGCAGGTTGTGGTGAGTGCAAACAAGTACATTTCCCTGAAAGAAGCTTTTGCGGAAGCTTGGAAGACTTTGCTTTGCAAGAACTACCGTTTCAACAATTACGAACATACTTGGTACACGGGAGCTCAATTCGACCAATATGGTACGTATGAGCTGGAGCCGTATATCATGCCCGAAGATTGGGGAATCACTCGTCGTGTGATGAAGAAAGACCTTATCGGTACAGGCGATTTCCTATGGTATGAATTCCATCCGGAAGCTACTTTGAAGGCAGAAAAGGCTTCTGTGCCGTTGTTGCTTTTGCTGCATGGCAACAACAATGATCCGCGTACGCAGGCTGAGACATCCGGCTTCATTGAGTTGGCGGTTGAGGAGAACTTCATTGTTGCCGAATTGGAGTGGCAGGGCAACGGTTATGCTCCTATGGGGTTGGACGGCATCGAGCAGGTGGTGTATCATCTGTTGAAGACCTATCCGCAGATAGACCCTTCGCGGGTATATGCCGAAGGGCTTTCGGCAGGAGCCGCCACGGCTACGGGACTTGGTATACGCAAGTCGCACGTATTTGCCGCTGTGGGTGCCCAATCGGCTGGGCTGACCCCCGACCGGTATATGTTCGGTTACAGTGGCGAAGCCCTGATGAACGAGGCGGTGCAGAAACGGGGCAGTGTGGAGACCGCTTATTTCTCTGTGACGGGTACGGACGACGAAGTCGTGCCTTTTGTAAACGAAAACAATTGGCGCACCAATGCCTTCTTCTGTGCCTGGACTGCCTATCAGACCATGAACGGCATGGAGGTGAGCAGCCGGCCTGACTTTTCCAAAGATGCCACCTTCGGCATAGCACTAAAGGATAGGGAAGTGATTTCCACCAACAAGCGCGTCACGATGGAAGCGGGAGTGCTTTACAAGGGAAACATTCCGCTGATTAAAGTCGTGGCTGTGAATGACTACGGTCATTGGAACTTCAAGCCTGACGCACGGTTGATGTGGGATTTCATGAAACAATTCTCCCGCGACCCGCAGACGAAGAAACTGGTTTATAACAAGCGATAATCGGCAACTTTTATCGGAAGTAATCTCTATGCAGGCCACGGCTCTTTCTTTTAAGGGAATTAGAGGGAGCCGTGGGTGCTGATAAGGGATGTACAAGGTTTATTGATACTCACTCGGGTTTATGCCGAATTGTTTTTTAAAGCAGGTAGAGAAGTGGGGAAGGGTATTGAAACCGGTCATGTCCGCTATTTCGGAGATGGTATAGGTCCCTTCCTTGATTAGTTCGGCTGCGCGGTTCAGTTTATAAGTTCTGAAGAAAACGCTTGGATTCTTGCCGGTTAACCCTTTCACCTTGTAGTAAAATTTGGTACGGGAGATTTTGAGTAATTCGGCCATCCGTGTGATGTCCAGTTCTGGGTTGTCCAGTTCATTTTCCATTAGTTTATACAGTTCTGCCATGAAGGCCTCGTCTTTGGGGGCAAGGGTAAGTTCTTTCATCCGGCTTGTCCGGGTATTGCTCACTAGGAAACTGCGCATTTTATCACGGTTCGTCAATAGTGATTCAATCAGGGCCAGCAAGTAAGCTGGTTCAAAAGGTTTGGGCACGTATGCGTCTGCTCCGGTATGCAATCCTTCTATCTGGTTTTCCACGGTGGATTTGGCGGTTACCAGAACAACGGGTATGTGACAGAATTGCAGGTTCGTTTTAATCTCTTTGCAAAGCTGGTAACCGTCTTTGTCCGGCATCAGTACATCGCTCAGTATTAAATCTGGGGCTTCATCTGTAATGGTTTGGAAGATATTGGTGGAATTGAGTCGGCTGATGATGTGATAATGCGGGGTCAGCAGAATCTGCAGATAGTGCATGATGGCCGGGTCATCGTCTATTATCAGTATTGTTTTTGGACTTGTTTTGCCTTCATGGGTAGCATCCGGTTCTGTTTTCGCAGGTTCTATGGAAGTATTGTCTATGAGTTTTTTTTGCCATAGAACCGTTCCTCTTTTGTGTACGAGAAATCGTCTGCGGGCAGAATCAGGATAAACATGGCTCCGTTCCCTTCTTTCCGGTTTGCTGCTTTCAGGTATCCGTGGTGCAACCGGGCAAGGCTGCGAGCATAATAAAGCCCGATGCCGGTTCCCCAATTGTAAGTCCCTTTGTTGCCTTTTATCTGATAGAACCGTTCAAAGATTTTTTCCAGCTGTTCTTCCGGAATGTTTTCTCCGGTGTTGGTTACGGAAATCCGGATATACCGGACGCTTTTGTCTTGTTCTGTCAGGCAGAAGAACTCCTCGGCTTCTTGGCGTGTGACGATGGCGAACGAGATTTCTATTTCACCTCCTGTAGGAGTAAACTTCATGGCATTGGAAAGCAGATTGCTCAGTATTTTCTCTACTTTGTCTTCATCGGCCCAATAGAGGATGTCATGGTGTAATCCCTGAATGCTAAGGGTTATATTCTTGCTTTGGGCATTGATGTTGAAGAAACTGATGATTCGTTTGATGGTGGAGGCAAGGTTGGTCTGTTGGACCTCCAGTCCCAGATTGTCGTTGTCTAATTTGTTGAAATCGAGCAATTGGTTGACTAGCTGGAGCATCCGCAGAATACCGTCTTGCAGAACATTCAGTAGTTCCCGGTTGGCACTGTATTGGCCGGGGGCGGCACACAGTTGTCTGATGGAACCCAACATCGTGGTCAGTGGTGTCCGGAACTCATGGGATATGTTGGTAAAATAGCTCATGTATGTCTTATTCATTTTCTGCTCTTGTGCTTTTTCTTGTTCGGCGCGGCAGGCGGTTTCTTTTTCAATTCTTACGCGCCGCCAACTGTGTATAAGTGTACCGGCTATTCCGATGATTACCAGAGCATATGCACATCTTGCCCACCAGGTATTCCAAGGAGCAGGTTTGACGATGATGCGCAACTGTTTTTCTTCTCCGATTATGCTTTGGTCTTCATTGGTGATTTTTACTTTGAACATATAGGTTCCTGTGGGAAGGTTGGCATAATAAGCTTCCCGGTTGGTGTGTGCATTTATCCAGTAGCGGTCAATGCCTTCCAATTGGTAGTGATAGTGTATTCGTTCGTATTCACTATAATCCAATGCGGCAAATGATATGCTGAAGCTGGTCTGGCTATGTTTCAGATATACGTCCGGTTGGTAGGAGAGGTCCTTGTCGATGATTGCATTCTTTCCGGGATATACAAGCTTGTTATGAATCTTCAGATTCTCGAACGTCAGGGGAACATCGTATTTGAAAGGAGTTTCCACCGGATTGAAGAATGTCATTCCGTGAGTGCCGCCGAATACTAAGGTTCCGTTTGAAAGTCGGCAGGATGCACGGTCGTAGAATTGATTGCCGCCGATACCGTCGCTTGCATAGTAGTTGCTGATTTGATTGGTCCGGCGCTCATATTTACTTAATCCGTATAATGTGGATATCCATAGGTTCCCTTGCATATCTTCTTCGATGCTGCAAATCTCTGTGCAGCCAATGCCGGATATGGGAGATAATTTATGATTCTGCGAAGTATATCGTAAAAGACCGTTATGGGAGGTTCCAATCCAGATATCTCCTTGGCTGTCTTCGTATAATACGGAAGGGATAAATTTAGAACGGCGTATGCAGGCCAGGCTGTCTGCCCTCGAGATGTCCGGTATCCGGATTTTCCATGTATCCGGATTTATTGAACGAATCTTGTTGGCAAAGGAGGCAATCCATACTTCTCCATTGGAGAGGGGACGTAGGGTAGGAGTAAAGGTGAAAAATGACTGGGGATAAAGTGATACGGGTGTGAATACCTTTTCACCTTTTTTCAGGGCATATATTGCCTGGCTGAAGCTGCCTGCCCATATTGTTCCGTTACGGTCTTGCGTTATGCACAGTACGGAAGGGACGGAAAAAATACTCGTTGCTTTTAATTGATTAGACTCGAGCACGCATTTTATGACTTGATTGGTATTGGTGGCAAGCCAGATGTGCCGGTCTTTGTCGTGATAGATGTGTCTGACAATTATATTTTCTGTGTTTTGTGCAGGTAGGATTCTACTGATATTCACAGCTTCTATATGCTTGGTATTCAGGTTGTAGATATACATTCCGTCTTTCAGGGTGGATATATACAAGTTGCAGGAGTCGGCATCGAGGGCTATGATGGATTTTTGATGGAAGAACGAACGCAGATAATTGTTGCTGTTGAAACGCTCCTTATAATGATAGCGTACGGTATAGCCTTGGTCCGGCGAGCCTATCCACAGATTCTTGTGCGAGTCGGTGTACATGCATTTGATGCCATGTTGCGGGACTTCAAATGGAAATCCGTTTTCCTTTTCATGTATGACGGTGTTTTCTATGTGGTTGTAAAGGAACGTATGCTTTTGCGTGCAAATCAGTAGCCTGTTCTTGTCGTACGGGTGTATATAGGTGATGGCGGCTTTCGATAAGATGGGATGATTACTTATTGCTTCGGGAGTCGTTTTGAATCTTTTGCTTTCGGTATCGAATATGAAGAGTCGGTTCTTGCTTGCCAGCCATAGGGAGGTATGGTTGTGCATGTAAGAGTAGGTAATCTTCTGCGGCATGGGTATGGAGTCTGTCAGTTGCATGTTTCGGGAGTCGTAGCATCGGATGGATACGGGGTTGACGGCCCACAGACAGTTGTTGTTATCTATGTAGCAGGTCTGTTTATAGGTCTTGTCCGGGTCAAAGTTGATGAAAATACGGTTGAAAGTGTCTGTTTCAGGGTTATAGACGCAGAGATGTACCACCATGTTTAGGAAGATTTTTCCATCCTTGCTTTCTATGAACTGATGTCCGTTCCTATTATTATAGGGCACGTTTATGGGTATCTGGCAGAAGTTGTCTTGGTCGGTATATCGGCATGTTCCGTTGGTTGTCGCTATCCATAAGCGTTTGCGTGAGTCCATGAAAATATCCTGGATTCTATCTCCGGGCAGTTGCAGTGAGTCGTTGGAACTGTAATATTGCCGGTATTCGTGTGCGTTGAATCTGTTCAGTCCTCGTGTGGTTCCTATCCAGATATAGCCTTGCGCGTCTTCTTGGAAATCCGTAATGTTTTGGTTGGAAATGGTTGCCGAAATTCTATAAACATCCTGTTTTTCCGCTTCTGCTTTGGCGGTTGTCGGTTGGCACGAAGACACCGCTATTGCAGATAAAGCTATGAGGGAAAGAATGATTTTTTTCATATATGAAGTGTATTAAGGTATGTTCCGCGGAGAGTGTTTTTTTACAATGGAGCAGACAAAAGTAGAAAGAAAATAAGTAGGTGATATTTGCTGTAACAGTGATTTTTTCGCTTGGAATATGCTGTATGGCATGTTTTGAACATATTGATAATCTTTTGAACGTACAAGAAACAATATCTGAACATATAGGAAATGTTTTTGTATTTTCTCAATATCCTCTTATCTCCTCTTTTGATAAAATTGTATCGGAAATCCTACAATAAGTGAATGTAGCTTTTTTATTAACAAATCTAATTATTTAAGCATTATGGAAAACAACTTTAAAAGAAAGCTGATGGCATTCTGGCTGTTCCTTTGGGTGGGAATACCTTTTATGCTGGCGCAAAGTCCGATGATGATATCGGGACGGATTACAGATGATTTGGGAGAACCGATGATTGGTGTGAGTGTACTTGAAAAGGGCACCTCTAATGGAGTGATTACGAATATGGAGGGAAATTATTCCTTAAAGGTAAAGCAAGGTGCCGTCATTGTCTATTCGTACATCGGATATGTGACACAAGAACTGAAAGCCGTATCAGAGAGAATGAATATAACGATGAAAGAAGACACCCGGACGCTGGATGAAGTGGTAGTGGTGGGCTATGGTGTACAGAAGAAGAGCGACCTGACAGGCGCCATTTCTTCCGTGAAGGCAGAAGACATCCAGAACCGCTCTATTACCCGGGTGGAAGAAGCCCTGCAGGGCAAGACAGCCGGTGTACAACTGATATCCACAACTTCGCAACCGGGTGCTTCGCCTACCATTCGTGTCCGTGGTTTTTCATCGAATGGTACTTCCGATCCCCTCTATGTGGTAGACGGATTGATAGTATCCGACTTGAGTGCTGTGGATCCTAATAATATAAAAAGCATGGAAGTCCTGAAAGATGCCGCATCCGCTGCCATTTATGGTGCGCAGGCCGGTAATGGCGTAGTGCTTATTACCACAAAGAGCGGAAGCAAAGGAACCAGCAGCATTTCCTACGACTTTCAATATTCCATCAGTAGCCTGGCGCAACGTCCCAAGCTGATTAATTCACAAGAAGCTTTATTGCAAAAGAAGGAGCAAGACCCTACTTTTACAGATGATAATATCCAGGAGCTTATTACCAGCGGCACATGGGACGGTGTATCGACTACCGATTGGTATGATGTGGCTTTTAATGCTTCGCCATCCTCCCATCATACGGTCAACTTTCAGGGAGCGAATGACAAGGGCTCTTTCTTCCTGTCATTAAACAATCTGTATGACAATGGTATTCTTCGTGAAAACAAGGATACCTACAAGCGGCTTTCCGTCATGCTGAATGCCGACTATAACATTAAACCTTGGTTGAAGGTAGGTGTTACTGCCAATTATGCAAAATATACGCAGAAATCCATCAATGACGGTAGTGCGGGCAATTCATATTCCAGTATGATTGCTACCGTGATGACCATGGCTCCTTATTATGCGGACACGTATGCAGCCGATGCGCTTCCTAAACAAATGGAGGCATTGATTGCCAACGGCTTTACTTTGCTGCGCAATGACAAGGGCGATTATTACAGCTGTCTGGGTTCTATGGAACAGATACATCCTATGGTAGCCATCCGCATGAGCGACAAGAAAAACTTCGGCAACAGTCTGATGGGAACGCTCTATGCCAACCTGACTCCTTTCAAAGGATTTGTGTTTACTACCCGGCTGGGTTACAGGGAACTGAACGCAAACACTTATCAGTATAACAATCTCTATTACGGTTCGGCTTCCGCCAATAATAAGGATAAGAACGGGGCCAGCCGCTCCAACTCCTCTACTACCTATTATCAGTGGGAGAACTTTGTGAATTATAGTACGGATTTGTGGGACAAGCATCATGTGTCTGCCATGCTGGGTATGTCCTACAGCGAGAATAACTTCACTTATGTTTCTGCCGGTGTAGACAAGACTGCCAAGCACGATCCTTTGTATGCCGACGTTTCGTATCCTGCCGGAGATGCCGTGAAGAGTACCGCCGGTTATAATCTGATTAATCGTAAGCTGTCCTATTTCGGCCGTTTGGCTTACGATTACCAGAACCGCTATATGCTGCAAGCGGCCATGCGTGCCGATGCAGCCGATACTTCCGTGCTTCCGGGTACCAATCGCTGGGGCTATTTCCCGTCGGTATCAGCCGGTTGGGTCATTTCCAACGAGCGCTTTTTCACGGAAAAGAACAATACCCCTCTCACATTCCTGAAGTTGCGTGCAAGCTGGGGGCAGAATGGCAGCACAAGCAATCTGAGCGGTTACAAGTATTCCAATTCCCTGGTGACTTCGGCTGCCGGGTACTCTTTCAGCAATACGGCGATGAAATATGTCACTTCTGCCAAACCTTCGCAGCTCTATAATCCTGACTTGAAGTGGGAAACCTCCGAACAGCTGGATTTGGGTATGGATTTGCGCGCTTTCAACGACCGCTTCTCGTTTGGTATGGACTGGTATCAGAAGAAGACAAAAGACTTGATTGTTTCCAACATTGTCATTCCTTATGAGGCGGGAAACTCATCGGCTCCGATGAATGCCGGTAATGTGACGAATAAGGGTTTTGAGTTTGAGGCCGGATGGAAAGACAAAGCCGGTGATTTCAACTATTCTGTGACCGCCAATCTGGCCACTTTGAAGAACGAGGTCACTTATCTGGATCCGCATGTCAGCGGCGGACGCATAGAAGGCGCCACTACAATGGCTTCGAACGGTTCGTTCTCCGCATTCGAGGTAGGCTATCCGGTGTGGTATTTCAGAGGCTATCAGGTCGATCATCTGGATGACAAGGGCAATCCCGTATTCAGGGATAATACGGGTGACGGTACCATTGATGCCAGTGACAAGGCGATGATTGGTAAACCGATGCCGGACTTCACATATGGAATCACGTTGACCGCCAACTACAAGAATTTTGATTGGCACTTATATACAAAGTAACACTTGATTCTTTTTCATAACTTTTGGTTATAATTCCAAAACTAAATGTCGTTCTTTGAAATTCGTATTATGATACAAATATAGCCATTATTTAGATAGCTTGAAAATATATAGCTATTTATTTGCATATATCGGGAATTTTTACTATATTGTAGAAGTCTTAAAAGCAATCACTATGGAAAAGAGGAACGGTTTCATACTATTCACAGAATCTTTCCCAGATGAGGAGAGTTGCATTAGATACTTTGAAGAAATGAGGTGGAACGGCAAAGTTGTATCTCCGTTCGACCCTTCTTCCAAAGTCTACAAATGTAGCAATGGAAAGTACAAGTGCAAGAACACTGGTAGATACTTCGACGTGAAAACGGGAACACCGTTTGCCAACACAAAATTGCCGTTCAGATATTGGCTTTATGCGATATTCATGTTTCTGTCTCACAAGCGGGGCGTTTCTTCTTGCCAGTTGGCGAGAGATTTGGGAGTTACACAGAAAACTGCGTGGTATATGCTCCATAAACTTAGATTCTATACAAGTTTTGAAAATGAGCATACTCTTGACAATGAGGTAGAAATTGACGAAACCTTTGTTGGGGGCAAGAATAAGAATCGGCATAAGGATAAGAAAGTTGAGAAATGTCAAGGTCGTTCTTTCAAGGATAAAGTTCCGGTATTCGGAATGCTGGAAAGAAACGGTCATTTAGTAGCAAAGGTAGTGCCCGATACCAAAGTAAGGACACTGCTCCCTCTGATAAAAGGCTATGTTAAATCCGGAAGCGTCATATATACTGACGGCTGGGACTATGGAGGAATAACCAATGATTACATTCAAAGGTCAGTAGACCATGAGAAACATTACTATGGCTCTACCTATGCGACAAATAAGGGAGAAGTCATACAAGTAAGTACAAATGGCATTGAAAATGCTTGGTCGCACTTTAAAAGAATGATATTTGGAACTTATTACTCGGTTAGTAAAAAGCACCTCCAGCGATATATTGACGAATATGTTTTCAGATTTAACACTCGGTTCTATACGAACTTTCAAAGAATAGACTTATATTTGCGCAATATTGCATGACTATGGCACGTATAAAAAACGATTTAAAGATAAGAATGAGGACAAAGCGCAAGAAAGGGTTTAACCCAAATCCTTCTCTACAAGTTTCCAAAGAGGAACTTGATAGGCTTATAAACGAGTTGCTTGTCAATAAAGCTAAGGAAATTCGTGCATATAAGTAACTTTTAACGTTTGCTATTTGGAATAGTGGAATTTATATAATACTTTTGCGGTATAAAAAATGGGAGAGTATTAATTCTCCCATTTACAATATCTCTATTTAATAGAGATTGTAAGTCTTTGTACTACCATCAGTATAGTAGATTTCTACAACCATGTATCTACCATGGATGTAGGTTGTGAAAAATTTAATTGTATCCATGATTTTTATACAATTAAGATTCCGGACCTTGTGCGCGTACAGGGTTTTTAAGAAGAGGAATTGTTGGAACCAATTCCTCTTCATTCTTTTGCAAAGATAAGTCTGTATTTTAACTATTCCAAAAAAATGATACTTTTTTAGACAAAAAAAAATTGTAACCATATTATTATTAAAGCTATAAGAAAAGTATTGCTGCGATTTTTTTTGGAACTTTCCAAAATTACACTTTTTAACTATTAGTATAAAATCATCTGTAAATCAGTATTTTAAGCAAATATTGAGTGATTATCTTTTTGGAACTTTCCAAATATCAAGATTTTCCATATCTTTGCACCATGAATAATTGGGGAGAAATCCAACTGTTCAATAATAAAGTAGCCTAATCGTCGTCAGAATCACCACCTCGGATAACACTAAGGCTATTAATGAACTTACTCATTGGGTTAAGTGTACTTCGTCATATTGGCGTAGTGCGCTGCCATTGAGTAAGTGGGCTTGTGGTGAGCCTTGACGACGTATGGCAGTAGCACTACGTCTTTTTTGTACCTTGATGTGTGGTTATTGCTAAGTGAGAGAGAGCTTTTTTAAAACTTTAGTATTAACCAATTAAAAACAAAAAATGGTATGAAGAAGATTTTTTTAATGTGGATGCTGGTATTTGCAGCAGTAGTTAGTTTCTCGTCTTGCTCAGATGATGATGAATCTAAGTTTGATTATCCTATGGACACACTGTATGGAACATGGGAAGTTACAGAAATCATGGCTGGTGGAACTTGGTACGATGTAACCAAATATCCTTATGACAAGTTTGCCATGTCTATCTCATTCAAATCTGACGGTACTTATTATGGTTCTGGCTATCTTGGAAATGGTAGTGGTACATATACCGCAGAAGGTAAGACAATCGTAACTTATGTAAGCGGTGAGGAGTATGTTCGTTATACAGTTAAATCTTTAACTTCCAACACAGCGGAGCTTTCCATGCAAATGGGAGAAGGTAGTATAGATGTCAAAGCTCGCAAGAAATAATATGTCAAATAAAATCAATATCCAAAATTAGTATTATGGCATTGATAATCATCATAGGATTCATTGGATGCTTGCTATCCGGTGCTCTTATTAAACTTGGAAGATAAGTGATATTTCTCTATGATATTTTAGAAATAATCGCTATCTTAGCGGTCTAATTATAAACATAAGTTATACCCACCCGGCTTAGGGTCGGGTGGTATATAACTGCCTTTTGATTTTCTGATTTTCGGCAACGGCTCCGTGGGCAATGACGTATTCATGTCCTACAGTTATAACTCCATATCCTATACGCTGAAGGAGATGTACGACCAGCGCTGGACGGCGGACGGGACTACCAGCCGTAAGTTTGCACGGCCGCAGAATACGAATGCAGACAAGTATGGCTTGTCCGATGCTTATATTTTTGACGGCTCTTATTTCCGCATCAAGCAGATACAGCTGGGATATACGTTGCCCCGGACGGTTACGAAGAAGTTCCTGGTCGACAAGCTGAGAGTATATGCCTCGTTGGATAATTTCTTCTTGTTCACCAAGTATCCGGGACTCGACCCGGAGGTTTCCTCCACGGCTACCAGCGGTATGGGCGTGGATTACGGAAATTATCCCACAACGAAGAAGGTGGTGTTCGGTTTATCAGTTACATTTTAAATAATAAATAGAAGAAATATGAAAAGAAAATATATCTTGTCCGGACTGTTGGCGTGTGCACTTACATTTTCCGCATGCGATGTCGATTTGCTGGATATTCCCCAGAAAGGTGTAGAGAATGAAGAGAATTATTATCAGACGGATGAACAGTGTGAGTCTGCCATCGCTGCTGTCTATGCGTCCTGGCGGAATGCTTATTCCGGGCGTGGTGAGAAAGCCTCGCAGTATGCCAACGGTTTCTTCCTGAAAAATTTCTTGGCAGACGATTTCAATTCGGGTGGTGCCCGCTCCGACCAGGTGTATGCGCAGGAGATATACGAAAGTGCGATAGTGGCCACGAACGGTTGGGTGGAAAACTATTATAAGAGGTTGTATGCCACGATTTATCTGGCCAATCTGGTGATTGAGCGGTTCGATGCCGCTGAAAGTGAAGTGAAGGCAAGAAACATTGCCGAGGCCAAATTCTTCAGAGCCATCTGCTATTTCGAACTGACCACTTTGTGGGGGACTCCTCCTTTGGTAGATAGGGTATTGAAGAATTCGGAAGAGTATAAGGTGCCCAACTCCACTGCCGAACAGTTGTGGAAATTCATGGAGACAGACCTTACGGAAGCTATAACTTCCGGGAAACTCACTTCGAAAACGAGTTTGGAAGACAGGGACGGGGGAACCCGCGCCACGTTGGAGGCTGCCCGCTGCTTGTTGGGAAAGATTTATCTGTATCAGGAGAAATATGCCGATGCCAAAAGTGAGTTGGAGAAGGTCATTTCTTCCGGCAAATATGATTTGATAGCCGATGTCAGCACATTCTATCATCCGGCCTCTGCCGGCTGCAAGGAGTATGTGCTGGAGTGTGTGCGCCATTACGACCCTTCCAACATGTATTCTCAGGAGGGCTGGTTCGGCATCTTGGCCAATTGGGGATTCGGCTATGGCTTTATAGCCGGTCCGGAAGCGTCCATGCACTATAAGTTCAACACTACCAGCGGTTACAGCTACTTCAATCCGTCGAAGTCTTTGTACGATGCCTTTGTGGCTGAGGAGGGTGCCGACGGGTATCGCTTGAATGCCTGGATCAGGACCTGGGAGCAGGTGATTGCCATGAACATTGCGGTGAACACGACTACCAACAAATATGCCAGCGAAGGCTATTTCCGTCTGAAATGGCTGGCAAGCACCGATGACGAATTTGTAGGGTATTGGTGTGGAAACCAGAGCAATACTCCGGTCATCAGATATGCGGATGTGTTGCTGATGGCTGCCGAGGCTTGCCTCCAGGCGGGAGACCAAGCCGGTGCCGACGAATATCTGGGCAGAGTGCGCGACAGGGCCCGTCTTCCCAGAAAGAGTCATGTGACGCTTTCCGATATAAAGCTGGAGCGCCGCTTGGAACTTGCTATGGAAGGCATGCGCTTCCAGGACCTGAAGCGTTGGGGGGATGCTCCGGCGGTATTGGCGGATAAAGGGAAAAAGTTACCGACTTTCCAGATTGTACCTGACCCGAATAATGACCTCACTACGGCGGCAGGCATCTACAACGCCCGTTATACGACCAAAACCACCTATGTCGATAATGAAAAGTCGTTGGCGGGTTGGACTCCCAATCGCGACGAGTGGCTGCCGTTTCCTGAAAATGAATTGGAGGTGAACAGCAACCTGAAACAGAATCCCGGTTATTGATTTATCTTGAGAAATTCACAATTCGGTTTAACTATATAAAGAAGAAAAACATGAAAAGAAACTTAGTGATATTTGCCCTGCTGTTTGTTTGTATGGCTATAGGGGCGCAAACGGTATTCAAGAATGAAGAGGTAGAGGTTTCCTTGTTGAAAGAGAAGACTTGGGTATTTTCCACTTGGGACTATACTACCATGTATCTGATAGAGGGCGAAGACAAGGCCGTGCTGATTGATACCGGCACGCGTTGTGCGGATTTGGATAAGATTGTGGGACAGATAACCGGGAAACCGCTGGAAGTAATCGTCACCCACATGCACCCCGACCATGCCGGCTGCATCAAGTATTTCGATAAAGTATGGATGCATCGGGCCGATACGGTGCTGGTGCCCCAGCATGCGGCGGATTATCAAGGAGAATTCCTCTATATGGAAGAAGGACAAGTGTTCGACTTGGGTGGACGCAAGCTGGAAGTGGCATGGATGCCCGGGCATACGCCCGGCTCGGTGGTACTCCTGGACAAGGCAAACGGAGACTGTTATTCGGGTGATGCGTTCGGCTCGGGTGAAGTATGGCTGCAGTGTGTGCCGATGTCTCCCATCGCCACTTTCCATGAGTCGTGTTGCCGTATGGAAAAGCTCATGAAGGAAGGGCACATCAAGGATATCTGGTGCGGACATTATCCTTATCTGAAATCTTCTTTGCCGCTGGCCTATATTCAGACGATGATACGTATTTCCCACAGGCTGATGAATGGAGACCAGGAAGGTTCGGAACCTTATTCCAACTATTTCATCAAGATGCCTCCCACTGCGAGGAAGTTGGCCGAAGGCCGGGCGATGATTGTATATGATTCGACTAATATTCCGGAAGCCCGGTAACACACATGGCTATTCCTCTCTCACTTTAAGGCGTAGTCCTTGTATGCACGAGATGTGCATCTCATGTATCTCGAGATGTGCATCTCGTGTTGTATGAGATGTGCATCTCGTGCATACAAGGGCCGGCTGTTAAAAGCATGAGGGTTATACCTTCACTCCTGAAAGGCATAACCCTCATACAACAAGCCAAGTAGCCCGTCCTTCTATTTGCCGTATTCGCTCGGACTTACTCCGAACTGCTTCTTGAAGCTCTTCGAGAAGTGGGACAGCGTGCTGAATCCCGTCATGTCCGCAATTTCCGAGACGGTATGTTTCCCTTCCGTTATCAGTTCGGCGGCACGGTTCAGCTTGTAGGTCTTGAAGAAGGTGCTGGGGCTTTCGCCGGTCAGTCCTTTTACTTTATAGTAGAACTTGGTGCGTGATATTCTCAGCAGTTCGGTCATGCGGGCAATGTCCAGTTCGGGGTTGGAGAGCTCGCTCTCCATCAGGTGGTAGAGTTCGGTCATGAAGACATTGTCTTGCGGGGAGAGGATGTTCTCTTCCATCTTGTCCGTCTGCGTGGCTTTTCCCAGCATGTTGCGCGCTTTCTCGCGGTTCTTGAGCAGCGACTTGATGAGCGCCAGCAGGTAGGCAGGGTCGAAAGGCTTGGTCACGTAGGCGTCGGCTCCCGTGTCCAGTCCTTCCACCTGGTTTTCCACGGTGGCTTTGGCCGTAACCAGAATCACGGGCAGGTGGCAGAGCTGCAAGTCTTCCTTTATCTCCCGGCAGAACTGGTAACCGTCCTTGCCGGGCATCACCACGTCACTCAGAACCAGGTCGGGTGACTCCTCATGCAGCGCCTTCAGCGCATCGTCGGCATTGAAGCGGCAGATTACCTTGTAGTGGGCGGAGAGGAGGGTGCGCAGGTAGTGTGCCACTTCGGTGTCGTCGTCCACCACCAGCAGGGTGGGTTGCTTCTCGTCGGTGCCGGTCTTGTTCTCGGCAGGCTGCGAGGCGGCGGCCAGCGGGAAGGCTTCCGACTGGTTGCTCTGTTCCGTTACCCGTTCGTCTTCGGCATACGCGGCGTCGTTCACGGGCAGGACGAAGGTGAACACGGCGCCGCTTCCCTCTTCGGACTGGCTGGCTTTCAGTTGCCCGTGGTGCAGTACGGCCAGGCTGCGGGCGTAGTACAGGCCGATGCCCGTTCCCCAGTTGTAGGTACCTTCGGCTTGGTTGCCTATCTGGTAATAGCGTTCGAATATCTTCTCTATCTTGTCTTCGGGGATGCTCTGTCCCGTGTTGGCCACGGACACTTTGACGTACTGCGTGATGCGCCCGTCGGCGGACAGGCCGAAGAGCCGCGCGGCTTTCTCACGGTCTATTACGTCGAAGCCGACACTGATTTTACCGCCTTGGGGCGTGAACTTCAGGGCATTGGACATTAGGTTGTTGAATATCTTTTCCACCTTGTCCTCGTCCAGCCACATCAGGAAGGTGTCTTCCAGTCCGTAGGTGTTCAGGTCGATGCCCTTGTCGTCGGCGTTCACCCGGAAGATGCCCACCTGGCGTTGCAGGCAGGCGATGAGGTCGGCGCGCTTCACTTGCAGGCGCAGGGTGTCGTTCTCCAGCTTGTTGAAGTCCATCATCTGGTTGACGAGCCTCAGCATGCGGTTCACGCTGCGCTGCACGATGTGCAGCAGGTTCTTGTCCGCACCCTCTATCCGCGGATTGGCGCAGAGCTGGTTCACGGGGCCGGAAATCATGGTGAGCGGCGTGCGGAACTCGTGCGAGACGTTGGCGAAGAAACTCATGTTCATCCGGTTCACCCGTTGCTCCTGCTCTTTCTCCAGGCGGGCGCGGCGGGCGGCCTCCTTTTCGGCGCGGACGCGGAGCAGGGCACGCAGGAAGAGAAGGGCGAGGGCGGTTGCCAACAAGAAGTAGATGCAGTAGGCCCACCACGTGCGCCAGGGGGCCGGATATACGCGGATGCGGATGGAGTTCTCGGCCTCCACGATGCTCCGGTCGTTGTTGGTGATTTTCACGTGGAACACATACTCTCCGGCAGGCAGGTTGGCGTAGTAGGCCTCGTGGTTGTTGCGGGCGTCTACCCAGTAGTTGTCGAAACCCTCCAGGTGGTATTGGTAGTGCACTCGTCCGTACTCGCTGTAGTTCAGGGCAGAGAAGGAGATGCTGAAACTGTTCTGGTCGTGCTCCAGGTGTATGTCGGGGCAGTAGGAGAGGTGCTTGCCGATGGTTCCTCCGTGCAATTGCGGACGTATCAGCTTGTTGTGTATCTTCAGGTCGCTGAACAGCAGCGGGATGTTGCGCTTGATGGGCACGTCGATGGGGTTGAAGAGCGTGAGCCCGTGCGTGCCGCCGAATGCCAGCGTCCCGTCGGGCAGACGGCACGAGGCGCGGTCGTAGAACTGGTTTCCGCCTATGCCGTCGGCGGCATAATAGTTGGTGAAGCGTCCGGCTGTCCGGTCATATTTGCTCAGTCCGTATTGGGTGCTTATCCAGAGGTTGCCTTGCAGGTCTTCCTCGATGCCCGATATGTCGAGGCAGGAGGTGCCGGGCATGGGTGTCATCCGTCCCGTTTCGGGATGGTAGCACATCAGCCCGTTGCCTACGGTACCTATCCAGAGAATGCCGTACGTGTCTTTGTACAAGGCCGTGGGGACGAATACGGAGCGGCGTATGCAGGCTTTCAGGTCTTCTTCCGCGATGTCCGCCGTGCCCGTCTCCAGGTTTTCGATGTCGATATGCTTGATGGGTTGGTAGAAGCCCGTCACCATCAGCCGGCGGTTATCCATCATCGCCAGGCCGGGCACGAAGGTGAACCCCTCGAAGAGCTTCATCGCCTCGAATTCCTTCTTGCCGGGGCGCAGGGCATAGACGTTGACCGTGGCGGTGCCTATCCAGATGGTTCCGTCGGGCGACTGGGCGATGGACATGGGCAGGAAAATCCGGTGCCGTTCCTCTATCTTCAGCTGCCCGTCGGGCGTGTAGCGTGCCTTCAGCACTTCATTGTTGGTGATGGTCATCCATAGGTTGTTGTCGCTGTCCACCATCAGCTGGTTCGCGTAGATGGCTTTCTGTTTCTCTTGCTCGCAGAACGTTTCGGGGTCGATGTGCCTGATTTCGCTGCTCTTCGTGTCATATACGTAGATGCCGTCCATCAGGGTGGAAATCCACAGCTTGTGGTCCTTGCCGGCGCTTAGCGACACCACGGACTTGTTGTTCAGCTCGGAGCGCAGGTAGTTGTCGTTGTTGAACCGCTCCTTGTAGTGGTAGCACACGGTGTACCCCTGGTCCACGGAGCCTATCCACAGGTTCTGCTGCGAGTCGGTGAACATCCGGCTGATTCGGAACCGGGGCATCTCGAAGGGGAATCCGTTCTCGTCCTGGCGGGTCACGCTGCCGGTGCCCGGGTTGTAGTAGAACATGCCGTGTCTGGCGGTGTTCAGCAGCAGGCCGTTGTTGCCGTAGGGGTGTATGTAGTCGATGTCGGCGTTGCACAGTGTGGTGTTCTGGGCGATGGGCTGCGGCAGCGGCTTGAAGCTGCGCGTGCGGGTGTCGAAGATGCTGAGGGTGTGGTTGCCGGTTATCCACAGCTCGTTGTTGTGCAGGTACGAGTAGTAGGGATAGCCGTTGAGGGCGACAGACTCTTTCAGCTGTAGGGTAGATAGGTCGTAGCAGCGGAGCCCGGTGGAGGTCATTACCCAGAGGTTGTTGTCGGGGGCGATGTGGCACTGTGCGTAGAAGGCATTTCCGGGGCTGATTTCGGGCAGCACGCAGGTAATCTTTTCCTCCCGGGGGTGGTAGGCGTAGAGCTGGAAGCCGGTGTTGAGGAAGATGCGCCCGTTGCGGTCTTCCAGAATCTGCCTCACGTTCTTGTTGTCGGCCTCGATGGGGATGATGCGGAAGTTGTCCTTGTCGGTGTATAGGCACACGCCGTTCACGGTGCCCACCCAGAAGCGGTTCTTCGAGTCGCGCAGCAGGTGGGTAATCTGGTTGTCGGGCAGTCCCAGCGAGTCGTCGGTGCAGAAGTACTGGTGGTAGTCGTGCACATTGTTCTTGTTCAGCCCGCGGAACGTGCCTATCCATATATGGCCTTGCGTGTCTTCGGCTATGGCGGTGACTTTCTGGTTGGAGAGGTCGTTGGCTATGACGGGGCTTTCGATTTCGGCATCCCGGTTTTCGGATAAGGGCTCTTTGGCGTCGCATGCCGACAGGCAGACGGCATACAGAGTTCCGGCCAGCAGGCAGAGCAGGGTACGGAGGATTTTCCGGTTAGACAAGGTCATATTAAAAGGTTTTGAATGATGTGCGAAAATAAGGATAAAAAATTGAATATAAGTTGCTTTGCAGCATGTTTTGAACAAAAAGGCAAACATTTGAACCTATGGGCAAGCGCTTTTAAACCTCCGGGCAAATCGTTTTTACATGTCGGCCAGTCCCTCCGGCGCAATCGGCGTAATATTGCAACCGGAAAAAGTGAACAAGTGAACAACTTGTCAACTCGTTCGCTGAAAGCAAGTCAAAGACAAATCATCAATTTTAAAAAACGATATACAACCATGAAAAGACAACCTTTATCCATGCTTGCGTTGGCCTCCCTGCTGATTCTCTCCTCTTGCGGACAGACAGCGGGCGTGAAGACCGCCGGCGCGCAACAAACCACGGGCGAAATCGTCGCCTCTTCCGAAACAGCCATCGCCCAGACCGAGTCGGGCAAAGTGGGAGGATTCCTGCAAGACGGTATTTATATATATAAAGGTATTCCCTACGCCAAGGCAGAGCGCTTCATGCCGCCTCAGCCTGCCGACAAATGGGAAGGCGTGCGTAGCAGCCGCATGTTCGGTCCCACCTGCCCCCAGGCGGTGCGTATGGGCTGGGGTGCCGATGAGCACGCTTTCGCCTTCCACTGGGACGACGGCTATCCCGGCGAAGACTGCCTGCGGGTCAACATCTGGACTCCGGGCCTGAACGACGGCAAGAAGCGTCCCGTCATGGTGTGGCTCCACGGCGGCGGCTATGCGGCAGGCAGCGGACAGGAACTTCCCTCCTACGACGGTTTCAACCTTGCCAAGAAAGGTGATGCGGTGGTAGTCACGCTCAACCACCGTCTCAACGTCCTCGGCTTCCTCGACCTTTCCGCCTACGGCGACAAATACGCCAAATCCGGCAATGCCGGCCTGCTCGACCTCGTGGCAGCACTTCAATGGGTAAACAAGAATATAGCCGCGTTTGGCGGCGACGCACAGAACGTAACGATTTTCGGACAGTCGGGCGGCGGCGGAAAGGTTTCCACATTGCTTGCCACTCCATCTGCAAAAGGGCTCTACCACAAGGCCATCGTTCAGAGCGGCTCCATGCTTCGCACGATGGATGCCAAGTATTCACGTCGCATCGGCGCTGCCGTGATGGACGAGTTGGGATTGAAAGCCTCGCAGATAGACGAGCTGCAGAAGATGCCTTACGAACGTCTGCTGGCCGCCGGTGAGAAAGCCGTTGCCAAGGTGAAGGCCGAGGCCGAGAAAGAGGACGGCGTATCCACCTTCATCTTCGGATGGGCGCCCACCGTGGACGGCGACGTGCTGCCCGCACAACCTTTCGACCCGCAGGCGCCTGCACAGAGCAAGGACGTGCCCGTGATGATAGGAACCACCTTGCACGAGTTCACCATGAGCACCTACGTGCCTGCTTTCCGCACCATCACCAAAGAAAAGGCCGTGGAATTCTTGAAACAACGCTACGGTGACCGCACGGACGACTTCCTCGCCGCCTTCGAGAAGGCTTACCCCGGCTACCAGCCCAAGGATTTGGTGGATGTGGATTTCGTATTCCGTCCCGGTGCGGTGGAGCAAGCCAGACTGAAAGCTGCACAGCAGGGTGCTCCGGTCTATATGTACATGTTCGCCTGGGAATCTCCGGTGCTCGATGGCATGTTCCGCAGCACGCACTGCATGGAGATACCTTTCGCCTTCAACAATGCCGTGGTCCACGTCTCCATGACGGGCGGCGGCGCCGAAGCGCAGGCCCTGGCCGAGAAGATGAGCGGCGCCTGGCTGAACTTCGCCCGCACGGGCAATCCCAATGCAGAGGGCCTGCCCCAGTGGGATGCCTATACCGAAGAGGGAGGAGCCACGATGTTCTTCAACAACCGTTGCGAGGTGAAGCACCACCACGACAAGGAGTTGCTGGAGGTGGTACGGGCGTTCCCTACACGGGGATTCTGAGGCTTTAAAATGAAAGCGATACCCAGTTAATTCTAATAATTGACTTGTAACCATAAATGTAACTATAAATCTAATTTTAAACTAACTAAAATGAAACGAATCATGAATCAAGCAGCCCGAAAGAGACTTGCCGCTATGTCACTCTTTCTCTTAATCTGCCTTCCTTTCTCTCTGGCACAAGCCCAGACCGTGAAAGTGACCGGCAAGGTGACTGACAACCTGAATGAACCGATGATTGGTGTAAGTATCGTAGAGAAAGGTACTACCAACGGTTGTATTACCGATATTGACGGTAATTATACATTGAATGTGAATCAGGGAGCGACCATCATTTTCTCTTACATCGGCTACGTAACCCAAGAGAAACAAGCCGTTGCCGGTGTGATGAACATTGTATTGAAAGAAGACAGCGAAACGCTGGACGAAGTGGTGGTGGTAGGTTACGGTGTGCAGAAGAAAAGTTCTGTAACGGGTGCCATTTCGCAGGTGAAAGCAGAGGACATGCAGAACCGTACCATCAGCAACGCCCCTGCCGCCTTGCAGGGTAAGACTGCCGGTGTGCAGGTAATCCAGACCTCGGCAGCTCCGGGCAGCAGTCCTACGGTGCGTGTGCGTGGTTACTCCTCCAATGTGTCTTCCAATCCTCTTTACGTAGTGGACGGTATCCGCCTGAGCGACATCAGCGGCATCGACCCGAACGACATCGCTTCCATGGAGGTCTTGAAAGATGCCGCTTCGGCTGCGATCTATGGTGCTGAGGCCGGTAATGGTGTAGTGCTTATCACTACCAAGAAAGGTAAGAGCGGACAAGGTAAGATTACGTATGATTTTCAATGGACCACACAATCATTGGCACGCATCCCGAAAATGATGAATTCCGAGCAGTATATCGACTACATGGTGGAATCGGAAACTTATACACAGGACTACCTGTTGAGAAATTGGGACGGTGTTACCAATACCTCTTGGTCTGATGAGATATTCGAGAACAGCCAGATGCAGAAGCACAACATCGCCTTCTCCAACGGCAACGAAAAAGGGAACTACTACCTCTCGCTGACTTACCTTGACAACAACGGTATCGTGAAAGGCGACGCTGACGTTTACAAACGTCTGACCGCCACCATCAACGGCGAATACGAAATTAAGCCGTGGCTGAAGGTGGGTACCACCAACCAGATTGAGAAATACAACAGTCGCACCGTTTCTACCAACAACGAATACGGCAGTATGCTGGCTTCCATCCTGCAAGCCGACCCGTTGACTCCCTTCTCTTATACCTACGAGGAACTACCCTCCCATATGCTGAAAGCTATGAACGAAGGCAAGCACCTGCTTGATGATGGCAACGGCAACTACTATTCTGTTTCCAAGTTCTTGGGCGGTGAATCCTATCACCCGATAATTATGCGCGACAACAACGCTAACAAGAACAGCGGTTTCAATGTCAACGGTTCTATCTATGCCGACTTCAAGCCCATCAAGGACATCACCATTACTTCCCGTTTCGGTTACCGTCTTTCTGGTACACGCCAGAGCAACACAGACCTTCCTTTCTATGGTAACGCCACACAAAGCCGTGATTTTGTGAGTCACAATGCCACCTCTTCCACTTCCATCTACTACCAGTGGGAGAACTTCGCCAACTACATGAGACGCTTTGGCATGCACACCGTGACCGGTATGGTGGGTATGTCCTATCAGGAATCTACCTACGATTATGTGAACGGCAGTCTTTCTGCCAACGGTGAGGATGCCGTGAAGAAGAACGACCCGCTGTTCTACTTCCTTAACTACGGTTCGGCTTCTGCCACCAAGGGCGTAGGCGGTGAAAAGACTCGTTCGGCCAAGATGTCTTACTTCGGTCGTGTGGGTTATGACTTTGCCGGACGCTATATGTTGCAGGCTTCGTTGCGTGCCGATGCAGCTGACCTCGCTATGCTTCCTGCTTCCAATCGTTGGGGTTATTTCCCTGCCGTTTCTGCCGGTTGGTCTGTTTCCGAAGAGAAGTTCTTTGAACCCTTGAAAAAGCACATCAGCAGTTTGAAACTGCGTGCCAGCTGGGGACAGAACGGTAGCCTTGCCGCATTGGGTGGCTATACCTACAGCACCGACATGGCATTGGGCGGCATCTATCCCTTTGTGCCGGGCAACAGCTACATTACCGGTGCAGCTCCTACCTCTATGGGTAACGAAGACTTGAAATGGGAAACTTCTGAACAGATAAACGTGGGTATTGACGCACGCTTCTTGAACGACCGACTGACTTTCAGTTTGGACTACTTCGACAAAAAGACCAAAGACCTGTTGGTAAATGGTACTACCCCGTCCCTCATTGTGGGAGGTAAGACTTCACCAATGAACGCCGGTAACGTAAGCAACAAGGGTTGGGAAATCGAACTGGGCTGGCGCGATCACATCGGTGACTTCCAGTACAGCGTACGCGGTAACCTTGCCACACTGAAAAATGAGGTAACCTACCTTGACCCCTCACTGACCCGTTTGAGTGGTGTGAACTTCCATACCAATACCATCACCTTCTTTGAAGAAGGCTATCCGGTTTACTACTTCCGCGGTTATAAATTCAAAGGTGTAGATCCGGAAACCGGTGACCCTATTTTCCACGATTTGGATAACAGCGGTAATTTGAACGATGGCGACTTGGACTATATCGGTGATGCTATTCCCGATTTCACCTACGGTCTGACATTGACTGCCGCTTGGAAAGGCTTCGACTTGACGGTATTTGCTACCGGTTCACATGGAAATGACATATTTAATTGCATCAACCGTTCCGATATTCCCACTTACAATAAGATGAAGGAAGTATTCTATGACAACCGTTGGACGCCCAATAATACCGGAGGAACTGTTCCTGGTGCAAACGCTAAGAATATGGACAAATATGCCGTATCCGATGCCTTGGTATACGATGGCTCTTATTTTAAGATCAAGCAGATTCAATTGGGTTACTCCATTCCGAAACAACTGTTGAAAAAAGTATGCGTCAACAACCTGCGTCTTTACGCTTCGCTCGACGACTTCTTCACCTTTACCAGCTATCCGGGCTTCGACCCCGAAGCCGCAGCCAATGCCACGGCAGGTATGGGTGTGGACAAAGGCGCTTATCCTTGCTCAAAGAAAGTGGTACTTGGATTTAATATAGAATTTTAATCAAACCTAAAATTGATACAGAATATGAAAGCAAAATATTTTTATGTCGCATTGTTCGGCTTATCCACTCTGTTAGGAACAACCGGATGCGAAGACCGTTTGAACATTCCGAAGCACGGCAATATGGGAAGTCAGGAAGACTTCTACAAAACGGATGCAGATGCCATGCAGGCACTCTCTTCTCTCTACAATGCTTGGGGAGGCAATTATTACAACTGGTTCTTTGTGAAAAATCTGTTGGCCGACGATGTATGGACAGGCGGTGGCGGACGAGGTGATAACTCAGAGATGGAACGGCTCAACGAATATACTTTCGATATTGACCATAGTATGGTGTCTGGAATATATTCGGGCATGTACGGCATTATCTACAATGCCAACCTGATAATTGACCTGATGGAACCCGATACACAAGTAAAGAAACAGGCGGTGGCCGAAGCAAAGTTCTTCCGTGCATGGGCTAACTTTGAACTGGTTACTTTATTTGGTACCGCTCCCAAAGTAGACCATTTGCTTACTCCGGGAGAATACCGTATGGCAAACAGCACGCCCGAAGAGTTGTGGAGCTTCGTCGAACAGGATTTGAACGATGCTCTTGATGCCAATGTGCTCCCCTCAAAGAAGAGTGCGACCGATAGCGAAACAGGCATCCGTGTTACCAAGGAAGTTGCGCAGGCCATGCTGGGTAAGGCATACCTTTTCCAGAAGAAATATGCAGAAGCCGCCTCTATTTTGGATCAGGTGATTGATTCCCATAAATATGAGTTGTGGAAAGGTGAATATGACAAGCTGCTCCATATAGCCGCCAACGGCAGTTGCGAATCGATGCTCGAAGTACAGAAACGCAATGACTCAGAGCAGGCATGGACCCAGATGACAATGACATTCATTATGCAGGGATGGCGTACCGACAAATTGATGCTTACCGGTGAGGCACAAACCACGATTGCTTCTGGTACGTATGGCTTTATGAATCCCCGTAAGTCACTATACGATGCTTTCGTTGCCATGGAAGGGAAGAATGGCTATCGTGTGAACGCAACTATCCGCACTTACGAGCAGGTAGAGCAATTTGGCGTATCGCTGAATGCAGGTGCCATGCTGTCAAATCATGAAGGTTATTTCAACTGGAAGAACCGTGCATTGAAAGAAGACTGTATCTATGACGCTTCTTATTTTCAGGCACTGCAATACATCAACCTGCGTGTGATGCGTTATGCTGAAGTGCTACTGTTGGCTGCTGAGGCGCATGTAATGGGTGGAAGCAAAGATAAAGCTGTTGCATATATCAACCAGATACGCGAACGTGCCCAGTTGGCACCGCTCTCCAGTGTTACCCTTGACGATGTGAAGAAAGAAAAGCGTCTGGAACTTTGTATGGAGTGTGTACGCTTCCAAGACCTTGTTCGTTGGGGCGATGCAGAATCTGTATTGGGAAATCAAGGTAAAAAAGTTCCTGCATTCAAAGTAGATGGAGTGACATACCCATATACCAATTCTTCTTATGGTTTCAAGTCCAAGCACAACCTGCTGCCCATTCCTTTGAAGGAAATACAACTGAATCCTAATATGGTGCAAAACGAGGGTTGGTAATTTCTTATACATATAATATTATAAAGAACATTCGTATGAAAAAGATATTTCAATTAACTGCCTTGCTGATGCTTTGTTTCTTAGGAGCATGTAGCGAAGATGGGCTGGACGGATTGTCCGGAAAGTATGACATGGAAAGACGTGTCTATAAGAATATTGTAGCACAATCTACAGACAAGTTGCGCAAGGGCGTGAAACAGCTCAACCTTAAGTTTGCTGACGAAGCCGGTAACGAATGGGACTTGCGCTTAGGTTCTAAGGACTGGGTGTTGCAAAATGGAGTTTTTAAAGCAAAGCTTCTTGAAAAGTTAGAAGAAAGTGATATTAAGTCGGAAGAAGATAAAATCAAGCCGAAGGAACCGCTTACCGCCGGATTGCTGTACAGCATTGTAAGGCAGGACACTATTGCCTCTGGTGACTTGGAAGTCACCTTGTTGGGCGATACTTATTATATTGACGGTCTCTTCATGAGCAAGACCGGCACGCAATATTCTTGCGATTACAAAGGCCCCATCACTTTTGAGATTGGTGAAGACGACCCCGAAGCCAGCGGCTACACCACGGTTCTTACCACATCGCCCGTTTATCTGCTGGATGCCAACAACCAGCCTGTCGGCATCGTTCCCGGTGTATCTCAGTATTCGTTTGCAGTCAGTGACCCTGACGGCAACGGGGTGGCACAGTTCGACCTTATCAACAAGGAAAACATGCCGCTGGAAGCTTTGGCAGGCAGCTACAGTGTGACCGGCAAGTCGGAAGCCGGTTCCATGGCTCAGGGTAATGCACTTCCTGCAGAGTGGGGCGGCTGGTCTTGGGGCAGCTACTTCATCGCCAACGATGCCAAGCAGTATATTTTTGGAGGTACGCTGAACATTGCCGTTGCTACGGGCATGGAGGGCGAAACCCTCTTTACATTCTCCGGCAAGGGTTTGAACACTACGCTGGGCATGGACGCCACCGGTTCGCAAATCCCCGGTACGGCTGCCGATGCAGACTACCGCTTTGTCACCGTGCTGCAAGGCACCGGTTACGAAATGCGCGACCAGCAGATGGAAAGCGCCGTAATGGGGCGCAAGATGCCATTCTCCGTCTATCTGCCCAAAAGCTATGACGGACAGAAGGAATATCCCGTGCTCTACCTGCTGCATGGTGCCGACGGCAACCACAACGACTGGATGGCTCAGGGTATGCTGAATCCCTACGCCAGTGCAGCCGAGGCTGCGGGTGGCAAGGAGATGATTATTGTCTGTCCCAACGGAAGCCCCGACGGTCAGAATATTTTCTATTGCGACAACTATCAGGGAAACAACATGAAGTATATGACCTACTTCTTTGATGAATTCATTCCCTACGTCGAAAGCAATTTCAAGGTGAAAGCCGGACGTGGCACACGTGCCATTGCAGGTCTGTCTATGGGTGGTTTCGGCTCGCTGTATTACAGCTTTCTGCATCCCGAAATGTTCTGCTATGTCTATGCGTGCAGTCCTGCCACCGCCATAGAGGGTGCTCCCAACTTATATGAGATGTTGGGCACGAAAGATCTGCCGGGCATCACCATTGAAATAGGCAAAGGCGACTTCTTGTTCGGCTCTGCCAACAGCTTCAAGCAGGCACTGGACGGCAGCGGCATCGCCAACGAGTACATCACCCGTGACGGCATCCACGACTGGGCTTTCTGGAAAGGCTGTCTGCCCAAACTCTTGAAGAAAGTAAGCGATACATTTGAAGAATAACAGCATTGAGACATGAAAAGATTCTTAACTCCCCTTTTCACCTTTTGCGTGGCGCTGGCTGTGAATGCACAGCCGGTGCCCACCACCGGTTCGCCCGTGCTGCGTGCCGACAACATCGACGAAGTGGTCAGCGCCCTGACCCTTGAAGAGAAAGTGCACCTCGTCATCGGTTGCGGCATGTCGATGGGCAGTGACTCCAAGTTCCCCGGTACTGCCGGACGTACCTACGACATTCCCCGCCTGGGCATCCCATCGGCTTTCCTTGCCGACGGACCGCACCGCCTGGCGATGGCTTCCAAACGAGAGTTCGACAGCCGCACCTATCACGCCACCGAATTCCCCTCGAGCACCACGGTGGCAGCTACGTTCGATCCTGATGCTGCTTACCATGTAGGCCGGGCTCTGGGTACCGAAGTGAAAGACTACGGTATGGACGTGCTCCTCGCCCCCGGTGTCAACCTGATGCGTAACGCCCTCTGCGGACGAAACCACGAGTATTATGCCGAAGACCCCGTGCTGGTGGGCAAGATAGCCGCTGCCTACATCAACGGCATCCAGAGCGAAGGTACCGGCACCTGCCTGAAGCACTTCGCCGTGAACAACCAGGAAACCAACCGCAACAACAACGACTCCCGACTGACGCAGCGCCCCTTGCGCGAGCTTTATCTGAAATGCTTCGAGATAGCCGTCAAGGAGGCTCAGCCCTGGAGCGTGATGACCGCCTACAACAAGGTGAACGGCAAATACACCTGCGAAGACCGCGAACTGACCGAAGATATCCTCCGCAATGAATGGGGATTCAAGGGACTGGTGATGTCCGACTGGAATGCCGGAAAAGATGCCGTGACTTCCATCGCGGCAGGTAATGACATGTTGCAGCCGGGGCAGGAACGCCAGTACAACGCCATTCTGGAAGCCGTGAAGAACGGCACGCTGGATGAGGCGCTCCTCAACCTCAGCGTGAAGCGTGTGCTGGAGTTTGTGGTGAAGAGCCACACCTTTGCCGGTTACAATTATCCCAACGAGACCGACCTCAAAGCCCACGCGCAAGTGGACCGCCGGGTAGGTGCCGAGGGCATCGTGCTGCTGGATAACAAGAATGCGCTGCCTATGGCTGCCGGCATCAGGAAGGTAGCCCTTTACGGCACTACTTCCTACGACATGGTTCCTGCCGGTATGGGATTCGGCAGTACGGGTTTCGGCTACTACACGGTGTCTATGGTAGAAGGCTTGCGCAATGCGGGCTATACGGTAGATAAGGATTTGCTGAACCGCTACAAGAAGCACATGGCCGACGAGCAGAAACGCCTCTTCCCCCACGGTCGTCCTCCTTTCGCGTTCACTCCGCTGCCCCGTGCCGAAGAGTTCCTGCCCACTGCCGAGGAACTGGCCGCGCAAGTGAAAGCCAACGACATCGCCGTGCTTACGCTGGGACGTGTCAGTGGTGAAGGCTGCGACCGCCGTGTGGAAGATTTCCTCTTGAAGGAGAACGAACTGGCTCTGATAAAGCAAGTGTCTGCCGCCTATCGTGCCGCAGGCAAGAAGCTGGTGGTGGTTCTCAACATCTGCAGCCCCGTGGAGACCGCTTCATGGAAAGAACTGGCAGATGCCTTGGTATGCGCTTTCCAGCCCGGGCAGGAAGTGGGCAACTGCATTGCCGACGTGTTGACGGGTAAGGTGAACCCCAGCGGCAAGCTGCCCATGACGTTTGCCGTGAAGTATGGCGACGCGCCGTCGGATGCCAATTTCCCTTTCGACTATGAGTTCAAGATGCCGTCGTTCGCCATGGGTACCGGCATGAACTTCAAGTCCGACAAGAAAGAGGAGAAGCCGAAAGAGCCGGAACGCAACGTCGATTTCACCCTCTACGAGGAGGGCATCTACGTGGGTTACCGTTACTTCGATACCTTTGGTAAAGAGGTGTCTTACCCCTTCGGCCACGGACTGAGCTATACCACCTTTGAATATGCGGTGGAAGAGGCTGCCATCGACGGTGACCGCTGCCGCATGAAAGTGAGCGTGAAGAACACCGGCAAGGTGGCAGGCCGTGAAGCCGTGCAGCTCTATGTCAAGGCTCCCGAGGGCGGCAT
This sequence comes from Bacteroides sp. AF34-31BH, assembly GCF_003602795.1. Taxonomy (NCBI): domain Bacteria; kingdom Pseudomonadati; phylum Bacteroidota; class Bacteroidia; order Bacteroidales; family Bacteroidaceae; genus Bacteroides; species Bacteroides sp. AF34-31BH. The sequence continues at coordinate 157,845 of NZ_QTLV01000005.1, forward strand.
GGACAAGCCCGCCAAGGAACTGAAAGCCTTCGGCAAGACCCGCCTGCTGAAACCCGGCGAGAGCCAGACCCTGACATTGGAGTGGAACGTGATGGACATGGCCTCCTTCAACGAGAAAAGCAGCTCTTGGGAGTTGGCCAAGGGTGAATATCAATGGATGGCTGCCGCCTCTTCGGCCGACGTGCGTTGCACCACGGTGCAGAAGGTGGCAAAGGCACGCAAGCAGAAAGTGCACGATGCCATGCGGGCACAAGTGCCGGTGGCTGTGCATCCCATGGTGAAGAGATGAGGTGTGCATATACATCACCTGAAAAAACTGATATATATCAATCCGTGTTAGAATGGAAAGCACTTATTTTGTAGTACATTTTTAAAATCTATGCCATGAAAAGATTGATACTTTCTCTTTTTGCCGTCTGCTCGTTGTGGATGGCAAATGCACAGAATCCTGCATGGGGACCACAAAGCAAGGTCGTGACCGACAGCATCTACAGCACGGTGCTGAAGACGCACCGCGCCTATACCATCTATCTGCCTCAGAGCTATGACAAGGAGGCAGACAGGAAGTATCCCATTCTCTACCTGCTGCACGGCATGTCGGGGGTGAATACCAGCTGGTTTACGGACCAGCGTGTGAAGGACGTGATGGACCAGTTGACGGCATCGGGCGAGGCGTGCGAGATGATTATCGTCAGCCCCAACGCCGGAGGCAATCCGGCCACGTGCTGGAACGGCTACTTCAACATGCCGGGATGGGCTTACGAGGATTTCTTCTACAAGGAGTTCATGCCCTATATCGAGAAGACCTACCGTGTGGTGGGCGACCGTCAGCATCGTGCCGTTGCGGGCCTTTCGATGGGTGGAGGCGGAACCACGAGCTACGCGCAGCGCTATCCCGACCTCTATTGTGCGGCATACGCCATGAGTGCCTTGATGAACATCCCCGTCAGTGGTGAGGCGGCGGGAAAAGACCCCGACCCCACAAACAAGATGGCTGTGCTGACCCGTTCGGTGCAGGAGCATAGTTGCATCAAGTATGTGCTGGAGGCTGATGAGGCCCGTAAAGCTGCTCTGCGCACCGTGCAGTGGTTTGTGGATTGCGGTGACGATGATTTCCTGCTCGACCGTAACATCGAGTTCTTCCAGGCGATGCGCAATGCCGGCATTCCTTGCCAGTTCCGCGTGCGCGACGGAGGGCACACCAGTGAATACTGGCATTCGGCATTGTATATGTGTTTGCCTTTTGTGAGCCGGTGCTTTGAGAAATGAGATTTGATTCCCTTCAACTTTCTCCAACTCCTTAAACAATTAAAATGATTATGAAGAAATTTACACTTTTATTTACTTTGTTGCTGATGTGTGCAATGAGCTTTGCGCAACAAGCCTTGTGGGGCGGTGCTCCGGTAGTTTCGCCGGAGATTCACGATGACAATACGGTCACTTTCCGCCTGAAGGCGCCGAAAGCCGTGAAGGTGCAGTTGACGGGTGACTTCCTGCCGCCGCACACCATCCAGACACCGAGGGGCGAGTATGACGCTCCGGGCATCGTCGATATGAAGGAGGGCAAGGACGGCGTGTGGGAATATACCACTGCCGAACCGCTGAAACCCGAACTTTATGGCTATGCTTTCTTTGTGGACGGGCTGAAAATAATGGATCCCGGCAACGTCTATATGATTCGTGATGTGGCAACTGTGACGAATGTGTTCATCATCGGCGGTGACCGTGCCGACCTCTACAAGGTGAACAAAGTGCCTCACGGAACAGTGAGACGTATGTGGTACAATAGTCCCACGCTGGGTATGGACCGCCGCCTGACGGTTTATACACCCGCCGGCTACGAGAACGGCAAGAAGCGTTATCCCGTCTTCTACCTGCTGCATGGCGCCGGAGGTGACGAAGAGGCATGGATTGCCTTGGGCCGTACTTCACAAATCCTGGATAACCTGATAGCGCAGGGCAAGGCAGAACCGATGATTGTAGTGATGACCAACGGCAATGCCTGGCAGGATGCCGCTCCCGGTGAATCGCCCAAAGGTTTCACTGTCCCTTCCATGAGTCCGAAGGAACGTGCTTCCGCTCCGGAAGGAGGCTTCGAACTTTCTTTCCCGGAAATCGTGAAATTCGTGGAGAAGAACTTCCGCACATTGCCGGACAAGAAGCACCGTGCCATTGCAGGCCTCTCGATGGGTGGCTTCCACTCTTGCAGCATCTCGAAGTACTATCCGGATATGTTCGACTATGTGGGCTTGTTCTCGGGTACTGCTTCCAGAAACGATAAGTCCACTTGTCCGGTCTATACCGACTTCGAGGGTAAACTGAAGACGCAGTTTGCCAAGAAACCGGCACTCTATTTCATCGCTTGCGGCAACCGTGACTTTGTCTTCAAGAGCGTGACGGACTTCCGCAAACTGCTCGATGACAACGGTTGCAAGTACGAGTATCTGGAAACGGGCGAGGGACATATCTGGAGGAACTGGCGCATCTATCTGACGGAGTTCGCGCCGAAGTTGTTCAAGTGACTTCGTGCCGATTGATTCACCCTGCACTTCGCCAATCCGAAGTGCAGGATTATAGACTATCTGTTTAATAACAAAATAACAAACTCATTATGAAAAGAATTTCTATTTTATCAGCTCTGTTGCTGATGTGTGCGATGACTTTCGCGCAACAAGCTCTCTGGGGCGGTGCCCCCGTGGTATCACCTGAGATACACGACAACAATACAGTAACTTTCCGCTTGAAGGCGCCGAAAGCCGTAAAGGTGCAAGTAACCGGCGACTTCCTGCCTACGCAGAAAATCAAGACTCCTTTTGGTGAGTTTGATGGTCCGGGTGTGGCAGATTTGAAAGAGAACAAGGACGGTGTGTGGGAATTCACTACTCCCGAACCGCTGAAACCAGAACTCTACAGCTACACTTTCCTGGTAGACGGACTGAAGATTAACGACCCTGCCAACGTCTATATGATTCGCGACGTGGCAAGCGTGACGAACGTGTTCATCATCGGCGGTGACGAGCGCATCGACCTCTACAAGGTGAATAAGGTTCCCCACGGAACGGTATCTAAGGTATGGTACAACAGCCCCACGCTGGGTATGGACCGCCGCCTGACTGTCTATACGCCTGCCGGATATGAGACAAGCGGCAAGCGCTACCCCGTCTTCTACCTGCTACACGGCATGGGTGGCGACGAGAACGCATGGAGCGAACTGGGACGTACGGCACAGATTCTGGATAACCTCATCGCCCAAGGCAAGGCCAAGCCGATGATTGTAGTAATGACCAACGGTAACGCTGCGTTGGAGGCTGCTCCGGGTGAATCGTCACTGGGTTTTGCCGCTCCCAGCATGAATCTGCCCAAGACGATGGAAGGCTCTTTCGAAACGGCTTTCCCCGACGTGGTGAAATTCATTGATAAGACTTACCGTACACAGGCCAACAAGAAGGGGCGTGCCATTGCTGGTCTCTCTATGGGAGGTTTCCACTCCATGCACATCTCCAAGCAATATCCGGACATGTTCGACTATGTAGGGCTGTTCTCGGCTGCCATCATGCCCAACAAAGATGTGAAGTCTCCGATTTATGACAACCTTGAAGCCAAACTGAAAACCCAGTTTGCCAAGAAACCGTCACTCTATTACATCGCTATCGGTAATAAAGACTTCTTGTTCCAGGCCAATAACGACTACCGCAAGATGTTGGACGAGAAGGGTTACAAATATGAATATTATGAAACCGGAGAAGGTCATATCTGGAAGAACTGGCGTATTTACCTGACAGAATTCGCACCGAAGATATTTAAATAAGATTATGAAGAAGAATATCATATCCATGGCAGCAGCAATGGCTGTTTTGTCAGCTTGCGGACCGGGTGTGCCGCAGCTTGGAAAGTCCTCTCTGGATGAGGTGATTGGCGCCATGACCTTGGAAGAAAAGGCGCATCTGGTAGTGGGTACCGGTATGGCAGGTTTCTCGGGTGACAGTGCCGTAATCGGTGCAACGAGAAAGCTAGTGCCGGGTGCGGCAGGAACCACATACCCGATTGAACGCCTCGGCATTCCCGCTGTGGTGCTGGCTGATGGTCCCGCCGGACTGCGTATCGACCCCAAGCGTGAGGGGGATTCGGCTACGTACTATTGTACTCATTTCCCTATCGGAACTTTGCTCGCCTCTACCTGGGACCAGGAACTGGTGGAAAGTGTAGGTCAGTCCATCGGTAACGAAGTGCTGGAATACGGTGCGGACGTGCTGTTGGCTCCGGCGCTGAACATTCACCGTAATCCGCTTTGCGGACGTAACTTCGAGTATTATTCTGAAGACCCGTTGGTGTCGGGTAAGATTGCCGCCGCCTACGTACGTGGTGTGCAGAGCAACGGTGTGGGTACCAGTATCAAGCACTTTGCTGTGAACAACCAGGAAACCAACCGTATGGCTACGGATGCGCATGTATCTCCACGCGCCTTGCGCGAAATCTACTTGAAAGGATTCGAGATTGCCGTGAAGGAATCCGCTCCTTGGACCGTGATGTCCTCATACAACTACCTGAACGGTGTCTACACTTCGGAAAACAAGGAGTTGCAGACAACCATGTTGCGCGACGAATGGGGCTTCAAGGGCATGGTGATGACCGACTGGTTTGGCGGCAAGGATGCCGTGGCACAGATGGTGGCAGGCAATGACATGTTGCAGCCCGGTCTGCCCAAGCAGTACGAAGCCATCGTGAAGGGTGTGCAGGACGGAGCGTTAGATGAAGCCATCCTCAATCAGAATGTGAAGCGTATTCTGGAGATGATTCTCCAGACTCCCCACTTCAAGGGATATAAATACTCCAACAAGCCTGATTTGAAGGCGCATGCTGCCGTAACCCGCCAGTCGGCAACGGAAGGCATGGTATTGCTGAAGAACGATAACGGTGCTCTGCCGCTGGCTGCCGACGTGAAGAACGTGGCACTCTTCGGTTGCACTTCCTACGATTTCATTGCAGGCGGTACAGGTTCGGGTAATGTGAACCGCGCTTATACCGTTTCGCTATTGGACGGCTTGAAGAATGCCGGCTATGTGGTGGATGAAGCGCTGAAGAATAGCTATGAAGCTTACCTGAAAGCCGAGAAAGAACGTCTGTCCAAAGATAAGAAAGAGTGGTTCATGCCCGATACCCGTCCGGCTGAGATGGCTGTTTCCGCACAAGTCATCCGCGAGCAGGCTGCCAAGGCCGATGTGGCACTGGTGACGCTGGGACGTACCTCCGGTGAGTTCCTTGACCGTATGGTAGCCGACTTCAACCTCACCAAAGAGGAACAGAACATGTTGAAAGCTGTGTCCGATGTTTTCCACGCTGCCGGAAAGAAGGTAGTGGTGGTGCTCAATATCGGTGGTGTGATTGAAACTGCTTCTTGGAAATCTGCTCCCGATGCCATTCTTTGTGCATGGCAGGCAGGCCAGGAGGGAGGAAACAGTGTGGCTGACGTACTGAGTGGCAAGGCTTCTCCTTCGGGCAAGCTGACAATGACTTTCCCGGTGAAGTTTGAAGATGCTGCTTCTTCCGACAACTTCCCGATAGACATGCGTGTAAGCACCGACCTTATGAACAAAGGCGGGAAGAAGAACGACGTGAAGAACGTGGACTATACCAATTACGAAGAGGACATTTACGTGGGTTACCGTTACTTCGACACCTTCGGCAAGCAGGTTTCCTATCCTTTCGGTTACGGTCTTTCCTATACCACTTTTGCTTACGACAAGGCTGCTGTCAAGGCAGACAACGGTGTCTATACCGTGTCTGTAGAAGTGAAGAACACCGGTAAGGTAGCAGGCAAGGAAGTGGTTCAGCTTTATGTATCCGCTCCCGATGCTGCAGACGCCAACAAACCCGAAAAGGAACTGAAAGCTTTCGCCAAGACCAAGGAACTGAAACCGGGCGAAACTACTGTGGTGACGCTGAAAGTGAATGCTGCCGACCTGGCTTCCTACGATGAGGCTGCATCGGCATGGGTGGTAACTCCCGGAAACTACAAGTTCCTCGTCGGAGCTTCCTCACGCGACATCAAGGCTATGCTGGAGGCTGAAGTAGCTGCCGCAACGCAGAAGACGAACGACATCCTGAAACTTCAGGAACCGATGAGTCTCTTGAAGAGATGAGAGTAGGATTGTCTGAAAAAATAACAAATCATACCCTAAAAAACATCCTGTTGTACCCTTTGGTATGGCAGGATGTTCTTATCTTTGTACCTCGTATAAACAGATAGTGCAACTATTATAAACCAATATCACAACCATGAGTAAAAAGTTAATCTTATCTTTAGCCCTATCAGGGTTAGTACTTACTGCTACGGCGCAGACCACTGTTGCGCCTGCCATTCCAAGAGACGAGAAAATAGAACAGCAGATTGAGACTTTGCTGAAGAAGATGACGCTTGACGAGAAAGTCGGTCAGATGTGCGAACTCACTATCGACCTCCTGCAGAAACGCGCCAATCCCTTTGCCGGCCTCGACCCGAAGAACATCACGGTGAAGGACCTGCAAAAAATCATCAAGAGATACAAGCTTGAAAAGGAATTCAAGCTGGGCAAGGAGATGCCTTCGCAGGATGTGATGATGAAGCTCTATATGCGTATCCAAGGCATTGAGAATGCCAAGGGCTTCCAGTTGGACGAGGCGATGCTCGACTCTGTCATCGGAAAATACAAAGTAGGCTCCATCTTGAACGTGCCCAACGGTGTGGCACAGAGCGTGGAGAAGTGGCAGGAAATCATCAAACGCATTCAGGAGAAATCCATGGAGGTGATGGGTATTCCTTGTGTGTACGGTGTAGACCAGATACACGGAACTACCTATACGCTGGGTGGTACTTTCTTCCCGCAAGGCGTCAATATGGGAGCTACCTTCAACCGTGAACTGACACGTGAAGGTGCACGCATCTCCGCTTATGAAACAAAGGCGGGAAGCATTCCCTGGACGTATGCCCCGGTGACCGACCTCGGACGTGACCCGCGCTGGCCTCGTATGTGGGAAAACTATGGTGAAGACGCCTACGTCAATGCCGAAATGGGACGTGAAGCAGTTATCGGTTTCCAGGGCGAGAACCCCAACCTGATTGGCGAGAACAACGTTGCCGCTTGTATGAAGCACTATATGGGTTATGGTGTTCCCGTTTCCGGTAAGGACCGTACGCCGTCTTCCATCACCGAGCAGGATATGCGTGAGAAGCATTTCGCTCCTTATCTGGAAATGGTGAAAGCAGGTGCCCTCTCCGTGATGGTGAACTCCGCCATGAACAACGGCCTGCCTTTCCATGCCAACTATGAGCTGCTGACCAAGTGGCTGAAAGAAGACCTCAACTGGGACGGTATGATCGTGACCGACTGGGCGGACATCAACAACCTTTATAGCCGCGACCACATTGCCAAGGACAAGAAGGAAGCCATCAAGCTCGCCATCAATGCCGGTATCGACATGTCTATGGACCCGTACGACTGGAAGTTCTGTACACTCTTGAAGGAGCTGGTGGAAGAAGGTGAAGTTCCCATGAGCCGTATAGACGATGCTGTACGTCGTGTGCTGCGTTTGAAGTACCGTCTCAACCTATTTGAAAAGCCCTATTATGACTTGAAAGACTTCCCGTTGTTCGGTAGTGCGGAACATGCCGCTGCTGCATTGCAGGCTGCCGAAGAGTCTTTGGTACTCCTGAAGAATACAGACGGTATATTGCCGTTGGCAAAAGGCAAGAAACTGCTGGTTACCGGTCCGAATGCCAATTCCATGCGTTGCCTCAACGGTGGCTGGTCCTATTCATGGCAGGGCGACAAGGCCGACGAGCATGCAAGCCAATACAATACGATTCTTGAAGCCTTCACCAATAAATTCGGTGCGGACAATATCATTTACGAAGCCGGTGTCACTTATAAGCAAGGTGGCAACTGGTGGGAAGAAAACACTCCGGAGATAGAGAAAGCTGTAGCTGCCGCTGCCGGTGCCGACTACATCGTTGCCTGCATCGGTGAGAACTCTTACTGCGAGACTCCGGGTAACCTGACGAACCTCTTCCTCTCCCAGAACCAGCTCGATTTGGTGAAGGCTCTTGCCAAGACCGGGAAGCCCATCATTCTGGTGTTGAACGAAGGCCGTCCCCGTCTGATTGCCGACATCGAGCCACTGGCTAAAGCGGTTGTCAATACTATGCTTCCGGGTAACTACGGCGGCGATGCGTTGGCAAACCTCATTGCCGGCGACGCCAACTTCAGCGGAAAGATGCCTTTCACTTATCCGAAGGAAATCAACTCGCTGATTACGTACGACTACAAACCGTGCGAACACATCGGCAAGCAGATGGAAGGTGCTTATAACTACGATGCGCAAGTGTCCGTACAGTGGGCGTTCGGTTATGGATTGAGCTATACCACTTTTGCATACAGCAACCTCAAGGTGGATAAGTCGGACTTTACCGCTGATGATGTGCTTACTTTCACCGTTGATGTGAAGAATACCGGCAACCGCATTGGTAAGGAAAGCGTGCTGCTCTTCAGCAGCGACCTCGTTGCCTCCCTTACTCCCGATACCCGCCGTCTTCGCGCTTTCGAAAAGGTGGAACTGAAACCGGGCGAGACAAAGACCGTGACACTGAAACTGAAAGGCTCCGACCTTGCTTTTGTAGGCTATGACGGCAAGTGGATTCTGGAGAAAGGTGACTTCCGCATCCAGACGGGTGACCAGACAGTGAACGTGGTTTGTACGGATACCAAGAAGTGGGAGACTCCGAATAAGTGATACGACAAGGTCTTTTAGACCTTTAGAACCATAGTAAAAGGGCCGATAGCATGAAACAAGCTATCGGCCTTTTATTTTTCCGCGTTGTCTTTCAACAGTATCTTCTTTCCGCTTGTACCTCCTTACTTCTTTTCTTGAAACAATAGAGATTGTATGCATGAGATGTACATCTCATGTTGTTTGAGATGCGCATCTCGTTGTGCTTGACATGTGCATCTCATGTAGTATGGAACGTGATAATTCATTTCATAAAGTATAAGCTTCTGTCTCATAAGATTATATGTTTTACCCCTTATCTTGAAGTGTTGAAAGGGCGTGTCTGTAATATAATTCCCGTTTGAACCGTTAAATCAATCTTTTTTTCTCTAATATTTTGTAGTCGAACAGATTATTTATATCTTTGCAACCGAAAACGGATGAAAGGTGGAGGGGCGATTAAGCTCCTCTTTTTTGTTCCTAATGGTTAATCTATGATAGAAAAGAAAACTGTTTGTCAGATTGTTGACGAGTGGCTGGCAGGAAAGGACTACTTCCTCGTGGAGGTGACAATCAGCCCGGATGACAAGATTTTGGTGGAAATAGACCACAAAGAAGGTGTTTGGATTGAGGACTGCGTAGAGCTGAGCCGCTACATCGAGTCCAAGTTGAACCGTGAGGATGAGGATTATGAGTTGGAAGTCGGTTCGGCCGGCATCGGACAGCCCTTCAAGGTACTGCAGCAGTACATTAACCACATCGGCAAGGAAGTGGAAGTGCTGGCAAAGGACGGCCGCAAGCTCAGCGGCGTGTTGAAGGAAGCCGACGAACAGCATTTCGTCGTGACCATTCAGAAGAAAGTGAAAGAGGAAGGTGCCAAGCGTCCCAAGCTGGTGGACGAGGACTTGACCTTTACGTATGAAGAGATAAAATACACTAAATACTTAATCAGTTTTAAATAAGACTATGGCCAAAAAAGTAGAAACTGTCAGCTTGATAGATACATTTTCGGAATTTAAGGAACTGAAGAATATCGACAGAACCACGATGGTAAGCGTACTCGAGGAGTCGTTCCGTAGTGTGATTGCGAAAATGTTCGGTACCGATGAGAATTACGACGTAATTGTAAACCCGGACAAGGGTGACTTCGAAATATGGCGTAACCGTGAGGTAGTGGCAGACGAGGATTTGGAAAACCCGAACCTGCAGATTGCATTGTCCGAAGCACAAAAGATTGATGCTTCTTATGAAGTGGGCGAGGAAGTGACGGATGAAGTTATCTTCGCGAACTTCGGTCGCCGTGCCATCTTGAACTTGCGCCAGACACTGGCCTCCAAGATATTGGAACTGGAGAAAGATAGTATTTACAACAAATACATTGATAAAGTGGGTACCATCATCAATGCGGAAGTCTACCAGATTTGGAAGAAAGAGATGCTGCTGCTCGATGATGAAGGCAACGAACTGTTGCTGCCCAAGACCGAACAGATACCGAGTGACTTCTACCGCAAGGGCGAGACCGCCCGCGCCGTAGTGGCACGTGTGGACAACAAGAATAATAATCCGAAGATTATCCTGAGCCGTACGTCGCCCGTCTTCCTGCAACGTCTGTTCGAAATGGAAGTACCCGAAATCAATGACGGACTGATTACCATCAAGAAGATTGCCCGCATCCCCGGCGAGCGTGCCAAGATTGCCGTTGAGAGCTACGATGACCGTATCGATCCGGTAGGTGCTTGCGTGGGTGTGAAGGGTAGCCGTATTCATGGTATTGTCCGCGAGCTTCGCAACGAGAATATCGACGTTATCAACTATACGTCCAATATCCAGTTGTTTATACAGCGTGCCTTGAGCCCTGCCAAGATTTCTTCCATCCGCTTGAACGAGGAAGAACGCAAGGCTGAAGTGTTCTTGAAACCCGAAGAGGTGTCGCTGGCTATCGGTAAAGGCGGTTTGAATATCAAGCTTGCCAGTATGTTGACTGAGTACACCATCGACGTGTTCCGTGAGTTGGATGAGGCCATAGAGGATGAAGACATCTACTTGGACGAATTCCGTGATGAAATAGACGGTTGGGTTATCGATGCCATCAAGGCTATCGGTATCGATACGGCTAAGGCTGTGTTGAACGCTCCCCGTGAGATGTTGATTGAGAAGACGGACCTCGAAGAAGAGACGGTGGACGAGGTATTGCGCATTTTGAAACAGGAGTTTGAAGAGGAGAATGAATGATTTACGATTTTACGATTTACGATTTACGATTAGAGTTTGATTGTAAATGTAAGTCGTTCCGCTCCGAGTATTATCAATCGTAAATCGTAAATGGTTAAATCGTAAATAGAAAAAATTGATGACGATAAGGTTAAACAAAGTAACAAGAGATTTAAATGTAGGGATTACGACGGCTGTCGAGTTCCTGCAAAAGAAGGGATTTACCGTTGAGGCAAATCCGAACACAAAAATTACGGATGAACAGTTCGAACTGCTCAAAAAGGAGTTTAGTACAGATAAGGACCTTAAGATAAAGTCGGAGCGTTTCAGCCAGGAACGTCAGAGCAAGGACCGCAACAAGGCGTCCGTGTCTATTGACGGCTATAGGGAAACGCAGGAGAAAGCGAAGCCCGAAGAGATTAAGACGGTTGTTCCGGAAGACGCACGTCCGAAGTTCAAGCCGGTAGGCAAGATTGATTTGGACAAACTGAACCGTAGACCTGCTCCTGCTCAGGAAAAAGAGAAAGAAGCGGAAAAAGCGGTAGAGGAGAAGAAGGTGGAGGAACCGGCAGTTGTAGAAACGCCGAAACCGGAACCTGCTCCTGCTCCCCAACCGGAACCACAGCCGCAACCGGAGGTACAGCCGGCATCTGAACCCGAGCCGCAGCCCGTTTCGGAACCGCAGCCACAACCCGTTGTCAAGGAAGAGCCTGCTCCGGTTGTAGAGGCTCAACAAGAATCTAAAAAGGAAGAAATGATAGAAGCGCCTGCTCCCGCACCGGCAGCTGAAGAAGCACCGGTTGAAAAAGAGGGGAAAGAAGAAGGAGAAGAAATCTTCAAGATACATCAGCCTGAGTTTGTTTCGAAGATTAATGTTATCGGACAGATAGACTTGGCGGCCCTGAACCAATCCACACGCCCAAAGAAGAAATCGAAAGAGGAGAAACGCAAGGAGCGTGAAGAGAAGGAAAAGATTCGTCAGGATCAGAAGAAGCAGATGAAGGAAGCTATCATCAAGGAAATCCGCCGTGATGACAGCAAGTTGAAGGATACCGCTGCCGGTGATGCCAACGGCAAGAAGAAACGTGTCCGTATCAATAAGGAGAAAGTGGACATCAACAATGCTTCCAACTTCCAGCGTGGTGGCAACGACCGTGGACACGCAGGTGCCCAGCAAGGTCAGGGTGCCCGCCCGCAAGGTGGAAACCAGCCTGGTGGAAACAATGCCAATAATAACCGCAACCGCAATAAGGACCGCTTCAAGAAGCCGGTCATCAAGCAGGAGGTTAGCGAGGAAGATGTAGCAAAGCAGGTAAAGGAAACTTTGGCACGCCTCACTTCCAAAGGAAAGAACAAAGGTGCCAAGTATCGTAAGGAAAAACGTGACATGGCTTCCAGCCGTATGCAGGAATTGGAAGACATGGAAATGGCAGAAAGCAAGGTACTGAAGATTACGGAATTCGTGACGGCCAACGAGTTGGCAAGCATGATGGATGTTTCTGTTACTCAGGTCATCGCCACTTGTATGAGCATTGGTATGATGGTATCCATCAACCAGCGTCTGGATGCCGAGACCATCAACTTGGTGGCTGAGGAATTCGGCTTCAAGACAGAATATGTAAGCGCAGAAGTGGCGCAGGCCATCGTAGAGGAAGAGGATGATGAGGAAGATTTGGAACCTCGCGCTCCGATTGTAACGGTGATGGGTCACGTAGACCACGGTAAGACTTCATTGCTCGACTATATCCGTAAGGCGAATGTGATTGCCGGTGAAGCGGGTGGTATCACACAGCACATCGGTGCCTACCACGTGTCGCTGGACGACGGACGTAAGATTACATTCCTCGATACTCCGGGCCACGAGGCGTTTACCGCCATGCGTGCCCGTGGTGCCAAAGCTACGGATATTGCCATCATCATTGTGGCTGCTGACGACAACGTGATGCCGCAGACAAAGGAAGCCATCAACCATGCCATGGCTGCGGGTGTTCCTATTGTATTTGCAATCAATAAGATTGATAAACCGACTGCCAATCCCGACAAGATTAAGGAAGAGCTGGCTGCCATGAACTTCTTGGTGGAAGAGTGGGGCGGTAAGTATCAGTCGCAAGATATCTCTGCCAAAAAGGGTATCGGTGTACCCGAGTTGATGGAGAAAGTGCTGCTCGAAGCAGAAATGCTGGAGCTGAAAGCAAACCCGAACCGCCGTGCTACCGGTTCCATTATCGAGTCCTCATTGGATAAGGGTCGTGGCTATGTGGCTACGGTACTCGTTTCCAACGGTACCTTGAAAATGGGCGACATCGTGCTGGCGGGTACCAGCTACGGTAAGGTGAAGGCTATGTTCAATGAGCGTAACCAACGCATGCAGGAGGCTGGTCCTTCTACACCTGCCCTGATATTGGGCTTGAACGGTGCACCTGCTGCTGGCGACACGTTCCACGTAATCGAAACGGAGCAGGAAGCACGCGAGATTGCCAACAAACGCGAACAGTTGCAGCGTGAACAAGGTTTGCGTACGCAGAAGATGCTGACGCTCGACGAAGTGGGCCGCCGTCTGGCGCTGGGTGACTTCCATGAGCTGAACGTGATTGTGAAGGGTGACGTGGACGGTTCTGTGGAAGCGTTGAGCGACTCTTTAATCAAGCTGTCTACGGAGCAGGTGCAGGTAAACGTAATCCACAAGGGTGTCGGTCAGATTTCCGAATCGGATGTCTCGCTGGCTGCCGCTTCGGATGCGATTATCGTCGGTTTCCAGGTACGTCCTTCGGGTGCTGCCGCCAAGATGGCAGAGCAGGAGGGTGTGGATATCCGCAAGTACTCCGTCATCTACGATGCCATCGAAGAGGTGAAGGCTGCCATGGAAGGTATGCTGGCACCGACATTGAAGGAGCAGATAACGGCAACCATCGAGGTGCGCGAAGTGTTCAACATCACGAAGGTGGGACTGGTGGCAGGTGCCATGGTCAAGACCGGAAAGGTGAAACGCAGCGACAAGGCCCGTTTGATACGCGACGGTATCGTAATCTTTACGGGTGCCATCAATGCCCTGAAGCGCTTCAAGGACGACGTGAAGGAGGTAGGTACCAATTTCGAGTGCGGTATCAGCCTGACAAACTGCAACGACATCAAGGTGGGCGATATTATCGAATCTTACGAAGAAATAGAAGTGAAGCAAACATTATAATTGAATAATGTGCAAATATGCTAATGTGCCAATTGGCTGCGCGTACAGAAAATGCCGCAGGGCAATTGGCACATTTTGCATATTAGTTATTTGCTCATTGACCCATTAGCATATTGGCACATTAGCATATTGTCACATTGGTACATTAATTTTATGGCAATTATAGATATCATCATATTGGCTGCTTTCGGCTTGGGCGCAATCATCGGCTTCATGAAAGGTTTTGTGAAGCAATTGGCCTCTCTGCTGGGGCTGATTGTCGGTCTGCTGGCGGCAAAGGCTTTGTATGCCTCGTTGGCAGTGAAGCTGTGCCCCATGTTGACAGACTCTATGACAGTGGCGCAAGTACTGGCATTTGTCTTCATCTGGCTGGCTGTTCCTTTGCTCTTCTCCCTGGTGGCTTCTCTGCTGACCCGGGCAATGGAGGCCGTCTCGCTGGGCTGGCTCAATCATTGGTTGGGGGCTGGTCTAGGGGCTTTGAAGTACCTCCTGCTGACGAGCCTGCTGATTGGTGTCATCGAATTTATAGACGGAGACAATACGCTGATTAGCAAAACAAAAAAGAAAGAATCAGTGTTATATTATCCTATGGAAGAGTTTGCCGGGATATTCTTTCCCGCAGCAAAGGCGGTTACGGAGCAGATTGTAAACGGAGACTTTGACTGATACCGTGAACCGTGATTTTGTAATTCATAATTTGTAATTATAGAAGTGATGCAACAAGAAGAACCCAATAAATATGTAAAGGAACTCACTCAGGAGAAGTATAAGTACGGTTTCACGACCGACGTGCATACAGACATCATTGAGCGCGGGCTGAATGAAGATGTAGTGCGGCTTATCTCTGAGAAGAAGGGAGAACCGGAATGGTTGCTGGAGTTCCGCCTGAAGGCATATCGCCACTGGCTGACATTGGAGATGCCTACATGGGCACATCTCCGCATTCCCGAAATAGATTATCAGGCCATATCCTACTATGCCGACCCTACGAAGAAGAAGGAAGGACCGAAAAGCATGGATGAGGTAGACCCTGAGTTGATAAAAACTTTCAATAAGCTGGGCATTCCGCTGGAAGAACAGATGGCGTTAAGCGGTATGGCTGTGGATGCCGTTATGGA
Organism: Bacteroides sp. AF34-31BH; assembly: GCF_003602795.1. NCBI lineage: Bacteria > Pseudomonadati > Bacteroidota > Bacteroidia > Bacteroidales > Bacteroidaceae > Bacteroides > Bacteroides sp. AF34-31BH. The sequence continues at coordinate 173,103 of NZ_QTLV01000005.1, forward strand.
CTCGGTGTCTGTAAAGACTACCTTCAAGGAGACACTGATGGAGAAAGGAATCATCTTCTGCTCGTTCAGCGAGGCTGTACACGAGCATCCCGACTTGGTACAGAAATATCTCGGTTCGGTGGTGCCTTATCGTGACAACTTCTTTGCGGCACTGAACTCGGCGGTGTTCTCCGACGGTTCTTTTGTCTATATCCCGAAGGGGGTACGCTGTCCGATGGAGTTGTCCACCTATTTCCGCATCAATGCCCGCAATACGGGGCAGTTCGAAAGAACCTTGATTGTGGCGGATGATGATTCGTACGTTTCTTATCTGGAAGGGTGTACGGCTCCGATGCGTGACGAGAACCAGTTGCACGCGGCCATTGTGGAAATTGTAGTGCACGACCGTGCAGAAGTGAAATACAGCACCGTGCAGAACTGGTATCCCGGTGATGCCGAGGGCCGGGGTGGTGTCTATAACTTTGTGACGAAGCGTGGCCATTGTAAAGGGGTGGACAGTAAACTGTCTTGGACACAAGTGGAAACAGGTTCGGCCATTACCTGGAAGTATCCGTCTTGCATCCTTTCCGGCGACAATTCGACAGCGGAGTTCTATAGTGTGGCAGTAACCAATAACCATCAGCAGGCAGACACGGGAACAAAGATGATTCATCTGGGCAAGAATACCCGGAGCACCATTGTGAGCAAAGGCATTTCTGCCGGAAAGAGCGAAAACTCTTACCGCGGCTTGGTGCGCGTGGCACAGAAAGCGGACAATGCTCGTAATTACAGCCAGTGCGACTCCTTGCTACTTGGTGACAAATGCGGCGCGCATACTTTCCCCTACATGGATATTCACAATGAAACGGCCATCGTGGAGCATGAGGCCACTACCAGCAAAATCAGTGAGGACCAGATATTCTACTGCAATCAGCGCGGTATTTCTACGGAAGATGCCGTGGGGCTGATTGTGAACGGTTATGCCAAAGAGGTTTTGAATAAACTTCCGATGGAGTTTGCCGTAGAAGCGCAGAAATTGCTTGCCATTTCGCTGGAAGGAAGCGTGGGGTGATTTATAAATAGTAAATTGTAAATAGTCAAATAGTAAATATAAAGATGTTAGAGATAAAAGACCTGCATGCCAGCATCAATGGCAAAGAAATATTGAAAGGCATCAACTTGACCATACGTGATGGAGAAGTACATGCACTGATGGGACAGAACGGTGCCGGTAAAAGTACGTTGAGTAATGTGTTGGTTGGCCATCCTGCTTACGAAGTGACGCGCGGCTCAATTACCTTTAATGGCAAGGACTTGCTTGCCATGAGTCCTGAGGACCGTGCACATGAAGGAATCTTTCTTTCTTTCCAGGCTCCGGTAGAGATTCCGGGCGTGTCGATGGTGAACTTCATGCGTGCGGCTGTGAATGAGCAACGCAAGTACCGCCATCTGCCTGCTTTGTCGGCCAGTGAGTTCCTGAAGCTGATGCGCGAGAAGCGTGCCATTGTGGAGTTGGACAACAAGCTGGCCAACCGTAGCGTGAACGAAGGTTTCAGCGGCGGTGAAAAGAAGCGTAACGAGATATTCCAGATGGCGATGTTGGAACCGACTTTTGCTATTTTGGACGAGACGGATTCCGGATTGGATGTGGATGCTTTGCGTATTGTGGCCGACGGTTTCAACAAACTCAAGACTGCGGAAACCAGTGCTATGGTCATTACCCACTACCAGCGGTTGTTGGACTATATCAAACCCGATACGGTACATGTACTGCTGGGTGGACGTATCGTAAAGACCGGTGGACCGGAATTGGCGAAGGAGATTGAAACACGTGGCTTCGATTGGATAAGGAAAGAAGCAGGTGAATTATAAACTCATAATCTGAAAACATGAGTGTAGAGCAACAATACATAGACCTTTTCTCCCAAACGGAGGCGATGATATGCCGGCATAGTGCCGAGGTGCTGAATGCGCCGCGTGCCGCTGCTTTTGCTGACTTTGAGCGCTTGGGCTTTCCCACCCGTAAGGAGGAGAAATACAAATATACGGATATCAGCAAGTTCTTTGAGCCGGATTATGGCTTGAACTTGAACCGGTTGGAAATTCCGGTGAATCCTTATGAAGTGTTCAAGTGCGATGTTCCCAATATGAGCACTGCTCTTTATTTTGTGGTGAACGATGCTTTTTATGGCAGGGCTTTGCCTAAGTCCCATCTGCCTGAAGGGGTTATCTTCGGCAGCCTGAAGGAGGTGGCCGAGAAACATCCCGATTTGGTGAAGAAATATTATGGCAAGTTGGCTGATACGGCAGAGGATGGGGTGACGGCGTTCAACACCGCTTTTGCACAAGACGGCGTTCTGTTTTATGTTCCTAAGAACGTGGTGGTAGAGAAACCTATTCAGCTGGTGAATATCCTGCGTGGTGACGTCAATTTTATGGTGAACCGCCGTGTGCTGATTATTCTGGAGGAGGGTGCACAAGCCCGCTTGTTGGTGTGTGACCATGCGATGGACGGCGTGAACTTCCTGGCAACGCAGGTGATAGAAATCTTTGCCGGTGAGAATGCCATTTTCGATTTTTATGAACTCGAAGAGACACACACCAGTACGGTACGTATCAGCAATATGTATGTAAGGCAGGAAGCCAATAGTAATGTATTGCTGAATGGTATGACCTTGCACAACGGAACTACACGGAATACAACCTGTGTGACGCTTGCCGGTGAACATGCGGAGCTGAATCTGTGCGGTATGGCCATTGCAGACAAGAATCAGCATGTGGACAATCATACGACAATCGACCATGCCGTGCCCAACTGTACCAGCAATGAGCTTTATAAGTATGTCCTTGACGAGCAGGCTGTAGGTGCCTTTGCCGGTCTGGTTTTAGTGCGCCCTGACGCACAGCACACCAGTTCGCAACAGACCAACCGCAATCTTTGTGCCACCCGAGATGCACATATGTACACCCAGCCTCAGCTGGAGATTTATGCAGATGACGTGAAGTGCAGTCACGGCGCTACGGTGGGGCAGCTCGATGAAAGCGCTCTCTTCTATATGCGGCAGCGTGGTATTCCGGTGCGCGAGGCGCGCCTGCTGCTGATGTTCGCTTTTGTCAACGAAGTTATCGACACCATCCGTTTGGATGCTTTGAAAGACCGTCTGCATCTGCTGGTAGAGAAGCGTTTCCGGGGGGAACTGAACAAATGCCAGGGGTGCGCCATCTGCAAGTGATAGCTTATAATTTCGATTCATTATGAACAACGATATAAATAAGAGTAGTATCTTGGCTCCCCTCCCTATGGGAGAGGGGCTGGGGGAGAGGCTTCGAGCTGATTTCCCTATCCTTTCCCGTGAGGTATATGGCAAGCCGTTGGTCTATCTGGACAACGGCGCGACTACGCAGAAACCTCGCCAGGTAGTAAATGCCATTACGGACGAATATTATTCGGTGAATGCCAATGTGCATCGCGGAGTGCACTTCCTGTCGCAGCAGGCTACAGAGCTGCACGAGGCCTCGCGTGAGACGGTGAGACGTTTCATCAATGCCCGCAGCACGAATGAGATTGTCTTCACCCGTGGTACGACGGAGAGTATCAACCTGCTTGTCTCCAGCTTCGGTGAGGAATTTATGCAGGAGGGGGATGAGGTGATTCTTTCTGTGATGGAACACCATAGCAACATTGTTCCCTGGCAGCTGCTTGCCGCCAAGCGTGGAATTACCATCAAGGTGATTCCGATGAATGACAAGGGCGAACTCTTATTGGACGAATATAGGCAGTTGTTCTCCGAACGTACCAGGATTGTCAGTGTGGCGCATGTTTCCAATGTGCTGGGTACGGTCAATCCCGTCAAGGAGATGATTGCTTTTGCCCATGAGCAGGGTGTTCCGGTGCTTGTGGACGGTGCCCAGTCCATTCCCCACATGCCGGTAGATGTGCAGGATCTGGATGCCGATTTCTTCGTTTTCTCGGCTCACAAGGTGTATGGTCCTACGGGGGTAGGGGTGCTTTATGGTAAAGAGGAGTGGCTGGATAGGATACCTCCCTATCAGGGCGGTGGAGAGATGATTCAGCATGTATCTTTTGAAAAGACTACCTTCAATGAATTGCCCTTCAAGTTTGAAGCCGGTACGCCGGATTATATCGGTACTACCGGACTTGCCAAAGCTTTGGACTACGTTTCGCTGGTTGGGATGGACAAGATTGCCGCCTATGAACACGAATTGACCCAGTATGCCATGCAACGGCTGAAAGAGATTCCCGGTATGCGTATCTTCGGCGAGGCAGAAGACAAGGGTAGTGTCATATCGTTTCTGGTAGGTGATATCCATCATTTTGATATGGGTACATTGCTCGACCGTCTTGGCATTGCCGTACGCACGGGACATCACTGTGCCCAACCATTGATGCAGCGTCTTGGCATCGAAGGAACAGTGCGTGCATCTTTCGGGCTTTACAATACCCGGGAGGAGATAGATGTGCTGGTGGCAGGTATAGTTCGTGTCAGCCGGATGTTCTGACCAAAGCAAAGCTTTGCAACCTTTCTTTCATTCCTTGCGTCTAATATGTCAACAACTAAAAAAATGAATTATGTTAGTAACAACAACCCCGACTATTGAGGGTGGACGTATCACCCGCTATTATGGCATCGTTTCCGGTGAAACGATTATCGGTGCCAATGTATTCCGCGATTTCTTTGCCAGCATCCGCGACGTGGTGGGTGGGCGAAGTGGCTCTTATGAAGAAGTGCTGCGCGAAGCTAAAGATATAGCCTTGCGCGAGATGCAAGAACATGCCCGTGCTATGGGTGCCAATGCCGTGATTGGTGTAGACTTGGACTATGAAACGGTAGGAGGCAGTGGCAGCATGTTGATGGTTACGGCATGCGGTACGGCTGTAACGGTGGAATAAGTTCGCTCTACTATATTACAACATAGGAAGATATAAGAAATGGCAACCCTGTGAATGGTTGCCATTTTCTTTATAAGGAGTATCTTTTATCGATTATTTGTACCAATCCTTATAATCTGTTCCATTGGAATTGACCCAATCCATAAAATGTTCAAAGCTCTTGTCTATCGGCTGGGTTTCAGGAGTATTGAAGTTTGTGGCTCCACTTAGATGAATGGCAAAAGGATAGTTGCCATTGGCTACATAATAGCTTGTCGGTACAGAGGACAAATCCTCTTCGGTATGGAATAGAGCCATGTCTGCCTTTTCAGTAGGAGGATAGTTGACCAAATGCACTTCGATGCGTGATTCTTTCAATTCGTCATGTACCATGATGAATGGATTATAAGGGGGAATTCCAAGCGTTTCGTGTGATAGTGGAGTCTTGAAGGTGTTCTTTATCTTATATGTAGCGGTTTTTGTATTTCTCTCTGTTACATCGAGCGCACTTAGAAATACATTGACGGTAGCTTTGGAAAGGTCTGTATCCAGTCCTTGTCCGTTGAAACTTGTGGGGGCTTCCAATATTTCAGTTGACATATTGCTGCGTTCTGTATTCAGTTGGTAAGCGAAACCATTTTTGAAAGTGGCACCGGACCAAAGCAACTCATAGGTGTCTTCTGTAGAAAGGACCTGATTGGCATCATTGAAGTTCAATACGGACTGGTATTTTACAATAACATCATTCAAGTCATAGTCACCCTTTCTGGGCCAATTATCTTCGAAAGCGATGATTCCTTTGTATTCCAGACTGTATTTCTTATCCTCGTTGCCACCGTCAGGTTTGATATCAGGAATATCCGGATTGATGATGGCTTCGATGGGGTTGGACCATACGTTGAATTGTATATCATTATAGTCTTGGTCTGTCCAATCTTCAAAGGACAATACGACAAAATCATCGATGCGGAATGCAGCTGTATGTGTACGGCCGTCCCCATTCAGCTTTGTAGTAGAGTAGAAAGGCTTATTGTTTCCGCCATAGAAGCTGTCATTCAATAGGAACCATCCGATTTTTACTCCATTGGGAAATACGGTGCCTTGGTCCACTCCGTCGGGGTCTATGTAATGAAGCTTTACACTTTCACCGCCTTGTAGTCCGGAAGCCTTTTTATTATAATAATTATCCATCAGAGTGTTTGGAAAAACAATGCATTTGGGGGCTTTTTTAATTTCACTTAAAGATGCGTCTGCCCTATAGCAATAATAGCCAAAGGCGTTCGCTGCACCGCTGGTTCCTCCAATTATCCGGATGGATACTTCCGCATTGCGCCCTTCCGGATCATTGATTTCAAAATCTATGGCTTGTCGGTATTGCTTAGGGCATGTGCCTCCTTCCTTCAAGGTCGTATTGATGATTGTCAATACATCACCGGGAATTGTGATTTTGTTGTCTGTGTCTAAATAATGAGGATATCCTTTGGAGCTCCATGTTCCTAATACATGGTATCCTTTGGGTGCCTGCCATCCCTCCGCCCGTGTTTGCGGATTATCATCGGTGGAATCCCATTTGATGTCGGCAGTAATGGCATCTCCTGCAATAACTGTTTTGAAGAGGGTGGGGACCCCTATATAAGAAGTATAGATATATGCTTCGTCCCCATGGTCCGAATTGATGATTTCCTTGCCGCTATATGCACCGTTACCGTCTGTCATGCGTCTGATGACCGGTTCCAGGTCTGTGCGTTTTATAATCTGGCCATCTTTGTCAATCGTGAACGGGTCTTCAAGATAGATTTCAAAAAGTACTTTATAGCCTTCGGGGACATCATACTTTACGTTTACTTGGATGGAAGATGTCGTAGAAAAATCAAAAGAGTTGGGAGTCTTCTCATCGTCTTTTCCATTATCGGGATTGTAGACGTCATGTTCGCATCCTATGGATAGGAATGCCAGCATAATGCTGCATAATGTCAAAGCCAGCATCTTGCATGTCAGGTTAGAATAGATTGGTTTCATAATGCCTTTGTTTTTAGCTTGTTTACTTGTTGCAAAGGTACTATAAAAGTTGTAATATATATCTATATGTGCTCTATTCTTCTCATTAAATACAAAAAATAGGTAAAAAAGGGTACTGCTTGTTGTTTTATTCGCCAGTATAAATACATGCTTGCTTGGATTTCTTTTCTTTTTCATTTGCTTATTTCGTTTCAAATCAATATTTTTAGGCTTTCGTTCAACCTTTTAATACGAATAAATGCTATGGACCAAATCCTATTCTGGCTGGTTCCAGCCGCTTCTATTATGGCACTTTGTTTTGCCTGGTATTTCCATCGTCAGATGATGAAAGAGAGTGAGGGTACGCCTCAGATGATTAAGATTGCCGCTGCTGTGCGCAAAGGTGCTATGTCTTACCTTCGCCAACAATACAAGATTGTGGGCTGGGTATTTCTGGGGCTGGTTATCCTTTTCTCCATTATGGCATACGGTTTCGGAGTGCAGAACTCCTGGGTGCCGATTGCTTTCCTTACCGGAGGATTCTTTTCCGGACTTTCCGGCTTTTTGGGTATGAAGACGGCCACCTACGCATCGGCTCGCACTGCCAATGCGGCACGCACATCGCTGAATGCCGGACTACGCGTGGCTTTCCGTAGCGGTGCGGTGATGGGACTGGTAGTGGTTGGCCTTGGCTTGCTTGATATATCTTTCTGGTATCTGTTGCTGAATGCTGTAATTCCGGAAGATGTAATGACTCCCACCCATAAACTCTGCATCATTACCACTACCATGCTGACTTTCGGTATGGGCGCTTCCACGCAGGCATTGTTTGCACGCGTAGGTGGCGGTATCTATACAAAAGCTGCCGATGTAGGTGCCGACCTTGTGGGAAAGGTGGAAGCCGGTATCCCCGAAGACGACCCGCGTAATCCTGCCACGATTGCGGATAATGTAGGCGACAATGTAGGCGACGTGGCAGGTATGGGGGCTGATTTGTACGAAAGTTATTGTGGTTCTATCCTTGCTACGGCTGCCCTCGGTGCTGCGGCTTTTATCCACTCGGGTGATACGCTGATGCAGTTCAAGGCCGTAATCGCTCCGATGCTGATTGCAGCCGTCGGAATATTGCTTTCCATTATCGGTATCTTCTCCGTGCGTACCAAAGAGAATGCGAAGATGAAGGACTTGCTGAACTCACTGGCTTTCGGTACTAATCTCAGTTCTATTTTGATAGTTGTCGCCACTTTCTTTATCCTGTGGTTGCTGAAGTTGGACAACTGGCTGTGGATTTCCTGCTCCGTGATAGTGGGTTTGATAGTAGGTATCATCATCGGGCGGTCTACGGAGTACTATACTTCCCAATCCTACCGTCCTACCCAAAAGCTGAGTGAAAGCGGAAAGACCGGTCCGGCGACAGTCATAATTTCCGGTATAGGCTTGGGAATGCTTTCTACGGCTATTCCGGTGATTGCCGTGGTGATAGGTATCATTGCTTCTTATCTCTTTGCTTCGGGCTTCGACTTCTCTAATGTGGGTCTGGGGCTCTATGGTATTGGCATTGCCGCAGTAGGTATGCTTTCTACATTGGGCATCACGCTTGCTACAGATGCTTACGGACCGATAGCTGACAACGCGGGTGGCAATGCGGAAATGTCCGGTCTGGGTGAAGAGGTGCGTAAGCGTACCGATGCGCTTGACTCCTTGGGCAATACTACAGCCGCTACGGGCAAAGGCTTTGCCATCGGTTCCGCCGCTTTGACGGGATTGGCTTTGCTGGCCTCTTATGTCGAGGAAATCCGTATCGGGCTGACCCGCCTCGGGACTACCGAACTGTCGCTTCCTCATGGTGATGCCGTGGCTCTTCAAGATGCCACTTTCTTCGACTTTATGCATCACTACGATGTGACGCTGATGAATCCGAAAGTTCTTTCCGGTATGTTTCTGGGCTCGATGATGGCATTTCTTTTCTGTGGATTGACGATGAATGCGGTAGGGCGTGCAGCGGCCCATATGGTAGACGAAGTGCGCCGCCAGTTCCGCGAAATCAAGGGAATCCTTACGGGAGAGACGGAACCTGATTATGAGCGTTGTGTGGCAATCTCGACGAAAGGGGCGCAACGCGAGATGGTGATTCCGTCACTGATAGCTATCATTGCTCCGATTGCGACGGGACTTATTTTCGGTGTTCCCGGTGTGCTCGGCCTGCTGATTGGCGGATTGAGCAGTGGTTTCGTGCTTGCCATCTTCATGGCAAATGCCGGTGGTGCATGGGATAATGCCAAAAAGTATGTGGAAGAAGGCAACTTTGGCGGCAAAGGCAGTGAAGTCCACAAGGCTACAGTCGTGGGTGACACCGTAGGAGACCCGTTCAAGGACACATCCGGTCCGAGCTTGAATATCCTAATCAAGCTGATGAGCATGGTAGCCATTGTGATGGCAGGGCTTACGGTTACGTGGAGTCTGTTCTAGAAAGAGTTTTTCCCCGTATCCCACCAAAGGCGGGTGGCGCCGTTATCTGCGCCACCCAGTTTTTCCGTGAGGGTGGCGTATTGTGCCGGGTCGGCAGTGGCAGCGTCCGTCGAGAACGGAAGGCGGCGGATCATGATATCCGTATCAATCACTTTTCCGGTGTTGTTTTGGACCTTGAAAAGTTTGGGGTATCCGGTACGGCGTTGCTCAGCCCATGCCTCATAACTTTCGGGCCAGCATGCCAGCCACTTCTGGGTAATAATCTTTTCGAGTTTCGTCTCTATGTCTGCATCTTCTTCCCATTTGGGGGATATGGTAATCAAGGCTTTCATGTCCTTGCCTACCTTGCCGCCCGAGACTACATCTTTATAATCGGCAGGGGTTTTGTCGCTTTCCAGATATTCGGAAGCACCGGCACAGTCCCACTGTGTAAATGAAGTACTTACCCCGTATTCATAGCATGTGCGGGGATTCTCTTTGGTATAGCCACGGAGGGCTGCTTCGGCCCTGAGCAGCCAGACTTCTGCCGCACTCATCAATACAGCTCCGGTCTTTTCGCCGATGGTACTTGTGTTGAGGGAAGAGCAAAAACTGTAAATGTTGGCGTCACCGTCTTTCATGGGTAACCCGATGGGAATGCCTAACAACTGTTTTTGATAACCTTCGAGAAGGGCGGTGTTATACCATTTCTTGCCACGCGGGTCCTCATAACCGTTGACAATGGATTCCATCGAGGCATTCATGTAGACTTCACCCCAACCGGCAACGGCACACAAAGGATTGATATAGTTCTTGCCCATTACAGCGATGGTTTCCCTTGCACCTTCCAGTACACCTTGATTGTCATTCAGTGCTTTGGTTGCTTGGTCTTTGGCAAGTGTTGCATCTACATTGGAGATGCGCATGGCAAGGCGCAAACGTAGTGAGTTGGCAAACTTTAACCACTCCTTCAAGGTCTTGCCGTTGGTCAGCATATCATACTCTTTGAATTTGTTGTTGTCACCGCCCTCGTCCAGGTATTCCCTTATCAATTGCTGCCCTTCGTCCAGGTCTGCAAAGAAGCGTGTATAGGCTTCTTGCTGTCCGTAAACCCGGGGTGTCTCACCCAGTTGATGGTAGACCAGCGGACCGTATGTATCGGCAATGCGGTGCATCAGTTCCACTTTCAAAATTTCGGTAATGCCGAGGTAGCCTTTCAAGTTGTCATTGCCATAAAAGTTCTTTTCTGCCTTCTGCACCTCCGTGTAGACATATCCGTAAGTACATTGCCATGCGGCATTGGTCCAGCCTGAGTTCAGGTTGTAGCAGGCGTTGGATTTCATGAATTTAGGAATAGGGTCCATGAAGTAGCCGGAGAACATGTCATGGTTCAGGGATTGTGTCATCTGCCATACCCAATTTAAGCCTACAGAACCTATATTGAAGTAGATGCCCGACTGTATGGGTTCGAATGGAGCAGTCAGGTTCTGGAAATCTATTTCCTTTTTGTCGTCCGAGAAACCTCCCTTGATTTCGTTGTCGTTCTCAAAACCGCCGGTGCAAGCTGCAAGCAGCAATATGCTATGGCAGAAAAGGAATATGATGCACTTGTTTTTCATAAGGTATTCATTTTAAAAGGTTAATCTTAGGTTAAAGCCGATATTCCGGGTAGTAGGCATGCCAAACACGTCTACTCCTTGATTGTTGTTGCCTACGGACATTACTGTATCGGGGTCGAACGGTGCTTCCTTCTTTAAGAAACACAAGTTGCGCGCTGCCAATGATACGTCGATTCCCTTTATGAATCTACTGTTTTCCAGTATCGTTTTCGGGAAAGAATAGCTCAGTGATACTTCACGGAGTCTGATGCAGGTTGCGTCGTACATATAATATTCGGAGATGGCATTTCTGCCGCCTACTGCGCTGTAAAATGCTCTCGGGTCGTTGAACTTCTGTCCCTGGTATTCTACATATCCCCGGGTGCGGGCATCTTCGGTGACTTTGGTCACGCCGTTGGCATCCAACTCAGACTGTGTCAGTGACATGACTTCGCCGCCAAAGCGGAAATCTATCAGGAAATAGAGCTCCAGGTTCTTGTAGGTAAGTGTGTTGCTACATCCCATGGTGAAGTCAGGATTGGCATTCCCAAGCAAATCCTTGTTTCCGGTATTTCCTAAAGGCCTTTTGCTGGTTTCATCAACCATGATGCTGCCATCCTCGTTACGGCGGAAAGCATTTCCATAAATATCCCCCAGGCTGCCTCCTTCTTTGACACGCATCTGATAGCCTGCGTTGAAACCTTCTTCGTAGTAGGAAAATTCCGGATAGTCAGGATGCAGGGTCACTACTTTGTTCTTGTTGGCGGACATGTTGATGAGACTCTTCCACGAAAAGTTTCTGTATAGTAGCGGAGTGGCGTCTACCGTCAGCTCAAAACCCTGGTTACGTATTTTTCCGGCATTGACATACCGGTATTTATAGGTGGAGCCCGTAGGATTGTCCATTCTCAACAACTGGTTCTTGGTATTGGTCTGATACCAAGTGAAGTCTATCCCGAAGCGGTGATGGAAGAAGCGCCATTCTGTACCGAATTCGATGGAGCTGCTGATTTCCGGTTTTAGGTCACCGCGCTGTTCTACGGTATTTACATTGATACTGCCGCCTACCATGATGATGTCTACCGGATTGGTGATTCCTATCGGGAGGTCATTACCGACTTCCGCCCATGAAGCGCGCACTTTTGCAAAACTTATCCATTTGGGCAGGGAGCAGGTTTTGTTAAGAATCCAGGTAGCTCCTATGGAGGGATAGAAGAATCCGGTATTCTTGCTGTCTGTGTGGGCTAATGTGGATGACCAGTCGTTACGTGCGGTAATGTCCAAGTATAGTAGTCCTTTCCAGCCCCACTGCATGGTGGCAAATACTGATTGGAGCGTGCGTTTGCTGTCGATGCTCTGATTTACGGCTGCTTTGGAGTCCATCACTACATTGGGGACGGTAAATACATTCGGTTTGTAGAGGGAAGCAAGCCTTGAGTCTATCGTCAGTGAATTGACTTTACTCATGTTGATGCTGGCTCCCAGTGCCGTATTGAGGGAAAAGTCATCAAATTCCTTGTTGAACAAGACCATTGCGTCACCGTAGACTTGGATTTCCTGGCTGTCCGACCAGATGTAACGTCCGTTTTCCTTGTCCTCGTATTTGCCGGCGATGTTGGGAGCTGTAGTGGCATACATCTTATTGTCGAATTTATCACTGATATAATCCACATTACCCCGTACCTGCAGGTTGAAGTAGTCCGTAATGTGCAGATTGGCTCTGGCCGATGCCACAGCGCGATAACGCTTGTAGCCACTGAGCACGCGGTTTTTCAGCCAGTAGGGATTCTGTCCCCATTCACTGACGGTACCATCTCCATTCTTTTCAATCCAGTTTTGTGTCATCATATTGCGGTCGGCATTCCACGTTTCAAAGTTTTCTCTGTAAGTGCTCATGTCTACGCCACGTGGGAAACTGTACAAGCTGACCAGCGGATTCAGATAATAGCCGCCGGTAGCAGGGGAGTTCTTGACGGTTTGGGTCATTAGTGTTGCAATGCCGTCCAGTTTCAGCTTGTTGTTGAAGAGGCTGGCCGTTTCGTGTAGGTTCAGGTTATTCTTCTGTAGTTTGTTATTGTCCACAATTCCTTTAGCCGTGGTGTTGGCGTATGAGAAATAAGTTTGTACCTTTTCATTTCCGGTAGTGATAGCCAGCGAATTGAAAGTGGTGATGCCATTGCTGAAGAACTCGCCTATGTTGTCATAGTCCGTTACATTGCCTTTTGTACCCCAGCTTGCCGTACCGCCATCTTCGTTCCGGCCGTATGTATTTTGGAATTCGGGGGTACTGATGGCGTGACTTACGGTCAGGTTGGAGGAGAATGTAACGCGCTGCAGTCCGGCCTTTCCCTTTTTAGTGGTGATCAGAATGACGCCATTAGCTGCCTGCGAACCATAAAGCGCGGCGGCAGAAGAACCTTTCAGGATGTTGATGCTTTCTATGTCGTCCGGATTCAAGTTGGAAATCCCGTCACCGGCATCACGGTTCAATCCATCGTAGTTACCGCCGATTACGGTGGAGGTGGATTCTGTTGAGCTGTTCAGCATAGGAACACCGTCAATTACGTACAAGGGCTGGTTGTTGCCGCTGGCAAATGCAGAGCGTGCACCGCGAATGACGACTTTGGCAGAACCTCCTAAATTGGCGGTTTTATTGATTTGTACTCCGGCCGTCTTTCCTGCTAGTGTATTAATCATGTTCGGCTCTTTGGCACGGGTCAGCTCATTGCTGCTTATCTGTTGGGTAGAATAGGTCAATGAGGACATTTTCTTCTGGATACCCATGGCGGTTACCACTACTTGCTCCAGGGCGAGGTTCTTTTCTTCCATCCGGATGTGGAGATTATTTCTACCGTTCAGGGCAATGGTTTGCGGCTCATAACTGATGTAGGATACGACAATAGTGGCATAAGGAGGGATATTCATACTAAATTCTCCTTCGGTATTGGTGATAACACCATTGGCGGTCCCTTTTTCAAGAATGTTGGCACCGATAATCGGTTCGCCTTTGGAGTCCGTCACCTTTCCTCTTACAATAGCCATTTCCTGCAGAGTGTCTGTCTTATCCTCAGCACTCCTGCTGTTTTTGGTTAAAACGATGTTTTTGCCTTCCATCACATACTTGATGTCTGTCCCTTTGAACATTTGGTCAAGTACTTCGGAAACAGTTTGGTTGCTTGCATTGATGTCGACGGTACGGCGTACATCGACGTTCTGTTTGTTATATACAAATAAGTATTCTGTTTGCGATTCAATTTGCTCGAGAACTTGCCCTACCCTCAGCCGGGCATTTTGAATGCTGACCCTGGCATTCTGAGAGTAGCAGTTCCCGCTGTACACCTGAAATATAACAAGCAGGAGAAGGAATAATGTGATTTTCATAGGTTTGCAATAATTGCTTAAAATCTAATTTTTTTAGATAAAAAAGCCTCATCAACAAAATTTTTCTCATATCTTTGTCACTGTGTTAAGTTAATAAATTGATTAAGGTCGATTTTTGACTGTTTCGGATCGGAAAGTATGGGGGTACTTTCCGATCTTTTTTTCTTACTCATATATAACAATTGAATCCTTTTCTTCGTTGATGCGGAACTTGAAAGGATGGTCTTTCGAGATGGTCCGCAGTATATGTTCGATGCCGTCCTGCTCTCTGAACTTGCCGGTAAAGCTGCCGTAGTTCAGCAGTTGAGGACTGGCAACGGTTATCTTTACATTATAGTATTTCTCCAGTCTACCGAGGATACCGCTGAATGGAGCGTCGTCAAAACAGTATAGTCCCTCTTTCCAGCGTAGATATTCATAGGAAGGAAGGACGGCCTTTCTACATTTTCCGTTTTCATTGAGAAATACCTCGTCTTTCTGCAACCTGGTGATTATCTGGCTGCTGTTGGCCGGATAGATATCGACGATACCTTCCACCAATGTGGTTCCGAACTCATGGCTCCCACTGTAGGCACAGACGTTGAAACTCGTTCCTACAACTTTTACCTTGTTCGTTTCTGTATGTACATAGAATGGGATATTCTTGTTTTTGGCTACTTCAAAGTAGGCCTCTCCGTCCAATTCCACATTTCGTTCGTTGCGTCCGAAGTTGGCGGCATA
This sequence comes from Bacteroides sp. AF34-31BH, assembly GCF_003602795.1. NCBI lineage: Bacteria > Pseudomonadati > Bacteroidota > Bacteroidia > Bacteroidales > Bacteroidaceae > Bacteroides > Bacteroides sp. AF34-31BH. The sequence goes on from NZ_QTLV01000005.1 coordinate 188,118, forward strand.
TTTCATGGTGGACTTGGAGTTCAGCCATACGCGTGTTCCATCGGCGAGGATAATTTGGGCCCGTTGTCCGGCAGGCACAGTGACTGTTTGCAACTGCACCTCCTTGTTATATAAAAAGTCGGAGGTGATGAAATAACCGGCAATGGCGACAATGGTGACGGCGGCTATACGGGCCGCCCAGCGGAGCATCGGCATGATGTGCACCGTTTTCTTTTCATTGTTTCCCTGCTTGTCCGAGAACAAGGAAATGTCGTATATCATGCGCTCTTTCAGGAAGATGTCCCGGTTTTCATCCGAGGCGTCTATCCAGTCGAGTATCATCTTTTCTTCTTCAACGGAAGTAATACCTTTGAAATATTTATATAATAGCTCTTGGTTCATTGTCAATAATTTATTTCTTTTCTAAAACGTGCTCTTTTTACCTTTTGTATATATAACCGGAAAGTGGGCGGTAACCCTATTCCGTAGAAGCATTTTTTAGGATATTAATATTATGAGTATGGTAACAAGATAATCTTTCAGTCTCAGCCGGAGAATCCGCAGCACTTTGGTGATGTGTGCCTCTACGGTTTTAAGTGATATGTCCAGACTATCGGCAATCTGCTTGTTTGCCAGGTTCTGGTATCGGCTCAACATGAATATCTTCCGGCTTTGCTCGGGCATTTCCTGTAAGGTCTTATTTACGATATGCTGTATTTCCGTGTTGAATATCTGGTCCGGTTCGCAGGCTTTCAAGGTGGAGATGCGTAAGTCCAGTTCGCGCAGGTTGTGGCTGCTGATGGTTTCTTCCGCTCGCAGACGCACCTGCTTGTGCTCGAGTACGTGCAGGGCTTTGTTCTTTATGATGGTCAGCAGCAGGGCATGCAGGTTACTGTTTTCTTCCCAGCGGTCTCGGTTTTCCCATAAGGCAATCATGGATTCCATCACAACGTCTTCCGCTTCTGCTTTATCCCTGAGATAAGAATAAGCAAAAGCCAAAAACTTTTCTTGGTTTTCCTGGAAAAAGCGTGAGAAAAGATTCATAGTATGTAGGCTCCTTAAACCGGACATTAATTGAGGTTCTTTATGGAATATAAGGCTTTACATAGCAAAAAAACATAATCTTTTTGGAATATGCAAGCATTATGCCTTGTTTTTTCAGAGCCATTTCTGGCAGTATTGACAAAAAGAAAGCCTGATGGGGTTCCACCAGGCTTTATATACTTAAAGAATAAGAAATTTCTTATTTCTTTTCCGGTCTTTCTTGTCTTTCCGGTCTCGGAAGCAATACTTTGCGTGACAGCTTAAATTTTCCGGTCTTCGGGTCGATGTCGAGAAGTTTTACGTCAATTTCATCACCTTCCTTGATACCGGCTTCTTCTACTGTTTCCAGACGTTTCCAGTCGATTTCGGAGATATGGAGCAAGCCGTCCTTACCCGGCAGGAATTCAACGAATGCACCGTAAGGCATAATGGAGCGTACCTTGCCTTTGTAGACTTCGCCTACTTCGGGGACAGCTACAATCCCTTTGATGATACGCATAGCATCATCGATGCTCTTCTTGTTGGTACCGGCGATTTCGATTCTACCGATGTTGTCCACTTCTTCAATAGTAATGGTAGCACCGGTTTCTTCCTGCATACCTTGGATAATCTTTCCACCAGGGCCGATGACAGCACCGATGAATTCCTTGGGAATGGTCATTGTCTCGATACGCGGAGCGTGAGGTTTCAGGTCTTCGCGAGGCTCGGCAATGCACTCGGTGATTTTGCCCAAGATATATTCGCGGCCTTCTTTAGCCTGCAGCAATGCCTTTTCGAGGATTTCGTATGACAGACCGTCCACTTTGATGTCCATCTGAGTGGCGGTGATACCGTCTTTTGTTCCGGTCACCTTGAAGTCCATGTCGCCCAAGTGGTCCTCATCACCGAGGATATCGGACAATACGGCATATTTGTCTTCGCCTGCATTCTTAATCAATCCCATGGCGATACCTGATACCGGTTTCTTGATTTTCACACCTGCATCCATCAATGCCAGAGTTCCGGCACATACGGTAGCCATGGAAGAAGAACCGTTTGATTCGAGGATATCGGATACCACGCGTACTACATACGGATAGTTTGCAGGAATCTGACCCTTCAATGCACGCCATGCCAGATGGCCGTGGCCGATTTCACGACGGCCTACACCGCGCTGTGCCTTGGCTTCGCCCGTAGAGAACGGAGGGAAGTTGTAGTGCAGAAGGAAACGTTCTTTTCCGTGTTCCAATACGTCGTCGATAATCTTCTCGTCCAACTTGGTGCCTAAAGTCACAGTAGACAAAGACTGTGTTTCGCCACGTGTAAAGATAGCGGAACCGTGAGGGCCGGGCAGGTAGCTGGTCTCACACCAGATAGGACGGATTTCGGTCGTCTTACGTCCGTCAAGGCGCTTGCCTTCGTCCAGAATGGAACGGCGCATCGCCTCTTTTTCCACATCGTGATAGTAACGGTCGATGAGGGCTGCCTTTTCTTCCAGTTCTTCTTCGGAGAACTGTGCCTTGAATTCTTCGCGGATGGCATCGAAAGCATCCATGCGTTCGTGCTTGTTCTTGTTTCCGGAAGCGGCAATGGCATAAGCCTTGTCGTAGCAAGCGTCGTGAACGGCCTTACGGAGTTCTTCGTCGTTCACTTCGTGGCAATATTCGCGTTTCACGGTAGAGCCTACTTCTTCTGCCAGTTCCATCTGTGCCTTGCACTGAATCTTAATGGCTTCGTGTGCGGCCTTCATCGCTTCCAGCAAGTCCTGCTCGGAAACCTCGTCCATTTCGCCTTCCACCATCATGATGTTTTCATAAGTGGCGCCCACCATCAAGTCCATATCGGCTTGTTCTAGTTGTTCGAAGGTAGGGTTGATGACGAATTGTCCGTTGATGCGTGCTACGCGTACTTCGGAAATAGGTCCGTTGAAGGGGATATCTGAAACTGCAAGTGCGGCAGAAGCTGCGAGTCCGGCCAGAGCGTCGGGCATATCTACGCCGTCTGCTGAGAAAAGAATGATGTTTACGTATACCTCTGCATGGAAATTATCAGGGAATAAGGGGCGGAGAGCACGGTCAACGAGGCGGCAAGTGAGGATTTCGTAGTCAGAAGCGCGTCCTTCGCGCTTTGTGAAACCGCCGGGGAAACGTCCGAATGCGGAGAATTTTTCTTTGTACTCTACCTGTAATGGCATGAAATCTGTTCCGGGAACTGCGTCCTTGGCGGCACAAACAGTAGCTAAAAGCATGGTGTTGCCCATACGAAGCATTACAGAACCGTCTGCCTGTTTTGCCAGCTTTCCCGTTTCGAGCGTGATGGTTCTGCCATCAGGAAGCTCGATCGTCTTAACAATTGGGTTAATCATAAAAAATGTTTTATATCTAATTTTCTTTCAAAATTCGTGCAAAGATACATAATTTATTCATGTAAAATGGTGGGAATGAGATAAAAAGTTTGTATTTAGTTGTTTTTTGCAGTTTTCTATATGGAAGAACGAGGGAAAATGCTTTGACTGAACTTGAAAAGAAGTATATTTGCAGGCACGTTTGCAAAACAAAACTGAAGATACGATATGAAGAAAATCTTTTTTATGGCACTTGCTGCAATAGCATTGGGTGCATGTAATTCCGAACCGAAATTCAAAGTAGAGGGTGAAGTGTCTGGTGCCGACGGCAAGATGCTTTATTTGGAAGCCTCGGCATTGGAAGGTATTGTTCCTTTGGATTCTGTAAAACTGGAAGGGGATGGCTCTTTCCACTTCAAGCAGGTACGTCCGGTGTCTCCGGAATTTTACCGTCTGCGGGTAGACGACAAGGTTATTAATTTCTCGGTAGATTCGACGGAAACGGTTTTGGTAAAGGCACCTTATACCGATTTCGCCACTGCCTATACAGTGGAAGGTTCTCCGAATAGCTCGAAGATAAAGGACTTGACGCTGAAGCTGATGAAGCTTCAGGATAATGTGAATGCATTGCTGCAGTCGGTGCAGGCACATAAGATAGGTGCCGATGTTTTTGAGGACAGCCTTGCCTCTTTATTGAAGAACTATAAGGATGAAGTGAAAATCAGCTATATTTTTACCGCTCCCAATACGGCTGCTGCCTATTTCGCCTTGTTCCAGAAGTTGAATAATTATTTGATTTTCGACCCTCTGAACAATAAGGAAGACATTAAGTGTTTTGCAGCCGTGGCAACCAGCCTAAACAATTATTATCCGGATGCCGACCGCTCCAAGAACCTCTACAATATTGTGATAAAGGGAATGAAGAATACCCGTACTCCGCAGCAGAAGGTGGTGGAAATCCCCGAAGAGGCAATTTCCGAAACCGGCATCATCGACATTAACCTGCGTGACATGAAGGGCAATACACGTAAGTTGAGCGAACTGAAGGGCAAGGCTGTTATTGTGGACTTCACTGTTTATCAGAGTGCCGTTTCTGCTACACATAATTATATGTTGCGCGACTTGTACGACAAGTATGCCGCCCAGGGATTGGAAATCTATCAGGTTTCTCTGGATGCAGACGAGCACTATTGGAAAACAACTGCCGACAATCTACCTTGGATTTGTGTGCGCGACGGCAATGGAATTTATTCGTCTATAGCGGCTTCTTATAATGTGAAGAATGTGCCTTCTGTGTTCCTGGTCAACAAGAACAATGAGTTGAGTGCCCGTGGAGAGAGCATTAAAGACCTGGAGGCGGCAGTGAAAGCATTGCTGTAACATGTTATAAATAAGAAGTTTTCGTTTAAATATGTTACAAAGCAGCCTTTTATGCTTGACACGCATTGTATAAAAGGCTATCTTTGCAAAGGAAAATCGGAAAGAGGGTTCCAGCATGCTGACCATGTTGGAATTCTTTTTTGTTTATAGTACCATTAAAAACTAACATAACATTTAAGGAGGAAAAAGTATGGCTTATATGTCAGAAGACGGCTACAAGAAATTGATGGCCGAATTGAAACACCTGGAGACGGTGGAACGTCCCAAAATATCGGCTGCCATTGCCGAAGCGCGTGACAAAGGTGATTTGTCGGAAAATGCAGAGTATGACGCTGCCAAGGAAGCTCAAGGTATGCTTGAGATGAAAATTAACAACTTGAAGCTGACCATTGCCGACGCTAAGATTATTGATGAGTCGAAGTTGAAAACCGATTCTGTACAGATTCTCAATAAGGTAGAGCTTAAGAACGTGAAGAATGGCATGAAGATGGTTTATACTATCGTTTCCGAAAGTGAAGCCAATCTGAAGGAAGGAAAGATTTCCGTCAATACTCCGATTGCACAAGGTCTGCTTGGCAAGAAAGTAGGTGACATCGCAGAAATTAAAGTTCCGCAGGGCATGATTAACCTGGAAGTAGTGAACATATCCTTTTAAAGGAAGGCAGGTCCGCATACGGGCTTGCCTTATTTTATAATTTATAGCTATGGCAACAATATTCAGTAGAATTATCGCAGGTGAAATACCTTGCTACAAGGTGGCGGAGGATGACAGATTCTTTGCGTTCCTTGACATCAATCCGTTGGTAAAAGGTCATACATTGGTCATTCCCAAGCAGGAAGTGGATTATATCTTCGATTTGAACGATGAGGATTTGGCGGCGATGCATGTTTTCGCCAAGAGAGTGGCGCTTGCCATCGGCAAGGCCTTTCCGTGTAGAAAGGTAGGAGAAGCGGTATTGGGGCTGGAAGTGCCTCATGCGCACATACATTTGATTCCTATGCAGAACGAAAAAGATATGCTTTTCTCCAATCCCAAACTGAAACTGACGGACGAAGAATTCAAGGCTGTGGCAGAAGCTATCCGTGCAGTGCTTTAATCGGTTTATTTTCCTCCCCTAAATAAACGGAAGCGGGAGTTGGACTTCATCCAGCTCCCGCTATTTTTTTGCCTTCGGCACCTATCCTTTAATTTTTAATTTAAATGTATTCCTCTCCCAGTTTTATCTGGGCATCATTCACATATTTGCGGATGGTATGTTCTTCATCTTTCTTGCAAATCAGTAATACATTGTCCGACTCGGCTATGAGATAACCTTCCAAACCGTCGATAACTGCAAGTTTGTTGTCGGGCAGCACCACGATATTGTCTTTGCTATTATAGATGAGGGATTTACATTTTAAGGCTACATTGCCTGCTTCATCTTTGGGAGACAAATCATACAAAGACCCCCAGGTTCCTAAATCAGACCAGCCGAAATCGCCTAATGACACATATACATTGTCTGCCTTTTCCATGATGCCGAAGTCTATGGAGACATTGGGGCAAGCAGGGAAGTTCTCATCAATGAATTGTTTCTCTTGGACTGTTCCATACACATCTTTGCCGGGGGCCAGTTTGGAAGTCAGCTCGGGCAGCAGGGCTTCGTTTGCCTTGATGATGGTATTTACGTTCCACATGAACAGACCAGAGTTCCAATAGAATTCTCCACTTTCCACGAATACTTTTGCCAGTTCCAGTTCGGGCTTTTCAGTGAAGGTTTTTACCTTGTAGAAATTATCACCGGCGGCTTCGGCTATTTGTATATAGCCATATCCGGTTTCCGGACGGTTGGGCTTGATGCCGAGTGTCAGCAGATTGTCCGATTGGGAAACGAAGTCCAGCCCTTTTTCGATAGCTGCCAGAAATTCGCCTTCCTTCAGGATTAAGTGGTCCGAAGGAGCTACCACTATATTGGCGTTCGGATTCAAGGCGCGGATATGATAGGAAGCCCACGCAATGCAGGGGGCTGTATTCCTGCGTGTCGGCTCCAGTAGAATCTGTTCGGGTTTAAGTTCGGGAAGCTGTTCTTTTACAAGGTCGGCATACAAGTCATTTGTTACGATAAGTATATTTTCCATGGGGATTACCTGCTTGAAGCGGTCGAAGGTTTGCTGCAGCAAGGAACGTCCTGTACCGAAGAAATCCAGAAACTGTTTTGGAAGTGTCTTGCGGCTGAATGGCCAGAAACGGCTGCCGATTCCTCCGCCCATAATTACACAGAAATTATCCTTATTGGTTACCATGCTATTGATTTTAAAAGTTTCTGCTAATGTACTGCATATTTTACAAACAAGGAATGATTCAAGCAGGTTTTATCGTTTTTTTCGCCTTTTTTTAGGAAAAGTATTGCAGGTTTAGAAAAAAGCTGTATCTTTGCACCGCATTTGAGAAGTCAAACATGCCCAGATGGCGGAATCGGTAGACGCGCTGGTCTCAAACACCAGTGGATTCACTTCCATCCCGGTTCGACCCCGGGTCTGGGTACGAATAAACCCTGATAATCACCTGATTATCAGGGTTTTCTGCTTTTATAGGGCGTACTAAATGTGTACTGAATGACGAATACAAAGAAAAGGTGTACTTTAATAGTTTTCTTCCCCATATCTTTATAATTTCTTAACGCTTATCCTATCTTTTCTTCCTTATTATTGCCGATGTTTTCGGGAAAAGTGAGATTCTTACCTTATATTTGTAGTAAGAACGTTTAAAGGCACACGATTATGGAAAATCATATAGAAACCAATTTCAGAGAAATACAGAAGATATTAGATAGTTGTATAGCTCATGACTATAAAACTAAAGTAGATGCACTATTTTTAAAACGTGAATATTTGACGCAAGCCCAGCTAAAGGATTATTTGCGACAAGAAATTTTCCGTGTGACTGAAAATATTGTAGCCATCCAACAAAAATACCGTGTCGTGCGTAACATTGTATTGGACATGGATATTCCCGATTTTTTGTGGGAAAGTGGTTATTTTGAGGACTTGAATTCTGATGAAAGAAAAAAGTATATCGGTTTCCGCTGCTCTGATTTTGATATGGATGCATATTTGCATGAACCGTCCTGTTATGATGGGCGGCTTCCTTATTTGTCCATTATCGTTAATCTTGTCGTGCTTTCCAAATATTTGCGCTATCTGCAAGAACAGGAAAGCAATTACCATACAGATGCGGTTGCCATCCAAGAGCAAGCCTTGCCAAAAGAGAAAGAGGAAAGTGCAGATACTAATCCAACCAAGATTGTGGGCAAAAGCAATCCTTTCAAGTCCACGTTGAAAGCTAATGAAATCAAACTTCTGACCGACTGTGTGAATGAAGCGAATATGTTTACTACTACCGTCAGTGCCAAAATACTTACCGATTTTTTCAACTGCAAACTGAATGGGGTATTGAAAGTTAATAATACCCGTCTGTTAGCCTATCTTATGATGCAACTTAGCTGTTATAATTACATCGTTTATGAATGGCAGTCTGTCATAGCAAACAATAAACTGATATTGAAGAAGATAAAAGGTGAACCGCTTACACGTACTGACCTGTCGAGTGCGACAGACCAAGCGAAAAACATCTATCCGAAAGGATATGAAATCATAGACAAATACATCAAACAACTGCAAAAAGGTTGAGCATAGATTGAACGCTCAAACAAAGGTCAATTAGACTTCATTTTCAAGCTCTTAACTTTGCCCCCGTTAACAAAAAAACGAGGGTGCGCACCTTCATATTGTTTCACCTAAATTCCTAAACAATATGGAAAAAAATTTAGAGTTAAGAGTTTCCGAACTCGAAAAGATGTTGTTCCTTTCAAAGAACGTGCTTAGCTTCGATGAAGCGAGCAAGTTCTTGAACCTTTCTAAAAGTTACCTGTACAAGCTGACTTCGGGTAACTTGATACCCCATTACAAGCCGCAGGGCAAAATGCTTTATTTTGAGAAAGCGGAGTTGGAAGCATGGTTGCGTCAGAACCCGGTCAAGACGCAGGCGCAGATAGAGCAGGAAGCGCAGAAGTATATCCTTAACCGTCCTCTAAAGAAATAACGGCTATGGAAAATAGAAAAGCGACAGAAGCCGGGCAGGACATCACCATGCAGAAAGAGGATTTCGCAGCCCTTTGGAAAACCATTCATCTAAAGGTGACGGACACTTACGAAGTGCCGCCCGAAATACTCTGGGTGAACGGCTCTACCATTGGCACGTTGGGTAATTTCAGTGCATCCACGGGTAAAGCCAAGAGCAAAAAGACATTCAACATTTCCGCTATCGTTGCGGCAGCGTTGAAGAATGACGAGGTATTGAAGTATTCGGCATACCTGCCACCGAACAAACGGAAAATCCTCTATGTAGATACCGAGCAGAGCAAATACCATTGCCACAAGGTCATGGAGCGTATTTTGCGGCTTGCCGGACTGCCTACCGACAAGGACAGGGACGATTTTGTTTTCATCGTGCTAAGGGAGCAGACACCCGATAAGCGGAAACAGATTATCGGTTATATGCTTGAAAATATGCCCGATGTGGGGTTGCTCATCATTGACGGAATCCGTGACTTGATGTATGACATCAACAGCCCCAGCGAATCGACTGACCTAATCAACCTCTTGATGCGCTGGTCAAGCGGATATAACCTGCATATCCATACCGTACTGCATTTGAACAAGGGGGATGACAACACAAGGGGGCATATCGGTACGGAACTGAACAATAAGGCTGAAACCGTCCTGCAAATTACCAAAAGTACGCAGGACGGCAACATAAGCGAGGTAAAGGCGATGCACATACGTGACCGGGAGTTTGACCCGTTCGCATTCCGTATCAACGACAGCGCATTGCCCGAAGCCGTGGACGGTTATGTATTCAAGCAACCCAGCCAAGACAGGGGCTTTCCACTGGCAGAACTGACGGAGCAACAGCACAGGACAGCTTTGGAAAACGGTTTTGGCAAACAGGTCATATATGGTTACGAGAATGTCCTAAAGACCTTGAAACAGGGTTATGCAAGTATCGGCTACAAGCGTGGACGCAATATCCATGTGGATTTGAACAAGTTCCTTGTGAACAAGCGCATGATTGTGAAAGAGGGCAAGGGCTACCGCTATAATCCCGATTTCCATTATTAAAAGTCAGTTTGGTTTAGTCCGGGTGTATATATAAGAGGAACGGACTTACTATTTCCCTGTATCGGAACAGGCAGGTTTAGTATGGTACGGGTATATATATAACGGACTAAACAGGACTGGCGCACTTTTCAACTATTTTTTAATCCCCAAAAAAGAAAATGTTATGAACATCGAAGATGTGAAACAAATACCCATCGCAGACTATCTGCATAGTTTAGGTTACTCTCCTGTCAAGCAGCAGGGTAACGGCTTATGGTACAAATCACCGTTAAGGGAGGAACACGAACCGTCTTTCAAGGTGAACACTGACCGCAACCTTTGGTATGACTTTGGCGCAGGCAAGGGCGGCAACATCATCGCACTGGCAAAGGAACTCTATTGCTCCGACAGCCTGCCATACCTGTTAAACCGGATAGCGGAACAGACACCGCACGTCCGCCCGGTCAGTTTTTCTTTTCCCCAGCGTAGGACAGAACCGAGTTTCCAACATTTGGAAGTCCGTGACTTGACCCATCCGGCATTGCTCCGTTACTTGGAGGGACGGGGTATCAATATCGAACTGGCAAAAAGAGAATGTAAGGAACTCCATTTTACCAATAACGGCAGACCGTTCTTTGCTATCGGTTTCCCGAACATAGCAGGAGGTTACGAGGTTCGCAATTCCTTTTTCAAAGGCTGCATCGCCCCGAAAGACATCACCCATATACGGCAGCAGGGAGAGCCGAGAGAGAAGTGTTTGGTATTCGAGGGTTTTATGGACTATCTTTCTTTCCTCACGCTCCGGATGAAGAACTGCCCGACCATGCCCGACCTTGACAGGCAGGATTATGTCATACTCAACTCTACTGTCAATGTGCCGAAAGCTATTGACGTGCTGTACCCGTATGAACGCATCCACTGTATGCTTGACAATGACAAGGCAGGATATGAAGCGACACGGGCTATCGAATTGGAATACTCCTACCGTGTGCGTGACTTCTCGGGCAATTACAGGGGGTATTCGGACTTGAACGATTACCTGTGCGGCAGGAAGCAGGAACAGAAGAACAGCACCAGCCAAGCGCAGGAGATAAAGCAGGAAACCGGACAACGTGCCGCCCCAAGACAGAAAAGGGGCAGGGGCATTTAGTCCGGCAGGATTACCAGCGACAGGCGGTTTAATTTGGAGAGCAAGGTTATGTTTCGGTAAACCGAAACTACCTTGCTTTGCTTGACAGCAAAGAAAATTTCTCCCGTTGGTCGCAATTTTTAAGATACCATTTAAATGTAAAAACCTATGACGAATATAAAGGATAAGCCGGGGGGACGTCCGGCAAAGAAACGGATAGAGAAGCAGCAACGGGTAGTCAGCACGAAGCTGACCGAGTTGCAGTATTATGCCATCAGGAAGCGAGCCGGGGAAGCCGGGTTGCGTGTCAGTGAGTATGTCCGGCAGGCGGTTGTTTCGGCAGAGGTCATACCCCGGCTGAATAGGCAGGATGCGGACACCATCCGCAAGCTGGCAGGGGAAGCCAACAACATCAACCAACTGGCGCACCGAGCGAATGCCGGAGGTTTCGCACTGGTGGCGGTGGAACTGGTGAAACTCAAAAACAGGATTGTCGAAATTATAAATCAGTTGTCGGATGATTGGAAAAATAAAAAAGGGAAGCGGGTTTAAGGGCTGTGTGAACTATGTGCTTGGTAAGGAGCAGGCGGTTTTGCTTCATGCGGACGGGGTTCTGACTGAAAGCCGGGGCGATATAATCCGCAGCTTCTGTATGCAGACCGGGATGAATCCCGATTTGAAGAAGCCTGTCGGACATATTGCGTTAAGTTATTCGGCAGTGGATGCACCCAAATTGACAGACGAGAAGATGGTACAGCTTGCGCAGGAGTATATGCGTGAAATGAAAATCACCGATACGCAGTATATCATCGTGCGCCATCAAGACCGGGAACACCCACATGTGCATATCGTGTTCAACCGCATAGACAACAACGGCAAGACCATTTCGGACAGGAACGATATGTACCGTAACGAGCAGGTATGCAAGAAGCTGAAAACCAAACACGGGCTTTATTTTGCTGGTGGAAAAGAACAGGTAAAGCAGCACCGCTTGAAAGAGCCGGACAAGTCGAAATACGAGATTTACACGGCTGTAAAGAACGAAATCGGGAAGTTCAAGAACTGGCGGCAGTTACAGGAGCGGTTAGCGGAAAAGGGTATTACTGTCCGGTTCAAGTACAAGGGGCAGACGGGCGAGATACAGGGCGTTTCCTTTTCCAAAGGCGAATACACGTTCAAGGGTTCGGAGATAGACCGCAATTTTAGTTTCTCCAAACTGGATAAATGTTTCGGGGATGCAGGACTGAATACGGTCGGAAATCAACGGCAGACAGCTTTTACACCCGTTCGGGAGCCATTGCCGACACAGGGAAAGACTGACAGTCCGTTGATAACTGGCTCACTCGGTCTGTTCACCGCTTCATCACCCCCTGCGGATGAAGAACCAAACTTGAATTTAAGAAAGAAGAAGAAAAAGAAAAAACAACTTAATTTGTAAACACATGGAGAAAAATTTGATTTTAGAGGGGCTTCTCTCAATGGTTACTGAATTGAAAGAGAAGCAGGAAGCACAGGTAACGCCAGCCAGTCGGGAGGAAACTCTTGAAAGACTGAACGCAATCGAACAGGCATTGTCGGAATTGCACAGTAACCCGGCTGTTCCCGAAAAGGATTTGCAGGCTATCCGAAGCCAGCTTGACGAGATAAGGAATAGGATGCAAGGTCAGCAGAAACATATCGAGGACACCAAGAAAATAGTATTGGAAACCTACCGTTGTTTCAAGGTAATGCTTGATGCTTTGGGCTCTTGCAAGACGGATAAAGAGGAAGCTATACCCTTACCGCTCTATCAACGGATTTGCAACAAGGTCGCTTCTTGGATTCGTCCGGGATTGTTCCTTTTTTCGGCAGTGCTGGTTATCTGTTCCGTTTCCATATTCTTGAATATCCGTTTGGCTGAACGTATGCAGCAGTTACAGGACAACGATATGAAATACCGCTATTTGCTGATGCAAGGACAGGCAGACGGGGAAACTTTTGATATACTGGAAAACAAGTTCAAATGGCAACGGGATAACGGCTTTATCCGAAGTCTGACCGATTCAGTGATGGATTTTGAATACCGCATCCAAAAGCAGGCGGAAGCACTGGAACGTGCAAGGCTGTTGAACGAGCAAGCCGAACAGCTAAAGAAAGAAGCTGATAAGCTGGGTAAGCCATAAACGGGGAAAGCCGGGATGGATGAAGCACATTCACCGTTCCGGCTTTTCAGATTCACTTCTTTTTCTTCGTACAGTGTTCTTTCTCGAACTGGCGTAGCGTGGTGACGCTGAACCTTTCCTTGATGAACTCCCGGACATCGGAAGCCTTGTAATACACTTTTCCGCTGATAGTGAAGTATGGCAACGCACCGATAGCCCGGTAGCGTTGCAGGGTTTTGATGCTTACTTTGAACAGCAGGCACAAGTCTTGATTATCCAATAGGTTATCATCTTCGGGCAGTACCCTGTCTGCATTGCGTAGTACCCGTACATCTTTGCAGAGTTCTTCCAGTTTGGCATACAGCTTCTGCATCCATCCACCAAATTCGTCATTGTCTATATACATAATTGCTTCATTTTTCAGATTATACATTTTGTTTGTCAATCGATTGATGAAGCAAAGTTCTAAAAACGGATACAAAGAAATTACAGGAGAACTAATGGAGTCCCCTATAAATAAATCATAAGTTGCTGATTATCTATATCCTTTCTTATCATGTTCATTTTTGATTAGGTTTGCCAGTCCATTAAGAAATTCGGTGAGTTTGCCCGGCTTCCGTTTTATCACGTCCTCATGTTTTTGGTGGCAGTCGCTTATCTTAATGTTAAACAACCATTCAAAACCTTTGGATAAGTCCACTAAATAGGCAGGTTTACCGTTCTGATAAACGATGTCTTTGGAGAGGAATAAGCCGCTTACCACTTCCATGATATTGATAAGGGTTGTTTTGTCGGCGAGGTAGAGAGGGGAAAGGGGCTGTTTATTGATGCGTTGCTGTAGTTGTTCCGGGTATTTGATGCGCCATTCAATAAGGCGTATTTCAGTGTTCAAAAGTCCTATCGCTTCATCAATTAAATGCAAATAGGGCATTTTTTTCTTGCTCAAACCGTACACGATACGATTTAAGACGGTGTAAACCAAAGGAAAAATAGCGAAGTAAAATACTGTAATCCTGTTCGTTGATACCAAAATCGGCTACATGCGTAGCCAATTCCTCAATAGCTTCTGTAAACTCCGATGCAGAAACTTTACGTTGTGAATATTCCGACAATAAGCGGAAAAATCGCTGTTCTAAAATTAGATTCATGTATGTATTCATATAAAAAATAAGCCTTAGCGAGACTTAGGAAAAGGCTTATTTCAATTCATAATATTGTAATCCGCAAGTTGTTGTTTTGGGGGAATTTAGAAAAATAGTTTATAGCAAAGTAATCCCAATAAAAATAGCACTAAAAGGCATATTGTAAGAAATATATATATCCTAAACATATATATTTGGTCTGATTGCTCCTTTTCTATGGTTTTTTTACGGATTTCTTCTATCTTTTCAATGGAAACATTGGATAAATCAGCATTTTTACCTTTGCCTACAAGATATTTGTGATGTTCTTTCATCCTGTCTCTATTCAACTTGCGAAGCTCACGGTTCTCTTTGTCCCGTTGTAGCATATCATTTATGCAACCTAATGTTCCCATTTTCCAGTTAACATTTAATTTCCAAACCTTGATATATCAATTTCTTTTTGTAGTTCCCTAAAGATACGTTCCAAATCATATCCATGCGGATTGGAAATTTGGAAACATCCGCTTTCTATGGGGCTATTAACCTGAGGAGCAGTTATCACCGTGTCATTGAAAACGAAAGCGATGTACTTTCCTACACTCTTTGTTGTGGCTTCTCTCCATATAGGCAATTTATCTTGGAGGAAGACACCGGTAATGACCGAGTGTCCAAAAGCATCAGTTTCCAAACGTAAAGAATCGAAATCCATAACAGTAAGGAAAGGTGTTTGTGAAAGGCTGTCTGTAGTCTGTGATGTTACGTAGTACCAGCCGTTTGTCCGGTGAAAGGATTTTGTCTGCATACAAGCTGTCATTAGTAGGCAGAAAAAGAGAATTGTTGAAATCTTCATATCCGCTATTTTTAGGTTAATACATCTTCTCCAACGTCCACACCATCTTATTGGGATTATAGGCTTCCATTACGAGATGTGTTCCTGTGTATTCCATCACTGTCCACGGACCTGCTATGTTGTCGAACGTGATGATTTTTCCATTTACTTGATAAGTAAAATCTGTGTTCCACATATATCCGTCTTCTTCGTTCGTCCTTGTATAAATGCCTTCTGATTCGTTAGTAAACTGAAGAATGGATTGTTTTGTGTAGTCTATCTCATCTTCGATATTGTACACGGTCATTTGCGCTTGCCAAGTAGTTTGCTTCAGGGCTTCGGGGGTGAAGACAGAAGTAGGGGCATCATCGTTACTACAATTTGTCAGACATAACATGGCGCAAATAATGAATGTGGAAAGCACCATACATAAAGTAATTTTCTTTTTCATCTTATCTCTATTTTAAGTGATTGACAATAATTATATATTTCTCTTCATAGGGATACTAACAATACCTTTATTAATCTCTTTTTTACCCACTTTTTTGAAGCCTAAAGATGTATAAAAAGTTTCTGCATAGGTTGAAGAATTAACTGTTATATAAGTAAAATTACAATTGCTCATCATATAGTCAAATAACGATTTTCCTATTCCTTGCCGATGATAGTGTGGCAAGACAAAGAAGAGGGATATATGTTGCCTTTCCCGATGTACACCGATTATTCCTATCAATAAATGATTGTCAAAAGCCCCATATATGTCAAGCGTATTCATCAACGATGTGTCATACACGAAACTTTTAAAGGTTTCAATCCCTTCTTCCGTAAAATCGTTAATGCCACACTCTATACATACTTGATAGGATAAGTTTATAGCATTTTTATATTCTTCTTTCATTAATTTCCGTATCATACTAATAGTTTTTAATCAATGTGTGCAAAGTAATGAAAGGTGGAGGAAAAAGGTCTTGACAATTATCAAGACCCCAATATAACAATTGTTAAAAGGTGAGTTATATCTCTAACTTGCGGCGTATGCGGCTAATGGTTTCCGGTGTAACCCCTAAGAATGAAGCGATGCTTTTCAAAGGAACTACTTCTTTCAAGTTAGGACAACGTTCCATCAAGTTCCTGTATCGTATTTCAGGCGTACAATATGAATCAAGTAATCGTTCATATACCATTTCAAATAGACTCTCTGCCACATGCCTTCCGAATCGTTGAGTTTTCATATCCGTTTCCCAATATTCAATAATGTCATGACGGGATATTTCATATACAGAACACTCTGTTATGGCTTGAATATTTACTAACGATAAGCCACTTCTCATTAAAGAAGAATAGTCACATACAAACTCGTTGGTGAAAGCGTATCCAACAATGTGTTCTTCACCCTCTCCATCAATATATGTATATTGGAATGTACCGTTTTCTACCCATTCGGCAAAACGTGATATTTCATTCTGACGAATAAAGAAATCTTTTTTGTGGTATATACGTTGCTTCCCTTTTTCATGAAATAAATCTTTTACGAGGGAATAGTCTAAATTGTCGAGGTATGAATTAAAATCTTTCATTGTCGTAAGCTATTTATTCAGTCCACGGCGTATGCGACTGATTGTTTCCGGTGTGACTTGCAAGAAAGAGGCAATCTCCTTTAACGTAATGTACTCTTGAATATCGGGGCATCTATTCAATAAGTCAAGATACAGTTCTGCCGTAGTCTTGCAGTACATATCTATTAATCTATGATACATTAATAAGTATGATTGTTCAATAAGAGTACATTTTACTTGCATGGTTTCTACATTTGTGGCAAAGAATTCCTCTACTTTTAAATAGGGTATATAACAAATCTTTGTATCGCAAACGGCTTCAATTGTTACTAATGACGGTTGATTAGGCTCTATAAGTGTGCATAAACTTCCTGTAAACTCTCCGGAGAAAGTATATCCTACTATATGTATATTCCCTTTTTCATCCACACGAGTATATCTCAATAAGCCGTGTTCGATATAAGCTCCCCGATGATTCACTTTGCCTTGAATAGTGAATTGTTCACCCTTTTTGAGTTCGATATAAGTACCATGTTCCAAAATGAACTGCTTTAGCTGTTCTAATTTCGAATGGTTGGCATATTGTGAGTTAAAATCTTCCATACTATAAACTAATTGCAATTAAAATATAGAATAACCTCGTGAGTTGTTCTCTTAAAAAGGGAAAATAGATTCCTGACTTTATCAAAACATCTTCTCTTTTTTTTAATCTACTTTATTGTGAGTTTAGTTTGTGCTTTTGTATATATATCCAAAACGTACCAAACTAACTTTTGTAGCCTGCAAAATATATGTGCTGGCGAAAGAAGAAACAATCTTTTTTCTTTTCGCCAATTTTAAAGTTTGTAACTCTCATAGTTTGAGGAAGAAATGAATACTTTTATTTCTTCTTCTGTTGGAAGTTCTATCCTATACTTTTGCACAAAAATATTTGGGTCTAACCCGGCAGTGGCATACTTAACCAAGGTATCTCCCTTTTCGGTGCAGAGCAAAATGCCGATAGGTGGGTTATCATCCGGCTGCATCACTTCCGCTTTAAAATAGTTCAGATACATATTTAGTTGCGAAGCGTACTCATGGCGGAACTTATCTATCTTCAATTCTACAATAACATGGCATTTCAAAATGCGGTGATAGAACACAAGGTCGGCAAAGAAATAATCCTCGTCTATCAAGATACGTTTTTGCCGGGCTTCAAAACAGAAGCCATGTCCCATTTCTAACAGGAAGTGTTGCAGGTTGTCAAGAATGGCTTGTTCCAAATCAGTTTCTGTCACCAATGCACGTTCATTCAACTCTAAGAACTCCAAAGTAACAGGGGTGTTGATAACATCTTTAGGTTGTAATAAGGTTGCTTGTTGCTGGACTAAAGCGGAGAGGGCTTCTTTGTTTTTGGATAGTCCGCTACGTTCGTAATATAAAGATGCGATTTGTCGCTCCAACTCCTTTACAGACCAGCAGCCACGAATGGTTTCCATTTCATAGAAAGCACGTTTTACCGGGTTCTCAATTCCCGATATAGTGTTTAAATGGGTGGAAGATAATCTATTGAATAATCTATCAGCCGGAATCATCCATGTTTCGGTTTGTGGGTATTCTGTTGATAGTTTCCAAACTCCATTTTCAGATTCGGCGGTCACCAACCGCCGAATTGGTTCAGTGAATTCGGCGGTCAATGACTGCCGAATTTGAATTTGTGATGCAATGTATTGTGTAACAGGTTCTTTTAGTTGTGGATAAACAAGGTACAACCGTCTAAATTCCCTGAATCTACGTTCATTCAGACCTTTTGTTTTCAGTCGTTGTTCCAGCTTCTTCAACAGTTGTTCACCGTAGGCGGCACGGTCTTCTCCGTTCTGCTCAAATTCTACAATATAGCAACCCATAAGCCAGTTACGGGAAGTAAGGGCAAGGTTTACAGCATGTGCGGCTTGTGCCTGCAACGTGTTCTGTATCGTGCTGATATGTTTTACTAATGCTTCAAAGTTCATAGTTACAAAGATAAGTCTTTTATGGTTAAAACTTTAGTTCGGGCAAGCTGTTTATTGCTTCCTCTTTCAATTTATCCACCGCACGGGTGTACTTCTCCGTATGCTTCAATCCGCTATGCCCTAAAAGGCTGGCTACGGTTTTGATATTTGCCCCATTGTTCAGAATGTTCACGGCAAACGAATGCCGGGCACAATGCCAGCTTATATGTTTGTCTATCCCGGCTCTCTTTACCCAACGCTTTACTGATTTACAGCAACTTTCGTAAGTAGGTAAATCGAATATCAAACAGTTTTTATCTGCCGGGGCTTCACCAATGATAGACAATAGACCATCATTCAGGGGAATAACCACACCACTACTGGCAGAATGTCCCTTTGTCTTGCTTTGTTCAAATTTCAATAACCGATTAGCGTAATCCACATTCTTATAGGTAAGGTCTTTTACATCACAGAAACGCAAACCACTGTATAAACAGAAGATAAAAGCCCGTCTGACATTCGGGTTCTCGTTGTCATAATGGCAAGCCGCCAACTTTTGTATTTCTTCGGGAGAAAGAACATCTTTTCGAAGCATTTGGCTATCCACTTTACAGGTAACACTTTTACATGGGTCTTTCAACATTACATCGTGGTCAATCGCATATCGAATAACTTTCTTGAAACGCTGGTAAATGCTTTTAGCACCTTCACCCACACTTCGGGATTGCAAATAGGCTACAAACTGCTCCATCATTTCTTTGGTGATAAGTTCCGGTTTGATACTAAACTCATTCATGGGGTATTGCTCTTTTAAGAAGTCCTTAAAACGGCTAAGCGCAATTTGTACCATGCGAATATCTTTCTTGGTATAACTGTTGATATAGGCTTGGAAATAGTCTAAGAAATTGACCGTTCTATCTTTTTTCAACCGATAGCCCAACATACTTTCTTTAAATTCCTGCTCACGCTCCGCACGTATCTTTGTGGCAAGCTCCAATGTTTCTTTGTTCTGCTGGCGTTCCGCAGGGGTACGGGGCTTATCTATCAGATACAGACTAAGGTTTTCTTTTCGCCTGTTATGCTTTACTGCAAACTTGGGCTTACCTTGCATCTTTCCACTATCATAGTACACTTGATTGCCGTTTTCATCTAATACGGGCTTTTCCTCTCTACCTAAATAATACTCTAAGTAAAGGCTGATTCTACCATCCGAGAGCTTATTTTGCTCTAACTTGGGGTTTTCTTTCGTTTTATTTTCTAACTTTGCCATTGTTTAGAGGTTTTATCCCGATTTAGGTACCATAACCGGGTGATTACGCTAAATAGTTGATTTTCTTTTGTTTTCCAATATTGCAAAGGTACAAAAGAAAATGATATTTCAAAGTGTACTAAAAGTGTACTGAATAACGGAAAATGGGCAAAATATGGCAAAAATAGAGAAAATAGGAAATATTCAAATAGTTGATAATAAGGAAGATAAATTCTTTTATTTTCCTATGATTTCTATGGCTTGTACCGGGTCTGGGTACTGAAGCGGAGAAAGTTGAAAAACTCTCTCCGTTTTTCTTTTCTACTCCTCGTAACTCGTTGGTTTGCTGATAGATTAAATCAAGCACTTTGTTATAAGAATTGGTTCGATATGTTTTTCCGTCAAATTCGATTTTTTCGGGAAACATCGAACTTATCAGCTTAATTTTCACCCCTACAGACGCATTTCTTATATAGCTATCTATATTGTTTATCAGATTGATAGAGTAGTTTAGTTTTGGTTCGATATTACTACGGTTAGGGTTCTCACGCATTTCAACTTGTTGTTGTATGGTTGAGGCTTCTTTGGTATATCTCTCCAACATTCTGTTATATTGTTCTTTGGTTAAATCCCCGTCCAGATATTTATCTTCAATGCTGTTGATGCGTTTTTGGACGGTAGAAAGTTCATTTTGCAGTGCTGCTGCTTCTTTTTTGCTTTCTCCTTTGCGTTCGTTTTGCAAATCCTTTAGAATTTCGTTATACAAGTCCAATACCGTTTTATTGGGCTTTAATTGGGCTGTGTATCGAGCGAACTCTTCGTTTACGTTCTCTGCTCTCATTCTTATATGTTTTTGATTGTGACAACAAAAGTAGTAGGTGTATTTGCCGCCATTGCCCGAACTTGTAGCACCAGTTAAGGCGCAACCACATACGGGACAGATTAAAAACTTCCGCAAAAATAAGTCAGGATTAATGGCTTTGGATAGTTTAGGTATTTTCTTTCTTTTGCCGTCTAATATTTCTTGAACTTTATAGAATGTTTCTTCATCTATAATTGCTTCATGTTCACCGTTTACATAATATTCGGGTTCTCCTTTGTATGCTGGCACACGAATTTTACCGATATAAAATTTGTTGCGTAGCATTTCAAGAAATGAACTTTCGGGTATATTATATCCTTTTCTTGCAAACTTCCTACGGATATAACAAGGTGTTTCAATGCCTTTAGCCACTTCTTTAAACATGGCTTGTATAAATGGTGCTGTATTGGTATCTATTTCTACATGGGTTTCATGTTTACTAATACGTACATTCTTATATCCTCTTGGTGCTTTATTAGCGCATTTTCCTTTTGCTAATGTTCCATGAATGCCGTCCATTGTAGCTTTTGACCTCTTGATGTTGTCGCATTGTGCCGAGCCTATGTGTACTCCCAATAATAGGGGCCAAGTGTCAGAATTGAAGTCTAAAGGTGCTTCGATTGCATTTGGTTCAACTCCCAATTTGAGTAATTCTTTTAAGTTCTCACTGGCACTGATAATGTCTCGTGAATATCTATCCCACCGTAAGAATAGTAACTTGTTTACTCTACCTTTGTTTTTACGTATATAATTCATTATTCCTTGTATGACAGGACGTTTCTCAAATGTTTTAGCACTCTCGTCCTCTCTGTATGGGATATTGTCAATGATGTTATATCCCATTTGGTTACAAAACTTCCGTAAGCGTTCTTCTTGTACGTCTAAGCTGGCTCCTAATGTTTGTTCATCCGAACTTACTCGACAATATATTATCACATTTGCATTCATAATTCTTGTTTTTTAGTTAATGCTATTTTTTCATTCTCTATCTGCAATTCTGCTAATAGGTATAGATATTGTCTCACTATTTTTACTTGTTCATTATCGTATTTTTCTTTACCTTTATTGAGTATCGTTGCGCATTGTTCCAATGGTATCATTAGATACTGGTATTATTGTGTTGCAATGTATGATGCAACTTATTCTTACACATTCAATCAATCCACAAGACAAGGAAGTGCCTAGGCATGAATGTGCTTCTTGCCCCATATATCATTATTTGAAGTAAAAGATATTTTTTTTTAAGTGAATTGATGTACCAACATTGCAAATATACGACCTATAGATACAATTACCACTTTTGATGTGTAAATTATGTTAATTTGGCTAATTTCCGCAAGGTATTGATACTTGTTCCTGTCAGTTTTGAGGTATTTCGTAGTGAATACCCTCTTTTCAATAGTCTAATTTCTTCTCCATACTCTTCCCTCATAGCCTCATCACTTTTCGTATATCCCATTTTTCGCCCTACCTTACCACCATTATTGAGGAAATTCTGATAGCCGCTCGCTACACGTTCTCGAATGGTCTTGCGCTCCATACGTGCTACTTCGGCAAGTATAGTGACGAGAAATTGGCTCATTGGATTGATTTCTCCCTCTGGAGTAAGTGTTTCAATATTATAATTTTGAATGAGCACTGAAACTCTATTTTGATTGAGTATTTCTATAGCTTGCAAAACTTGTAAAGTATCACGTCCAAGTCTGGACAATTCGGTTACCAGTACCTTATGTATGTTGTGTGAATTGATATAGTTTATCATATTCATTAATTCTATGCGTTCAGTATTCTTTTTCGCTCCAGATACCTTTTCTGCAAATACAGCCTCAACCGTCCAGTTGTTTGCTGAGGCTAATGTCTGCAAATCATTTATTTGACGTTCATAGTCTTGTGTTCCGTTGGTACTTGATACTCTTGCAAAGATTACTACTTTTTTCATGGCTTTACTTGTTTATGATGCAAAGATAGTGATGTATATTTAATATAAATCATTTATCGTGTTAAATAAGGCTAGAAATATGGTAAATATTAAATATTTATCATTCCTTTGTCAGATAAAAAATAGATAAAATGAAAAATAAGCAAGAAAGGACGGTTGTTCATGTAGAAATATCTGGACTTCATTTCTACTTTGGCTCTTTAACAGCCGTTTATACCAAATTTACACCAGAGCAACTTGGTGTAGCATTGGGGACATTACGAAATTACCGAGTAACAAGTGATAAACCGTATCAAAACAGTAAATGTATCATCCGAAAAGGGATTTTGGTAACAGTACAAAAATCTGTTAGCTAAGTATCATCGTTTGATAGGAATTGTATATCTTTGCAATGGTAATCATAAAAGATAAGCCTATGGCATAAAACAGATAAAAGACATATAAAATAAAAAAGCGTTAGCTTGTATTCTTGCTTTTCAGAAAATCGCCAATTTTATGAAGCAACCAAGAGTAAAAGTTGATGCTCACGCTTATGGCGTGGGCTTTTACTTGTTTATGGTTGCATGGTGTTTGGCGATACCTCTGAAAGCGTAGACAAAGTTTAGTCCACGCTTTTTATTTGTCTATACTACAGTATCTTGGACTACAAAAGCAAGTATTATTAATTGAAAATATGTAATAAAATGATTCGAATTTCTTATAATGATTTTATGCCTAATAGTGGTAATGTAAGTTTGGATAGTGTTCAAGATAAGTTACAGGAGTTATTTCTTGCTGACAATGAAGTCATTTTAGAAGAGACTGATGAACAGTTTAATTCTTCACAAAAAGACAGGCTTGCAGAAAATATTATGAAATATTGGGCAGAGCATACCAATGATTTTGCTACGGATGATTTTCAAAAAATGTCTAAAAAACAACAGCTATTATTTAAGATAGGAATGCTTATTATAGTACCTATTACTATCCTTTTTCTCAATATATTCATATTCGATAGTAAATCGGATACTCCTTCTACTGGCATTTTCTATGTCTATCATGATGTAATTGGTACGGAATATACATTAATGCTATTTAGTGATAAGACAGTTAGTATTACCGAACGTTGGGCAGGTGATAGTGAACTTGCCAAAGAATTGTCTGGTAGAAAAGGGAAAGGAAGTTGGAGTAAGAGGGAATTTGATGGTGGAACCTATATCTATATTGATATAAATAATGGTTCATCGTTATATTGGCGAGACGATTATATTTATACAGACTATCGAGCAATGAAAGCTAAAGATTATGATTATGGCTTTCCTATATCAAAGAAATATTAATCTTTTAGATTAAAGTGATACAAGAAAAAGTGTATCAATAGGTCTTTTGACAGATTATATTGATACACTTTTTGTTTTGATACACAAGCCTCATCAAAACAATAGATTACGTACCTTTTCAATAAGGTTTTCGCTGGTTGAGGCTGATGTCATTGCATGATAAACCGTTTCAAACTTTTTCATTCGTTTACTTGCCCCACTACGTGAGTTGAATTTGTTTCTAACATCTTGCTCCAGTAGTTTTAAGTCACCGTTGTACCTTTCAAGAATGATTTTCATTGCCCAATTTTCGTAATCGTCAAAAGTTATGTTTGGCATATTGGCTGTAGAATTACCGAAAACCTTGTCAAATTGAGTAAGAATAGGTTTTGTATCGGAGTTTAGGACACTGAATATTTTGGTATCAGTCAAATTCAGATACTTCATTATCTTTTTAGGTGTGTCTAATGTAATTTCAAATCGGGTTTTTCCTTTGAAATAGTCTATTATCGATTGCGGTTGTGATAAACTATTTAAGAAGTCTTTATTGTGGCTGGTGCATATCTCTTTTTCCTTATTATATAAGGTGATTGTCTCCGTACAATCTTTGGATTTCACATCTTTAGTAAAAGTGATGCCCTCTTTATCGTAATGTGCCCACTTGAAGCGTCTATAGTTATTTACTTGCGAATTAAGAACATCCAGAAGATTATCACTTAGAATAAGGTTTGCATCATAAGTTACATCTACTGATGTAATAGCCCCATTTGACAAGATACTATCTACGTCAATATCACAAATATTTAGTTGATTTATATTGGTTAGACATTCTTTGATAGTATCTTTTGAAATTAAGTCTGGGTATTTTTCTTTCAAAATCTTACTGGAAAATTCAAAAGTTAAGGTTTGTTTTATATAGCTGACAGCTATATAAAGGTTATAAGGTATATTTATATCATCTTTAGAACTATAAAATATACCTATTTTCTCCCCACTACGTGAATGAAATATTTCATTAAACTTCACTTTAGTATTGAGAAGATATTTATAGTTGGATTTGATTTTAATTCTATCAAAAGTGATTAATCGTTTCGTTTCATATTGCGATGTCATTAAAAAATTAAAGTTATTCTTTTATTCTTGTGGGAAATGTACTCTGTAGGCTACAATTTCCCCCTTTGATAATGGAGTATATCAAAGGACTATGAAAAGAGAGGGGTTATTGCCCCTCTTTTTCTGTCTTGTCACTTGGGTTATCATCTGGTTTGACTGGTATAGTCTTCCAGTAATTAGTCATGCCTTGTGATATTGCTTGGATATGCGAAGCTGACTTACTTCTACCTCTTAATGATTGGCTGATTTTTGCTTTGGTATCGTCTCCAAGATTGCGATACATTCTCTTTCCTATATTATCCATATTAATTGATTTTATACTAGATAAATAGTCAAATGAAGTAAGAATGTAAAGAATAGTAGGTTGATTTCACAGAAAAAAATATCTGGACCAGAAAATTTTATTCACAGAACCGTTTGTTTTAATCAATCATACCTACTAAAAAGGGGTATTCTGAGAGCCGAGTTACGGTGTTATCTTCTATGTATTAACTAGATAAGAAGTAAATACAAACTCATTTTGAATCTAATATATTATTTACTGTACTTGCCTATTTTCATTAAATATTCTACCTCCAATATTGAGGCTTGACTTTTATAACGGTATGAACTCTCGCAGTTCCCAAATCAAATCCAAATCATGTAAGAATTGGTTCGAGAAAAGAACGCTTAGGGGTACGAAATAAAGAAGCGGGGAAAGTTTTAATGCTTTTCCCGCTTTCTTTTTATACTTATCTTTTATGCCCTTTGCTCATGGGAACAGATATCTGGCAAGAGATAGAAGTACTGAATCAAGAATTTGTGAGGCTTGGTATCAGTCAGTCGGTAGACTATGAAAAGTACTACCTCTATTCGCTTATTACCCATTCTACTGCTATTGAGGGCTCTACACTTACCGAATTGGATACCCAGTTGCTTTTTGATGAGGGGGTAACAGCCAAAGGAAAGCCGTTGGTCTATCATCTGATGAATGAGGATTTGAAGAAGGCATACGAACTCGCCAAAGAAGAAAGTGCACAAAATGCGGAAATTACGCCTGTTTTCTTACAAAAATTGAATGCTGTTCTAATGCGTACTACTGGGAGTGTATATAATGTAATGGGCGGTTCTTTTGATTCTTCTAAAGGTGAATTTCGTTTGTGCGGCGTTACTGCTGGGGTGGGCGGGTGTTCTTATATGAGCTATCCTAAAGTTCCCGCTAAAGTAGAAGAACTTTGTTCTATATTGAGAGAAAAGCAAAAGAATATGGAAACATTTCGGGAACGATATGAATTGAGTTTCAATGCTCATCTCAATTTGGTAACCGTTCATCCGTGGGTAGATGGCAATGGGAGAACGGCTCGTTTGTTGATGAACTATATCCAGTTCTGCCATCATCTTTTTCCGACGAAAATCTTTAAAGAAGATAGGGGCGACTATATTCTTTCTTTGCGGCAGTCGCAAGAAGATGAGAACAGTCAGCCTTTCTTGGACTTTATGGCAGCGCAGCTGAAAAAATCATTTGCGTCAGAGATTGAGAAATACAATACTGGACGTAAAAAAGGTTTTAATCTCATGTTTTGAAAAGCGACGATTCCTTCCTGATAAGCTCATATAGGCATTAGCTGATTGTGCTGTATCATCCTTTTGTATTGGGTTATTCTCAAAATATTCTCTTCTCGGCATTAAATACAAAATAATGGGTGTAAAATGCAAATTTATTTCGTAGATACTGTTTTCGCATTTATTTTTTTCTAAATTTGCAGTAGCTGGAATCTTATCTAACTATTTAATTATTAAATGTTTGCCAATTATGACAAAACATGTTCCTCTTTTTTTACCTCTCGGAAGTATTCGGTTACTGACGATATTCTTCTCTTTTTGTATAATCTTTGTTCATCCGGCATTGGCTGACAAAATGGCTGAAAGCCCCGAACTTTTCGATACTGCTTTCACCTTGCAGGAAAGGCTTGATATTCCCGACGGGTTTGTTCAAAGAGAGATGGTCTATATTTCCATTCTTTTAGGTACATTGGTGCTGTGCCTCTTCTTTTTCTTCATGCAGAGGCGGATGAAGAAATTGAGGGAAAGGGACCGGGAGAGGTATCTGCAACTGTTGGAAGGCATTCTTGATAATCTTCCCATTGCGGCAAAAGTGAAGGATGTGAATGATGGGATGCGCTATACTTTTTGGAATAAAAAGGCAGAGGAACTCTTTGAATGTTCGGCCAGAGAGGCTATAGGCAAGACGGATTTTGAAACAATGCCAGAGGCTGCGGCTTTAATTAGGAAGGAGGATGAAGAGTTGGTCAAGACGGGGATTCCACAAGAAGGTATACGACGTTTTTTTACCAAGAAGAACGAGGAGCGGTTTACCTTCCAGAACAATAATTTTATAAAGCTTTCTGATGGTCGCAAGTGGATTGTTTATACTGCTTGGGACATTACTGATTTGAAAATCATGGAGCGCAAGCTACGTCTGGCCAAAGAGGAGGCTGAGGAGTCCAACCGGATAAAATCGGCTTTCCTGGCCAATATGAGTCATGAGATACGTACTCCGCTCAATGCAATAGTTGGTTTTTCGAGTATTTTGGCCACGGAAGTGTCTGAGGAAGAACGGGTGGAGTATCTCGATATTATAGAGCGGAATAATGAACTGCTGTTGCAGCTCATCAATGACATTCTGGATTTGTCGAAGATAGAAGCCGGTACATTGGAGTATGTCTATGCTAACGTGGATATCAATAAAATGGTGTCCGAGATAGAGCAGGCTACAAGTATCAGGCTGACCAATAAAGACGTGCGTCTGGTCACGGTTACGCCATTGCCCGGTTTGCTGCTGTATACCGATCAGCGCAGAATTACTCAGGTATTCAATAACTTCATCAGTAATGCGCTGAAGTTTACTGCTGCCGGTAGCATTACCATTGGTTACGGAATGCCCGAAAATAGCTATATCCGTTTTTATGTCACCGATACCGGGACGGGGATATCATCTGAGAATGCGCAGGGGATTTTTAACCGCTTTGTGAAGCTGGATTCCTTTAAGCAAGGTACCGGACTGGGACTGGCCATTTCGCAAAACATTGTGAAGGAACTGAAAGGAGAGATAGGGGTGGAGTCACAGTTGAGCAAGGGCTCCACTTTCTGGTTCACGTTGCCTTTTTATAAGATGGACGCGCACCGTTCTATCTTTCCTTGATGCTGCAAGCTCAATCCAATGAAGGGACATCGATTGTCTGGCTTTCCTCGTTCCAGTTGTCAAGGGTGAATTCTCCGGATGATTCTTCGGAAAAGATGTCTCCCAGAGTGAGGGTCAGGGTCAGTTTGGAGTTTGCTTCCAAAGGTCCGTTCAATGTTTGCTTGAAACTTTTCACGTTTCCATTTTTCAGTATGATGCTCATCTGGAATTCCGGTTTCCCGAAAGAAGGGAAGAGCATGACGGTGGCGTTGCTCATTTGTGTACCGTCGACGGAACGGACCAGAGGGAAGGCTACTGTGCGTGGGCTTCCTTGAGGAGCGGCGGTGTAGAAATTCAGTTCTCCAGCAATATTGGTGATGCGCACCACCATGCTGTCGATGCTCGAACTGAGGATGCCGTTGTTCTTGTCCTTGATGATTACTTTCAGTCCGGTCACTACCCGTTTGAGGGATGCTTTCAGGTCCTCACTTCCAATGTTGGCAGGCTGGACGGCGTGTACCAGGTCGAATACCGGATAATAGGTTGTGTCCGCTTCCATTTTGAATAGGGAGAAGTGTTGCCGGGACATGTCTTCGCCTAAGATGTAGACCGGGTCCCTCATGAGAGGATGTGCATAAATCGGCTCCTCGTATTTAGGGGTTCCCCAATAAATCATGTTATAGAGACCTGCGGGTAAGGATAACTCTCGATTGACGCCATCGTTATAGAAAGCTCCGTCTTTAACTTGGTAGTAACCGTAAAAAGGTGTCAGCTTCCGGTTTATGTAGTTTCCATAATAAATAGAGGTGCCCGCCTTGCAGGGCATGATGGTCAGTATGCCGGTCAGCGGGCTTTGTCCGCTTTCTGTGGACACGTCCATCAAAAGTCGTGGTGATACCAACTCACTGCTTTTTTCTATCTGGGGCGGATTGTCATCGGCGCAGCTTGCCACGATTGCGGCAAGTACTGCAAATACTACTAATTTTTTCATTATCTGTTAAGCTTTAGGTTGTTCTTCCTTGAGAACGTTTTTAGAAAGAAATGGTTCTTTGTACTCCGGAGAAAGTATATTGGGGATGGAAAAGTGAGGTGAAACCAATTCCGGTATTGAGGGGAATGGGAAGAATAGCCCCTCTTCAAAAGGCTTAGAGAAGGGACGGAAAACAAATTATACCTTTTTTAGTAACATTTTAGAAGCCTTGATTAACGAAATCATATACTCTTCGTAACAATTTCTCGACATTCTTTTCTTGTTCCTCCATACATTTGCATCCGAGTTCTTTGGTATTAATTGAAGAACACAATGAATCTTTGATATTAACCATTAAATAATGTACAATGAGAAAAACATTCTTGGAAAAGTGCATAAATCTGCGTTTATGCCGTGTTGCATTGGTACTTTTGTTTCTTGTACCTGCAATCAGTAGCCTGCAGGCTAATCCTTCTCAAAACAAGACCATTTCGGGTGTTGTGACATCGGCTACGGATAGTGAGCCGTTGATAGGTGTCAGCGTGCAGGTGAGAGAAACCGCTACGGGTGGAATTACCGACATTGATGGCCGGTATTCGGTAAGTGCCCAACAAGGACAGACACTGGTGTTTTCTTACATCGGTTATCAATCACAGGAAATCAAGGTAGGTACTTCTTCCGTCATCAATGTGGTGCTGAAGGAGGACACGGAAATGTTGGATGAAGTGGTTGTAGTGGGCTATGGTGTCCAGAAGAAGAAATTGGTGACGGGTGCCACTGTTCAGGTGAAGGGTGACGAAATAGCCAAGATGAATACAACCAATCCCTTGCAGGCTATGCAGGGACAGACACCGGGTGTAAGTATTGCTTCGACTTCCGGTCAACCGGGTGCTGACATGAAAGTGAGTATCCGTGGTCTTGGTACCGTGGGAAATAGTGCTCCTCTTTATCTGATTGATGGTGTGGGTGGTGATATTTCTACTTTGAATCCTGCCGATATTGAAAGTATAGATGTACTGAAAGATGCGGCTAGTGCGGCTATCTACGGTTCGGCCGGTGCTAATGGTGTAGTGCTTATTACTACCAAGCAAGGGCGCGAAGGTAAAGCGCAGATTAGTTTCGATGCTTATTATGGAATACAGAATGTAGCTCGTAAGGCTAATATGCTGAATGCAAAAGAGTATATGGCCATTATGGATGAGCAGGCTTTGAATAGCGGACTTTCGGCTTACGATTGGAGCCAATACCAGTCTATTTACGATGCCAATGGCAATGTGTATGATACGGATTGGGTAGATACTATGTTCAAAGATAATGCCACAACGGAGAGCTATACGCTGGGTGTCACTGGTGGAAGCGCAACTTCCACTTATGCCCTTTCGTTAGGATATATGAGTCAGGAAGGTATTGTCGGCGGTTCGGATGTGTCTAACTATTCGCGTTACAATTTCCGTGTGAACAGCGAGCACAAACTTTTCAAGGATATTTTGAAAGTGGGCGAGCAGGTGAGTTTTGTATATAAGATGAATAACGGTATCAGTGTAGGCAACCAATATAATAATACCTTACGCGGTGCATTCGGAACATCGCCTATCGCTCCTGTCTATAGCGATAATAATCTTTATGATTCGCCTTACAATGACACCAGTACCAGTGACTGGAATAAAGGTGATGGAAACCCTTATGGTTTAATGATGACCGACAGCAACAATGAGAACAAAACGGCTACTTTTTCCGGTAATGTTTATGCTGAATTGCAGCCTGTCAAGAATTTGAAGATAAAGTCTGTATTCGGTGTGGTTTATGGTTCCAGCGAATACCGTAGTTTCAAGCCTCTCTACAAGTTCAGCCAATATATATATAATGAAGAACGTACTACCGTATCTCAAAATGCCAATCACTCTTTGGGTATGACATGGACCAATACGGCTTCTTATGACTGGACTATGGGAGAACATTCGTTCAACGCCTTGCTGGGTATGGAAGCCTATCGTTACGAGGGCACTTATATCGAAGCTAAAAATGGTATGTTGAAAGAAGGTTTTGATGATTGGGAGCATGCTTTTGTGGGCAACGGAACGGCCTCCGATTCGACCAACGGCTTGGGTGCCAGTGGCAATCCGCATACCGAGAGCCGCAAGGTGTCCTATTTCGGCCGATTGGGTTGGAACTGGAAAGAAACTTATATGGTCAATGCTACTTTGCGTGCAGACGGTTCGAGCAACTTTGCCAAAGGCAACCGTTTTGGTTACTTCCCTTCGGTATCGGCAGGATGGACCATTACTAACGAAAAATTCATGGAAAGTACGCAAAACTGGCTCGACTTCCTGAAAATACGTGCCAGCTGGGGACAAGTGGGTAATGCCAACATTGACGCATTCCAATATCTGGCTCCTATCAAGAGTACCAATACACACTATCTTTTCGGCAGCGGTTACGGCGACTCGGATGCTGCGGCACAGCTCGGAACCAACTGGGGAGCTTACCCTAGTCGTCTGGCTAATGCTGACATCAAGTGGGAGACTTCACAGCAGACCAATATCGGTCTTGATGCCCGATTCCTCAACAGTCGCCTGGGTGTTAATTTCGATTTCTACATTAAAGATACTAAAGACTGGCTCGTGGTGGCTCCTATTCTTGCTACTGCCGGAGCAGGTGCTCCTTATATTAATGGCGGTGGAGTGAAAAACACCGGTGTGGAACTCAATCTTACTTGGAATGACCAAATAGGCAAAGACTTTAGTTACAATATCGGTATCAACGGTGCCTACAATAAGAATAAGGTCGGAGAGATTCCTAACGACGATGGTATCATTCATGGCTCTACCAACCAGTTGTATGACAATACTCCTGAATTCTATCGTGCCGAGAATGGTAAGCCTATCGGTTATTTCTATGGTTTCAAGACAGCAGGCATATTCCAAAACAATCAAGAAATAGAGGATTGGATTAAGGCTGGTAACGGTGTGCTGCAAGCTGACGTACAACCAGGTGACGTGAAGTTTGTGGACATCAACCATGACGGACGGGTGAACGAGCTTGACAAGACCGATCTTGGTAACGGTATTCCTGATTTCACTATGGGCTTCAATCTCGGTTTCAACTGGAAAGGACTTGATTTCTCTGTAGTGGCCAACGGTGCTTTCGGACAGCAGATTGTCCAGAGCTATCGTAACCATACCTCCAAGCAAGCCAATTATACTACTGCAATTTTAGGACGTTGGACAGGAGAGGGAACCAGCAATCGCATACCTCGTGTCACAGACCAGAATCTCAACTGGCAGTTCTCAGACCTCTACGTGCAGGATGGTGATTACCTGCGAATCAGTAACATTACTTTGGGCTACGACTTTGCCAAGCTACTGAGATGTAAGGCCATCAGCCAGTGCCGTATCTATGCTCAGGTACAGAATGCGTTCACATTTACCAAATATGACGGCATGGATCCGGAAATAGGTTATGGTCCCGAAGGAGATAACGGACAAGGTTGGGTGTCGGGCGTTGATTTAGGTTATTACCCCCGTCCCCGTACCGTATTGTTTGGTGTTAACTTGAAATTTTAAAATATAGACTGATATGAAGAAAAACAAAAATATATTTATGGCAAGTGTCCTGCTCCTGAGTTTGGGACTGGCTTCGTGTACCGACAGTTTTCTCGATGTTACGTCGAAGACTGAATCTTCAACCGGTACATTCTATAAGACTGAAAAAGATGCTTATCGTGCTCTGATAGGTTGTTATGATGGTTGGCGCCAGACTTCATCAGCCATGATGGTAGGGTTTTATATGGCTTCCGAGGTGATGAGTGCCGAGTGTTTTGGCGCTACCGGAAATGCCGATGGACGTGGCTATCAGGCCATTGACCGTTTTGACATCTCCCAATCGCCGGCTGACCTCAACCTATACGAAGGTGACTGGAAAAATTATTATGCGGGCGTCTATCGTTGCAACGAGCTGATAGCTCATGAAGAGCAGATTGTATGGAATGAATCGGATAGCAAACGTGGTATCTATATGGGCGAATGTCGTACGTTGCGTGCATTGCTTTATCTGGATATGGTTCGTTTATGGGGGAATATCCCACTCTTTCTGGAACCGGTAAACGAAAATCGCGCTCCTTCACCTGCCAAAGAGGTGTTCAGTGCCATATTTACTGACTTAAAATATGCTATCGAGAATATTCCCGGTGACGCTTATCCCAAGGCCGACTATACCAAGAACGACGGACATATTACAAAATATGCCGCCGAGGCTTTGCTGGCACGTGCCTATCTTTTCTATACCGGATATTACGGTGAAGAACCTGTAGAGGTGACTCGTGCCGAAGCTTTGGCTGCTGTAGAAGACGTAATCGCTTCAGGAGAATATGGTTTGGTACCGCAATTCAAGAATTTATGGCCGGCTTCTTCTGCAAAAGTGGCCGAAAAAGGAGACTATGAAACTTTGAAGGGTACATATGCCGGTGATGGAAACAAGGAAACCATTCTTGCGTTGAAATTTACCGCTACTCAGGATTATAACGGGAATAATGACTCCAACCGTTGGCAGGTGATGTTGGGTATGCGCCAGCTTAATGCTGCTCCCTATTGCAAGGGATGGGGCGCATTGACGGTAAATCCTGATTTTGTGGAAGCGTTTCCCTCTGGTGACCTCCGCCGTTCGGCTTCTATCATTGATTTGGTAGGGGAAGGAATCACCGGTTCGGCCGACTTTACCACCAGTTTTAATGACTGGCGTGAATATACCGGCTATGCTGTGAAGAAGTATGCTCCCCTTTGCTATGCCGATGGAAGCCATGCCGGTAAGCAGGATGGTAGCGGTGACTTCCAGACACAGAACCGCCAAGACTACGTTATTATCCGTTATGCCGACGTATTGTTGATGGCCGCAGAACTGGGCAGCCCCAATGCGCAAACTTATTTCGACCAAGTGCGTAAGCGTGCTTATCAGGTTGATGACAACGGAACAGTATCGGCCAACTATCAAGCTAAGAGTGTGTCTCAACAAGCTATTATGGAAGAACGTCGTCTTGAATTTGCTTTTGAAAGCATTAATTATTGGGATCTCCTGCGTCAAGGTATAGACGTGGCAGCCGAGAAGCTCGCCTTGAATGGTGTCAAGGTGAAGAGTGGAGGCACTGATGATGCGGTAACCATACGGGCCGACCGTGTGAAAGCCACCAAAGGCTTGAGCCAGATTCCTTATAATCAAATTAACCTTTCACAGAGTGTACTTGTGCAGAATCCCGGATGGTGAGTACCATTAATAGAGTAAATAAAAAATAAAAACAATAAGATATGAGACTTAAATCATTCTTTTCCATATTGGCAGGAGCGGCTTTGATATTTTCCGCTTGCTCGCCCGAAGAGTACGAGATGGGGGCAAAAACCTATGTCTCCGATGATCTGGTGGAAGGTATCGCCTATACGGTGACCCCTGATGCCAATGATCCTAATACGATTCATCTGACTTCGCTCATCAAGGGAGCCACTCCCTTGTGGGTCACTCCAAGCGGTCCTTCTCAAAAGACCACTCTTGACTTGGCACTTCCTTTTGCCGGAGAATATAGCGTGACTTTCGGCGCTTCCACACCGGCAGGTCCGGTATATGGCGAACCATATACCTTCAAGGTAGAGACCAATAACTTTGCCATGCTCGAAGACCCTATCTGGGCTAACCTTGCAGGTGGAGTGGGCAAGAGCCGTAAGTGGGTTCCCATTGACAAGAACTTTGGTATTGGCCGTTGTTCGGGACCGGTGATGTACATGAGCCACACTGATGTGAAAAATGATGGAAGCAATATTACCGACCTTATGATTGGTAGCGCCAATTGGGCTCCCAACTGGGATCCGGGTATCCAATCGTGGCTCATTCCGGCAGACGACCCCTATTTCCTGTCGTACATCACTTTCGGCCTGGATGCTGTGAAAGGCTGTACGGTGGAACTTCATCGGGTGGCTGCTTCGGGCACGACGGATGCCACCGGAACTTTCAACTTGAATGTGTCTGACCCGAAACGCCCTGTCATATCTTTCTATGGCGGTACCTATTCATTGCATAACGAGGGTTTTGATGATGTCTGTTCCAACTATACCAACGACATCAAGATTATAGAATGTACTCCTTATCTGCTGCAGGTAGCTACGATGCGTACCAATAGCGAAGGTCCGTGGTGGCTGGTGTGGAACTTCATTTCCGAAGAGGCTTATAATGACCCCAGTATCATACCGACTGAAGATCCGGGTTTGCTTCAGCCTGCCGAAGTACAACAGCCTGTCATTGAAGATTTGGCAAC
Organism: Bacteroides sp. AF34-31BH; assembly: GCF_003602795.1. NCBI lineage: Bacteria > Pseudomonadati > Bacteroidota > Bacteroidia > Bacteroidales > Bacteroidaceae > Bacteroides > Bacteroides sp. AF34-31BH. Next base: position 223,618 of record NZ_QTLV01000005.1, read on the forward strand.
CAAACTGTTCACTACTGAAATCAACGGTGTCACCTATGTGGGCAATGAGGCACGCTTCCTCATCAATGATGAAGAACCTTATGACTGGACATGGTGGAATGGTGGCTCTGCTGCTTGGGAAAGCGTAGTGAAGGGACAGTACGGTTCTTCATGGGCACCTGTGGCCGATGCTTCCATTGCCGACTATGAGCTGGTATTGAGCAGCACGGCCGATGGCTACAAATGGGATGACGGTACCAATGCCGGTAAGCTTGCCATTGAAGACGGCAAATTGAAATTTATGGATGCCGACGGCAATCCGGTTGAGATAACCGTCCTCACCGCTACCGGTGATAAGCGCACGGTGGAAGTGAAGGGAAGCGAGTTTACCGTAATGGCTTGCGATGTCACCAGCTCTTTCCAGATGGGTGTGCCTGCAACGACCAATGACAAGGGAGCCGTGGATTCTTATCTTTGTGCCAACCTCAACTACAAACCTATCGCTACCGGACCTACCGGGCCTACTGAAATCAAGGTAGACAACAGCAAGGTACAAATTCTTTTCGGTGACGGAAATCCCGATCGTTTGCGCTTGCAGTTCTACAATCCTTGGGGCGGTGGTGACGCGGGATGGCCGATCGACATCACGAAGGTGAAGTTGAAAAAGAACCAGACGCTGAAGATACAGTACAAAGTGCTGAGTGGAATCACTTGGAACGAGGGCGCGACTCCTAAGACCGTGATTATGGACAATAACATCGGAAATGCTTGGGAAGACGACTGCTACAACCTGGCTCACGCCGTGGCCTTTGACACTGCCGAAGGAGCTGTACAGACTGTGTCCGTGACCAATACCACCGGTGCCACTGTGACTTACGAAGGAAGCAGTTGTATCTGTATCGGTATCCAGAATAAGGGACTTGCTACTGTGGCTGCCACCGAAGACGGACAGCCGGATGTGAAGGTTGAGATAATTTCGATGACCATTGAATAACCACTTAAATGAATTTAGTATATATGAAGACAAAGATATATTTAGGAATACTTTCACTTGCATTGGGTCTTTCGCTGGCTTCGTGCAGTGAAGATGACGACTATACTATCCACACCACCCCGATTCTGAACGAATCGTCGGTGGTGACGGGGTCGTCCGATGTGACCGCCACTACCGCTACGCTCCATGCCACGCTCTCCGGGTTGGATGGCATGGATGCCGGAAGCTATAAGACCGGCTTCTTCTATGGCTCTGCGCAAGACAACCTGCCCGAGGACGTGCAGGCTGCTTATGACGGCAGCGCCTTCAGTGCTCAGTTGAATGGGTTGAGCAATAACTCCACGCTCTATTATCAGGCTTATGTATGCTTGCAGGGCAAGGTGTATTACAGGGGCGAGGTGAAGAGCCTGCTCACCACCAATGCCAAGGTGGCTACTGCCGATGCCGCATCTGTCGACTTCGCTTCGGCTGTATTGGGTGGAACGCTGACCGATGCTACGGCCGATGCTACTTGTGGTGTCGTTATCTCTACTTCATCCGATGTGGAAGCGGTTCGTGCAGGTCTTATTGTGAAGAGTGAGGAACTTAAGGACAGCTATTCATTCGTCCATGCAGGGTTGGTGCCCGAAACGCAATACTATTATGCGGCTTACCTCAATCTGGGTAGCGGCATTGTGTATGGTGAGGTGAAGAGTTTCACTACTCCTGCCTATGACTTCGATCTCGACAATGACCTTGTCGACCTGGGACTCTCCGTGAAGTGGGCTCGCTTCAATGTGGGTGCCAAGAGCGAGACTGGACTGGGTGGCCTTTTCGGATTCGGTGACCTGACCGGATGCAACAATAGCATCGACCCTGCCGACTATGCTTCGGCCGATACTTATAAAACGGCTTCCGACTTGGCTTTCCGTGCATTTCAAGGGCGTGCCACACTGCCTACTGCCGATGATTTCGAGGAACTCTTCACGTTGTGCCAGAAAGAGTGGACTGAGCAGAATGGAGTGACAGGTTTCAAGTTCACCGGTCCTAATGGTAATTCCATCTTCCTGCCTGCAGCCGGTACGCGTGTGGCAAACGATGTGACGGCGCTGGGTACTGAAGGATATTACCTCACCGGTACTGTCAACTCTTCCAATACAGAATTTGCGGTAGGTTACCAGTTTGCAGCTTCTGTCAATCACCGTATCACTGCCGCAGTTTATCAAGGTATGGCTGTACGCGCTGTTTCCACAGCCAAGAACGTACCGTTCAACAAGGCTCTGCTCTATCAGAAGTGGTATCTTGACAATGGCCAGGACGGTAAGCAGCACGTGTTTGAAGGACCTTTCACGCAGTGGGGTGTTACGGACAACTGGAGCACAGTTTCCAACGGACAACCCAACATTGAACAGCAGATTCATTGGGAGATGGGTACGGATAATGGCTGGATAGGTTATACTTACGGAAAGGACTATGGTTATATGGAGCTCAAGGAGGACGGTACGGTGAATATTCATCGTATTGCCGAAGACGGTACCGTGACCGATGAAACCGGTAAGTTTACGATTGACGAGGCGAATAAAGTGATTGACATCGACATAGATGTGCTTTGTGCCAATACTTGGATTGGCACGAAGAGTGGTAAGCTGAACATTCTGTCGTTGACTGCCGACGGCCTGCAGATTGCCCTGCCCGATGGCGACTATGGCTATTCGTTGAACTATTACAGCCAGGCCAAGGCCGATGCCGATGCGCAGGTTCCTGTATTGCTCAATATCGCCGATTCATCATGGGCAGGAAGTTGGGATGCACTGCTTGTAGCCATTTCACCCGAAGACTTGGCTGGACAGCACACGTTTGTTTTCGAGGGAACTTGTACCGATGCTATGGTGTTTACGCTTGACTTTGCCGGTATGGCGAAGCGCTATCCCAATTCGTTTGTACGCATTGACGAAATCAAGCTGGATGGTACTTCCATCCGGTTTGATGCCAATCGCTTCTACTATGGCGACATTGAAGGAAACGGCAAGTACCGTGTTCAGTTGTTCAATGCTTATGGAGCCGGTTCTGTAGGCAATGCTGTTCCTCTCAGTCCGTTCAGCGATGTAGAAAATCAAGGTACCGAGCCTGCCATCCATTTCAAGGAGAAGCTTGAGATTGTCTGCACCGTCATTACCGACGGTACCGGTGCAGGTATTTATACGCCTAATCTGGTTACTGTCAATCCGGATTGGGGAAGTGCATGGGGATATAACGCAGGAGCTACGTTCGAGGTGAAATACGAGAACTTCCAGTACAGCCTTGTGGCTTCTCAGTTCGACATTAAGTACGAATCTGCCGACTATGCGGCAGGTTCCATCATGACCTTCGTTGAAGTGGCTGACATCTACAAGTATTTCCCCGGTTTACATGCCACACTTGACAACCTCTATCTGGATGGCAAGGAAGTGACATTTGATGCATCCAAAGTGCTCGATGCCAATGAATCCCCGAAGTATCGTCTGGAACTTTGGAATTGCTATGGGGCAACAAAGGATAAAGGGTGCGCTTTCGGTACTCCTGATGGTGATGTTATCAAGGAACTTGGTTTCAGCAGTTCTATGGAAGTGAAGTTCACGTTCCACACTCTTTTCTCTGTTCCTGAATGGTAAGAGGGATAGACGGAAATATACTGGTTAGATAGGAAATCCGGGATGCAGGCCATCCCGGATTTTTTGTTTTGCCCTCACCGGTGTGCATCGTTCTGATATAGATTGAAGAACCATAGAGAGAATAAAATAAAGGAGGTGGTCCGTAAGGCGGCGCTTTGATAGCTCTTTGCCTTGTACTTTGTTCGGACGGGATGGGTACTTATTGCGATAAACATAGTGATTTTATGGTATCTCCACTAAAGTGGTCCGCCTTGTTCATAGTAGTGAACAAATCAGCCCACTTAGGTGAACAAACTTGTTCACCTAAGTGGGCCGTTCATGAATCTTTGTACTGAACCGGACAGACAAAAGGGCGGAAGCGGAGAAAAGCAGGGGCTTTCTCTAAGATTGGCTGCTATTTTCCTTCGTAATCAAAGTATTCAAAGTCTGCATATGCTTTTGAGGTTTGAGAACCGGAGACGGCATACAATCCCAGCATGATTCCCGTAAAGCCACCGGCAGTTTCTGTACTGATATAGCGCGTATTCATTCGGCCCAGTTCTTTGAAGTCCTTTCCGTTTGTGGCATACTCGAACGAATAGATTTCGTTGCTGCCTTTTACACGGAGTTGTACTTTCCCCTGGGGCAGAATAACTTCCTTTTCCGTATGGGTCAATTCATTCAATTGGTAGCGCAATACTACAGCTTGTTTCCCGTCTGCCAATTGCTTGACTAATAAATCGTAATGGGACGATTCGAACATGTAGACCGTCAGGCCGGCTTCGTCGCCACTGGCGGCTTTTTTCAGTTGCATGGAAGTGGTGGCTGTGAAGTCGATATGTTCTTGCCGGCGGCCGGCAAAAGTAGGACTGCCTTTCCCGTTGTTCAGGTTTACGGGGGTTGCTTTCAGACGGAGGTTACCGGAAGCAAAGGTATAGTTTTCCGGATGATAGTTTCTGATATGAACCCATTCGGGACCTAATTTGCCGTTTTTGAAATCGGTGCGTGCAGGCTTGGGGGCAAGAGGATGTTGCGGTAGGGTTGGTACATCCATTTGCAGGGCTATTGTACCATCTCCGTTTACTACCGGCCAGGCATTCTTGTCCCAGCGCACGGGAGCAAGGTACGTTTCGCGTCCCAGCAGGTGATGGCTGCCGCTTTGCGGACGGAAAGCGAGACACACCATCCACCACGAACCGTCAGGAGCTTGTATCAGGTCGGCATGGCCGGTTCCTTGTATCGGGCTGTTCTGTGCATTCTTGTTGATGTGGGTCAGGATGGGATTGGCGGGGTTCTCTTCGTACGGGCCGTCTATATCGCGGCTACGGGCTATTGTCACTTTGTGCCCGTATTCCGTGCCGCCTTCGGAAATCAGCAGGTAATACCAGCCGTCTTTCTTGTAAATGTGCGGCCCTTCAGGGTGCCGTCCGCCCGTACCGTTCCAGATGCGTTTGGACTCGTTGAGTTGTTCGCCGGTTTTGGGGTTGATTTCGCACAGATAGATACCTACGCCCGGATTGCTGACAAGGTAACACTTGCCGTCTTCAAAATAGAGGGACGGGTCTATGCCGCCTTGCTTGAGCCATACGGGTTCCGACCATTCGCCACGCGGGTCGGTAGTGTGTACAAGGAAGTTGCCTTTGTCGGACACGTTGGTGGTAATCATGTAGAATGTACCGTCGTTGTAGCGGATGGTGGGTGCATAGATTCCTCCCCACGGGCCGGCGTCGTGAAGCGGCAGTTGTGAGGGGCGCGTCAGGCAGTGTCCGATTTGTTCCCAGTTGATGAGGTCTTTGCTGTGGAACAACGGTACGCCCGGAAAATATTGGAAACTACTGTTGACCAGATAAAAGTCATCTCCTGCGCGGCAGACACTCGGGTCGGGATGGAAACCGGGAATAACGGGATTTTGATAACCTTGCCGGTTTTGTGAAAAGCAGGACAGGCTGAGCGCCAGTCCTAAAAATAACATCATCTTTTTTCTCATAAGTACATTGTATTTTAAATAGTTTATCAGATATACGAATCAGTAGTTGAAGGAAGTATTTATACGCAAAAATAAAGTATTCCTTCGGTTCAAACAAGCCGGATGTGTCCGATGTCATTCAATGATTACTTTTGAACCCTATTCGGAAACAAATGATACCGTTGCAGATAACATGACATCGGTGTGTTTTCCGCCTTTTCCGTTACTTTTGCTTTCACTGATTTAACCATTATTTTTAATACGTAAAGACATGATGAAGAATATCATTGAAAAATTCCAAATTTGCCTGGTGCTGTCGGCACTGCTTTTCTCTTCTTTCGTTGCCGCATGTTCCGGCAATGATGATACTGTGACTCCGGAAATAACGATTCCCGCGAACATTCTGACAGATGGAATGACTTTCTCCAAGACCGGAGGAACAAGTACGCTGAACATCAAGTCGAACGTTGCATTGGAAGTTACCAGCAGTGCACCGGAGTGGTGCAAGGTTACTGCCGAAAGTTCTGCTTCGAGTAGCATTTTGAAGTATACCGTTATGGCAGAAGTCAATACGGACACGAGCGACCGTGAAGCCAGGGTAACGGTGAAAGCCGGAGGCAGCGAAGTAGGGAGCTTCACAGTGAAACAGACGGCTGCGGACGGACTAATCATATCCAACTCTACCTCTTTCGACCTGCCAGCTGTGGGAGGAGATATCTCTGTGGTGGTGGAAACCAATGGTGACGTACAGGCCGTTTCTGATGTTTCTTGGATAAAGGCGGTCAATACCCGTGCCATGGAAGACAAGATTTTCAAGTTTACCGTCTCTTCCAATCCTCTGGGAGCGCGCGAAGGCCATATCACTTTTACTTTGGGGAGCCTGACGGAGACTGTGACCGTAAAGCAGGCTGCGGGCGAGGTCGGCAATATGGGAAGCGATGCCAGGACACTTGCCGCCAAGATGTATGCAGGCATCAATATCGGCAACACGCTGGAAGCTTGTGATAACAAGAACAAGATAGCGGGCGAAACGTTATGGGGAAATCCTAAAGTGAGCGAGGCATATATCAAAGGGCTGAAGGCATTGGGATTTAATGCGGTACGCATCCCTTGTGCGTGGGATTATTACATTGTGAATCCATCGACCTATGAGATAGATGCTGCATGGCTCGACCGGGTGAGCGAAGTGGTGGGTTACTGTGTAGCCAATGATATGTATGCCATTGTCAATATCCATTGGGATGGCGGTTGGCTCGAAGAGAGTATCACTCATGGTTACAGCAGCGAAGTAGATGCCAAGCAGAAAGCTATCTGGACACAGATTGCCAATAAACTGAATGCTTATGACGAGCATCTGCTCTTTGCCGGATGTAACGAACCCGGACAGCAAGACCAGGGGAACGTTGGGACATCGGCCATAGATGCCATTCTGAAATATGAACAGACCTTCATTGATGCCGTGCGTGCCACCGGAGGGAATAATGCGAGCCGTTGCCTGATTGTGCAAGGCCCTTATACCAATATCGACAAGACGGTGAACGACTACACGATGCCCAAGGATGAAGTACCCGACCGTCTGATGGTGGAAGTTCACTTCTATGATCCCTATCAGTTCACCATGATGAACCATGACGAGAACTGGGGCAAGGTATTCCTTTATTGGGGTAGGGACAATCATGTGTCCGGCTCCATTCATAATGCCACCGGTTACGAAGAAGATTATGTGAAGCAGCAATTCCAGAAGATGAAGACGGCCTATGCAGATAAGGGAATTCCTGTGGTTGTAGGCGAGTACAGCGCCATGAAGCGGACAAAAGAAGACAAGATAGAGGGTACTTCCGAACTTGCCTATCCCGACATTGACCAGGAGATGCACAACAAGAGCCGCGCCTATTGGAATGAGGTAGTCACCCGAGAGGCGAAAAACCACGGTTGTGTCCCCTTCTATTGGGAAACCGGTGGTGACATGAACCGTGGTACGGGTACGCCGAAGGAGGCTTATGCCATTGAGGGCATCATGAAGGGAGCCGAAGCCGGCAAATACCCTTATTGATTGAGTGGCGGATAGAGTAAAAGACAGTTTTCAAAAGTATCATACAAATAGTTTTTATAGGTTACAAGGATTGTTGATATAGTTTTTTTTGATTGGTTATGGAGAAGCATGTCCGCGAGGGATATGCTTTTCCTTCTTTAAAAATCCTTGTCTTTCCTTGCTTTTCTGTTCGTTTTTCACTTCATTTGCAATAAAAATAACTTCCCTTAGCTCTGATAGTATGAAAAGACTGCAACTACTGCTCTTGTGGGTTTGGATGGTATGTTTCCCTGCTGTTTCACACGACTACATGTTTAAACATTTGGAAGTGAAAGACGGACTTTCCAATAATCAGGTTAATGCTATTTATAAAGATTCAAACGGATTCATGTGGTTTGGTACAGCTTCGGGACTGAACCGCTATGATGGTTACGATATAAGGATTTATCGCAGCCAGAAGGATGACGAGAAATCTCTTCCCGATAGTTATGTCGAGGATATACAAGAAGATACGTCCGGTAATTTGTGGATACGTACGGGAGGCGGGTATGCCATTTACAACTCGGCTTCCGATGTTTTTGACCGTAATGTGGAAGCCTGGATGTGGAACATCGGTCTGACCGGAAATCCTTCGCTTATCTATATTGATAAGGAAAAGACTTTCTGGATCTATATTAATGGTAAAGGTGTTTACAGCTATAGAGAGGAACAGAAAAATGCCGTAGCAGTAAAGGGGGCGGATGAACTGCTTGCGAAAGCCGAAGTGTCCGACATGAAAGAATGCGGCGAAGGAATCCTGCTGGTTCTGAGTAACGGTATCTTGGCTTGTATAGATGAGGAAAAGCAAAATATCAAGTGGACCAATCCGGGCATTGCCGAAGATTGCAGGGAAGTAAAGAATGCTACCTTTGATTTGTTTGTCGACCATAGTGGGCGGGCGTGGATATTCAGTGTGGAGGGGATGTGGATTTATAGCCTTTCTCAGAAGGTTTGGGAACAGCGTTCTCCCCGAACGGACACCTACAATACCGTACGTGCAGTGGCACAGGATAAATACGGATGTATATGGGTAGGCAGGGATCAGGATGGCGTTGAATTGATAGAACCGGCGGGACGGAAAATCCGTCTGGCGAACGATCCTAATAACGGGCGTACTCTGTCCAACAATACAATAACGGCTCTTTATGAAGATGAGGCCGGTACGATGTGGGTGGGAACCTACAAGAAGGGCGTCTCTTTCTATAATGAAAGTGTCTTCAAATTCGGCATTGCCGATGTAGGCGACATCAATTGTGTGGAGGACGGAGGCGGTGATATCGTATGGGTGGGGACCAACGACCGCGGGTTGATTCGCTGGAATAGCGTGACGGATGAACGTATGTTTTTTTCGCATACGGCAGATCCCCGCTCTATCTCGAGTGATGTCATAGTCTGCCTTCTTCGGGACAGTAGCGGCAGAGTGTGGGCTGGTACTTTCTGGGGTGGACTGAATTGCTATGATGGAAACCGCTTTATCCATTACCGGTCCCGTAAGGGAGACAGTAACTCGCTGGTCTATGACAATGTATGGGCATTGGCAGAAGATGCGGACAAAAATATCTGGATCGGTACGTTGGGGGGAGGATTGCAATGCCTGAATCCTCAGACGGGGATATTTACCACCTATTCTACAGGTAATTCAAACCTTGTGTCGGACTATATCTCATCCCTCTGCATCAGCTGTGACAATAATCTGATTATCGGTACTTCGGCAGGGATGGCTTTCATGGACCTGAGGACCGGCGAGATTACAAATTTTGCAGGTACAAAATCGGGTAAGACCAGACTTTCCAACCAAAATATCAATCAAGTTTACGAAGATAGTCGCGGTTTGTTATGGATAGCCACGCGTGAAGGCTTGAATGTATATGACAGCAAACGGGATGAATTGTACGAAGTGCCTATCAAGCCCGGTTTTTCTAAATTACTGATATTAGGTATTACGGAAGATGAAAACAAAAGTATATGGGTCAGCACCGGAGGAGAACTGATAAACGTGGTGTTGTCCGTTGACAGCAAGACGGAGCAGCCCGTGTTCCGTTGCTATACCTATAATGACAAGGACGGGTTGCAGAGTTGTGACTTCAACCAGCGTTCCCTCAAACGACTGCATACGGGCGAGATTGTAGTGGGAGGACTGTATGGGCTGAATCGCTTCCAGCCGGGCAACATAAAGTATAACCGTACGTTGCCCAAGGTTATGTTTACCGGTTTCCAGTTGTTCAATGAAGACGTGAAGGTGGGCAAGGAGTATGCAGGACGTGTCATCTTGAAGGAAGCTTTGAATGAAACAGAAGAAGTTGTCTTGGATTATAAGCAGAATGTGTTCACGGTGCTGTTTGCGTCGGACAATTTCGTGCTGCCCGAAAAGACACAGTATTTCTATAAATTGGAAGGATTTAATGAGAACTGGCTGACGAGTATGTCCGATATGCATCGCGTTACCTATACCAATCTGGCTCCGGGGACTTACATCTTAAAAGTGAAGGCTACAAACAGTGACGGATATGCGGGCACTGAAGAGGCTTCGCTCAAGATTGTCATTCTTCCGCCTTTCTGGATGACTCCGTGGGCATATATCGTTTATGCTCTTCTGATAGTAGGAGTTGTTTCCTTTTCACTTTATGCCGTACAACGGAGGGAACGTAATAAGTTCAGAATCCGCCAGATAGAGGAAGATGCGAAGAAGAGGGAGGAGTTGAGCCAGATGAAATTCCGCTTTTTTACGAATGTCAGCCATGAGTTGCGTACGCCGCTTACGCTGATTATATCGCCGATGGAAAGTATGATGAAGGAGATTACGGACGAAAAACTGCATGGCAAGCTGCAACTGATGTACCGCAATGCGCAGCGTTTGTTGAATTTGGTCAACCAGTTGCTCGATTTCCGTAAGAATGAGATGGCAGGATTGCATCTCACTTTGTCCGAGGGGGATATTGTGGCGTATGTGCGTAGCATCTGTGCTTCTTTCCTGATGCTTTCTGAAAAGAAACATGTACATCTGACATTTTTTTCGGCCATGGAATCGCTGAATATGTCATTCGACGAGGATAAAATTGGTAAAGTTGTGATGAATCTTCTATCCAATGCCTTCAAATTTACCCCGGACGGGGGACGTGTGGATGTGGCATTGGAAATGTCGAAAGAGATGTCCGGAAGATTGCTGATAAAGGTATCGGATACCGGTGTTGGCATTAGGGATGAAGACAAGGAGCGAATTTTTGAACGTTTCTATCAGGTGGAGCAGGAAGAACCGGAACACCAGTCAACGGGTAGCGGTATTGGCTTGAGCCTGGTACGCGACTTTGTGACGCTGCATGAGGGCACGGTGCGCGTTGTTGACAATGTGGGGTCCGGTAGTGTGTTCCTGATTGAGCTTCCGGTTAAACATGTGCATGTAAGTCCTTCCAAGCCTGCACCGCTTGCAGAAGAGGTGGAAGAGCATGAGGAACTTTTGCCGGATATGGAAGAGGAACCGCTTCCGGATGATTTGCCGGACGATATGGAGGAGGATAATGAAGATGAAAAAGAGAAGCCGTTGGCCCTGATTGTGGATGATAATGAAGATTTGGTTGCCTTCATGAAAGATAGTCTGAGCTTGTATTTCCGTATACAGTCAGCTTCTAATGGCCGGGAAGCTTGGCAGAAAATACCGGAACTGATGCCGGATGTTATTGTCAGCGACGTAATGATGCCCGAGATGGATGGAAATGAACTGTGTCGCTGGGTGAAGACCGATAAACGCACGAGTGACATTCCGATGATATTGCTCACTGCACGGCAGGCTGTGGAAGATAAAGTGGAGGGGTTGACCATCGGTGCAGATGATTATGTGACGAAACCTTTCAATGTGGAAATCCTGATTCTGCGTATGCGCAAGCTGATTGACCTGAGCAAGAAGCGCAAGGCAAAGTCGCTCATCGACCCCGAACCGAGCGAGATAGCCATTACTTCGCTGGACGAAAAGTTGGTGGAAAATGCCATCAAATATGTGGAGGCGAACATCGGTCGGTGTGACTTGTCCGTAGAAGAGTTGAGCCGGGGATTGGGTATGAGCCGGGTACATCTTTACAAGAAACTCTTGCAGATAACCGGTAAGACACCCATTGAATTTATCCGTGTCATCCGTCTGAAAAGAGCGGCGCAGATGCTGCGCGAGAGTCAGCAGAATGTATCGGAGATAGCGTATCAGTTGGGCTTTAACAACCCCAAGTATTTCAGCAAATATTTCAAGGATGAATTCGGTGTTTTGCCCTCTGTTTATCAGGAAAGAGAGGGCAAATAACAAAAGATACCCTTTATGGAAACATATTGTTTTTTAGGGGAATCAAAAGCGCCCTTTTGTTTCAACATCAGGGGGGCTCGTTTTTGGAGGAAATTTTCTATTTTTACATCAGAGAAAATTCACTTTAAAAACAGTAATATGAAATTGAAAAACACTTCAGTTTATTTGCTTGCCGGATGGATGCTCGCCGCATGTTCCGGAGGCGGATTCCAAAAGACCGAGAACGGTGTTGTTGTGGAAGTCAAGCAGCAGCAACCGACGGATGTGCGTAAAGTAAGATTAGAAGTAATGGGCGAGAAGCTCATTCATGTATCGGCTACTCCTGAGAAGGAATTCTCAAAGGAGCAGAGTCTCATTGTGATCCCTCAACAGAATAAGACCGACTTTAAGGTCGAAGAGCAGGGCGATGAAGTGACTGTCAAGACATCGGAATTATGTGCCATTGTGTCCAAGACAACGGGTGAGGTACGCTTCACGGATGCCGACGGCAAGCAGATTCTGGCTGAAGACTCTGACGGGCGGACCTTTACTCCGGTGGAAGTGGAAGGTACGAAAGGATATACAGTACGTCAGGTATTCCAGTCGGCAGGCAATGATGAGGCTTTCTATGGCTTGGGCCAGCACCAGGCGGATGAGTTCAACTATAAAGGTAAGAATGAGGAACTGTTCCAGTACAATACAAAGGTGTCTGTACCCTTCATCGTGTCTAATAAAAACTACGGTGTGCTTTGGGACAGCTATTCGCTCTGCCGTTTCGGTGACCCGCGTGACTACTCACAACTGGGTGATGTCTTCAAACTTTATGATAAAGAGGGCAAGGAAGGTGCTTTGACCGGTACATATATTCCGGGCAAGAAAGATGTGGAAACCCTTGTACGTCGTGAGGATTCTCTTTATTTTGAACATCTGGACCGTGCCGCACATCTGAGTAAGGTGATTAATTTGCCTGCGGGTTTCCCGTTCGGAGGGTCTGATGTAGTTTATGAGGGAGAAATAGAACCGGCAGAAAGCGGCTTATTCCGTTTCATCCTTTACTATGCAGGCTACATGAAAGTATATATTGATAATGAGTTGGTGGTTCCCGAACGTTGGCGTACGGCTTGGAATCCTAACAGTTATAAGTTTGCTGTCAATCTGGAAGCGGGCAAGCGCGTTCCGTTGAAGATAGAGTGGAAGCCTGATGCCGGTGTTTCTTACTGCGGTCTGCGGGTATTGAGTCCGGTGGCTGATGAAGAACAGAACAAACTCTCCTGGTGGGGTGAAATGCAGAATGAAATAGACTACTATTTCGTTTATGGTGATGATATGGACGATGTGATTAGCGGCTACCGTACATTGACAGGTAAATCCCAGATTATGCCGAAATGGGCGATGGGTTACTGGCAGAGCCGTGAGAAGTACAATACGCGTGAGGAGGTTCTCTCCACCTTGAAGGAATTCCGTGAACGTCAGATTCCTATCGACAATATCGTAATCGACTGGCTGCACTGGAAGCAGGATTCTTGGGGAAGCCATGAGTTCGACCCCGAACGTTTCCCCGACCCGAAAGGAATGGTCGACTCCATCCACGCCATGAACGGACGTCTGATGATTTCCGTATGGCCCAAGTTCTATGCTACGACCGAACACTTCAAGGAATTTGACGAAAAAGGCTGGATGTATCAGCAGGCTATCAAAGACAGCATCAAAGACTGGGTAGGCCCCGGCTATCTGGGCTCTTTCTATGACGCATACGATGCCGATGCACGCAAGCTCTTCTGGAAGCAGATGCAAGACCACTACTATCCTCTGGGTGTTGACGCTTGGTGGATGGATGCCAGCGAACCGAACATACGCGACTGTACGGATTTGCAATACCGCAAGGACCTTTGCGGCCCGACGGCACTTGGCCCCTCTGCCAAGTTCTTCAATGCATACGCACTGATGAATGCTGAAGCTATCTATGACGGACAGCGCGGCGTGGAACCGGACAAGCGCGTCTTCTTGTTGACACGTTCCGGCTTTGCAGGGTTGCAACGCTATTCTACTGCCACCTGGAGTGGTGACATCGCTACCCGTTGGGAAGATATGAAAGCGCAAATCTCTGCCGGCTTGAACTTTGCTGTCAGCGGTATCCCTTATTGGACCATGGACATCGGCGGATTCTGTGTAGAGAACCGTTATGTGGCTGGTCAGATGGAATTCAACAAGACTGGACGTGAAAATGCTGATTACAAGGAATGGAGAGAGTTGAATACCCGTTGGTATCAGTTCGGTGCTTTCTGCCCGTTGTTCCGTGCACACGGCCAGTATCCGTACCGTGAGGTTTGGAATATCGCTCCGGCAGGACATCCGTGCTACAACTCCATCGTTTATTATACGAAGCTGCGTTACAACATGATGCCGTATATCTATTCTTTGGCAGGTATGACTTATTTCAATGATTATACCATCATGCGTCCGCTCGTAATGGACTTCACAGCTGATGCAAACGTCAACAATATAGGTGACCAGTTCATGTTCGGTTCTGCCTTGATGGTGGCTCCGGTTTACGAATATGGCGCACGCAGCCGCGAGGTTTATTTCCCGGCAAGCTGTGGTTGGTATGACTTCTACTCCGGCAAGTATGTGGATGGCGGCCAGAAGTTGACAGTAGATGCTCCTTATGAACGTATTCCGCTCTACGTATGCGAAGGTGCCATTGTACCTTATGGTCCGGACATGCAATACAGTGATGAAAAACCGGCTTCGGAAATCACCCTCTATGTTTATACGGGTAAGGACGGCGCATTTACGCTCTATGAGGATGAAGGTGTGAACTATAATTATGAGAAGGGACAATATGCCACTATACCGTTTGCCTATAACGATGCTGAGGGTACACTGGTTATCGGCGACCGTACGGGTGACTTCCCTGGTATGCTGAAGGAACGTACTTTCAATGTAGTGAAGGTAAGCAAAGACCGGCCGCAACCGTTCGACTTAAAGGCTAAAGGTACAACGGTGAAGTATGACGGAAAAGCACAAACCGTAAAATTATAATCAGAATGATAGACGACGGTGCCAGGGAGAGAAGTCTTCCCGGTACCGATCTCGTCGTTCCTCGGTGCCGGGCACTTCCCCACTTCTGAATAGCTGTGAGAGAGGAGTAGGCACTCGATAATCTTTTAGATATTTATTACCATGAATAAAATCATATTGTCTTTGGCCATCGGGCTGTCCCTATTGGCCGGTTGCAATGCTCCTAAAGAGGTAGCTGGCGATGACCGTAGCTTGGATTTTACTGCCGACTGGGCCTTTCGCTTGGGAGATGATACGGCGGCAGCCCGTCTGGATTATAATGACGCAGACTGGCGGAAACTGAACTTGCCCCACGATTGGGCTGTTGAAGGAGAGTTCAGTCGGGACAATCCGTCAGGAACAGGGGGAGGTGCTCTGCCTGGTGGTATAGGTTGGTATCGTAAGACTTTTATTGCCGATAAGGTCGATGAGGGCAAGCGCTATCGCATAGATTTCGATGGTGTCTATATGAACTCCACCGTTTATATTAATGGGCATGAACTGGGAACACGCCCCTATGGATACATCTCGTTTAGTTATGATTTGACTCCTTATATCAAATGGGGGGAGAAGAATGTGATTGCTGTAAGAGTGGACAATGCCGAACAACCCAATTCACGTTGGTATTCCGGTTGCGGTATCTACCGTAATGTGTGGTTGACGAAACTGAATCCGGTGCATGTGGCACAGTGGGGTACCTACGTGACGGCAGAAGAAGTGTCGAAGAACAGTGCCCGGTTGAAGATACGTACCAGTTTACAGTACGATGTAGAGACGCAGACGGAAGATTCCGTGCAGCAGGCCGACGGTACATATGTTGTGTTCGATTCGGAAATTATTCCTCTGATTGATGTCGTCCTGCAATCCCGGTTAGTGGATGCCGACGGTCATGTGGTGGGTGAGGCTGTGTCGGAAGCTCAGCTGATGCCTGTCGCTCCGGCAGAAATGGAGCAGGAAATAGAATTGAAGAATCCTAATCTCTGGAGTATTGATGCACCTTATATGTATAAGGTAGAAAGCATCCTCAAGAATAAAGAGACCGGCGAGGTACTCGACCGTTATTATACTCCTACCGGCATCCGTACTTTCCGCTTCGATGCACAAAAAGGATTTATCCTGAATGGTGAACAAGTGAAGATAAACGGTGTCTGCATGCATCATGACCTGGGTTGCCTGGGAGCTGCGGTGAATACGCGCGCCATCGAGCGCCAGTTGGAGATTCTGAAAGAAATGGGTTGCAACGGAATCCGTTGTTCCCATAACCCTCCTGCACCGGAGCTGCTCGACCTTTGCGACCGTATGGGCTTCATCGTGATGGACGAGACTTTCGACATGTGGCGCAAGAAAAAGACCCGCCACGACTATTCACGCTATTTCAACGAATGGCATGAACGCGATTTGACTGACCTTATCGTGCGTGACCGCAATCATCCTTCCATCTTCATGTGGAGCATCGGCAACGAAGTGCTGGAGCAGTGGACGGATGCCAAAGCCGACACCTTGAGTCTGGAAGAGGCCAATCTGGTCTTGAACTTCGGTCACAGTGCGGATATGCTGGCAAAGGACGGAGAAATGTCCGTCAACTCACTGCTGACAAAGAAACTGGCAGATATGGTGAGAAAGCTCGATGCCACGCGCCCCGTGACGGCAGGCTGCAACGAGCCGAACCCGAACAATCATTTGTTCCGTTCCGGTGCGCTTGATATTATCGGCTTCAATTACCATGACGACTGGTTTGCAGGTGTTCCCGAGAACTTCCCCGGTAAGCCGTTCATCGTAACGGAAAGTGTTTCCGGCCTGATGACACGCGGTTACTACCGGATGCCGAGTGATTCGATGTTCATCTGGCCCGAACGTTGGGACAAGCCTTTCTATGATGCCTCGTTCTCTTGCTCCTCCTACGACAACTGTCATGTTCCTTGGGGCAACCGTCACGAAGGTACTATGCGTCATGTGAAGAACAACGACTTTATCAGTGGACAATACGTCTGGACGGGCTTCGATTATATCGGTGAGCCTACTCCTTACGGTTGGCCGGCACGCAGCTCTTACTTTGGCATTATCGACTTGGCCGGTTTCCCGAAGGATGTCTACTACATGTATCAGTCCGAGTGGCGTCCGGATAAGGCGGTGTTGCATCTTTTCCCGCATTGGAATTGGACGGAGGGACAAGACATAGATTTGTGGGCATATTATAACAATGCCGACGAAGTGGAGCTTTTCGTGAATGGAAAGTCGCAGGGTGTGCGCAGCAAGGGAAAAGACGATTTCCACGTCATGTGGCGCGTGAAGTATGAGCCGGGTACGGTAAAGGCTGTTTCCCGCAAGGAAGGAAAGACTGTGGCCGAGCAGGAAATCCGGACAGCGGGCGAACCTGCGCAGATTCGTCTCAGCCCCGACCGCAGTACCATTCAGGCAGATGGCAAAGACTTGAGTTTCATTACGGTTGAGATTCTGGACAAAGATGGAAATTTGTGTCCGAATGCCGAAAACGATGTGACCTTTGCCGTAGAAGGTGCCGGCTTCATTGCTGGAGTGGATAACGGAAGCCCCATCTCTATGGAGAAGTTCAAGGACAACCACCGCAAGGCTTTCTACGGAAAGTGCCTGGTGGTACTGCAGAACAACGGTGAACCGGGTGGTGTCAAGGTGACGGCTACGGCTGATGGACTGGAGAAGGCGACGACGGCGATTAAAGTTAAATGATAATTTGATGTGCTAATTGGCACATTAGCATATTAACCAATTAAGACATGAAGAATAAATTTTTAGCAACCTTATTTCTTGCATGCTCCATCAGTACCGTGTCTGCACAGACACCGGTCTATATGGACGATGCACAACCTATTGAAGCACGTGTAAAGGATGCTCTCAGCCGGATGACACTGGAAGAGAAGGTAGCCCTTTGCCATGCGCAGAGTAAATTCAGCAGTGCAGGTGTTCCGCGGCTCGGCATTCCCGAGCTTTGGATGAGCGACGGCCCTCACGGTGTCCGTGCCGAAATCAACTGGAATGACTGGGGATATGCCAACTGGACCAATGACAGCATTACCGCTTTCCCGGCCTTGACTTGTCTGGCCGCTACCTGGAATCCGGACATGTCTGCCAAGTATGGCAAGGCCATCGGTGAGGAAGCGCGCTATCGTGAAAAGGATGTGTTGCTGGGCCCCGGCGTCAACATCTACCGCACTCCGATGAACGGGCGTAATTTTGAATATATGGGCGAGGACCCTTATCTGGCCAGTGTGATGTGCGTACCTTACATCCAGGAGTTGCAGAAGAACGGAGTGGCAGCTTGTGTCAAGCACTATGCGCTGAACAACCAGGAACTGTGGCGCGGACATATTGATGTGAATCTTAGCGACCGTGCTTTGCATGAAATCTATCTGCCTGCATTCAAGGCTGCGGTAGAAGAAGGAGGTGCCTGGAGCATTATGGGCGCTTACAATAAGATTCGCGGCCAGCACGCCTGCCATAACGATTTCACACTGAACAAGATTCTGAAAGATGACTGGAAGTTCGACGGCTGTGTCATTACCGACTGGGGCGGTGCCCACGACACCTATGAAGCTGCCGTCAACGGTCTGGATATTGAAATGGGTTCTTACACCAACGGTCTGACGTCCGAGAGTGTATTTACCTATAACGATTATTACCTTGCCAACCCTTACCTCCAGATGTTGAAAGATGGCAAAGTGCCGATGTCTACAATAGATGACAAGGCTTCCCGCATTCTTCGCTTGATATTCCGTACGGCGATGAACCGTCAGAAACCCTATGGTTCGGTAGCTACGGAAGAGCATTATGCCGCTGCCCGCGAGATAGGCAATGAGGGCATTGTGCTGTTGAAGAATGCTCCGGTGATAAAGAAAGGTGCCCCGTTGCTGCCGATTGATGCAGCCAAGTATCAGAATATCCTGGTGGTGGGCGATAATGCCGTACGCTTGCTGAATCAGGGAGGAGGCTCTTCCGAACTGAAAGTGAAGGATATGGTATCTCCGCTGGATGGCTTGCGTGCCGTTTATGGTGATAAGGTAGCCTATGCGAAAGGCTATGCCGCCGGTCGTCCGATGTACGGCCGTGCAGATGAAATTCCGCAGAATGTGGTAGACTCACTCCGTGCAGAAGCCGTGGAAATGGCGAAAAAGGCAGACTTGGTGGTACTGGTAGGCGGATTGAACAAGAACCACTTCCAGGATTGTGAAGGCGGCGATCGTCTGGAATACGGCTTGCCTTTCGGGCAGGATGAACTGATTGAAGCTTTGCTGGGAGTAAACAAGAACCTGGTTCTGGTGCTTCTCAGTGGTAATGCGGTGGAAATGCCGTGGGTATCCCAGGTTCCTGCCATTGTGCAAGGCTGGTATTTAGGCTCCATGGGCGGCAAGTCTCTGGCTGACATCCTGAGTGGTGCGGTGAATCCGAGCGGCAAGTTGCCCTTCTCTTTCCCTGCCCGGTTGAAGGATTGCGGTGCACATGCTTTCGATGAACTGAGTTATCCGGGTGACAGCATCAAGCAGGAGTACAAGGAAGACATTCTGGTGGGTTATCGTTGGCATGACACCAAGAAGATTCCGGCGCTCTTCCCCTTCGGTCATGGCTTGAGCTATACTACCTTTACATATGGCAAGCCGGTGGCTTCTGCCAAGGTCATGGCTGCCGACGGTACGCTGACGCTGACGGTTGCCGTGAAGAATACGGGTAGCGTGGCCGGAAAAGAGATTGTACAGCTTTATATAGGCGATGATAAATGCAGTGTGCTTCGTCCTGTAAAGGAGTTGAAGCATTTTGCAAAGGTCGCTTTGGCGCCGGGAGAGGAGAAGAACGTGACTTTCACCCTTACTCCGGATGATTTGAAGTTCTACGATGAGGCTTCCGCAGCCTGGAAGTACGAACCGGGCAAGTTCAAGGCATACGTTTGCGCTTCGTCTGCCGACGTCCGTGGTGTAGTTCCGTTCGAAATGCAATAATCTTATAATCAGTGCGTAACCACTGCAAAATCAGTGCAACTATTTTGCAGTGGTACTGCATACCTTTTGCAGCGCTACTGCAATTGCTTTGCAGCGTCACTGCAAAAGGTATGCAGCAATGCTGCAAAGTGTATGCAGTAATGCTGCAAAATGTATGCGGTAAGTTTGTAGCCTGAAATCAGAATCAAAAAACAATATGAAGACACTTGCCACTCTATTTCTGCTTGCAGCCTCGTTGCTGCTTCGTGCAGCCGATGCGCCTGCCGACAGTTGTAATCATCAGCTATACTATACATCGCCCGCCGCTATCTGGGAGGAGACTCTTCCTTTGGGTAACGGACGCTTGGGCATGATGCCCGACGGAGGCATTCTCCGTGAGCACATTGTGCTGAATGAAATTTCATTATGGAGCGGAATGGAGGCGGATTATAGCAATCCGGATGCTTCGAAGAGTCTGCCTGCCATCCGGCAACTGTTGTTTGAGGGAAAGAACCGAGAGGCACAGGAGCTGATGTACAGCAGTTTTGTTCCGAAGAAGCAGGAGACTGACGGGAGATATGGAACCTATCAGGTATTGGGCGATTTGGATATAGATTTTACCTACAATTCTTCATTATCCATTCTCAACTCTCCATTAAACAACTATCGCCGTTGGCTCAACTTGCGCGATGCGGTGGCATATACGGCTTTCAGGCTGGAAGATGTCGATTATCGCCGTGAGTATTTTGTTTCCCGTGACCGTGATGTCATGCTGATTCATCTGGTTGCCGGACGTGAAGGAGCTTTGAATTTCTCTGCCCGTTTGAGCCGTGCGGAACATAGCTCGGTGACTGTCCAAGGGAACACCCTTTTGATGGACGGCATGTTGGAAAGCGGTAAACCCGGTTTGGACGGTATGAAATACTGTGTAGCCATGCAACTCGTACAGAACGGTGGTGAATCGTCTGTCAGCCCGGAAAACGGTATCCGCTTGAAGAACGGGCAGGAAGCCTGGCTGATACTTTCTGCCGCTACCTCCTATGCCGCTGCCGGTACCGACTTCCCGGGCGAACGCTATGCGGAAGTCTGCGACAGCTTGCTCCGTCCTTTCACCGCCCCCGCTAATTCTCCATGTTCCATTCTCCATTCTTCATTCTCCAGCCATGTCACTGCCCACCGTTTCCTCTACGACCGTGTTTCCTTGACGCTTCCTGCCACGCCGGATGATACGCTCCCGACGAACGAGCGCATCCTCCGCTTCACACAGCAGGAGTCGCCGGCATTGGCTGCTCTGTACTATAACTACGGACGCTATCTGCTCATCAGCAGTACCCGTCCCGGCAGCTTGCCGCCCAATCTGCAAGGACTCTGGGCAAATGGAGTATCGACTCCCTGGAACGGGGACTATCATACGAACATCAATATCCAGATGAACCACTGGCCCTTGGAGCAAGCCGGCCTCTCCGAACTCTATCAGCCGCTGACGACGCTGATGGAGCGCCTTATCCCTTCGGGAGAGGCAAGTGCGCGTACCTTCTATGGCGATGAGGCAGATGGCTGGGTGCTCCACATGATGACCAACGTATGGAATTATACCGCTCCCGGCGAACACCCCTCCTGGGGAGCTACCAATACCGGTGGCGCTTGGTTGTGTGCCCATTTGTGGGAACACTATCTGTATACGCAGGACAAGGATTATCTGCGCCGTATCTATCCAGTCTTGAAAGGTGCCGCCCGGTTCTTTAGTTCCACCACCATGCAGGAGCTTTCGCATGGCTGGCTGGTAACTGCCCCCACTTCTTCTCCGGAAAACAGTTTCTATGTGCCGGGTGACAGCGTGACTCCCGTCAGCATTTGTATGGGTCCCACTATGGATGTGCAACTGCTCACCGAGCTTTATACTAATGTCATCGCCGCCGCTCGCCTGCTGGATTGTGATGCGGATTATGTGGCGAAGCTTGAGGTGGACCTGAAGAGATTCCCACCCATGCAAATCAGTAAGGAAGGATACTTGCAGGAATGGCTGGAAGATTATAAGGAAGTGGATGTGCACCACCGCCACGTTTCCCATCTCTACGGCCTGCATCCGGGAAACCTGATTTCGCCGGAGTCCACCCCCGAGCTTGCCGAAGCCTGCCGGATGACCTTGAACCGTCGTGGAGATGAGGGTACCGGCTGGAGCCGTGCTTGGAAGATAAACTTCTGGGCTCGTTTGGGCGACGGAAACCGTGCTTGGAAACTCTTCAAGAGTTTGCTGCATCCTGCTGTTGATGCTGCGACGGGAGGTCATGGTAGCGGCACTTTTCCTAATTTGTTCTGTTCGCATCCGCCTTTCCAGATTGATGGCAACTACGGTGGCGCGGCGGGAGTCGGCGAAATGCTGTTGCAAAGTCATGAGGGCTTTATCCATCTGCTTCCTGCCCTGCCGGATAGCTGGACTGCCGGCAACTTCCGTGGAATGCGCGTACGCGGCGGTGCTTCCATAGACCTGGACTGGAAGGATGGACGGGCAACGAGGGCTGTTGTTACCGCTCTTGTTCCGGGTAAATTCATCCTAAAGATGCCCACAGGCGCCGTCCGTGCCCAAGTGAAGATAGGAGGACGTACGCATACTTACAAAGAACCGGCATTTCCGTTGGATTTGAACAAGGGAGAGGCGGTGACCATACATTTCTTATAGGAACGTTCCCCTCCGACAAAATTATCAAGTTATTTGTCTTTCGCGTCCGAATGCTGTACATTTGCAGTGCATGTAGAACAAATATCTTAGATAATTATGAAAAATAGAGTACGTTTTTTCTTCTTGTTTCTCGGCTTGCTGGGAGCGTTGGCAGTTCATGCACAAATCAATGAGTTGCCACGTTCCACACCCGAGGCAGAAGGAGTCCCTTCCAAGGCTGTCACTGCCTTGTTTGATTCACTGATGGCATTGCCGAAAACAGATATCCACAGCGTGGTGGTGGTGCGTCACGGCAAGGTCATCGGAGAAATCTATCCGGCTCCGTTCGCGCCGGAATATCGCCATACCATGTATTCCTGCTCCAAAACCTTTGTCGGGGCTGCCGTAGGACTTGCCATTGCAGACAACCGCTTGCGTTTGACAGACCGCGTCGCCGCTTTCTTCCCGGAACTTCTTCCTGATTCGGTTTCCGCTAATCTGGCAGACATGACTGTCCGTGACCTGCTTACCATGACGTCGGGTATCACTCCCGACTGGAATATGCGCAACCTCACTTCCGACTGGATACGTACCTTCCTTGCCAAACCGGTGAAAACTCCGGGCAAGAAGTTTGAATATGATTCGATTAGTACCTATATGCTTTCTGCCATTGTGCAGAAGGTGACGGGCATGACCTTGCTGGATTATCTGAAGCAGAAGCTTTTCATCCCGATGCATATCACGGACGTTGCGTGGGAGATAAGCCCCGAAGGCATCAATACCGGTGGCTGGGGACTGCATATCCAGAGCGAGTCGTTGGCAAAATTCGGATTGTTGCTGCTGAACCGGGGTGTTTGGGAAGGCAAGCAGTTGCTTCCGGCTTCCTGGGTGGAGCAGATGATGACCAGACAGATAGGAGATTATGGCTATCAGATGTGGCTTTGCGAATATCCGGGTGCTGTACGTGCTGACGGGGCTTTGGGACAATACATTCTGATTGTTCCGGATAAGAATATGGTAGTGGTCATTACCGAATGTACATTGATAGACGGTCGTCGGCAGCGTCGTCTGGTCTGGAACCGCTTGTTGCCGGAGGTCGGTGACCAGGTATTAGCGCCCGGTAAGGACTACAAGCGCCTGCAGAAGAAACAGCGTTCTTATCAACTGCCGTTAGTGCAAGGAAAGGCTGCTTCCTCCCTTTCACAGAAATACGCAGGCAAGCGCATCCTGCTCGGAGAGAACAAATACGGATGGCAATCCATCGAACTGCAATTCAAGCAGCAAGAAGTAGTGATGACTGTGGTGGAGAAAGACGGAAAGACATACAGTCTTCCGTTTGGCTATAAGCAATGGTCGAAAGCGGCAATTGATGGCTATCCTCCGTATTCGGTTGCTGCAAAGGGGCGTTTTAAGGGTATAGAAGGCCCTTTCCAGGTGGCAGGCAGTTATGCGTGGGCGTCACCTGATGCTTTGCAACTGAAAGTACATTATGTCAACTGGATAAGCGCTCTTGGGCTTACGCTCTGCTTTGAGGATAACAAGGTACTCCTGACTGTTACGGAGAATTATTCTTCGGGTGAAGGGGTGACTTTCGAAGGTACATTAGCGCATTAAAATAATGAATCGTATTTTGCTTACTCTAAAACGGCCTTTTATCTGGCTGTACCGTTTCCGGCACCGTTGCGGCTACGGTGTACATTCTCCTTTTGCCTTTAACCTGATTACGCATGTAATTTACGAAAGTACGGCTTATTATAAATATGAAGAGCTGGCCAAGGCACAGAAGCAACTGGAGCTGGAGAAAGATAAACGTTGGAAGTACGAATCGAAGAAAGTAAAACGCCTTCTGTTCCGTCTGGTAAACTATACCCAGCCGGAGACCATTGTAGATGCCGGTACGCTTGCCGCTTCTGCCCTCTATCTGAAAGCGGGGAAGGAGGGAGCAGATTATACTTCGGCTTCCGACCTTTCCGAGCTCTTTCTGGAGAGTGGCGTTCCCGTTGATTTCCTTTATTTGCACGATTATCGTCATCCCGATTTTGTAGAGGAGGTCTTCCGCATCTGTTCTGCCCGTACCAGGGGAAAGTCTGTTTTTGTGATTGAGGGTATCCGTTACACTCCGCAGATGTCTGCCCTCTGGAAACGTATGAAGCAGGACGGGCGGGCGGGTATTACGTTCGACCTTTATGACCTTGGTATCATATTCTTCGATAAAACAAAGATAAAACAAGACTATATTGTCAACTTTTGATTATCTTTAGGCGTTTCAATAGTGATTAGCGGTTAGTGATTAGTGCTTAGCTCCACTTACTGGCTGCTAAACATTAATCCCTAACCCCTAAACATTAATTCCTTATGAAGATATACACCAAAACCGGAGATAAAGGAACCACCTCTCTTGTAGGCGGAACCCGTGTACCTAAAACGCATATCCGCCTTGAGGCATACGGTACGGTGGATGAGCTGAATTCCAATCTGGGTCTTCTCATCACGTACCTGCTTGACGGAAAGGATAAAGATTTTCTGCAGCAAGTGCAAGACAGACTTTTTGCCGTAGGCTCTCATCTGGCCACAGACCGGGAGAAAATGGAGCTGAAAGAAGCCAGTATCATCAGCTCGGAGCAGGTGGAAATGGTGGAGCGGGAGATAGACCGTTTGGATACTCTTTTGCCTCCTCTTTCAGCCTTTATTCTTCCCGGCGGAAGTCGCGGTGCGGCAGTCTGCCACGTTTGCCGTACGGTTTGCCGTCGTGCAGAGCGTCGGATTCTTGCTCTGGCCGAACAAGTGGAAATCGCTTCGGAATTACTGGCTTACGTGAACCGCTTGTCTGATTATTTGTTCGTTCTTTCCCGTAAAATGAATCAAGACGACAAAAAAGGTGAAATATTTTGGAATAATAGTTGCAAGTGAAATAAATTGTTATACTTTTGCCGAAAAATAGAAATAGGACTTAATATTCACAATTTTAATACTAGAGACTATGTATTGGACATTGGAATTAGCATCTAAGTTGGAAGATGCTCCTTGGCCGGCAACTAAGGATGAATTGATAGATTATGCCATGCGTTCGGGTGCTCCGCTTGAAGTGATTGAGAATCTGCAGGAAATGGAAGATGAAGGCGAGATTTATGAAAGCATAGAAGATATTTGGCCCGATTATCCCAGCAAAGAGGACTTTTTCTTCAACGAGGAGGAATATTGATACGCTTTAAAAGAAAAAACTTACCGGTATGTCTGGTAATATTTTGAAACATAGGGAGAAGTAATTCCAAAACCGATAACTATGGTTGAAGAATTACTTCTTTTCTTTTTAATACCCCCACACTACAATAATAATGAATGTACAAGAAGCAACGACACGCCGGTTACCGGATTTGAAGGAAAGGCATCTGCCTGAAAACTGCCGCGAAACCATAAACACGATTTTAAAGGAGACTTACGGCTACGAACAGTTTCGTAATCTTGAGATTTACGATGACTTGTCCAAGGGAAAAGAGAAACTCTGCATTTCGCAGGGACAGCTGATAGAGAACGTTATACTGGAGGCTGAAAAGGCTTGGAAAAGTGAAACGCAGGTAGACAATATATTGTTGACTGCCCCTACCGGCTCCGGAAAATCCTTGTTGTTCCAGCTTCCTGCCATCTATTTGGGGAAGGAGTATAATCTGCTTACCATTGTGGTTTCCCCTTTGAAGGCGTTGATTGTAGACCAGGTGGAAAGTCTGCAGGAACTGGGGTATGCGCGTGTGGCATACGCCTCGTCCGATTTATCGCCGGAACAGAAGATGGAGGTTTACCGGCAGGTGCGTGAGGGGGAGATTGATTTGTTCTATCTCTCGCCGGAATTGCTTCTCTCTTACGACATCAAGCATTTTGTAGGCGAGCGCCGCATCGGTCTGGTGGTGGTCGATGAGGCGCATACGGTAACGACATGGGGCAAGGAGTTCCGTGTGGACTATTGGTTCTTGGGGCGCTACCTGACTGCTTTGAAACAGACTCTCGGCTATAATTTCCCGTTGTTTGCATTGACCGCTACGGCTGTCTGGAATCCCAAAGGGGGCAATGACATGATATTCGAGACTATCCGTTCCTTGCAGATGGAGCCTTGTGTGCTTTATGTAGGTACGGTGAAGCGCCGGAATATTGGCTTTGACATCCGTCAGATGGAGATGGAGGACGGGGAGACATACGACAAGGCAAAGCAGCGCGTGGTGGCTGCGCGGGTCGAGGACTTCCTGGACGGACACAAGACATTGCTCTATTATCCTTTTGCGGGTGGCATCGACATGCGCCTGAAGACGTGGGTGAAGCCGGCAGACTGGCGTCTGGTGGCTTCCTATTATGGCAAGAAGGAAAAGGAACAGAAAGCTGCCATTGTGCAGGAGTTCAAGGAAGGGACCAAGAAACTGATTGTGGCTACGAAAGCCTTTGGTATGGGAGTGGACATCAGTGATATAGACCGTGTATACCATGTGGCGCCATCCAGTACGTTTGTCGACTATATTCAGGAGATAGGGCGTGCCGCGCGTGATACGGAGATACATGGCATTGCCGCTACCGACTACCATGAACGGGACTTCTATTATATGAAGCGTCTGCATCAGACGGGGAACATTGCCCAGGAACAGCTGGTGCTTATTCTGAGAAAGCTCATGGAAGTGTACCGCATGAAAGGGGAAAAACCGGAAATCATGGTGTCTTTGTCCGATTTCGAGTTTGTGGTGAAACTGCCGCGTACAAAGAACAAGCTGGAGTATGAAGCAGAGTTGGGACAGCTCATCAAGACTGCCTTGCTTTGGCTGGAAGACGATTTGATGCAGCGTTATGGAAGGCATCTGCTTGAAATCAGCCCCAAGAATCTGTTGACCGAAGGATATGTCCAGGACAAGACGGGTGATGTCTTTGCCCGTGAATTCCATAGCTATCTGACAAAGGTAGAAGGGGAGGACGGGGTTTACGTCGTACGTCTGGAAGCGCTTTGGGAAGAGCGTTTCCCGGAGCTTGGCTACAAGGAGTTCAAACAGAAGCTGAATAATGGAACGTTGCGGGAAGGTGCCCGTGCCGTATCCGTAGGCAAGCATGAGGTGCTGTTGAAGGAAGATGCCACTGTCATCCGTGAGCGGATGGATGCCTTGTTCAAGAGCCTGACAACGATGCTGAAAACGGCATTGATAAAGTCGAAAGGACGTTTTGATGAAGAAGAACTGCGGGCTGTCTTTGCCGAGCATGGCATGGACGTGCGTTCTGCCAAACGCTTTATCGGTTCCCTGCTGGAGAGCCGCACGGAGGAAGGTCGCAGTGTGAGTTATATCAGCAGTGTGAAAAAGAAAGATTCCAATGAACTCTCTTTTACGGTGACCAAAGGCTTTGATTTGCTTTTGTCGCGCTATCAGAAACTGTTCAGCCAACGTATAGTGGGCAGTAAGGGAGACCGCCTGCTGTTTTATTGCACTCCTTTTTCGGACTTGAATATGCTGCTTAATCTGCTTTCTATGCTCGACTGCCTTTCGTTCAGTGTGGAGGGTGGCGGTACGCCTTGCGTATTTGTCCGTTTCAATGACCCCGAAACTCTGCAGGAACTTGCGCTTGGCGATGATTATCGCAATCTGATTCTGGATACCAACGAGCAGATATTCCAGGAGCAGATTGACTTGTTCTCTTTCTTCTTCGGAACAGATAAGCTGACGGATGAACAGCGCTGGGACTTTATCGAGGATTATTTTACGGGAATGGGAGTGGACGACTTGAAAAAGAAGTTTGTGTCCTTGTAGCACCAATTCGTTGAACAGCCTTTCCAGAGTTACAGTTCATCTTTGCTTTTACTGTAAAGATTGTGAGTAATTAGTCTAAGTGCTCCTGCAGAAACCGTTGCAGGATGCGTGCATGGTTGTATATCGGTGCTTTGGAAGCATATAGTAAGGTTATGGTATGGTGGTGTTTTATGGTGTCAATGAACCTAAGGGCGGCTTCCGAATTTTCCAGTTCCTTGCGATACATGGCTGCAAACCCCTCCCAGTGTTCCGCTTGGTCTTCGTGAAACCATTTTCTTAATTCAGGTGAAGGGGTAATATCCTTTTCCCAGACATCGTATTTCAGATGTTCCTTTTTTATGCCGCGAGGCCACAGCCGGTCCACCAATACACGGTAGCCGTCTGTTGCATCGGGTTCTTCATATACCCGTTTGATTCTGATTTGTGTCATGGCTGTTCTCTTAATTTTGCTTCCATTTTGATGGAGCGTGGGAAAACGATATTATTTTCCAGATGGATGTGCTGGTGCAAGGCCTCTTCAAATGCTTTAAGCTGTTGGAGTACGAGGCGGTAACTGTTGCAGGCATCTTCTGGAGCTGTATAGCCGTTGGTCAGATGCTCTATGTGGCGATAGCGTTCTCCTTCAATGTCATGTTCTGCCATCATGACGGATATGGGAGCTTCGATGCTTCCACAGTGGAATTCGGGCAGGGGAGTATTTTCCAGCTTAGCCTTTACCATCTCATAGATGTAGGGAAACAGTACCAGTTCCTCTTTGTCGAGATGGGCATTGAGGTCGGAGAGGGAATCATGAAAGAGAGCCTGCACATTGTAGAGTGACGGATGTTTTTCACCGTGTACGCGACATATTTTATCCAGCAGTTCTTCAATCTCGGGACCTTGTGTACGGATATTACGGTGGTGGATTTTGAGAATATAGTCCACCAATAAGTCCAGAGGCCAACTCTTGAAATCAATATTTTCGGAGGTTGTCGGAGCCAGATGCTCTATTTCTTCTATCACCTTCTCCATATCGGCTCCGGCAGTTTTACTGGCTTCGGGAAGCAGTGCGGAACCATGGCAGCAGAAATCAATGCCATATTTATCAAATATCCCGGCATTGTTGAAGTTGTCGGCTACGATTTCGCCGACTGTCATACGTTTATAATCCTTCATATGTTATCTTGTTTTTGTTTTCCACAACATTGTGGAAACCTGCTATATATACAATTATATGGCAGATAATGTTTGAAGGGTTATGATTATTTGAGTTTTCTTGCCCGGTTCTTTCATTTAAAGGAATTGGAGGAGTTATCACTTCGCTCCGCTCCGTCAGGAGTTGAAGAAGTTAAAGCCGATACTTCTGTGAATACATACGCACGAGTATTGGCTTTAACTCCTAAGCCGACTTGTCGGCTGATAACTCCTTTAAATGAAAGATTCGTGGTTTCCTTGTCTATCCTTCTACTTTTTGGAATGCCAGCCGTTCGTCTCCATTGGCCAGAAGGATGATGCCGCAATATTTGAATCCGTGCTTCTTCAGTATGTATTGCAGGATATGATTGTCCCGGTGGGTATCTGCACGTAGGTTGGGTATTTGTTCGTAGCACCATTGCAGGCAGGCATTGGCCACTCCTTTGCTGTGTTCTGTACTTGCCAGCCGGTGAATGACGCCGTAAGGAAGCGTATCTTCCACCCATTTTCCTTCATAGATATGCGTATATGTGGGGTCGTTTCCACGGATAAAGGCGAAGGTTCCGATAATTTCTTCGGTATCGTCGGTGCAC
The DNA here is from genome assembly GCF_003602795.1 of Bacteroides sp. AF34-31BH. Lineage (NCBI taxonomy): Bacteria > Pseudomonadati > Bacteroidota > Bacteroidia > Bacteroidales > Bacteroidaceae > Bacteroides > Bacteroides sp. AF34-31BH. The sequence goes on from NZ_QTLV01000005.1 coordinate 253,703, forward strand.
ACATAGCTGTTTCCTTGTTCGATGTCTGCTATGACGATTTCCCTGGAAGGGTAGTTGCCTCTCCACTGCAGCATATTTCCGTCTTTCCGCATGATGTGCTTCGCTTGTTCAAAGATGTCCATAAGGATTGCAATGTCTGTGGGTTGCGTCTTTCTGATTTTTATCATAGCTTTTTATTTTATCTGTGTGGTATCTTTCTTTGATTCAGGTTGCAAAGGTAATGCGTTTTGTGATTCATTGTTCTCGTAAATGAACAAATGCTAACATACGTTGTTTCTTTAGGAAGAATTTGCATATATTTGTCCCGTAATATTAAACACAATTGATTATGAAAAAGATTTTTAGTGCTTTCGTGATAGCTGTATGCTGTATGTTTATGGCTATGCCTGCCCAGGCCCAACTATTGAAGTGGGGTGTTAAGGGTGGTGTGAATATGACGAAAATAGATTGGGATGGCGGATATAAGGGAAACAAGGATAATTCTACCGGTTTCTTTATTGGTCCGATGGCTGAGTTTACCATTCCCATTGTAGGCTTGGGTGTTGATGGTGCTTTGCTGTTCTCTCAGCGCGGCAAGGACGAGGTGAAGCAAACAGGACTGGAAGTACCCGTAAATCTGAAATATACCATTGGCTTGGGTAGCTTGTTGGGTATTTATATAGCTGCCGGTCCCGATTTCTTCTTCGACTTCAAGAAGAAGGATTACGTAGACCGCAAGAAGGCTCAAGTGGCACTTAATTTGGGTGCCGGTGTGAAGCTGCTGAAGCATCTCCAGGTTGGCGTGACCTATCAGCTCCCGATGGGCGACTCATTTACGTGGAAGAATGCGGGTGATGCCATCGGTGCCAAGAATAAGACTTGGCAGGTGTCTGCGGCGTATCTTTTCTAAAGAAACAGTTTGTTATAGAACTTTCTTCGCAGCTTGCGGATATATGTCCCAAGGTTGCGGACGTCTATCCCAAGCCTTGGGACGGGCATCCGCAACCTTGGGACAATCTTTTTATTTAATACTTGCCAGCTTTTCTCTTCATTCCTGTAGTCTTTTCTTTAAGTACTTCGGAACTTTTTAATGCACGCCTTCCGGACCTCTTTTTTATGCCGTTGGATTAACTTTTCTACAATGACCTCGATAGGTGCAGGTGCATTGTCATGGAGTGGGTTGCGGATTCGCGGCTGGGTTGTCTGCCGTCTTTGATGGTGAGTACCCATTCCCCTTTTGTTTTTATAGGGTTGAATATGAACCCCATACTACTACCTGGAGTGCCAGAATCTGGACGTGGCGTAAATAAATCCTACCTATCTTTCAGATACCCAAAAAAATCCCCGACTTCCATAAGCCGGGGATTCTTTAGTTTTAATTATAAGGTTCTCTCGATAGAGAATTGCTTATTCTTGAATTATTGCAGTACCACAGGTACGTCAACAGTCTTGGTCTTACCCCATTCGTCAACAACACTTACACGAACGTAGCAAGTAACTGTCTTACCATCACCTGGGATAGTTACGTTAGCTTTCGGAGTGATAGTGACATCATCATTTGTAAAGTCACCTGCCAAATCCAGATATTGTTTAGCAGCATCACCTTCCAAAGCAACAGAGACGCTTGCTACATAAGCATCAGTCAAGTGAGAGTTACCGAAGTATATAACATTGGTCTTAGTAATACCACGGATTTCTTCTGCTTTCAGAGTTGCTTTTGCATTCGCTGCTGCTACATTGATAGTCTTATTGTCGCCTGTAACGTATTCATTCTTAACCTTCTTCACATAATTCAGTGAACCTTCGAATACAGAAGATTTGATTGTCAGAGTGAAGTCGTATGCAGTGGCAGTCAAGTTCTTGTTAGCATACGGAGTGTAAGTAGCTTTCAGAGAACGGGCTTCGTATGCACCACCGAAGTTACCAGTCTTAGCAGCTTCATTCTTCGTAGCAACCTTATCTACTGTGATGCCTCCCGATGTAGCATCAGCCAACCAAGCATTAGCAGTCCATTGAATACCGTCTGCATCCTTATAGTTTTCAGGAACAGTTTCAGTAAATGCGATGTTATCCCAAGTTGTGATACCGAACAGACCCTTCAAGTTATAAGTAATTTTGCTATTAGCAGGAGTACCATAAGCAGTAGCATTAGTACCGGTGAAGTACAGATCCAACGGCTTGAAGTCATAAGAAGCTACATTTTCTTCTACAATCAAAGTCAGCTTAACGGTGTTAACCGGACTTGAACCATAAGTCAATTCTGCTTCGTAAGTTCCAGGAATAACTGTAGCATTATTCACTCTGTAAGTCAGCGTATGCTTGTAGTAACCGTTCGGAGTAGTAGAAGCATCTGCAGTAGCAACAGCAACCGGTGCAGTGATACCTACAGCATCATCTCCCTTAGCTTTGTCTGTATTGCTGTTCTTGTCCTTAGCAGCAGCAGTAAACTTAGCATTACCGATGTTGGTGAAGAAGCTAGGAGCACTTGATGTAGTATTACCAATCAAGCTGGTTACATCGAATGTCAATACATTCTTAGAAGCGTCTGCATTCAATACCAATGTTTGAGTAAAGGCATTTTCTGTAGCAGGATTGATGAACTTAACAGTGATAGTTTTAGTTGCGTCTTTAACCTCACCGTCGTAAGTCAGATATTTAACACTTACAACGACAGTCTTATTTGCAACTTCACCTTTAATCTTAGTACCTGTAATCGTAGCCTTAGCAGCATCAACAGCAGCTGTCTGGTTTGTTGCAAAATAATATTGCACATCGATTACATTTTTCATATCTACACAGTCATTCAAGTCGAGTTCTTTGTTGATTTCAACTTCTTGTGTAGTTGCAGTTACATCAAGAGTGGTAGTTGTTGCTGCTTTCACATCAACCGTTACATCATAACTAGACAACACTTCATTGTCATAAGCATCTTTTGTAGCGATAGCGTAAGCACCCTTAGCAGCCTTAATTTGTGCTTCAGTCACACCACTTACAAAAGTAATACCCATATCATAGATACCCTTATTGGCTGTAGCAACTCTTGTCAAAGGCTCTTCTGTCATATTGGGAGTTGCTTCAGACAAAGTGAAGATGGAGCTTCCTTTAGAGTTGGCCAAGTAGAAATTATAGACCGTAGCATCGGCAATGGTCGGATTAACCTGGGCGCTGATTACATTCTTTGCTTCTTTAGAAGGAAGCAGGATGTCGCCTTTCTTGAAAGCAGTTCCATCAAAATACTTACCATTGTCAGCAGCCTTACCATAAGTCAACTCGATGTCGGCACCTTCCGACAATACAGCAGCTGAACTTACTGTTACAGCCTTGATACTGGAGATGGAAGCAGCTCTCGGCAATACGATGTCTTCGTACTCGCCATCTTTGTTCGGGATGTGGATAGTCAGCTTCACGCCATCTTCTACATAGTAGATACCACCGGTAGAAACGCCCAAATCCGTCTTTTCACCGTCTTCACCATATTGTACGTAGATATGGCCGTCTTCTCCTACAGAGAAAGTCGGAGTTGCAGCAGCGTCACCTGCTTCACCCTTCAAGTCTTCCAGTGAAATAAGATCAGTCCAAGTAGTGCCATTGTCATAGCTTACTTGGATTTTGTCATTGTTCACTGCAATTTTCGGAGTCACACCGTCTTTACCTGCTTCACCTTTTTCACCATTAGTGATAGTGTAGCTGGTTCCATTACCCAAAGTAACAACAATACCATTGGTTGTAGATGTCACGCTGGACACCCATTCACCGCTTTTGATTTGGCTCTCTAAAGCAGCAATAGCATCTTTGTTAGAGGTAATCTGTCCTTGTAAGTTCTCGATGTCGTCATCATAGTCCTTACAAGACGTGAAAGTTCCTGCAGTACCCACCATTAAGGCACTGAACAGGATCACACTTAGAAACTTCTTGTTCATAATTGAAAACTTTAAATTTATAAATTTAAAAAATAAAAAAGTGAATAATCTCTCATTTTGAATCCCTTTCGCATACTTCTTTTGTTACTAAGTATTCCGTTACTTCGCAGGTAATGAAATCTTGTTAATTCCATTAATAATCAGGGAATAAGGAGAAAATAGGTAAGGTTTGTCTGGAATAGTAAAAATCAGCCCGTTAGGATATTGGAAAGAGGATTGGAAGTCCAGAAAAGTGACAGTGGGAAAGGGATGAAATGAGGCTTTCAAAAAATGAAAGTATGTATTTTTTAGTTCAAAAGGTTGAATAACAGCATATTGACAGAACCGATGGAAGCTCCGTAAAGGCAACACCATTCCGTTCCTCAAAACTCATTTTGAAGACTCCGGAAAATGCGCAACAAATCTATTCTATCCTATCAAAAGAAGTAACGTCTTTTATACTGTACACGCTCCGCTTCTTACAAAAGAAATTCCCCTCTGGTTGGCCTCGTCAATCTTTCTGTTGCTGAAAGGCTTCAGATAGGTTTCCGTCACCGTGATGGAGGAGTGCCCCATGGCTTCCGATATGATTCCGGGATGTATCTCGCAATGGTAAGCCATTGTAGCCCAGGTGTGTCTGGCTGCATAGGTGCTGAGTGCCGACTGCATTCCCAGGCACTGCCTGAGTACTGCCAGCCGCTGGTTGAATCCCCTGAGTGCCGACTGGTATTCCCGGTATGCCGCTTCCGTACCTTCCTCGCTCTGCAGAATGGGAAACAGATAGGGGGAATCGGGATTCCTGTTCGCCACCATCCTGACCATTTGCATGGCTTCGGGTGTGAGTGACACGGTCAGCGCCCGTCCCGTCTTCCGTCGTCTGTACGATAGTATATTTCCCTGCAGGTCCCTTTTGTGCAGGTATGCCAGATCCACGAAAGGTATGCCCCTGAGCATGAACATGAGTACGAAGAAAATCCTTGTTCTCTGCTGTGTGTTTGGGAGCGTCCCTCCTTGCAGGCTCCTTTCCGTCTCCCTTACCAGGCTGCTGATGTCGGATGCCTCGAGCGCCTTCTTCCTGTCCGCCCGTGTGCCGGTATATACATGCTCGAACAGTCTGGGTACATACCGTATGTACTTTCTGTCCACCGCCCGATGATACACCGAGCGTACCGTCTTGATGTAGGTGGATACGGTGTTCCAACTGCAGTTCCTCTGCCTGAGGTAGTTTTCGAATCTCTTCAGTACGG
>NZ_QTLV01000005.1:258837-265559 GCF_003602795.1 Bacteroides sp. AF34-31BH
AAGTTTTCGAATCTCTTCAGTACGGTCGGGCTCAGCCTGCGCATGGGCATCGGTTGCCATTTGGTGAATGCCGAGAATGCATTCACCGCTGACTGGTAGATGTGTGCCGTCCCCCACCTGCCGCCTTCCCGGAGTTCCCCGATGACTGAGGAGAACATCTCTTGTAAGGTAATTTCATTTCTATTCATTTCCAATTTATTTATAAAAGGTTTACCTTACAAGTATATACAATTATAGCTGCAAATACAATGATTTCATATTCCTCATTTTTTGCAATATCAAGTGATTATTGCTGCAAGAGAAAAATGTTTAAGTCATGATAGGGATTGGATGAAGAAGGGAATAAGTAAGAGAAAAACGCTCAGGTATGTATTTCGCAGTACTTGGTATGGTACGAAGATTTAGGAGAAGAATATGCGTTGGAAGTAAAAAAGAATATAAATTATAGAAATAGATGGCATGTGATAAACAAGACTTCATTGTATTAGAATTCCAGTTTTTCTAATATCACAATAAAGAGGATTGTCCATATCTTCTGTAAGTAGGACTGGCTCTATAAGGTTACTTATCTTGCGTCTAAGTTTCCACAATAGAGGAGTATCTTTAAAATAATCGTCATCCAGGCGTTCTACTATCACAGCAATATCTATATCGCTGTCTGCTCTATAATTTCCTTTACTGTACGAACCATAAAGATAAAGGGCCTTTAATGGTAACTTCTCCGCTACCATTTCCTTATAGCGTTTGGCAAGGTTTATAGCTTGTTCTTTATCCATAATTGCAACTCTTTAGTTTGGCTCAAAAGTTCAGCACAGTATTTAAGCTCTTCATTAATCTTTCTTTATAAGAGGGGTAACGGGCTTCTATATTAAGAGGTTCAAGCTTGTCTATAAAGTCTAACTGCTCCTCCGACAATTGCTTGTCCAATCCCGTTCTCTCCGCAAGTCTGGATAGTGAATGCATCTTTAGAGTAACTTCCATTAAGCAATTAGTCCCATATGCTTTGAGAATTTTCTCTATTGTTTGATGGCACATGAAACCGACATAGAGATAACGGCCTGTAAGCAGCATTGCATTCGCTGTTTCCAAATCATAATCTGACATCTCAATCCAATAAGGTTACTTTACTATCCATATTTCGAGTCTTTAGAACAAAGATGGTTATTATCCTTCAAACAACAATGATTTGCTACAATATTTTATCCGTTGGAACCATATTGAAGGTATTTACTTTAGTCTTATAATTATATTTTGCAAAGCCTGCTGCATTTCTACCCATTTCTAAATTGTTTATAAATGGTTTACCCTGCAATTACAAATAAATTGAATGAATATAAGATTCAAGAAAGAAACCATTAAAGCTTGTTCCTTTGCAACCAAAGTTGGAAGAACTGATCATATACCTGGTAAATGCCTTTATCATAGGTAATAAAGTCTTTTTCCAGTAGTCCTTTTACAGCTGAAGAGACAGAACTGGCAGATTGCAACTTGTATTTACGTACAAAGTCACCGCTTGAGATAGCCTTAGCTTTTCCCTCTGCTGCTATTGCCATAAACACAATACGTTGCTTTTCGGGCATCTGATATAATAAGGCATCATAGGTATCGGCAGAAAAATCCAGAAGGTCGTTAATGGCAGTATCTATCATTGAGGGAATACATATTTCTCCAGTTCCGGTCATGGAAAATAAAATGTTCATAACCTTCTGCATATACGAAGTTATACCATTGAAGCGCTCATATAGCTCTGTTACCACTAATGTATCTAAGTGTTTGCTTGCTCGCTCAAAGTGCCTAAGGCAGAACTCCGCGTATTTATCAACAGAAATGGGAGGCAGGTTTATCAGTGTAACCGATTGGTAGAATGGACGTGCCGGAGAAGTAAACATTGCCCCCATCAGATGCCTATGGGACCCGGAGAAGACAAAGTGGGCATTGGAACAGCGTTGTATATGTGTCCGTAGTGCCGCTTCTATGTTGGGATCGTCTGCATATTTGGTTATTTGCTGGAATTCATCAATGGCGATTAGGCAAGGCTTCCCGGCATTATTCAGATAGGAGAATATCTCATCCAATGTTGCAGAGGGATTAGTTATAGCTCCCAGACCGATTCCCCAGGTAGGCTGTCCATTCATGTCGAATGTTATTTCGGAACGAAGGGAGGCCAGTACATTCAAGAAGGTACCCCATACGGATTTTCCTTTTGGACGTAGTTCATCCAGTACAGCCTTGCCGAAAACATTCACAAAATCGCGTACAGAGCTTGTGGCATAAATATCGATGATGAAAGTGTGGTAATGCTCCTTGATTTCCGGCTGTCCAAAACAATGCCGCAGCAAGTCTGTTTTGCCTAATCTGCGTGGGGAAATCAATGCAATGTTGTTCTCATTCGTCAAAAGTGAGACAATTTTAGCCGTTTCTTTCTCTCTGTCACAGAAATATTCCGGTGATACATAGCCGTTCGTAACAAATGGATTTTTCATATGATTATTGAGTTTACACGCAAATATAAGGAAAATATCACGATAATCATAAGATGATAATCATAAAACGATTATTATTGGAAATGTGTGGTTGACTATCATATGAAATGGCTATTCTTTTCCTCATCCAAAGAATAGAGGAATAGTAATAGCCATTTTCTGTTTTAATCTTGATATTCAATTTCTTCACCAAGAGCTTGACGTATCATATTATGTTCATTGCGATAGAGTTTACCATTACGCAGATAATAATAGTTAAAGTAACCGGCAAACTCAATAGTGGCATACTTTAGTGTATCTCCTTGATTATAGACTTTCCATGTACCCTCGTACGAACTGGAATCATCATATTGAATCAGGGTGGTGGAGTCGGCTCGAAGGTCGAATTGGATACCGGTTTCAGTAACGAATTTGCCTGGAAAAGGATGTGTAGCTGCTGACTTCTTACATGAAGAAAAGCAGATGAGTGAAACTGACACAGTCAAAATGAATAGTATTTTCTTCATATCTGATATTTATAAATGAAAGATTGAAAAAAAGGACGCCCTGCAAGAGGACGTCCCTTTTATTAAATTATATCAAGAATCTCTTCTTAATTATTTGGCACTCGGTGTACCGGCAGCCTTCTTAACGATGACTTTCAGGTTATCCTTGCTCAATACCCCCCACTTGTAGTTGACATTTACTGTCAAGAACATATTGTAGTCAACGTTAACCGGTGTACCATGGTTGTTGAAGTATGCCAAGTGAGTCGGGTCAGCATCGACAGGTTTAGCTGTTGACTTGTCTGTAGACTCATCCCAATTCATCATCTTCAATGAAGCATTGGTCGGCAACTTACCGTCAGTAGTACCCTCCTTGTGCTCATAAGTGCTGGTTGCAGCATTCCAAGCCAAGCTGGTAGTGGTCTTATCAGTCAAGAACTTGACTTCACGTACGGCATAGTAGTCATACAAAGCATGTGCATAAACTTCATCACCAGTGGCCTTGTCAGCTACAGCAGCAGCTACCGGTTTATTATTCCAGTCAGTGAATGTGAAGTTCTTGGCAACGCTCAAGAAGCTACCGTCAATTTCAGCATCAACGAAGTTGTCGCTGATAGAACCGTCAATAGTCAACGGGTTGATGAAGTGTACCTCAAATTCTTGAACTGGAATAACATTGAACTCATTGTATGCAACAACTAGTTGTACAGGAACTTCCTTGCCAATCAACTTGAGGGCGGCATCAGTACCGTTCAAGTCATCTTTTTCGTGGAGACGGATGATACTGGAGCATTCATTTACGCTATTACCTAATTTTTCATCATAATTCCAAGGCAAGTTCTTTTTGTTTTCTGTAGCATCAGCACCCATCAGGTTATTGATAGTGGCAGCCAAATCGTTAGATTGTTTATAATCATTAATTCCTGCATCCGTTCTACCGATGTTACTGTTGTCACTTACGACTTCGTCTTTTGCTGTACCTTTAGTCTTATACCACAATTGAGTTTTGTCATCGCTTGTGACAAAGTCTTTCAAATGCGGATAAGTAGTCAGGTCTTTCATGCGTGTTTCGTCAAAGATAAACTTAACCTCTGCACACTCACGAATATACTGGATGAATTGAGCCAAGTTGGCTGGCTTTTCTTTGGTCGGTTCGTATACAAAGCCATTAACTAAGTCAGCTTCGATGTGGCTATAGTCTTTCAGCGTACAACCGTCAGTAATACCCGGATATACATGCGGGTCTTTCTGTGTTCCACCGTCATTTGCAGTAGTGTAAACAATCGGATTCACATTGAAGACACCTTCGCCCTTACCATTCTTCCAGAATGTACCTTGGTATGCAAACTTCTGTGCAGGAACAACGATTGTCTGCTTGAATGTCTGCTTGATATCACCATTCAAACCAGCTTCGTCAATGTACTTAACGTCGATTTCGAATGTAGAAGCATAAGTCTTGGTAGACTCATTGTAAGCCAATGTACCAACAGTCTTCGGGTTCATAGCCCAAACTAAGTTGTAAGACGTATTGTCTTCAGCATCGTGCAATAAAGCAAATACAAGGTCTTTATTGTTTTTAATCGCTTCCTTACCGTCTTTGCCAACTTTGTCAGAACCTTCTTGCCAGTCAGTAGCCACCTTAGAAACAGCTAATTTAGACAAATCTACCTTCTTGCCGTCTTTTCTCAGTTCAAGAATCTCCATATCTGTATAGATGCTGTGGAACTGAGTCTTACTCATACTCTGACCACCGTCGAACTTAACCATATGATAGATCTTCTCGTTCATTTCCTTAGAGAACAACTGCTGGAACATATCCTTGCAAGTTACAGTATCGTTCGGGAATGTAATGGCAGCAATCGTTTGATCCTTTTCACCGGTCCAACGAATCTTGATATAACGTACAGCAATCATGTTGCCATTATTCTTGTCCCACAATTCAGCACGAATGATAGGTTCGCGACCGATGGAAGTCTTGGAATATTCTGTATCTCCCAACTCTACGTCGTAAACTTCAGACTTCAGCGTGTAGCCGTCAGACAAGATGCGGCCGAATGCCTGTTCGTCAGTCTTACGGTCACCTTGCAGATACTTAGCTTTTGCTAAAGAGAAACGGAATTCCAGGCCATAGTCGGCGTAGTTCGTCAATTCCTTGTGAGAAGCGTGTTGTTTGTCAGTATAAGTATAGCATACAGTAACCAACGTTCTCAAGTCAAGTGGACTGTCATATGACTGCTTAACATCAACCAATTGTTCGTTGCCTGATTTATACAAGCAGAGAGAGTCATGATAATGAACGTATTTACCATCCTGCATTTCGTCTGCAAAATCAGTCGTGAAGTCCTTCGTGAAGTCAATCTTCTTGTTAGCCAAATAAGGATATACAGTAGATTCTTCGATACGGCTGTATTCGGAATTTACAAATACGTCTTTACCAGCTTCTTTCTCAGCATCTGTCAGGTTTTTGTCAGCAATAGGAGTCTTCAGAGAAGCCATCCAGAACTTTTCAAGTTTACCTTCACCGTGAGCGCTACCGGTTGTGCCGATGCTCTTGCCTACGTAATCTGCATTCTTCTTATAAAGAACAGTCATTACACCGTCTTTTACATCGTAGTCTACAACTTCGAGAGGCTTGTTCTGAGAAAGTTCAGGAGCAGCCTTTGTTACGTTCTGAGAGGTAAAGCATTCAAACATAGGAAGCTTAACATCTTCTTTCATCACACCGATGCTCGGGCTAATCTTGTAGCTTACCTCATTCTTTTCGGTAGAAATGCTGAGTGCCTTGGCGCCCTTTACAGCAGTGTGGTCCAAAACCGGGCGATCAGTGTGCTTAGACGGGTCTGCTTCGTGGTCAGCATAGTTCTTGGCAGCAAAAACCTGCGGTGTATACGTCAGTGTCAGCAGTTCAATTGAAGGAATGCCGTTGATGTGCGTAGTTGGAATCAGCGTAAGGCTGGTCAATCGGTGACCAATCAAAGCCATAACTTTAACACTCAGAGTTTCGACATCTGTAGCCAATTTCTTCAAATCAGCTTCAGAAATAAACTCACTTGCCAGACTCTCCTTCAGTTCTTTGATCTTAGTATCAACAACCTCTAAAGATGCCAGCTTTTCCATTTCTTTTTCCAAAGCATCTTGTAATTTCTCTAAATCAGCTTCAGATACTCCTCCTTCGCTTGAACCAGCCTTATCCAGAGCTTCCTGAGCTTTGGCCTTGGCTTCGTTTGCGGCAGTTTTAGCTTCATCTACAGCTGTCTGCAAAGTAGCAACTTTTGCATTCAGGTCATCAAGTGAAGCTTTCTTGTCCAGTTGTCCCTGCAAGTCCTTGATGTCGTCATCATAGTCCTTACAAGACGTGAACGTTCCTGCAGTGCCCACCATTAAGGCGCTGAACAGGATCACACTTAGAAACTTTTTGTTCATAATTGAAAACTTTAAATTTATAAATTTACAAAAATAAAAAGTGAATAATCTCTCATTTTGAATCCCTTTCCATACTTCTTTTGTTACTAAGTATTCCGTTACTTCGCAGGTAATGAAATCTTGTTAATTTCGTTAATAATCAGGGAATAAGGAGAAAATAGACCGGTTTTGTTTGGAATAGTAAAAAACAGTCCGTTGGGATATTGGAAAGAGGATTGGAAGTCCAGAAAGATGACAGTTGGAAAGGGATGAAATGAGGCTCTCAAAGAATGAAAGTATGTATTTTTCAGTTCAAAAGGTTGAATGACAGTCCATTGATAGCACCAATGGG
>NZ_QTLV01000006.1:0-47018 GCF_003602795.1 Bacteroides sp. AF34-31BH
GTACACGTTTCAAATGCTACCCGGGTCCCTTTTCAAGTGTTAGCTACAATCAAGGAATCGTAACGGAGTAGAATATTTGCAATGTTTCGTTGAACATTCTTTTCAGGGACTTCCACCTCCATATTCAACAAATCACTATTAGCCAAACTAGCACGAGTTGTCATAGAAGAAAACGCCAAAAATTTATTTCTAAATTTCTTTGACCTCAGATAATAACCGATATATTCAGGCAATATATCATCACTTTTTGGACGTAATCGCTTCGTAAAGCCATTAAATGTAGCATTAGGATAATCCTTTAAGGCAACAGAACTCATTCCTAACTCATCCATAGTTTCACTTGTACGCGTAATAAAAACATCACCTTTATGAATAGAAAAAGACTCTCTATCTTTATCTGTAGACTCTACTAATGCATCTAATTTATCTGGCAAAAACCAATTATTAAACACGTTAGAAAAAGTTAAAAAAGGATAACCACTTCCAAAGAAATCTTTACTTTTTGACAGTCCATTATGCACTGTATATAATTCTCCCAACTTCACCTTCTTCCATTCTCTCATACCTTCCCCTCCTTTCTTTCCTTCAAACTTATCACTTCCCAATATCCGCTCTTATTACTACCCACACGCACAATCATCCCAGCTTTCCTCAACTCACCCAAACGACGTTTGATAGTTGCTTCCGATACGCCCAATAACGCTCCATATTCAGCATAATTCAGTTTATTATTCTTTAGAATAGCCTGATACAAGCGTTCTGTTATCGGGTCAGATATATCATTTATCGGGTCAGATACAGGTTTTATCAGGTCAGCAGCCTGTGACTTTTTGTATACTTCAATCTCTTTATTTATGTTCCGAATATGTTCGTCGAACATAAATTCATAGAAAGGAAGAAGCGTTTCCTGTTCGCGTGCATCAATAAGCGACTGGATATATTCTGCCTTATCATCCTTGACTACTTTCGAAGGAATAAGACCGAATTCATATTGCAGATGATTCATCACCAGCCTTGACATGCGTCCGTTTCCATCCACCCAAGGATGAATGGTGACAAGCTGGTAATGAGCTTCAAAACTAAGCCTATATTTGGAGATTACATCGTCTGTATTCAGCAGTTCCTTTCGCTGACTGTTTATATATCGGCAAAACTCCTCCAATTTGGCAGGAACTTTCCGGAAATTCATATAGGAACTTCCTCCTACACCGGCTGTAACACCAAGCAAACGCAACTCTCCCTTCGATGAGTCAAAACTACCGCTTACTGTGTTATATTCTCCCCCCGTGTTTTTCATCACCAAAGCAGACAAGCCTTTTAACATATCGACAGAAAAATCAGCATGCACCTTGGCAAGCTTCATTGACTGTTCGTATGCCGCTTTCAAATCCAGATTCATCATCTGCTCCTGCAGGCTGCGGCCTTTTGCCGTGATACCTTCATCGAAAAGCAACTGGTTCTCTATTTCGGTAACCGTACTGCCCTCAATGGCTGTGGAATGGGTAATAAGGGAATACAGATAGAACTTGTTGTAGTCTATCTGCTCCGCAATACCCAATGCCTTATATTCATCCAGCAGGGAAAGCAATGTTTCCGTCTTATTGTTCATGCTCATTTCAGCGTCTCCCAGTCGTTTAATATTTCCTTCATAAGCACATTTGCTTCTTCATGAAGTTTTGCCAGTTCCGCATGGATTTCATTCATACGTTCATGAAAATCCACACCGTCGTCTTCTGCTTCCGGAACACCAACGTAGGCACCCGGTGTGAGCGAATAGTTTTTTTCCTCGATTTCGTCCAAAGTGGCAATCTTACAGAGCCCGGCAATGTCGTTATACTTGCCTTTACCGAATTTTCCGGTCAGCCATTCGTGTCCTTCTATAATCGTCAGAATTTCCTCAAGCACTTTGCAGAATTTATCTCCTGCCAGCCTCATGGATTTCAGTTCACGCTTTTTCAGCCTTTCTTCCGCCAACTTGACGCAACTCTTGGTTTGCTCTATCTGTCCATTCAAGTTCTTGGATAATTCATCATAATTGTTCCACGGACTGCTAAGCCATGCCAATGAACTGTTGAACTGATTGGCAGTCTCGTCATCAAGGAAAGACACAAATGAAAGTGCTTCTTCCGAAATAGAATTTACCGCCTCGCTTATATCATGATTATATTTTTTCAATAATGCCTGATATTTATCTGTTTCTCCACGGTAAAGATGGACGATTGCCTGCAAATTGAGCAGCTGCCATTCAGTCCATTCGTTCAGCGTGCGGTCAACAACTGTATAATATTTACGGGCATCTATAAAAAGCACCTTGTCGCGGTTTTCTTCCCGTTTAGCCTTGTCGAAAAACCACAGTGAACAAGGCAAAGACAATGTGTAGAAAAAGTTGTTCCCAACACTGACCATCACATCCACATGTCCGGTCTTTACCAACTGTTCCCTGATGTCGCGGTCTTTGTTGGAACTGTCGGTAGCTGAACTTGCCATGACGAAGCCGGCACGTCCACGCTCATTAAGATAAGCGTAAAAATAATTAATCCAAAGATAATTGGCATTGCCCACCTCCTTGGTTTTGGCATTGACACCAGGCAGTCCGAAAGGAAGGCGTCCCACACTGAAAGCCGACTCCGATTTCACCTTATCCACATTAAAAGGAGGATTAGCTATCACATAATCGCATTTGCCTGCGAGATTGAACGCATCATGATAGAACGAATTGGCTTCATCACCAGACACAATACGTCCGTTAAGACCATGAACAGCCATATTCATCAAACAGAGCTGGGCGTTGTATTCCACTTTTTCCTGACCAAAGAATGTCATCTGCGTATTGGCGTTCATTCCTGCCGCATTTACAAAATCACCGGTCTGAACAAACATACCGCCCGAACCGCATGCAGGATCGAACATTACGCCTTGTTCCGGTTCCAGCACATTGACCAGCATTTTCACCAAAGACTTTGGAGTAAAGAAAACCCCATCGTCACTGGCTACAGCTTTCGCAAATTTTGAAAGAAAATATTCATATATTCGACCTATTATGTCGCCACCTATTTCATCAATTGTCTTATTATTGAAAATGCGCAGCAATTCACGGAGCAAATCATCGGCGAACATCGTATATGTCTTGGGCAATACACCTGTAAGCTGTTCGCTTTGCTCTTCCACCAATTGCATGGCGTTGTTTACGGCTTCACCCAATGAATTCACCGGCTGACCGTCCTTGTTTCTCAGTCCGGCAGAAGTGATATTGTCCGGCAAATTGACAAGAAAATCAAACTGAGCTTCCCGAGGAAGATAAAGTGCGCTTTTTGCTTCAAAATCGCTTGGCTCAACAGGCATTACTCTTCCTCCGCGCGAAGGACGATCTTTCAATATCTCTGCTTCCACCAATTTATATCTGCTATAAGCATAACGGAGAAACAGCAAAGCCAAAACCGGCATGCAATACTGGTTACTTGTCAGTTTGCTGCCTTGTCTCAACAGATCAGCCGATTCCCAAAGTTCTGCTTCAAGTTTTCGTATATTTATCATATATAATTTACTTTTTAATGCTGTTCCTTTTCCTTTCTCAATTCACTTAACACCTTCCCATTATAACTGAAATATTTAGGGCCTTGATATGCTCCCGATGTATTCTGCTTTTCTTCTGGCAAGAAATTAGCTGTAAACGCAGAGAGGCTATACAGACGGCCATCATACTCAATTTTATCATCACTGGCAATTCTGACAGGCATTCGAAGTGGATCAAAAACAATCGTATCCCCTACATTCAAGCCAATCATATGAAACTTAAACGGAGGCTTTTGGGTCTTGCGTTGTTTTTCTTTAGATTCAGCCTCTATCTTCTTATCTTCATCTTTACTTTTGCTGACAACAGGCTTCCCATCAACATATACATATAGCTCGGCGTCATCTAGCAAATCTGCAATATCACGCATAATATCCAAAGCGACAGATGGAGCTATATTGAAAAACTCACGATTCTGTCTTATACGCAAATCTGTCAGACGATCAATCTGTTTATGTATCTGTCTCTCAACTTTAGCATATTTAGTTGTTTTGAGAGTTGCATAAATCTCAAAAGGTAAAGGCACAGCAGTATTATCAAGTTCTTTGCTTCTGACATCTACAGGACGTGAACTTTTACCAATCTTGACCCAATCTTCTCTAAAACTTGGGTTTGTCAATATATATACATAACCTGTTTCATTTTCCATAATTACTCGGTTCTTAATAAATCATCAACCTTTACATCCAAGCACTTAGCTATCTGAATCAACATTTCCACATTGGGCTGTGAAGTATTTGTCACCCATTTTGAAACAATTGCAGGATCTTTTCCTAACTGTTCAGAAAGCCATTTATTAGTTTTACCTTTTTCGGCAAGAATAACTTTTATACGATTCAAAAGTTTACGTTCCATAACTATTACATTACTGTCACAAATATACTATTATATTTGAACATATAATAAATTATTGATGGTATAATTCAAAAAAATGATAGAATTGACATTTTCTTGAATTATGATGAACTTTATATATTGCGTTAATAGTGGAAAATGCCTTGACTTTACTACCGTATTCATATATACGTCTATCAAAGTAAAGTCAAATAAAGGGAAAAGAGAGAATAGTTTTATTTTTACCTTTGTTCAGTAAAACAATATTCGCGAAACTCTCTTACATTTAGTTGACATACTTGGCGAAAAACTCACGTATTATATGTATCTTTGTAAGTAGATAGAAAACAGGTGAACTTCAGTTGGAAAATTTAGATTTTCCACGGTTCTAATTTTATGTTGAAGAATAAACGTAGGAACAGTAAATCCAGGCTCAAAAACAACCCATTATGGTCTAAAAAATACTTTTCTACCGTTTAAAATATAAGTTTTTGATTATCAATTATATCTACATGTTGCATCGGCAAATAAATCTAATCATATATACCCAGTTATCCCCAAAGCGAAAACGATGAGAGATTTTTCTTTATAGCTAGCTTAGGATGTTTAGTTCTCCTATCTCCTATTTCAAAACAAAGGCTGTCCATTATCTAATATGTGACAGCCTTTCCATAAAAGTTTTTTTCAGGTAAATATCATACTTTTTTCATAAACTCCTTCGGTGTTTTTCCAAAATACTCCTTATACCTACCTCTGAAGTTTTTCAGATTTCGCATACCCACCATTTCGGCAACCACGGTCACAGAAAATTTTCCGCTTTCCAAAAGTTCCCGTGCCTTCTCCATCCTGATTCTCGAAATCAAATATTTGGGTGCTTCTCCCGTCAACAACTTCCACTTATTATAAAAGGTTGTCCGGCTCATGCACATCCTGGAGGCAATATCATCTACTGTCAAATCCTCTTTATCCATATTCTCCATAATGTAAAGCTTCACTTCATTCAAAAATGCCAGATTGACATCCTGCTGAGCCCGCTCCATAGGTTTCGTTAAAAAATCTTCTCCAAAAACTTTCTGAAGAAATGTCTTCCGAAGAAAACGGCTATTATTTATCAATATGGATATTTCCACTTTAAGGTCCTCCAGATTAAAGGGCTTACATACAAAGAGATCAGCTTGAGAAGAACAACGCTTTTCCCGCCGTTTCACATCAATGTGCGCCCCCATCAATATCACCGGAATAAAGGAGGTGTCCCTCGACGTCTTCAGTTTAGAAGAAAGTTCCTCACCGCTCATACCTTTCAACATGATATCACAAATCACCAAATCCGGATACTCTTCACATATTACCTCCAATGCTTCCTGACCGTCATCAAAGCTCCTCACTACAAAACATTCCGATAAACGTTTCTCAAGATAATCCTTGAATCCCTTGTCATTATCCGCAAGTATCACTAAAGGTCTATCCATATTTTTTTTCTTCGAGAAACCATGGAAAGCCATTTCCGACTCATTCACCTGAAAAGTGTCCGGAATATTTAAGGATGTATACCCCCCCGAAACCGCACACGAACATCTTATGGGAAATCGAAGCAGAGCCTCCTTTTCCAAAGTCAGTATTTTCCCGTCACATATATTCATCAACTTGTCAAAAAACACACCGCCCATGCCATACTGCTTGCCATGCAGAGGTCGCAGAATAGGAAGCCGCGACGAGTACCATCTGCAACATTTCAGAAATCGCTTGTTGCCTGTATCCTTAATCCTGATTGCCCAGTAATCTCCCTTCAACGAAACCTGCATCGAGAGGTGCGTTTCCGGCAGAGAACACTCGATGGCACTCAATACAAACCGGTCGATAACCGGAGATATCTTTCCCGGATCAAACCAAGCGCTTGCATAGTCAAAATCCGGAACCAAATCCAGCTTCATCTGCAACCCATCCACATGAGACTGTAAAAAAGACACTTTCTTCCTCATAAATGCGCCGATTTCATGTTCTGCAACTACCAGGCTACCAGAATTGCCAAATAGTTGTTTCAACCCCATCAACGCTATCAAGTGCTGCTCCAGCCCGCCTATATGATGAAGTGCAACAGCCAGTTCCTTCTTTATGTCTTCCGGACAGTCTCCTTCGTAAACTGCCCCTAACGGTGTCTTAATCAAAGAAATGGGATTACGTATGTTTTGAAAGGTATCAATGAAATACTGATTTCCCTCTTTCAGTAAATCTCTTTCTTCACTGATACAGAGCAAATGGAACAAAAGCCAACATAATATACAGATTCCACTAGCCACTATTGGCAGAACAGACCAGGGAACCTTATGATATACACCGATGGATAGCAGGAAAACGCATAATGACACTACTATTATTATTATCGATAAATGTTTCATACTATTATAAGTTTAAGTAATAATGATTCATACTAATATATACCCGAGTTTTCAGTCAATAGCAGGATAATCCCAAGTATGTCATCAGGAGGCGGTCTAATGGGGGAACGGTAGGTTCCTTGAGTCATCGAATTCACCTTACCAACCCTCGTTTGCTAGAAGAGCCTGCATTTCGTCCACCTGTATTTCATACCCAGCAACTCTCTAAACCATTCATTTCCCATGCCCAACGTATCTTTAAATATCAATACAACATTCCGCTTATCCAAGATAGCTCCAATCAATTATTCTCAAACAAAATAATAGTATAACAAACGGAAAGGCTAAAAAGATGATACCACTTCACACATATTCTTATCATACTCACATATCTTGCGCATGAAACAGAAAGACATTATCTTTGCAGCATGAAACTAGAACTGAAAGAAAACGGAGGATTACCGGCACATATACTCTGGACACTTGCTATCGTAGCTGGCGTGTCCGTAGCCAACTTGTATTACAATCAACCCCTGCTTAATATCATGCGGCATGAATTGGAAGTTTCTGAATTCAAAACGAACCTCATTGCCATGATTACACAAATCGGATATGCGCTGGGATTATTGTTCATCGTCCCATTAGGAGACCTCTATCGACGCAAGAATATCATCCTGACGAATTTCTTCCTACTCATATTTTCCCTTCTAGCCATTGCCATGGCACCGAACATCTACATCATCTGGGCAGCATCACTCATTACCGGCATCTGCTCCATGATACCCCAAATATTTGTACCGATTGCCTCGCAATTCTCACGCCCCGAAAACAAGGGACGGAATGTAGGTGTCGTCATCTCAGGATTACTGACTGGAATACTTGCATCACGTGTTGTCAGCGGATTTGTGGGTGAAGTGCTTGGCTGGCGTGAAATGTACTTCATCGCCGCTGGAATGATGTTACTATGCGCTATCGTTGTATTAAAGGTACTACCGGACATACAACCGACTTTCCAAGGCAAATATTCCGGGCTGATGAAGTCTCTTTTCTCATTAGTAAGAGAATACCCCTCTCTACGAATCTACTCGATACGTGCAGGACTGGCCTTTGGCTCATTCCTTGCCATGTGGTCCTGCCTTGCATTCAAAATGGGAGAAGCCCCGTTCCATGCATCCAGCGATGTCATCGGCATACTAGGGCTCTGCGGCATTGCCGGAGCCTTAACCGCATCTTTTGTAGGAAAATATGTAAAAAAAGTAGGCATACGCAATTTCAACTTTATCGGTTGCGGAATGATTCTGCTTGCATGGGCCTCGCTCTTTTTCTGCGGAAACAACTATGCAGGTATCATTACCGGTGTCATTCTTATAGACATAGGCATGCAATGCATCCAACTCAGCAACCAGACCAGTATTTTCGACATCTACCCGTCTGCCTCCAATCGGGTAAATACGATTTTCATGACCACTTACTTCATCGGCGGCTCTTTGGGTACCTTCCTTGCAGGAAGCAGTTGGCAGACTTGGGGATGGAGTGGCGTGGTCGGCACCGGCGTTATTTTAACAATAATATCGTTGTCCATCACCCTTTACAGCAAGAAATAACAAGGATACTATCATTTTTCCAAGCAAACGCAAAGATTTGATAATTTTTATTTGTCATGCAAAGGATAAGGAAGATATTGAACAGAATTGTTATACCTTTGTCGCATCAAACTATAAACGACAGATTGATAATAGATTCGTCAACCAAGCATAGTCAAAAACAACCCTATGAATTCAGCAAAGAAAATACCCTCTCCACTCGTTTCTCTATTTCCCATCGCTTTTCTCGTAGGAATGCTGTTCGCCACCATCCATACTTTCGGAAGTGACGCCTTGAGTGGAGGAAGCCAGATTTCCCTGCTTGCCACCACTGGTATGTGTGTCTTTATCGGCATGGCTTTCTACCGCATCCCTTGGAAAGATTATGAACTTGCCATCACCAACAACATTTCAGGTGTTGCCACAGCTATCATTATTCTATTGATTATCGGTGCTTTGAGCGGCACATGGATGATAAGTGGGGTGGTACCTACCCTTATATATTATGGTATGCAGATTATCCATCCGAATTTTTTCCTTGCTTCTACCTGCATTATTTGTGCATTGGTATCAGTAATGACGGGAAGTTCATGGACCACTATCGCCACCATCGGTATCGCCCTTTTGGGCATAGGTAAGGCACAAGGTTTTGAAGAGGGATGGATAGCCGGTGCCATCATTTCGGGAGCCTATTTCGGAGACAAAATTTCACCGTTATCGGATACCACAGTCCTTGCCTCATCCGTAACGGAAACACCGTTATTCAGCCATATCCGCTATATGATGATCACCACCGTCCCCTCTCTCCTCATCACCCTTGTCATCTTTACAGTAATGGGACTCACACACGAAACGAACAATACACAACAGATCGCGGAATTTACGGCAGCATTGGACGCCAAATTCAACATTACTCCCTGGTTACTGGCTGTTCCCGTGATTACGGGAATACTGATTGCCCGGAGAGTGCCTTCCGTCATCACACTCTTTCTCTCCACTCTGCTGGCAGGGATATTCGCCTTCATCTTCCAACCGGGACTACTGAATGAGATAGCGGAAGGTGGGAATATGTTCAAAGGGATAATGATGACATTCTATGGCAGTACCAGTCTACAAACTGACAGTGACATGTTGACAGAACTGATTGCCACACGAGGTATGGCAGGAATGATGAATACCATCTGGCTCATCATCTGCGCCATGTGTTTCGGTGGAGCCATGACGGCAAGCGGCATGCTAGGAAGCATCACTTCCCTATTCGTCCGCTTCATGAAGAATACAGCCAGCATGGTAGCATCCACCGTATGTTCCGGATTGTTCCTGAACCTTGCCACGGCAGACCAGTACATCAGCATTATCCTCACCGGAAACATGTTCAGCAACGTTTACGCAAAGAAAGGCTACGAAAGCCGGCTACTTAGCCGTACCACGGAAGATGCCGTTACCGTCACCTCCCCGCTTATCCCATGGAACACCTGCGGCATGACGCAAGCCACCATTTTGAGTGTACCCACACTGACCTACCTTCCCTATTGCTTCTTCAACCTTATCAGTCCGGTAATGAGTATCTTTATTGCTGCTATCGGATATAAAATAATTAAAAAACCGGTGAACAATCCTGGATAGGCATTGTTCTTGCAATAAACTTATAACGAACAATTTATTTAAACCTAAACAAAAAAAGATTCGATTATGAAAAAGTTTATTGCATTAGCAGCAGTAGTATTGGTAAGCATGGCAACAACGACCATGTATGCACAAGAGAGTAGAGCTGAAAAGCGCGCAGACCGTAAAGCCCAAAGAGACGCAGAACGTGCACGCCTGAAAGCTGAAGAACAAGCACAGGATGCCATTTCGTACGATGACGCAATGGCGGCCTTGAAAGCTCACCAGTTCGTAATGGAGGCAGACCAAGTGATGTTCCGCAACGGACAGACCGCATTTGTAAACTCCAACACCAACTTCGTATTGGTCAACCAAGGACGTGGCACCGTGCAGGTAGCCTTCAACACCGTATACCCAGGTCCTAACGGCATTGGCGGTGTAACAGTAGACGGAACCGTATCGGACATCCAAATGACTACCGACAAACGGGGCAACGTGAATTGTAACTTCAGCATCCAGGGTATCGGCATTTCCGCCCAGATATTCCTTACGCTGACCGATGGCGGGAACAACGCAACCGTAACCATCAGCCCGAACTTCAACTCCAACACCATGACTTTGAGCGGGAACCTGGTTCCGCTGGAACAATCCAACATATTCAAGGGACGTTCCTGGTAAAACCCTTATATAAATATATATATTCCCACTCCGCCACAAATCACACTAAAAAGTGTACATTTGTAGCGGAGTTTTTTATATACCAATGTCATGAGAGAATTTATCATTGCAGACAATCAAGATATCACCAAAGCAGGCATGATGTTCCTATTGGGCAGACAGAAAGACACCTCCCTGCTGCTGGAAGCCGACAACAAGGCAGAACTGATACAGCAACTACGCCTGCATCCCACCGCCGTTGTCATTCTGGACTATACCCTTTTTGATTTTTCGGGAGCCGAAGAGCTAATGGTACTTCACGAACGCTTCAAGGAAGCCGATTGGCTACTCTTTTCCGACGAATTGAGCCTACCGTTCCTGCGCCAGGTATTGTTCAGCAGCATGGCATTCGGCGTAGCGCTGAAGGATAATTCCAAAGAAGAGATACTGACCGCACTACAATGCGCCTCACGCAAGGAGCGATTCATCTGTAATCACGTCAGTAACCTGCTGCTCGCAGGCAACGGTTCCTCCTCCCCCACTCATCCTACCATCAAAGATGATTTACTGACTACTGCCGAACGGAGCATCCTAAAAGAGATAGCCCTGGGGAAAACAACCAAAGAAATAGCCGCCGAACGAAACCTCAGCTTCCATACGGTAAACAGCCACCGGAAGAATATCTTCCGGAAACTGGGTGTAAACAATGCGCACGAAGCCACCAAATATGCCATGAAGGCAGGCATCGTAGACTTGGTGGAATATTATATATAAATCTCCCCGCTCCCGACACACAGCCGGGCATCAGCATCATACACCACTCCGAACTGGCCCGGAGCAATGCCTTGCAGCTTTTCTTCCGAAACAATGCGGTAACCCTCCGCCTCCTTTTGCAACCTGCCTTTGACAAACTCCGGCGTATGGCGTATCTTGAAAGTCACCTCCACCTCTTCCTGCGCTCCCTTCCAGGGATTATCCGTAATGAAATGAAAATCGTACATACGGAATTCATAGCCGTATTGCAATGCCGTATCACATCCGCGGGACACGTAAATCACATTCTCCTCCACATCCTTGCGGACAACAAACCACGGTCCTCCACCCAACCCCAATCCTTTACGCTGGCCGATGGTATGAAACCAATAGCCCCGATGCTTGCCCAACTTTCTACCCGTTTCCAACTCCACAATATCCCCTTCCCTTTCGCCAAGGAAACGGCGCACAAAATCATTATAATCAATCTTTCCCAGAAAGCAGATGCCCTGACTGTCACGACGTCTGGCGCTGGGCAATCCGGCACGCAGGGCTATGTCACGAACCTCATTCTTCATCAGTCTGCCCAATGGAAACATCAGTTTGGAAACTTGCAGATAATCTATCTGTGCCAGAAAGTCGGTCTGGTCTTTCACGGAATCGGCAGCGGTACCGAGCCATGTCTTTCCATCCCTCAACACCGTAGTGGCGTAGTGCCCGGTTGCCGTGATATCGAAATCCTTCCCCACACGTTGCTCAAAGCACCCGAACTTTATCAGCTTGTTGCACATCACATCCGGATTGGGAGTCAAGCCACGTCTTATTTTATCAATGGCATAAGCCGCCACCTGGTCCCAATACTCCCGGTGCAGGTCCACTACTTCCAACGATAATCCATAACGCCGGGCAATGGCAGAAGCCATCTCCATATCCTCTTCCGCAGAGCAGTCCATATAATCGGCATCGTCCCTCCCTATTTTGATATAAAATAGAGAAGGACGGTAACCTTGTTCGCAAAGGAGATGTACCACCACGGAGCTGTCTACACCTCCCGACAATAATACAGCAATATTCATTCTATCGTATACTGTTATTCTTTTAAATTCTGTCAAATGCCTGGGACAAGTCGTCCAGCAAATCATCGATATGTTCTGTCCCGATGGAGAGGCGGACCGTGCCCGGTTTGATGCCTTGTTCTTCCAATTCCCGTGCACTCAATTGGGAATGGGTAGTGGTGGCAGGATGGATAACCAGGGATTTCACATCAGCCACATTGGCAAGCAACGAGAATATCTGTAAACTGTCAATAAACGTCTGCGCTTCCTTCATACCGCCCCGCACCTCAAACGTAAAGATAGAACCGCCTCCATTCGGAAAGTATTTCCCGTAAAGCGCGTGGTCAGGATGTTCGGGCAGGGACGGGTGGTTCACGGCAACCACTTTGGGATGCTTCTTCAAGAATTCAACCACTTTCAAGGCATTCTCCACATGACGTTCCACGCGAAGCGACAACGTCTCCAATCCTTGCAACAGAATGAAAGCATTGAAAGGACTGATTGTGGCACCGGTATCACGCAACAATACGGCACGGATACGGATGGCATAGGCAGCAGGACCGGCAGCGTCGACGAAACGTACTCCATGATAACTCGGGTCCGGTTCCGTCAGTTGGGGAAACTTCCCCGAGGCCACCCAGTCGAACTTGCCGCTATCTACAATAACACCACCCAAGGACGTACCATGCCCTCCGATGAACTTCGTTGCCGAATGGACTACAATATCTGCCCCATGCTCTATGGGACGAATCAAGTAAGGAGTACCGAAGGTGTTATCTATAATCAGAGGAATCCGGTGACGGTGTGCTATTTCAGCAACGGCATCAATGTCAATGATGTTGCAATTCGGATTTCCCAGCGTTTCAATGAATACTGCCTTGGTATTCTCCTGAATCGCTTTCTCGAAATTGTCCAGATTGCCCGGGTCCACAAAAGTAGTGGTAACCCCGTAGGCAGGCAATGTGTGGGCCAGCAGATTATACGTTCCACCGTAGATGGTCTTAGCTGCCACGATATGGTCGCCTGCACGGGTGATATTCTCAAAGGCATAAGTGATGGCTGCCGCACCCGAGGCTACGGCCAATCCGGCAACACCGCCTTCCAGAGCCGCCACACGTTTCTCGAACACATCCTGGGTGGAATTCGTCAACCGCCCGTAAATATTCCCCGGGTCCTGCAAGCCAAAGCGGGCTGCCGCATGGGCCGAATTACGGAATACATACGAAGTTGTCTGATAGATAGGTACGGCGCGGGCATCAGTTGCCGGGTCGGGTTGTTCTTGTCCAACGTGAAGTTGTAGAGTCTCAAAGTGCAATTTCTTTGTTTCCATTGTCGTTTGTATTTTAGGTGAATAAACCGTTTCTCATTCGGATGTTGCAAAGATAGAGCGATAAGCCGGGGCAGACAATGACACAGATTAGGGAATTTTATACCACAATTGTGGTAGATAAGCAAGCTATTTTCTATCTTTAGATAAGATAGACTGCATTTCGGCAAAACTTTTTCATGCAAGCATGAAAGTTCTGCACTCAATTTGCACTATCTTTGCCCCCATGAAAGCAAGAAATATACTGATACTCATATTGGGAACCCTGATTCTTCCCATTTATCTGACTTCCTGCGGGGTGGACCGCTGGAAAAAGTATGCCGGACAGACCCAGACAGACCGCTGGATTGACGATACCATGCGTGTGTGGTACTATTGGGTAGACGCTATCCCCCATACCAACGACCTGAACTATTTTCAAGCCCCTTTCACTTTCTTTGCCTCGCTCAAATCCGAAGAAGACAAATTCTCCACCATCGACAGTCTGGTCAGCATCACCACTACCCGCAGCATCCCCTATACGGATTACAGCTACGGATTCCAGTTCACTACCAACCAGATAGAAGTAGAAGGAGAAGAGAATGCCATTGTTGCACAGATTCTTTACGTTGCCGACGGAAGCCCGGCCTCGGAAATCGGGCTGAAACGGGGTGACTGGATTATGAAGATGGACGGGAACTTTATTACTGAACAGAATTATAAGAAACTGTATGGAAGTAGTGCCATGGAACTTACAGTAGGTTATTACGACGTGGAGAAAAATGTCATCGTTGCTTACGACAAACCCAGACAGATAGCATCGGCGCGTCCCGTCAACGACAACCCGGTGCACTATAAGAATGTATATACATCAGGCAGCAAGAAAATAGGTTATCTGGTCTACAACCACTTCAGTTCCGGCCCCACGGACAACAGTAATGAATATGACAACGACCTGCGCAGCGCATTCCAATATTTCGCATCACAGCAAGTCAACGAATTCATCCTTGACTTGCGCTACAACAACGGTGGATTACTGAGTTGCGCAGAATTGCTGTGTACCATGCTCGCACCTTCCTCCGCCTTGGGACAAGAGTTGGGGTACCTGGAATTCAACAACCGCTTCAATCCGAAGATAGTACCGTTCACCCTGAACTCCGGACTCATCGGAAACGGAGCAAACCTAAACCTGAATACTCTCTACGTACTTACCAGCAGCCAGACTGCCTCCGCCTCCGAAATGGTGATTAACTGCCTCGACCCGTATATGGATGTTGTCATCATCGGCGGTACTACCGTAGGCAAGAATGTAGGTTCCAGGAATTTCTCCAGCCCCGAACTGATGATAACGATGAATCCCATCGTCTGCAAGATATACAATTCGGAAGGGAAATCTGATTATGAATCCGGATTCCAACCGGCCTACTCGGGATATGTAGTGAATGAGATGAGCGACATGTCACGTTTCCTGCCCTTTGGAGATACCAACGAAGCCTTATTGAGCACTGCACTCGGCGCCATCGACGGAAGCATACAACCGCCCGCACAAGAAGATACCCGTTCTTTAAGAGTGACCACTCTCGCAAACTCCATTGAACGCCGGGCAAGCCATGCCGTACGCATCAAATAAAAAGACCAATAGGATGAAACTAAACAGAAGAGTTACAATCATCACCCGATTTTCGGGAATCATGTTCAGCCTGCTGTTGCTCGGCGGACTGGCAGCTTGCAGCGATGATAACAATGGCAATGATACGCCAGAACCGGAGCCGTCAACCTACCCCACCACTCCTTTCTCCAAAATCGAACTCAAAGAAGTGATAGAGAGCGATGCGCAACCGGTTACTGCCACCCACACCTACCTTTACAACAGTGCAGGCAGGCTGACCAGCTACACCGGCAAACAGAGCTTTACAGCAGGAGACGAACTCTTCGAGATAGAGAATACCACTACTGTCGAATACAAGGACCATCAAGCCGTGATAACCGACGAAGCAGGTACAGTATCAACCTACACGCTGAATGACAAAGGTTATGCCACCACTTGTACCAGTCAGGATATGGCAGGAAATACCCGTACTTACACCTTCTCCTACCTCATCAACACCGAAGACAAATACTATCTGGAAAACATCACAGAAAAGCTGGACGACGGAAAAGAATACTCATTCATTACAATAGACTACAGCAACTTCCGGGCATTGCGCATACAGCAAAAGGTTGACACTTTTGAGCACAACAGTACGGCTACCACACCATCAGGCAATGAAATTGCAAATATCTCCGAAATACCAAGCCTATTCATTACGGACATGTATCCGCTTTCCATGCATGCGGTTGCCATATACGGGAAGATATTGGGAGAACCTGCAAACTATCTGATTACCCAACTCATCCCGGACAGCAACGGAGAAAGTGAAGAGACCACCACCTATACTTATACGTTAGATAACCGGGGTATCGTCACTTCCTGCCATGCAGTCGTCAGGCATATAAGGAACGGCTACGAGCAGGACTACACACGCACCGTGAACTATACCATCGAATAATAAACTACTTACTTCTTAAAGAACTTGTCGAAGAAAAGGACGTGATAGTCTATGGAGTTGTTCCAATACGTTCCGGTATGTCCACCGGGACGGGTGATGAAGTCATGGTCTATCTTCCTTGCCAGCAGCCGGTTGTGCAAGTCCTTGTTCACTTCAAGAAAGAAATCGGCCTCACCGCAGTCGATGATTAGCGCCAAGTCTCCATTTACAATCTTATCCAGCTGGTTGACCACCGTATGCGCATCCCAAGATGCCTTGTTGGCAGCAAACTCTCCCAACTGCTTGTTCATTTCCCAATTCTGGGGAAACGGCCGTATATCCACTCCTCCACTCATACTGCCCGCCGCACCGAACACATCCTTATGACGGATAGCACTCCACAAAGCACCGTGGCCGCCCATACTCAATCCACTGATGGCACGCGCCTTTCTATCGGGAATGGTAGCATAGTTCCCGTCTGTATACTTCACCAATTCCGAGGTGACAAAAGTCTCATAACGGTAGGCAGGATTCTCCGGACTGTCCCAATACCAACTGTTCTTGCCGTCCGGACATACAAATATGATCCCTTTCTCATCTGCCATCTGCGGCAATTCCGGCTTCAGTTGCACCCAGCTCCGCGCATTGCCGCCATAACCGTGCAACAGATAAACCACCGGACAAGCCTGCTTGCCGATAGCCTTATCAGGCAATACATACACAACTTTTACATCCTTATTCATGGCTGCACTTCTCACCAACACCGTGTCTACACGTGCCGCCTGCAACATTACGGCAGACAGACACCACAAAAGCCCCAAGGCAATAATTCTTTTTTTCATCTATTTATTGTTTATTTTTTCTAACGGATGGCAATATTAACAATAAATACTGAAAAATCATTATCTTTGCCTCACAAACTATTCAAAATCCACTATGGAGTTTATTATCATTCTACTTTTACTTATTCTGAACGGCATTTTTGCCATGTATGAAATCGCTTTAGTCTCCTCAAGTAAAGCACGCCTTGAAACTCTTGTCGGAAAAGGGAACAAAAGAGCCAAAGGAGTATTGAAACAACTGGAAGAACCCGAAAAATTCCTCTCCACCATCCAAATCGGTATTACTCTTATCGGTATCGTATCCGGTGCCTATGGTGGTGCCACCATCGCTGATGACGTAGAACCGCTGTTCGCCCTCATTCCGGGAGTAGCCGCCTATGCCAAGACTCTCGCCATGATTACCGTAGTAGCCATCATCACCTATCTGTCGCTCATCATAGGCGAACTGGTGCCCAAGTCCATCGCCTTGAACAACCCGGAACGATGGGCCACCATGCTCAGCCCCTTCATGATTGTGCTGACCAAGATTTCCTATCCGTTTGTATGCCTGTTGAGCGCTTCCACCAAACTGATGAACAAACTCATCGGACTGAACAGTGGCGAGGAACGCCAAATGACACAAGACGAACTGAAGATGATTCTGCACCAAAGCTCGGAACAAGGCGTCATCGACAAAGACGAAACGGAAATGCTGCGTGACGTGTTCCGCTTCTCGGACAAAAGAGCGAATGACCTGATGACCTATCGCCGCGACATCGTTGTGCTCCATCCCACAGACACACCGGAAGAGGTGCTGCGTATCATCCACGAAGAACACTTCAGCAAATATCTCCTGGTGGAGCGGGGAAAGGACGAGATTATCGGTGTGGTTTCCGTAAAGGACATCATCTTGATGATGGGCGGCGAACAACCCTTCAACTTACGTAGTATTGCACGCCCTGCTTTGTTTATTCCGGAAAGTTTGTATGCAAAGAAAGTTTTAGAGCTGTTTAAGAAGAACAAAAACAAGTTCGGAGTTGTTGTAGACGAGTATGGAAATACAGAAGGTATCATCACCCTGCACGATTTGACGGAAAGTATCTTCGGAGACATCCTCGAAGAGAATGAAACGGAAGAAGAGGAAATCGTTGTCCGTCAAGACGGTTCCATGCTGGTGGAAGCTTCCATGAATCTGGATGACTTTATGGAGGCGATGGGCATTATGAACTATGATGACCTGAAAGAAGAAGACTTCACCACCTTGAGCGGTCTTGCCATGTTCTTGATAGGACGGGTGCCGAAAGCCGGAGACTTGTTCAGCTACAAAAACCTGGACTTCGAAGTGGTGGATATGGACCGCGGACGGGTGGACAAGCTGCTCGTCATCAAGAAAGAAGAAGATGAATAACAAACGCTATTGCGTCTTTATAATTAACTTAAACCATTAAAGCAATGAAAAAAGTAATGATGATTGCAGCCCTTGCCGCTGCATTGGTATCCTGCCAATCAAAAGGAACTCAGAACAATGACGCCGTCGCCATGGACGAAAGTGTAATGGCTGTTACCGGCAATGACTCGTCTGCCGTAGCCGTATACGAAGGAATCCTTCCCGCCGCCGACGGTCCGGGCATCCAGTATGTATTGAGCGTAGACAGTGTAGGTCCCGACGGAGAAAGCGGCTACACGCTGGTAACAACTTATCTGGATGCCGAAGGCCCCGGAAAGAACAAGAGCTTTACTTCCAAAGGAAAGAAAGAAGTTATCCAGAAAGACGTCGACAACAAGAAGAAAACAGCCATCAAGCTGACTCCGAACGACGGGGACACTCCGGTGTACTTCGTAGTAGTGAACGACACAACCCTGCGCCTTGTCAACGACAGCCTGCAGGAAGCTGTGAGTGACTTGAATTATGACATCATCCAGGTGAAATAGTCCATCCATACTTATAAGAAAGAACGGTACAGCCGGAATTACTGAATTCAGTGGTTCCGGCTGCTGTTTTTTCAATGAGGGGGCATTTCAAACAAGAGAACAGAAGGCTATATCAAAAAGTTAGTGCTATCTTTGTCGCTTCATCAAAGTATATATAAACATGAAACATTCTTCCGAGAAACCTTTAGCACCTGCCAACTACTCACGCTGTTTCAACAACCAATGCCCGAAAGCCGACAACTGCCTGCATCGCTTAGCCGCCCTTCGCGATACCCCCGAGTACCCGTCCATCCGCATCATCAATCCACTGTGTATTCCAGAGGATAGCAGCCAATGCGCCTATTTCCAATCGACACAAAAGATACATGTCGCATGGGGAATCAGCCACTTGCTCGATGAAGTTCCCTACAAGAATCTCCAACCTCTGAAAAGCCAGTTGATAGCCCATTTCGGCCGCGGAAAATACTACCGCTTCTACCGGGAAGAATCTTACCTTTCCCCCGAAGACCAGAACTATATCCGCAGAACTTTCCACCAATACAACATTCCGGGAGAACCGGCTTTCGACTCCTACAGCGAAGAATACAAATGGTAGAAAGGTAATCTTCAGCCCCCTTTTCATGTCATTTTATCACTGAAAATATAGATAACACTTTAGTTCACAACGGTGAACACTTTGTTACAACAGTAAGAAACAAAGTGTTCACATACTATGAAACAAACTGTTCGCACTCAATAAAACAAACTGTTTTCTTTAACGGAACAAACAGTTTCCTACTAATAAAACAAACTGTTCTCCATATTGAAACAAACCGTTCTCCTTAGGGAAACAGACGGATTCCCTTTTGAAGCCCTACAAGGGGAATAATTATCGCCTGCGAAAATATAGGAGGAAATACAGTGACATAGTGCGATACCTATTCTCTGCAAAACGGGTGAACGTGTTCGGGAGGATATTGCAGCAACACGGGATGAGGTAAAGGAAAGAGAGGGGGAGATGGTATATTGTGTGGTAAAAGTGGAGAGGTAGAAAAGACGGAAAGGATTACAGTTGAAATAAATTCTTTTTCTTAACTTTGTGAAATAGAAACATCGAATATGACGATGAAGAAAATAAAAATATGAAAACAGCACTATCTATAAATCAACCGTTCAAGGATTGGGTAAACCACCTAAAACAAGACATTCGTAGTGCACAGATTAAAGCGGCTGTACGCGTGAACAGCGAACTGCTTCACCTTTACTGGCAACTGGGGGCAGAAATTATAGAACGGCAGAAAGAAATGACTTGGGGAAGCGGATTTCTCGAAGAGTTGAGTCGTGAGCTGATGGCAGAATTTCCTGATATGAAAGGGTTCTCATATAGAAACATACGCAGTATAAAGCAGTGGTATCTATTTTATAATGAGCCATATACAATTTGGCAACAAGTTGTTTCCAAATTAGGTGAAGAGAAATTTTTCTCCATCCCTTGGGGGCATCATCTCTATATCATCTCCCAATGCAAGGAAGTGGATAAGGCTCTATTCTATCTGAATGAAACTGTAGAAAACGGCTGGAGTCGTGCCGTTTTGCTCAACTTTCTTGATACCAATCTCTATGAGCGGCAAGGCAAAGCGGTAAACAATTTCAGTCGTCTGCTACCAAAACCGCAAAGTGACCTAGCTCTACAGACACTCAAAGACCCCTATAACTTCGATTTCCTGACCATTACCAAAGATTTTCAAGAATTAGAGTTAGAAAAGGTTTTGACACAAAATATCACTCGTTTTCTGCTTGAATTGGGTAAAGGATTTGCATTCGTAGGACGTCAAATGCCTTTGGAAGTAGGCGATGAAACAATCTATCCCGACTTGCTTTTTTACCACTTGGGACTGCGTTGTTATTGCGTAATCGAGCTAAAAGTGCAGAAGTTCAAACCTGAATTTATAGGTCAACTCGGTACTTATATCAGTGCCGTAAACCATCTAAAATGTAAACCTGGCGATAACCCCACCATCGGCTTGCTTATCTGCAAGACAAAAAACCAAGTAATGGCGCAATATGCACTGGAATCAACAAATCAGCCTATCGGCATATCAGAGTATGAGCTGTCTAAGCTGATTCCCGAAGATATTAAAAGTCAACTGCCTTCGATTGAGGAAATAGAGGAACAAGTAAAGAGAATTCAAGGAAAAAAGGAGGAAGAGAGATGAAGGCTTGTATCAATATAGTGAACTTATTCGGAGAAAAGGCAGTTAAACAATAAAACCGGAAACATATATGGCCGATAATTATCTTGAAAATCAGTACGAGCAATACCGGGCACGCAAAGCAGCTTGGGAGAAAGCGAAAAAATCCGGTAAGGCACAAACGCTACATAAGCCGACACTTCCCCTCAAAAAAGGTGGAAAGAAAGTGTTCGTTACCGGAGGTGCAGGGGGTATTGGCAAAGCCATTGTAGAAGCTTTCTGCAAGCTTAATTACCAAGTAGCCTTTTGTGACAAGAATGAACTGAAAGGGCAGCAAACCGCCCAAGCCACCGGAGCACAGTTCTATCCCGTCGACCTAAACAGCAAAGAAGCATTGGAACTTTGCCTGCAAAATATTTTCAAGGAATGGGGGGATATTGACATCATTATAAACAATGCCGGCATCAGTGAATTCTCTCCCATCACAGAAACGAGTGTGGAGACTTTCGATAAAATATTGTCTGTGAATTTACGTCCGGTGTTCATTACTTCACATGCGTTGGCAGTACACCGCAAAAGTCAAAACAACACGAATACCTACGGAAGAATCATTAATCTCTGTTCTACGCGCTATCTGATGAGTGAACCGGGCAGTGAAGGATATGCAGCTTCCAAAGGAGGCATCTATTCGTTGACGCATGCGTTGGCTTTATCGCTTGCAGAGTGGCACATCACGGTCAACTCCATCTCTCCGGGCTGGATTCAGACACACGATTATGAACAATTACGGGCAGAAGACCATTCGCAACATCCCTCCGGACGGGTTGGTAAACCGGAAGATATTGCCCGTATGTGCGTATTCCTATGTCAAGACGAAAACGACTTCATCAATGGCGAAAACATAACCATTGACGGAGGCATGACCAAAAAGATGATTTACTGGGAATAGCCCTTTTATAAAACAATCTGCCCAACATAATAATTATAGGATATGAACATGAAAAAGTCTTTTATAGGAATCCTGGCAGCAACCATCATCCTCAGCGGATGCGGCACAAGCCAGATGGCTGCAGGCGACCCTAACGCAGTGCTCGCAGGAGCTGCCATCGGAAGTAATGTAGGCGGTGCCATCGGCGGGCTGATAGGTGACAGTAACGGAGGCTGGCGGGGAGGATACCGGGGTTCCGCCATCGGCACCATCATAGGAACCATTGCGGGAGCTGCCATTGCCAATGCAGCCACAGCCCCCAAAAAGCAGGAGGAGTACAGCTACCGGATAGAAAGGACACAGCCCTATCCCCCGCAATCCGGAAGACAGCCGCAAGCATCGGCCATCGACCACTTGAGGATACGGAATATACGTTTCATTGACGACAGCCGCAACCACGTCATCAATTCGGGCGAAAACTGTAAAGTGATTTTTGAAATCATGAACGAAGGAAACAAAACAGCCTACAACGTAGTGCCGGTGGTGGTGGAAACCACGGGCATGAAGCGTATTTACATATCGCCGTCGGTCATGATAGAGCAAATAACTCCGCGCAACGGTGTGAAATACACCGCCAACATCAGTGCCGGAGAACGGATAAAGACGGGTAACGTCACCATACGCATAGCCATAGCCGACGAGTACGGAGACGAATATGACTGGCAGGAGTTTTCGTTGCCCACACAACGGTAGAACAATGTCTTAACAGTAGTTTTTCAAAGAAATGGAACAACAGCAATCTTCTTTCAAAGAAAAAGAACGCATAGAATTACGGGAACCCCGACGCTTTAAAGTCACCATCTACAATGATGACTTCACCACCATGGAGTTTGTGGTAAAAGTACTCACCACCGTCTTTTACAAATCATCGGTAGAAGCGGAAACACTGATGCTGCAGGTGCACAAGAGCAACTCCGCGGTAGTGGGCATCTACTCATACGACATCGCCCACTCCAAAGTACAGAAAGCCACCCGCATGGCACGCAATGAAGGTTTCCCCCTCCGGCTCACCGTCACCCCGGAGGAAGAAGAATAAGAAGAAAGAAACAATATGGATATAAAAAATACGATATTCGTAAACCAAGCATTCGCTTCCGCACAAAGAAAGGCCGAGTCTTACCGGCATGAGTTCATCATGCCCGAACATCTGCTGAGCGCCATTATAGAGCAGGAGCCCTTTATCCACACCCTGCAAGATACCTTCTACAATTATGTGGAGCTCAGCATCTCGCTGGAAAACTATCTGACGGAAGAAGTGGACACTGTCCCCGACAATGTGGAATACGAGTTGGGACTTTCCGTCCAGCTCAGCTCACTCCTGCAACATGCCTATACGGTGACAGAGTATTCCAGCGCCGAAGAGCTGGATGTTCCTCATCTGATACAAGGCTTGCTGCAACTGGAAGATTCCTGGGCATGCCATTTCCTGAAGGAAGCAGTCGGCGGCGACCTGCCCGAATTCCTCAGTCTGCTCATTACCCACTACGAAGAAGCGGAGCTGGCAGAAGAAGCAGGCGGTATGCCATCTCCCGATGAACAAGAGAAAACAGAACCGTGGCGTAACTACGTGACCTGCCTCAACGACCATCTGGCAGACCACAACCCGCTTATCGGCAGGGAGATGGAGTTGGAGCGAACCATACAAGTGCTCTGCCGCAAAGAAAAGAACAACCCGTTGCATGTGGGCGAACCCGGTGTAGGCAAAACAGCCCTTGCCTATGGGCTTGCCGCCCGTATCGAAGCGGGCAACGTCCCCGAACGGCTTGCCGGCTTCCGCATCTATGAGCTGGACTTGGGCAGTCTACTGGCAGGCACACAATATCGCGGCGATTTCGAGAAGCGGCTGAAAAGTATCATGGAAGGCATCGGTCGTGAGGGAAATGCCATCGTCTACATCGACGAGATACACAACCTGATAGGCGCCGGACGCACGGGCGAAGGCTCTATGGATGCCTCCAACATGCTGAAACCCTATCTGGAAACCGGGGCAATACGTTTCATCGGCTCTACCACCTACGACGAGTACAACCGCTACTTCGCACGCAGCAAGGGACTGGTACGCCGATTCCAGCAGATAGACATACTGGAACCGAACATTGAAGAAGCCATACATATCGTAGAAGGCCTGAAAGAGAAATACGAAACCTACCACGGCGTCACCTACGAGCCCGACGTCATCCCCTATGCCGTAAAGGCAAGCGCCCGCTACATCAGCGACCGTTTCCTGCCCGACAAAGCCATCGACCTGGTGGACGAAGCAGGAGCTTACCGGGAAATACACCCCACAGGCTCCGAGGAACAGACCGTGGACAAGGCACTGATAACCGACATACTGGCACGTACCTGCAAAGTCAATGCCCTCGCCATGAAAGAGGACGACACCACCGCCTTGGAAAGCCTGCACGAACGCATCAGCTCCCGCATCTACGGGCAGGAAGAAGCCGTCCGTCAGGTGGTGGAAGCTGTGCAAATGTCCAAAGCCGGACTGCTGGACGAAAACAAACCGCTGGCAAGCCTGCTCTTTGTAGGCCCCACCGGAGTAGGAAAGACCGAAGTTGCCAAAGTGCTCGCCGCCGAGCTGGGCATCGCCCTGCAACGTTTCGACATGAGCGAATATACCGAAAAGCATACCGTAGCCAAACTGATTGGCTCGCCTGCCGGCTACGTGGGTTACGAGGACGGCGGCCTGCTGACCGACGCCATACGCAAGACCCCAAACTGCGTGCTACTGCTCGATGAGATAGAAAAAGCCCATCCCGACGTATTCAACATCCTGCTGCAAGTAATGGATTATGCCGTACTGACTGACAACAAAGGACGGAAAGCCGACTGCCGACACGTGGTCCTCATCATGACCTCCAATGCCGGAGCACAATATGCCCGCCAAGCGTCCATCGGCTTCAACAGTCAGGTCACCGCCGGAGAAGCCATGCTGAAACAAGTCAAGAAAACCTTTAAGCCCGAATTCATCAACCGCCTCTCTGCCACGGTGGTCTTCCATGACATGGACCGCCCAATGGCATCACTTATCCTCGACAAGAAACTCGGAGAACTAGGCAGCAAGCTATCTTCCCGCCAGGTGGAAATGGTATTGAGCCAGGAAGCACACGAATGGCTGCTCCAACGGGGTTTTATTCCCGAATACGGCGCCCGGGAGATGGACCGCGTGATAGCCGCCCACTTGAAACCCTTGCTGATGCGCGAAATTCTGTTCGGCACATTGAAGGCAGGAGGAAAAGTCCGCGTGCAAGTGGAAAACGGAGCATTGAAACTACAACCCGCAACCGAATAACGATATGGTCTTTCAACTGACGGATAAACTTGCTTTCCCCGACCCTCACTACGGTGATCCCGACGGGTTGCTCGCCGTGGGCGGTGACCTATCCATTGACCGCCTCATCCTGGCGTACTCCAACGGCATCTTCCCCTGGTACGCATTTCGGAAAGAGCTGATACAATGGTGGTGCCCGATGGACCGTTTCGTCATCTTTCCGGACGAAATCCATATCTCCCACTCCATGCGTACGCTCATCAACAAAGGAAAGTACGAAATCACCTTCAACGAAGCTTTCCAAGACGTCATACAAACCTGCGGAGAATTGCGGATGGAACAAGAAGGCGCCTGGCTCGGAACGAAGATGATGGAAGCCTATACGCACCTGCACGAACAAGGATTCGCCGCCAGCGTGGAAGTATGGGAAGAAGAGCAATTGGTAGGTGGGCTGTACGGAGTGACCCTGGGACATTGTTTCTTTGGAGAGAGCATGTTCTCACTCGTTCCCAGCGCCTCGAAGCTGGCCCTCATCCATCTGGCCCAATTCTTCAAGGAACATGGAGGCGTCATAATAGATTGCCAGTTCGAAACCCCTCACCTCAAAACAATGGGAGGCAGGCACATCAGTTACGACGAATATATGACATACATCGAACAAGACTGCCGCTTCTAAAAGTAAAAAGGAATAACGAGGGGCTCAGAACTATCCGCGCCTAAATATAGCATAATGAAAGTACTCATATACTTTTGACACTCTCCCATTCTATTTGAAGGCCGGAGCAGGAAGATGCATACCTGCCATCGTCAATTGGTTGTCCTTGGCATATTGGAGGAAATACTTGCGTGCTTTCACGGCAGCTTCCTTATCCATATCATAGGAAGCGCAGTATTCCGGATGCTCCAACTGAAGGGCCGCACCATGGATGAGGTCACCAATCACCAGTAACTTGCCACTCTGGAAAACCGTATGACCGGGAGTATGACCGACTGCCTCCATGGCAACCACATTGCCCGGCAAGGTATCGCCAAACTCAAACAGATGCAGCCGTTCCTTATAGGCATCCATCGTCTTTACGACCTGCGCCTTCCTTTCGGCAGGCATTGCCATCCAGGCATCATATTCCACTTTTGATGCGTACACTTCGGCATTCGGGAAGACTACACTGTCTCCCTTCATCATTCCACCGATATGGTCGCCATGGAAATGGGTAAGATACAGATATCCAATATCTGCCGGAGAGATACCCAAAGATTGTAATCCGGGCAACAGACGACTGCCGGGAGCTCCCATTCCCGTATCAAAAAGGATACGGATACCATTCGTATCTACCAGGAAGGTGCTCATGGAAGAAGGAATACCGCCTTGAAGCGACAAACTTTCCATCAATTCATCGTTTGCATCCGGGAAAATCGTTCTCGGCATCAAATGCTCACCAGCATTATCCTGAATCCAAGTGGCCTGCACTCCCTCTAGTTGCAAGGTCTTTACGCCACTGCATGTTACACCGACACTATCCATACTTACATCTTCATTTGTTTGTTTCTTTGTCCTGCTGCCACAACCCGCCATCAGCAATGCTGCTGACACAACAACCAGGCACGTCCATGTCTTGTTTTTCATCGGTACAGAGTTTTTTATCCATAAATATTGAAGTTCGCACAAATATAGTGAAATAAAATCATTCGGCACACGGATGCCTGAACCCAAAACGGCTGCCGACTCCCAATTCCGACTCAGCACCGATAGTCCCGCCAAGATGCTCAATGATACTTTTACAGATGGACAAGCCTAAACCCGTGCCCTTCGCAAAGGTATTGAGCTTTACAAAACGGTCGAACACAGTAGCCACGGTATCCGGAGCAATACCCATACCGGTGTCCGTCACAGAAAACTCTATCTGACCGGTACCTTCCACCGGATGATATTCCAAAAGGATCTGCCCTTCACTGGTGAACTTCAAAGCATTGTTTATAAAATTGGTGACCACCTGCATCAGACGTTTCTTGTCGGTATAGATACGGTAATCGGGCAAGTCGGGAGCCAACAGAACCGGTACAGCCTTGTCTTCCTTTATATCATAGTTGCGCATCACGTCCTTACAGAAGTCACTGACATCCACATACCCCATATTATAATCGAGTGTTCCCGCTTCTATCTTTGCTAAATCCAGAATGTCGGATATCAGTTGCAAGAGCAGTTCCGTATTCTCCTGCATGATGGCAAGGTATTCCTGGCGTTCTTCCCTATCGTCCAGTTCGGCAATGATGCTTGCAAAACCGACAATGGAATTGAGCGGAGTACGGATTTCATGACTCATATTGGCCAGGAAAGCAGACTTCAAGCGGTCCAGATGTTCTGCCTTATCCTTGGCGACCCGCAATTCCTCCTCTATCTTTTTCTGATGGTCGATATCCACACTGGTAATGACATGCGCCATCTGCCCGTCCACCCAAGCAAAGGCTGCACTGAACACGCGAAACCAACACTTGTCAAATGGCCGTTGATAATCCCACGAATAGACTTTGGTGGGGTGTCCGTTTTCATCTATCAAATGCCTCTTTGGGCAGAACTCACACTCCCCCGTCTTGTCCGAGTAGAGGGCCTCCCAGCATTTTTTCCCCCAGAAATGCTCGATACCGCCATATGGTTCCACCATAGACCTATTGGCATACAACATATCGTGGGAATCGAAAGAGTTGACGTAAATATCAACGCCCATATTATTCATGATACTGCCTAATGTATTGCTGGCCCTCACTTCCCTTTCCTTATATTCCCTGACCGCAATTTCCTTAGAGAACGAGCCCAGCAAGAGATGAATGATTTGCAACTCCTCTTCCGTGAGATAAGTCTCTTCCTCCCTGCCTGCAAAACCTATGAATCCGATGATTTTACCCTCAGTATCTTCAAAATGCCTGATTAACAAAGAATCCTCACCGTAGAAATCAAGAAT
Source organism: Bacteroides sp. AF34-31BH (assembly GCF_003602795.1). Classification (NCBI taxonomy): domain Bacteria; kingdom Pseudomonadati; phylum Bacteroidota; class Bacteroidia; order Bacteroidales; family Bacteroidaceae; genus Bacteroides; species Bacteroides sp. AF34-31BH. The sequence continues at coordinate 28,408 of NZ_QTLV01000006.1, forward strand.
GTCAATATCATCCCATGAAGCATCCGCATTTCTGTTTCCATAGAAAGGTTTATCCCGAGCTTTCATGGCATCGACATGCTCCTTTTTCAACTCTCCCATATCGAAACGGGGTTTCATAGTCCCACCTTCATTTCCAATCGTTTCTTTCAATAAGAAATAACGGAATCCGTCAGTCTGATAGATAAACCCTTTCGTAAAGTCATAGTAGTTGCAGAAATCGGTCAACGATTCAATAACTTTCCTTTCATTGGGTTCATTGCTATTCAACCGTTCTAAAAAATGAAGCAAGAATATGTTTAAGTTCTCTTTGTTTTTGCCCATATAATCTTTTGAAAAGCTTTAAGGCACTAATATACAACTTTTTAAAGAGAAATAAGTTTCTTTTATATATCCAGGAAGTTTAAAAAACAACCATTCTCCAATAAAACAAAAAAGGCAATAACTTAATTTATTTTACAAGTATCACTAAGACAAAAGCTCTTCATCCGTATTCATACGACGGCATAACATCTAAAGTATACAAAAAGAAGTCTATGGAAGAAGAAAATATCCGAAACAGATTAATAGTCATTTTTTAAGGATAACAGAGTTGCCAATTTATCAAAAACAAAGTTAATTCACACATATATACATATTTGTATAAACGGAGAATAAGTAAAACTTTCCCAAAGATGTTTTTCTCTTCATAAGCGCTACAACCTATATACAACGAAATAAAGATTTGCAGTACAAACGGTCTGTTATAAGAGAAATATAGTATCTTTGCAACATCATGTTGCACCGTTTTACTACTTCCATAACCGACATTCCGCTTCCGGAAAGGTTCACCTATCCTTTCTGCTATACTCCGCACCCATTATGTATATTGGCAGCCAAAGAAGTACAAAGCTATCTTACCCGACAAACTGCATGGAAGGACGAACTGCGCCAAGGCAAAATGTTCGGGGTACTGATTGTACAAACCGAGCATGGAGAAACCGGATATTTAGCTGCATTCTCAGGCATATTGGCCGGAAAGAACCTACATCCCTTTTTTGTTCCTCCCGTATATGACTTGCTACAGCCACAAGGCTTTTTCAAGATAGAAGAAGAGAACATCTCTTCCATCAACCGCAACATCCGGCAACTGGAAAATGACAAAGCATATGCCGCCTTATCAGCAGAGCTTGCCCGGACCATTCAGTCAGCAGAAAACATACTGGCAACAGCCAAAGCACAGTTGAAAGAAGCCAAAACAGCCAGAGAACAGCGCAGAAAAGAAAAAGAACTCAATGCGCAGGAAGAAGCCGAACTGATACGGGAAAGCCAGTTCCAAAAGGCAGAATATAAACGCCTGGAACGTTCATGGAAAGCAAGGATTACCACACTGCAAACGCAGACAGAAGACTGGGAAAGACGGATTTCAGCATTGAAGTCTGAACGTAAAACCCGCTCTGCAGCATTGCAGCAAAAGCTATTCGAACAGTTCGGGATGCTGAATTACCGGGGAGAAGTCAAGAATCTCTGTGAGATATTCGGGCAGACCGTGCACAAGACACCTCCTGCCGGCGCGGGTGAATGTGCGGCCCCCAAACTGCTGCAACAAGCTTATCTGCACGGATGGAAACCTATTGCCATGGCCGAGTTCTGGTGGGGTGATTCCCCCAAGACAGAGATACGCCATCACGGCCACTATTATCCGGCTTGCAAAGGAAAGTGCGAACCTATACTGCAACACATGCTGCAAGGTCTACAAGTAGAGGAAAACCCCATGTTGAAAAGAATGCAGGTACCCTCCCAAAATTTGGAGATTGTTTATGAGGACCCATGGCTTTCGGTCATCAACAAACCGGCAGGAATGCTGTCTGTTCCCGGCAAGGAAGATGCAGTCTCCGTCTATAGCCTGATGCGTGAGCAATATCCCGAAGCTGACGGTCCCCTGACGGTGCATCGTCTCGACATGGCCACTTCCGGTTTAATGCTCATTGCCAAGACCAAGCGTGTACACCAGAACCTGCAGGCCCAGTTCAAGAACCGCCTGGTCAGGAAACGTTATGTCGCATTGCTCGAGGGTATTGTCCCAAAGGACAAAGATACGGTCGACCTCCCGCTTTGCCTGAATCCACTTGACCGCCCACGGCAAATGGTACACACCGAACACGGAAAGCCCGCCATCACCGATTATCAAGTTCTGGAACGTCTGGACGGGAAACGGACCCGTATCGCTTTCTATCCGCGCACGGGAAGAACCCATCAGCTACGTATACATGCAGCACACCCGCTTGGCTTGCACTGCCCCATCATCGGTGATGAACTTTACGGGGAGAAAGCAGACCGGCTTTATCTGCATGCCGAATACTTAGAATTTACCCACCCTATAACGGGAGAAACCGTAAGGATTACCAAAGAAGCCGAATTCTGACTGTCTACTGATTAATAACCAGCAAAGTAATGCAATAAATGATGATACTCCGACCTACCCCACAAGATTATGACGAACTGTTGACCGTCTGGGAAGCCTCTGTCCGCAGCACACACCACTTCCTGGCAGAAAAGGATATACAGTTTTACAAACCGCTGATAAGAGAGCAGTACTTTCTTGCCGTAGAGCTTTACATCATCCGCAACGAAAAAGAAGAAATTGCCGCCTTTATGGGACTGAGCGATGAACTCATCGAGATGTTGTTTGTCCGTCCCGACCAACAAGGTAAGGGATACGGAAAACGGCTCATGGAGTACGCCGTCCACCAAAAACACATCCACAAAGTGGATGTAAACGAGCAGAACGGACAAGCTTGCCGATTTTACCAACATATGGGATTCCAAGTGGCCGGCTGGGACGAAACCGACCCGACGGGAAAGCCTTTCCCTATTCTGCACCTGCAATTACCAACCCCACCACAGATTACTCAGATTGAACACAGATTATAATTTAGCAAACTTATGAAGATACATCACATCGCCATCTGGACCTTCCAACTGGAAGAGATGAAAGAGTTCTACACACGTTACTTCAACGGGAGCAGCAATGAAAAGTACATCAACCCCAAAAAAGGATTCGAATCTTATTTCCTTCACTTCGATGAAGGAACGGATTTGGAACTGATGAGCCGTACGGACATACAGAATACCCCTATTGAGGAAAACAGACTGGGACTGACCCACTTTGCCTTTGCCTTCGACAGCCAGGAAGCTGTCCTCCGACAGACAGAACGGCTACGTACAGCGGGATATACCATCGCAGGAGAGCCCCGTACCTCCGGCGACGGATATTTTGAAAGTGTCGTCCTCGACCCGGACGGTAACCGTATAGAATGTGTATTCAGGGCATAGTCTCTCAATCAGAGGAGACAAAGCTTCTCAACAGTTTTATCTCCTCTGCCCAAAGCGATTCATCGGGCGTCTCCAAAATAATAGGTATACCGTCAAAACGCACATCTTGCATAAAGCGCCGGAAGAAATCCATACCTATCAGCCCCTTGCCGATGCTGTCGTGACGGTCTACTCTGGAGCCGAGTGCTTTCTTGGAGTCATTCAGGTGTATACCGCGCAGATAGCCGAAACCTACCGCTGTGTCAAACTCCTCAAACACCTTGTCATACTCATTCACTATATCATAGCCTGCTGTATACGTGTGGCAGGTATCAAGGCAAACTCCAACGCGAGACTTGTCATCCACCCGGTCAATGATATGTCCCAGCTGCCAGAACTCATTTCCCACATTGCTACCCTGCCCGGCTGTGTTCTCTATGACAGCCACCACATCGTGCGTCTTGCCCAATATAAGATTAATGGATTCAGCGACCTTGTCCAGACACTCTTCCACGGAAATCTTATTCAGATGGCTGCCCGGATGAAAATTCAGTAACTTCAGCCCTAATTGTTCGCAGCGCTGCATCTCATCCAGAAAAGCGGCACGGCTTTTCTGTAACCCTTCTTCTTCGGGATGCCCTAAATTTATCAGATAACTGTCGTGAGGCAGGATATAGCGGGAATCGAAGCCAAGCTTCCCACAATTTTCCTTAAACACCCTGATACTCTCCTCCGTCAGCGACCTTGCCACCCACTGACGCTGGTTCTTGGTAAACAAGGCAAAAGCATTTGCCCCTATCTCACTGGCATTGACGGGAGCCGCTTCCACTCCCCCACTGGCCGATACATGTGCACCTATAAATTTCATAATCTTATTGTATTTGCTCTTTCATGAATTCCCACTGGCATTTTTTCATGTCCACACACCCATTCTTTCTGAACGTCACGCCCTCTGCCTCCAGCAAAGCACGCTGTTCCGCCCAGCACGGTGCCAGCCTGCCCTGGCTGTTCACTACCCGATGGCAGGGCAGACACATGCCGTCGGGCACATCGTGCATAGCATGTCCCACCATGCGCGAACATTGAGGTCTTCCGACAAGATAGGCTATCTGTCCGTACGTCACCACCCGCCCCGGAGGGATTGCGGCCACTACATTATAAACCTCCTGCTGAAAAGTGTCTTTGTCCATAAAAGTCTGGTTTGGGAAGGCAAAGATATGATAAATTCAGCAGGTATGCGAACAGACGTTACAAGAAAGTGGCTGCGCCGAGCGGATTGTATGTATAGGTGACATTACGGGCACGGATGATTTCGCCCGTCGGGGTAAACAATATCTGATATTTCGTCTGGAGATTTGCCATCCCTACCTCTACCGCCACGATGGACTGCCATTTGGGAAACTGTACCCAAGTGACATTCTGCACCATCCCTCCGGAATATTCACTGGCGGCAAAAGCATTGTAAACGGCAGGGGGCACTTCGTCCATTGTCTCCCAGTCCGTCTGTTGCATTACCCATTGCGCCTGCCCGTCAAACCAGACTTTCGTATCAAAACCGTTCATCAGGAAATCTGCCACATAATAAGATTCATCATGCGACCAGGCAACATCATCTGCCGTAGGATACATTTTCTTCAGTGCAGCCTGTACATCAGCAGGTGCCCAATCGGCAGAAGCCGAGACTGATACCATCAGCATCAAAACCAGAAAAGAGAATTTCAACTTACTCATAACTTCATCAGATTATCATGTTATGAGAAGAACGGCGTATGGCAGATTTTGTTCACCGGCAACTCTCAACCATTCAACAGTTAAAAAGAGATATCCATTGTAATTCAATAGAAAATGACTAACTTCACACCAGAAATTCAGAAATATGATAAGAATACATCCCATATCCGGCAACAAAAAGCAATATCTTGACCTGCTGCTGCTTGCCGACGAACAAGAGTCCATGATTGACCGTTATCTGGAACGGGGAGAGATGTTCATCCTATCCGATAATGATACAGTCAAAGCGTCTTGTGTAATCACCTGCGAGGATAAAGGAATCTACGAAATAAAGAGCATAGCTGTCTATCCGGAATACCAGCGCCAGGGATATGGAAGACAACTGATAGCATTCGTTCTTGAACATTATAAAGACCGGTGCCATACCATGCTTGTCGGCACTGGAGACAGTCCGCTGACCATCCCCTTCTATGAAAGCTGCGGATTTGCATACTCACACCGGGTACCCGATTTCTTTATCGATAATTACGACTACCCCATGTTTGAAGGAGGCAAGCAACTGAAAGACATGATTTATCTGAAAAGGACGCTTCAACCAAAATAATATCCTATATTTGCATATCACTTAACTCCACACATTATGGAAGCTAAACTTTGCCAAAGCTGCGGAATGCCCTTGTCATCTGCAGAAGTACTCGGAACCAATGCCGACGGTAGCCTCAACGAGGAATATTGCACCTATTGCTACCAGCACGGCAATTTTGCACAAGACTGCACTATGGACGAAATGATAGAACATTGTGCACAGTTCACCGACGAATTCAACAAGGATTCCGGAATGAATTTCACTAAAGAGGAAGCCATTGCCGGTATGAAAGAATTCTTCCCGACCTTGAAACGCTGGCAGTCCAAACAATAAACATGCCATCCCGTATCGAGCAGGAAAAACAGACAGTAGAACGGATGGTCCGCCTCTACTGCCGGAAAAAGGAAGGTAACAAGCAATTGTGTCCCCGATGCGAGGAATTGCTGGGATATGCCCGCATTCGTCTTTCACGCTGTCCTTTCGGTGAGAATAAATCCACCTGCAGGCAATGCAGCATTCACTGCTACAAGCCCGAAATGAAAGAACGGATGCGTAAAGTCATGCGGTATGCCGGACCACGGATGCTGTTATACCATCCCGTGGCGGCACTCTGCCATTTGTGGCAGGAATATGTCCATCAGTATCTCACCAAACGTTTCGGAGTTCCGCGCCAGGAACAGCACAAACAATAAACCGTATCCAGGTCGTATCCTTCCAATGAAGAGGTGCTGTCTTTAGGCACAATCTCGCCTTTGTCAGAGATGTAGACCGGCAGGCGCTCACCTTGTCCGTTCATCACAAAAAATGCCCCCACCTTGCATTGGGGGCATACCATCTTACGCATAATCAATTGAAATAATACAAAAATATAGCCACCCCTTCCAATGCCTTCTTCTTTTCACCTTGTATTTCGATGGCAAACTTTATTTCTGCCTTTGCTACGCCGCGCAGATTCGACAGAGATTGTAAATAGGCAACCAGTCGGATGCTCTGTCCGGACAATACCGCCTGACCGAACTTCATCTTGTCCATACCATAATTAATCATCATCTTCAGGTTGTTCACTTCAATAATCTGGTTCCACAGATATGGCAACATGGACAAGGTGAGATACCCATGTGCAATAGTGCTCTTAAAAGGGCTTTCCACTTTGGCGCGTTCCGTATCGACGTGTATCCACTGATGGTCCAATGTCGCATCAGCAAACAGATTGATACGCTCCTGAGGGAGCTCTACATATTCCGAAACACCGATTTGCTGGCCTACCAGCTTTTCAAAATCCTCGTACGAGTTGATAATCACTTTTTCCATTACTCTCTATTTTATTGATAAATTATAAATTCACACGCTTTATCCACATATCCGCCATTCGTTTATGCCCTGCAGGAGTGGGGTGGATACCGTCCCAAATCCAATAGGTATCTTGAGAAGCCGGAGCAGTGCCGAGAATTTCATCGAACATCGCATTATAAGGAAGAAATACCGTCTGATAGTCCTTCGCTATCCTCTCTACGATGGCGGCACAGCGACGCACCAGACTATCACGTTCTGCAAAGTCCTCACTCTTACGCATATTGCCGACATTGGCAACAAAAGGAGTGCCCAGCACTATCTTCAATTCCGGATTGGCCTGTAAAGAACGGTCAAGCAAGGAACGGTAACACTTCTCCCATCCTTCAAAATCAAAAGGCTCTTTTTTGTCACCCTGCAGATAGTAATGTACATCGTTTGTCCCCACCAAGACGGAAAGCACATCCGGTTTCATTCCAATGACATCCTCTTCCCAGCGTTTCTCCAAATCCCGGAGAGTGTTTCCACTGATGCCACGGTTAAAAAAAGCATATTCCTTTTCCGGAAAATCTCCTTGATAACGACTTGCACACAAATACATATAGCCGCTACCGTAAATATGGTTCATATCCCAAAGGCTTCGTTCCGCAGTCGGTTTGGGCATCCCGCAGGCATTTCCCCAGTTACCGTCCGTGATAGAATCTCCGATAAACAAGACACGCGGGCCGCTTGCATGGAGTAAGAGTGATATGCAGAAAAAAACTATTACAAAGAGTCCAATACGCTTCATGGCATTTTCTTGTTAGAATGTAAAAATTGCAACAAATATACGTCTTATTCCGGCAAGTACAAAAACTCGGGTACCTTTTTCCCATTTCCCAAAAACACATATAACCCTTATTTTTATTTCCGTTCATCACAGATTAATTTGGAAATAATGTATCTTTGTCAATATCTTAATTGTTGTGGCAGAACAAAAACATCACTATTAAAGATTCCGGTATGAATTCTAAATTTGATTATGACTTACTGTCAGCAATGATGACCAATGCCAATATGGGATGGTGGGAAGCTGATTTAAAGACCGAAAGCTACATTTGCTCCGAATATATCTCCCGGTTGCTGGGACTGGATGAGGATGGAACCATCAGCTTTAAAGATTTCAACAAACGTATCCTGAAAGAGGAACAACGGCATACTACCACACATTCCTTCGACGACATCCGACAGACACAAGAGGCCGTATATCTGCTCAATACAACAAAAGGACCAACGTGGATAAGAAGCAAGGTATGCCTACAGAGAACCGACGAAAACGATAATGTCAAAATCTACGGCATTGCCGAAACACAAGACGGTCCCGACATGTCATCGGCATCCCAAGCCTTACAAGAGCGTAACCGTCTCCTCCATAATATTTATAAATATCTTCCGGTAGGAATTGAGCTCTATAACCGAGAGGGAATATTGATAGATATGAATGACAAAGAGCAGGAAATGTTCCATCTCAAACAGAAAGAAGATCTACTTGGAATTAATATTTTCGAGAATCCGATTTTCCCGGAAGAGATGAAAAGCAAGTTAAGAAAACATGAAAATGCAGACTTCACTTTCCGGTATGACTTCTCTAAAATAGGCAATTACTACAAGACACAGAAGAAGACGGGCACCATAGACCTTGTAACCAAAGTCACAAGCCTTTACGACGATAATCACAACCTGACCAACTATCTGCTAATCAACGCAGACAAAACGGAAACGACCGTCGCTTACAACAAAATACAAGAGTTCGAGAGCCACTTTGAGCTTATAGGTGACTATGCCAAAGTGGGATATGCCAATTATGACCTTCTTAATGAGCAAGGCTATGCCCAACGCAGCTGGTACAAGAACTTGGGTGAGAAAACAGAAACACCGTTGTCCGAAATCATCGGAACCTACAATCATCTCCACCCAGACGACCGTACTATCATGCTTGACTTCCTACAGAACGTAAAGAGAGGACTGGCACACAAGCTCAGCCGGGAAGTACGTGTTCTTAAAGAAGACGGTTCTTTCATGTGGACCCACGTCAACATCATTGTAGAACGCTACATGCCTGAACAGAACATCATAGAGATTATCTGCATCAATTACGACATCACCCAATTAAAGCAGACGGAGGCAATGCTGATACAAGCCAAGGAAAAGGCCGAAGAGGCAGACTGGCTGAAATCCGCTTTCCTTGCCAATATGAGCCATGAAATCCGCACGCCGCTAAATGCGATTATCGGTTTCTCCAGCCTGCTGCACTACGTGGAAAACGAGCAGGAAAGGGAACAGTACATCTCTTTGATAAACCACAACAACCAACTGTTGCTCAAACTAATCAACGACGTTCTGGACCTTTCCAAGATAGAGGCCGGACACATAGAGCTCCATTCCGAATGGTTCAATCCGGCAGAACTCATCGAGGAAAGTATTACCGAGTACGAACGGAACGTTCCGGCAGGAGTGAAACTCTTTGCCAGGTATCCGGCAGCCCCCGGCCAGATAGAGCACGACCCGATGCGCATCAAACAGATACTGAACAACTTCATATCGAATGCACTGAAAAACACCGTGCAGGGACATATCGAAGTGTACTACGAAACGGACACAGACGGAATAAGAATCAGTGTTTCCGATACTGGATGCGGTATTCCCCCCGAAAAACTGGGAATGATATTCGAACGGTTCGAAAAGGTGGACTCCTTTGCCCAAGGTGCCGGATTAGGACTCTCCATCTGCAAATCCATCGTTGAGAAAATGAATGGAGTGATTACCGTAGATTCGACAATGGGAGTGGGAAGCACATTCACCGTGGAACTGCCCTGCCGGACAAGACCATCCTGACAACAAACGAAAAACAATGATTTATGACCGCACAGAAAGAATTTACCCTAACCCCTCGCCGGCGTGGCTTTCACCTGGTGACAGAGGAGATTATACGCAACCTTCCACCGCTTCCGTCTGCCGGAATCCTGCATCTGTTCATCAAGCATACAAGCGCAGGCCTCACCATCAACGAGAATGCAGACCCTGACGTACAGACAGATATGGAAGCCATCTTCAACCGCCTCGTAAAAGAACGGGAACCTTATTACCAACATACATGCGAAGGCGATGACGATATGCCCGCCCATGCCAAGGCAACCCTCAGCGGAACCAGCCTCACCATCCCCATCACCAATGGGCGTCTGAACATAGGTATCTGGCAAGGCATCTATCTCTGCGAGTTCCGCAACCGGGGCGGAGGAAGAAGAATTGTAGCAACCGTCATCGGATAATCCCCTATCATCATGCAGAAAGCCATCATCATCGGTGCCACTTCAGGCATCGGACAAGAAGTAGCCAGGATACTTGTACAACAAGGCTGGCATATAGGTATTGCCGGCAGAAGGAAAGAGGCATTGCATGCCCTGCAAGCCACCGCACCCGACCGGATAGTCACGGAACAGCTGGACGTTACGGAAGAGACAGCGACTCTACACCTCCATAACCTGATAAAAAAGCTGGGAGGCATAGACCTGTTTTTCCTCAGTTCCGGCGTGGGACATCAAAACCGGGACTTACAACCGGACATCGAACTGAACACGGCACGTACCAATGTAGAGGGATTTACCCGCATGGTGACTGCCGCCTTCAACTATTTCAAGGAAAAAGGCTCCGGACATATTGCTGTCATCAGTTCCATTGCAGGCACTAAAGGACTAGGCGTTGCACCGGCCTACTCTGCCACCAAACGCTTCCAGAATACCTATATCGAAGCGCTGGCACAACTTGCCCGGATGCAGCATCTTGATATACACTTCACCGACATCCGTCCGGGATTTGTTGCCACCGATTTACTGAAAAGCGGAAAATACCCGATGCTGATGAAAGCAGACCGTGTAGCACAGCACATAATCAAGGCTTTAAGAGAAAAGAGACGGGTAGTTGTCATTGACGGACGCTACCGGGTACTGGTGTTTTTTTGGCGTATGATTCCACGATGGCTATGGGAAAGGTTGCCTATAACGAATTGATTTCGTATCTTCACGTCTCCAAACAGAAATATACATACAGACATGAAGAAAAATTCAAAATATATCGTGCTTACCGCTGCCATTGCACTGTGCGCAGGTTCCAGCCTCCCCTTCCTCGCAGGCAGCAGTACGCTGAATCCCGAACGCGATTCCGTGAAATCCGAAGTTCCCTACTGCGTGACCTCCCCCAGCGTACCGGACAAGATCACTTTTGCCGGACAAGCTATTGACCTGCTTCGCTACGACCACCGCGAACGTATGGACCGCGAACTGATGTCCTTCACCTACATGCACTCCACCACCATGCTCATGGTGAAGCGTGCCAACCGCTACTTCCCCGTCATAGAGCCTATACTAAAAGCCAACGGCCTTCCCGATGACTTCAAGTACCTCGCTGTGATAGAAAGCAACCTGAACCCGCTTGCCAAATCGCCTGCGGGTGCCGCCGGCCTATGGCAGTTCATGTCTGCCACCGGACGCGAATTCGGACTGGAGGTGAACAGCAACATCGACGAACGATACCATATCGAGAAAGAGACCAAAGCAGCCTGCAAGTACCTGAAAGATGCTTATCAGAAATACGGGAACTGGCTGTGCGTAGCCGCCGCCTACAATGCCGGGCAAGGACGCATCTCCACACAACTGCAGAAGCAAATGGTAGACCAGGCTATCGACTTATGGCTGGTAGAAGAGACTTCGCGCTACATGTTCCGCCTGCTGGCAGCCAAAGCAGTCATCAGCAATCCGCAGCAGTACGGCTTTCTGTTGAAACGGGAACATCTTTATCCACCCATCCCCTACACGGAAGTGACCGTCACAACGGGCATCGGCAACCTGGCACAGTTTGCCAAAGATAAAGGCATCACCTATGCCCAACTGAAAGACGCCAATCCGTGGCTGCGGGATACCTCGCTGATGAATAAAAGCGGACGCACATACATACTAAAAATACCGACACAAGCCGGAATGCATTACAACCCCAAGAAAACAGTGCCCCACAATAAGAATTGGGTCATCAATTAATAAAAAAGAAAGAGAGGATACGATGATGATGTTAAACTTTGATTTTGTGCTCAGGTTGCTGGTAGCCGGAATACTGGGTGCCATTATCGGACTGGACCGGGAATACCGTGCCAAAGAAGCAGGCTACCGCACCCATTTCCTGGTATCATTGGGAAGTGCGCTCATCATGATTGTATCCCAATATGGTTTTCAGGAAATCATCAAGGAAAGCAGTGTGACGCTGGACCCCAGCCGTGTTGCCGCACAAGTAGTCAGCGGTATCGGATTCATCGGTGCGGGTACCATCATTTTCCAGAAACAGATAGTCAGGGGACTGACAACAGCCGCTGGAATATGGGCTACTGCAGGCATCGGATTGGCAGTAGGTGCAGGAATGTACACCATCAGTATTGCCGCCACCCTGCTGACTCTGGCGGGGCTCGAACTGTTGAGCCTTATTTTCAAAAGCATTGGCATGAAAAGTTCCGTGATAACCTTTTCCACTTCCAGCAAAGAGATACTGCCGCAAGTGTCCCGGCGATTCAACTCCAAAGACTATCTGGTGGTGTCCTACAACCTGGACCGGCAAGTGCAGGGAGAGTACACCAACTATCAAGTGACCATGGTAATCAAATCCAAGAAAAGCTATGATGAGGGATATTTGCTGCAACTGATGCAGGAATTTCCCGAGGTGACAGTGGAGAAAATCGAATAAAGGGAATCACTGCTGTTTTTCCGTCAGGTATTTCCAATAGCGCACGGGCATGTCTTGCTTGTGCTTCCGGGGATTGAGGCGTTCCTTGATGCAGATTGCCTTGAAATAGGTTTTCCAGAGAGACTGGAAAAACTGTTCGTCTCCGTCCATCAGACTTTCGTCGAGCATGCCGGTGACAAGATGTCCTTCGCGGCTGTCCTCACCAAAGGTCACCTGGCGCACCTCTTTCAAGTCGTAATAGTACCCATAGGCTCGCCTGATGTCATAAATCAGCCAACGCTGGTCGGCAAAACGGTCCTTGAAATGCCCCGTCACCAGGGGAAGGGCATTCTTCTCGGGCTCGACGGCAGCAAAGAAAGTACCGTCCGCAGCCTTCTGGAAGCGGACAAACTGAAGCAGGCGTATACGCTCCCAATCCACCCGCTTCCACATACGGGAGAACTCCAGCACATCAGGGTCGGCAAAGTTTGTTTCAATGGAACGAGGAGCATCTATTGCCTTGCGGATATAGCGGAAAAGGAGCATGGGAGTTTCCGGCTCCTCGGCCAGCCAGCACTGGGCCAGACAAGCAAGTGCCGTAGACGACAGCTTCTTCTGCAATCCCCGCCAGACACGACCAGCCTTCTCCTCATCGGTCACCACGGTAAACAGCCCGTCGTAGAACAAAGGAAGCGGCTCTCCTTCCAAAAGCAGCGCATCGGGAAAGGTACGGCGGGAATAGGCTTCGAACACGGAAGTCAGCAATCCTTCAAACGTATGGTCATACAGGAAAATATTCATTCCTCAAAATTAAGTACCAACTGTCTCTCATCCACCTTCTTACGGTTAGGCTTGGGCAGCAGCAGACTGCGTACCCCCTGCGGGGTCAGTTCGTTGACCGTGTGCATAGGCAACTCACAGCAGGTAATGAAATACTGCGCCTTCTTCATCACCACCCCTATCTTCTTCAACTGGTAGAAACCTATCTTGGAGAAACGCCGGGAAGCCACTATCAGCCGTGCCGACTTCACGCCGATGCCCGGCACGCGGAGCAACATCTCATAATCCGCCTTGTTCACATCAATCGGAAACTGCTCGGGATGGCGCAAAGCCCAGGACAGCTTGGGGTCAACCTCCAAATCAAGGTCAGGATAGGCATCATCCACTATTTCCTCCACCTTGAACTGATAGAAGCGCATCAGCCAATCGGCTTGGTAAAGGCGGTTTTCACGCACCAAAGGGGGCTGTTTCAATGCCGGCAGGCGCTTATCGTAGGTATTGACGGAAATATAGCCCGAATAGTAGACACGCCGCATCGTAGGTCCCTTGTAGAGAGCTGACGAAAGATACAGAATATCCTTGTCCGTCTCGGCGGTAGCGCCTACTATCATCTGTGTGCTTTGTCCGGCAGGAGCGAAACGGGGAGCGTGGCGGTGTTTCTTGCGTTCTTCCGAACTTTCCAGCACCCCTTGCTGGATGTAGCGCATCGGCGCATATACACTCTTATGGTCTTTCTCCGGCGCAAGCAGTTTCAGATTCTCCTCTTTCGGTATTTCTACATTGACGCTGAGACGGTCGGCATAAAGCCCCGCCTCGTTCACCAGTTCGCGGCTGGCGCCGGGAATGCTTTTCAGATGGATATATCCGTTGAAACGATGGATAGTACGGAGGTCCTTGGCGACACGCACCAGACGCTCCATCGTGTAATCGGGATTGCGCACCACCCCACTGCTCAGGAAAAGCCCTTCGATGTAGTTGCGGCGATAAAACTCCATGGTGAGGTCCACAAGCTCGGTCACCGACAGCGTGGCACGCGGTAGGTCGTTGCTGCGGCGGTTGATGCAGTAGGCGCAGTCGTAGATGCAATAATTGGTAAGCATCACTTTAAGCAGGGAAATGCACCGACCGTCCTCGGCAAAGCTGTGACAGATACCCCAACCGCCCACAGTGTTCCCCAGCATACCCGCCTTGCCGGAGCGCACCGTACCACTGGAGGAACAAGAGACGTCATACTTTGCCGACTCTGCCAGTATCTTCAATTTATTGAGAACGTTTTCATCCATAATACCTGCGCCAAAAGTAACAATAATACTTTTCAAAAACAAAAAAGACCGCCAGTAGTGGCAGTCTTTCGCAGCATCAAATATGCTTTTTTTCTTACTTCTTAGAAGCTTCCAAAGATGCTTTGCGGAATTCCTTCATAGCTTTTTCGATTTCCAAAGAAGCCTTACGAGCGCGAGTTCCTGCTGCCTTGTTACCGTTTTCCAACTGAGCGTTTGCATCTTTTGAGAAGTCTGCATACAATGCAGCTACTTTTTCAACTAATTCTTTCATAATCCTTTTTAAATTACTTCGTTAATAATGTCTGGCAAAAATACATTCTTTCTTGAAATAAATGCAGAAAAACGATATTTTTTTTGAAATATTCGGTAAAATCGCCGCAAAAAGGGGCTCTTACGCGTTTTTTATCTACTTTTGCAAGCATGAAAACGCTTACTGACACCGAATATATACACGCTCTCATAGCCGAAGGAGAGCACCAACAGCAGGATTTCAAGTTCGAAATATCCGACGCCCGCAAGATAGCCAAAACCCTTTCAGCCTTTGCCAATACAGACGGTGGAAAACTGCTCATCGGAGTGAAAGATAACGGGAAAATTGCCGGTGTCCGTTCGGACGAAGAACAATATATGATAGAAGCGGCTGCCGGACTTTATTGCAGCCCCGAAGTGAACTACACCATGCAGACCTATCTGGTGGAAGGCCGCAGTGTGCTGGTGGTACAAATCGAGGAAAGTGACCGGAAGCCGGTATATGCCAAGGACGAAACAGGAAAATACTTGGCCTATCTCCGCATCAAGGATGAAAACATCCTGGCTACTCCCGTCCATCTGCGCGTCTGGCAGCAAAGCGGAAGTCCGAAAGGAGAACTGATAGAATATACCGAACGGGAACAACTGTTGCTCAATCTGCTGGAAGAAAACGACCGCCTTTCACTGAACCGTTACTGCCGCCTGGCGCATCTTTCCCGACGCGCCGCCGAACATCTGCTGGCAAAGTTTGTTCGTTATGACATAGTGGAACCGGTGTTTGAAGGACACAAATTTCACTTCAAGCTGAAATAGGCAAGGAGATTCCGTCAGGTTTGTCCAGATTTGTCCATGGTACAAATCGCAGCACACGAGCTCATACCACGTTGATTATCACCGACTTGCAAGAAATCTATCTCAGTTAACGACAGAGGTAGCCTTGAATAACGACAGAAGCAGCCTAAAGTAACGACAGAGGGTAGCACTTGTTTTGTGTGAGTTTTTTTTACTACAAATAGATAACTGTACATATACATTATGGGAATAATAAATCTGATAAACGACCTGCTCTGGACCTACATCCTCGTTGCCCTGCTGTTGGGATGCGCCGTATGGTTTACGCTGAGAACCCGCTTTGTACAGTTCCGGATGATAAAGGAAATGGTACGTCTGCTGGGCGACTCGGGCGGGAAAGGCGATGCCAAGGAAAAGCATATCTCATCGTTCCAGGCATTTGCCATCTCCATTGCCAGCCGTGTAGGTACGGGCAATCTTGCAGGGGTTGCCACCGCCATTGCAGTAGGCGGTCCGGGCGCTGTATTCTGGATGTGGGTGATTGCCCTCCTGGGTGCTTCCAGCTCGTTTGTAGAATCTACACTGGCCCAATTGTATAAGATAAAGGGCAAAGACTCCTTTATCGGCGGCCCGGCCTACTATATGCGTAAGGGACTGAAACAGCCGTGGATGGGGGCACTGTTTGCCGTACTTATCACCATTACCTTCGGATTTGCATTCAACTCGGTACAGAGCAATACACTGTGTGCCGCTTTCGAAGGCGCTTTCGGGTTCGACCATGCCGTTGTGGGAGGCATCATCACCGCACTCACGCTGACAATCATCTTTGGAGGCGTACAGCGCATAGCCAAAGTCAGCAGCATCATCGTCCCCATCATGGCGTTGGGATACATTGCACTGGCACTTATCATCGTTCTGTTGAACATCAAAGAGCTGCCGGGAGTCCTGGCACTCATTGTCGGCCACGCCTTCGGATGGGAGCAGGCTTTGGGAGGGGGTGTCGGCATGGCGCTGATGCAGGGCATCAAACGCGGGCTGTTCAGCAACGAGGCCGGTATGGGGTCCGCCCCCAATGTGGCGGCAACCGCACACGTCAGCCACCCCGTGAAGCAAGGCTTGATTCAGACGCTGGGAGTATTTACCGATACGCTGATTATATGTACCTGCACCGCTTTCATCATTCTGTTCAGCGGTGCTCCACTGGATGGTTCCACAAACGGCGTACAGCTTACCCAGCATGCGCTGACCAACGAGATAGGACCTTTGGGAGCCATCTTCGTTGCGGTAGCCTTGTTCTTCTTCGCATTCAGCAGCATTCTGGGAAATTATTATTACGGAGAAGCCAATGTGCGCTACCTTACCCACCGTAAATGGGTGCTCAACATCTACCGTATACTGGTGGGCGGCATGGTCATGTTCGGTGCTGTTGCCACCCTCGACCTGGCATGGAGCCTTGCCGACGTCACTATGGGACTCATGGCGCTCTGCAATCTTATCGCCATCAGCCTGCTCGGAAAATACGCTTTCAGGCTGCTTGAAGACTACCGCGCACAGAAAAGCGCCGGTATCAAAGACCCCGTTTTCACCAAGAACCGCCTGAAAGAGGTAGAAAAAGACATAGAGTGCTGGTGATAACCAACTTATTTCGTACTTTTGCAGCCGGAACCGCCGGATGACCTGCGGTCTTGTAATTTGTAATCAGTAATTCGTAATTTGATATGAGTTTATTTGCCAAACTATTCAACAAGAATACCGGAGAAGTATCTTCGAAGAATGTGGAAGACTTCGTGTCACTGACACGCGTCTACTTCCAGTCTGTAATAGCCGCCAACCTGGGCATCACCAATATCCGCTTTGTGCCGGATGTAGCCAACTTCAAGCGTCTGTTCAAAATCCCCACGCAGGGAGGCCGCCTGGGACAAGCGGAAAAGGCCGCTTCGCGCAAGATGCTGATGCAGGACTACGGCATCAGTGAAAACTTCTTCAAGGAAATTGATACTTCCGTCAAGAAGCACTGCCGTACGCAGAACGACGTACAAGGTTATCTCTTTATGTATCAAGGATTCTCCAATGACTTGATGATGCTGATGGGAAACCTGATGCAGTGGAAATTCCGCATGCCTTCCATCTTCAAGGAAGCACTGCGCAGCATGACCGAAAAAACCGTACACGACGTCTGTACAAAAACCGTATGGAAAAAGGACGATGTACACAAGACGGCAGCGGCAGTACGCCAGTACAAAGAGCGTCTGGGATATTCGGAACAATGGATGACCGAGTACGTTTACAACGTAGTGATGCTGGCCAAAAAGGAACCGAAACAGAAAGCCAACGAAGAGAAATAAAAGAAAAAGAATTCTAAAGAACTTTAGAAACAAGAAGGCGGGAAAGAAATTTCCCGCTTTTTTTTGTTATTTTTAGCAAATGAAATCATTTTCCCCTCACGGAACACAAGGACGCACCCCGCGTCAACCATCATAAATATTAACTTCAAAAAAACAACCGCTTATGAAACAAAAGAAAATGCTTGCACTCACTCTATCACAACTGGAACAACTTTATCGGCACGAACTCCCTGAATTGGTCAGCATCGCCGTTCAAAGCGACGATGCGGAAGCCTTCAAGGCCAACCTGGCGGAGTACATTGCCGGACATCCGGAAGTGGACAGCGAGGCCGGTAAGCAAATTCGACTCTTGATTGAATTTGACGGGCAGGAAGTACACGAGCTCTCCATCGGAGAACAGCTGCCCATATCAACTTTATCAATGCTGCATTCCTTCCTCACGGGACAATGGGAAGAGGAAACGGAAACGGACCTGTTCATCGACTTGTTCCAGCAGTTCAAACGCCTCCACCAACCCGCCCC
>NZ_QTLV01000006.1:47034-247480 GCF_003602795.1 Bacteroides sp. AF34-31BH
CCTCCACCAACCCGCCCCCGCCCTGCCCTCCGCACAGAAAATCAAAACCCTGACCGAACGCTGGCCCAGCGGACTGGATGAAGACGTGCAGCATATCCGTGCAAAGAACAAGGAACGCATCCTGCATGCACTGGTGCAGAAGATTGAGCACCGCAAGAACCCGGCTTCCCGCTTCCATTTCGAAGAGGGACTCAGCTACGAGGAGAAGTTCAACCTCGTCAGCGAATGGTGGAATGACTTCCGTTTCCATCTTGCCATGGCCGTCAAAAGCCCTACGGAGCTAAACCGTCTTCTCGGCAACTCCCTTTCTGCCGAAACCATGTACCTGCTCTCAAAAGCCCGTAAGAAGGGAATGCCTTTCTTCGCCACCCCCTATTATTTGTCACTGCTGAACTGCACCGGCAGCGGATACGACGACGAGGCTCTGCGCAGCTAT
This sequence comes from Bacteroides sp. AF34-31BH, assembly GCF_003602795.1. Lineage (NCBI taxonomy): Bacteria > Pseudomonadati > Bacteroidota > Bacteroidia > Bacteroidales > Bacteroidaceae > Bacteroides > Bacteroides sp. AF34-31BH. Next base: position 47,471 of record NZ_QTLV01000006.1, read on the forward strand.
ATACTCTATTCACCCCAACTGGTGGAAACCTACGGACAGATACGTGCCTGGGAACGGGAAGATATGGTGGAACCCGGCAAGCCTAATGCCGCCGGCTGGCTGCTGCCCGACGGGCATAACATCCACCGCCGTTATCCGGAAGTGGCCATCCTCATCCCCGACACCATGGGACGCGCCTGCGGAGGACTCTGCGCATCTTGTCAGCGTATGTACGACTTTCAAAGCAAACGGCTCAATTTTGAGTTTGACACCCTGCGTCCCAAGGAGACATGGGAAAAGAAGCTGCGCCGGCTGATGGCCTATTTTGAGGAAGACACGCAACTGCGGGACATTCTCATCACCGGCGGTGACGCACTGATGAGCCAAAACAAGACGCTGGGCAACATATTAGACGCCGTCTACCGCATGGCAGTCCGCAAGCGGAAAGCCAATCAGGAACGGCCCGAGGGAGAAAAGTATGCAGAGCTGCAACGTGTACGCCTCGGCTCACGCCTCCCCGCCTACCTGCCCATGCGCATCAATGACGGGCTGGTGGAGATTCTAAGGGAATTCAAGGAAAAGGCGTCTACCATCGGCATCCGCCAGTTCATTATCCAGACACATTTCCAAACCCCGCTCGAAGTCACTCCGGAAGCTGCCGAAGGAATACGCAAACTGCTGGCGGCAGGCTGGCTCATTGATAACCAACTGGTATACAACGTAGCTGCATCCCGCCGAGGGCATACCACCCGCCTGCGCCAAGTGCTCAATCAGTTGGGAGTGGTTTGCTACTACACCTTCTCCGTGAAAGGTTTTGAAGAAAACAATGCCGTGTTTACCCCCAACAGCCGTTCCGTACAAGAGCAACGGGAAGAAAAGCGCTTCGGGAAGCTGACCAAGGAAGATGCCCATAATCTGTCCGTACTGCTTGGAACCGTCCATGACCCGGCAGCCTGCATCCGGCGTTTCCTGAAAACGCACCACCTGCCTTTCCTCGCCACCGACCGCAATGTGCTCAACCTGCCCGCCATCGGCAAGAGCATGACCTTCAACATGGTAGGCATCACTCCCGAAGGCAAGCGCATCCTGCGTTTCGACCATGACAGCACCCGGCGCCACAGCCCTATAATAGACCGGCTGGGACAAATATATATCGTAGAGAACAAGTCCATAGCCTCCTACCTCCGCCAACTGCAGGCCATGGGAGAAGACGCCGAAGAATATGCCACCATCTGGAACTATACGGAAGGCAAGACAGAATCCCGGTTCAGCCTCTACGAATATCCTGATTTCCCCTTCCAAATCACCGACAGAATGAGCAATCAGGACATTGCAGGATAGCATATCCAAGATATATTCCGTACTTTTGCAGGCAGAACAATGAAATTGGAAAGTATGGAAATAGAACAACACCCTTTAGAACCCTTCCTTCCCGGCAACGCCCGTCTGCTGATGCTGGGAAGCTTTCCTCCGCAGAAAAAGCGGTGGTCCATGGAGTTTTACTACCCCAACTGGAACAATGACATGTGGAGGATTACCGGGTTCCTTTTCTTCAATGACAAGGATTATTTTGTAGACAAGACGAAGAAGGCTTTCTGCAAAGAACGCCTCATCAGTTTCCTGCAGGAAAAGGGTATTGCCTTGTTCGACACAGCCTCTGCCATACGGCGCCTGCAGGACAACGCCTCGGATAAGTTTCTGGAAGTGGTGCAACCCACGGACGTCCCTGCCCTGCTACACCGGATACCGCAATGCAAGGCTATCGTTACCACCGGCGAGAAGGCTACGGACACGCTGTGCACGCAGTTCTCCATCGACAAGCCCAAAGTAGGCGACTTCACGGAGTTTCTTTTCGAAAACCATCCGATGCGCCTCTACCGGATGCCTTCTTCCTCAAGAGCCTACCCGCTGGCACTGGAAAAAAAAGCAGCAGCGTATCGCATTATGTATCAGGACTTACAGATGTTGTAAGCAACTTTCTTTATAAAATAAGTACGTCTGTTACTTGCATATTTGAAAGTTTGCATTACCTTTGCAGCCGCAAACACGGGAGTAGCTCAGTTGGTAGAGCACCGGTCTCCAAAACCGGGTGTCGGGAGTTCGAGCCTCTCCTCCCGTGCATGAACGAATAATGGCTGTAAGCATTGCTTACAGCCATTATTCGTTTTATAAATGCCTACCGGATATCTATCAGCTTATGTGTCTGCAAACTAAGTCTCCACTTAGGATGCTTCATCACGCAATCCACCGTTTCGGCCGTATTGCTGCAAGAGCAAGGCTGAAGAAAAAAATGCCCGGCGGGCAACTGCTCATAAACAGTAATATCCTGCCCTTCATACACCACCTTCACTTCATTCATACGCGTAATTTCCAGCTTTGCCCCCTGCTTGGGAGAACAGGTCACCCAATCTATATTATCCGGCAGCGGACGGGTACCGTTTGTTTCAATGCAGACATACTTTCCCGCCTGGTGCAGACAATCCACAAATTCACGGTCAATCCAAAGGGAGGGTTCTCCACCGGTCAATATCACGGTAGCGGTAGGGTATTTACTGACTTCTGTTACGATATCTTCATCGGACATCAGTATGCCGTCCTCATGCTGCGTATCACAGAAGGGGCACTTCAGGTTACAACCGGAAAAACGGATAAAGACAGCCGGGGTACCCGTATGGTATCCTTCTCCCTGCAAACTGTAGAATATCTCATTAATCTTCCTCATAGACGGCAATGTTTGATTCCGACTCCTGCACCTCTACCTTGAAGCAAGTGGGTATCTGGTCGCATATCCAACGGGCTATGTTCTCGGCTGTGGGATTGAAGGACAGCACTTCATTAAGATTATGATGATCCAGCTGTTCCTTTACCACCTGCTTGATGTGACTGAAGTCTACCACCATTCCGTCCGCATTCAGCTCTTTGGAACGGCAATAGACAGTGATAATCCAGTTGTGACCGTGCAGATTCTCACACTTACTGCGATAAGAAAGTTTCAGGCTATGGGCAGCCGACACTTCCATACGTTTGATGACTGTGTACATATTGTTAATACGCTAATTAATATAATAAGTTGCCGCATCTAATGTCACCTCGATGCGACGGCAAAATTACAAAAAACTTAAGATTTATCCATTTACTTCCCTAACTTATTCGTACACACAAAGAGAATTGGCAACCTTACGCTCTGCGCTGCCACTCGGGGTATTGGCTATTCCCTTATCCGGCAACTCCCCACTCCACAGCGTAGAAGAACCGCCACCGTCCAGATTCAACGCATCCTCCCCACCCAATACACGAATCATATGGGCAAGCTCGGGTATATTGATGCCTTCCGCTTTTCCCTTCCGACGTCCGTCAACGACAATAAGCAGGATTTTTCCTTCTCTTGTCAGCGCCACAGCACTGCGGGGATGCTTGGTATCTACAAAATTCCGGTTAGTCCCGGACAAGTCGCACACTTGCCCGTCCTTCAGCATCAAAGGACCGGAAGCCAGCACAGTGCCTTTTTTCAAAGTACATGCCTTTTCATCCTGCTTGCTCCAGGGAATCAGTTCCAGCCTGCCCTTCTTTATAAGTACAGCTCCATTGGACACTGTTGCCAGAACCCCAGTAGAGGTAGTATCTATCACCACCCCGTCCTTACGCAGATAGCAGACGGAATTTCCGGCTTTCATATCAAAATAGGAGCCATTGATGGCCGCCACCGCACCTGCATGCCGGGCGGCTATACTGGTCTCCTCCTTGGGATTGTGGACGAGCACATCGAAACGGTAGCGCTTCGGGGATATTTCAAAAATAGACACTTCCTGAGGAACTCCATACAAAGAACTGAATACTGCCTTTTTATAAAGCATCCCTTTCTGCAGGGGCTCAGTCTGCCAATCGGCAGAAACGATGGCAAGAGAGTCGGCAGCAGTCTGCGCCATTGCTGCAAACATGCCGCAACAGAGAAACACTGCCAGGAATATTTTCTTTTTCATATAGATGGGATTGGTTTAAATTAATTCATAGCTGCAGATTTGAATCGGCATGTCGAGATTATGCAACACCTTTTCAAGCTGTATACCTTCACGGTTGTCGTACTCGTATCCGAAAGTAGCACGGATACCTTGCAGAATGAACTGCGTGGCACGGTCCAGGGCAATGGGCAAACTGTCGCCTTGCAACAGTGCCCCGGTGATGACACTGGTAAACGTATCCCCCGTTCCGGGATAATGGGCCGGCAGGTAAGGACACGTAACCTTCCAGTAGCGGTTACCGTTCCGGTTATAGGCATACACGGACGTCTTATGCTTATCATCCCGTACGGGCACACTGGTAATAATCACCACTTCGGGACCACAATCGGAAAGCTGGCGAAGGTATGACTTCAATTCCTCATCCGTATTCATCTCCTTATAAGGAATACCCAGCAGATAGAACAGCTCCGTCAGATTGGGGGTAACGACATCGGCCTTGGTGATGAGATGTTTCATTTCATCAATCATGGACTCGTGGAAGTTCGCATAAAGCCGTCCGTTATCACCCAACACCGGGTCTACCACAACCAGACCGTCCGGTCGGCGGAAGTCATCAATAAAGTCAGAAACAATATGTATCTGCCGCGGAGAACCCAGATAGCCGGTATAAAAGGCATCAAACTGTACTTCCAGCTTCTTCCACTCGGAAATAATCTTCGGCATTTCATCCGTCAGGTCCAGAAAAGAGAATTCCGGATACTGGGTATGGCTCGACAATACGGCTGTAGGCAACGGACACACCTGGAAACCCATAGACGAAAGGATGGGAATGACCACCGTCAGAGACACCCGTCCGACTCCCGACAAGTCGTGGACGGCAACAACCTTCTTTACTTTATTCGCATACATATTATCTATATTATTATTTTTCCTACATTTGCCGCATGAAAACCGTCTGCATCATTTTGGGAACAGTTTCTTTGGCACTCGGCATCATCGGCATCTTCCTGCCGTTGCTGCCCACCACGCCTTTCCTGCTGCTCACGGCAGCACTCTACTTCAGAGGCTCACCCAGACTGTACCAATGGTTGCTGAACCACAAATGCCTCGGTCCCTACATCCGCAACTTCCGCGAGAACAAAGCCATCCCTCTACGTGCCAAAATCATCTCCCTACTGCTGATGTGGGGAACAATGGTTTACTGCATCTTCTTCTTGATTCCACTAACAGAAATAAAGATAGTATTGTTCCTTGTCGCTGTGGGGGTGACTTGGCATATACTGTCATTCAAGACGTTGAGATAAATGAATGTGCTAATGTGATTAATGTGCTAATGTGCCAATGACCTGCGGTGTGAGAGTCTAATATACACATAGCGCAGCCAATTAGCACATTGGCATATTAGCACATTAATCAAACTCCTCCCAATTTTTCGAAGAATTCTCCCAACCCCTTCCGAGCATCGGCAAGCTTGTCTTCCCAATGTTTCACGGAGTTCTGCCCGATAATATCCGTCACGTACTTCACCGAAATGAAAGGAACATTCTTGGCACGGCATACCAAAGCCTGGGCATAGGCTTCCATATCCACAACATCACCGGACACATCCGAGAGTTCTGTCAAGAAAGTATCCCCCGTATTACATACACCGCCTGCCGGCCAGTGTAAACAATATCCTTTTTGGGACAACAAATCCATTGAATCAATCTCATACTCCATACCAAGCTCCACCAGCTTCTGCATATCACGGTCCACAAAATGACGGCATACGAAAATATCTCCTACCTGGTGACGGATAGTCCCTGCCGTACCCACATTGACCACCAAGTCCGGTTGCGCATGGCTTATCGCTTCAGAAAGATAAAAAGCCGATTTCACCTTTCCCACACCGGTACGGAGATAGCCAACCTGCACCTCTTCCTCCCCTATCAGTCCGGGAAATTTCAATTCAGTAAATTCGCCTTGTACGGCATAAGTAACCAAGATTCTCATATCAATTCATTGTTTGTAGTTCCTACCTATTCAAAAAATTACTCCTTGAAGAAAAGACAAAGGTAGAAACCTTTTTTTGAAGATTCCTACCTTTGAGGCAATTAAATGCACAGTGGTTCCAGAAGAATGATAAATTATTCGTCCAGTTTCCTTTTATATTCGCCGATAAAATAACTGTCCGGATACTCCTTCTCTGCCATCAGCAAGCAATTTTTGGCCTCATCCGTCCTATCGTTCTGCATATAGTATTGAATCAAGAGAGCATAGGCGTATTCTCTTCCCCAGGTAGGCAGGCTGGAATCATCTGTATTCTTGTCAGGAGATGAAGTAGCTTTCTTCAAATAATATTCCACCTTCTTCCCGCCACCGAAACTAGCCGGAGTGTAATAATCGTTACTGCCCAATACATACCAACCTCTTACATTGGTAGAGTCCAGTTCCAAAGCCTTCCCAGCATTTTCCCGAATGCCAGCAGATATTCTTCCTGCCTCCATACCCGAAGCAAACTGAATGGAAAAACTCTGCACAAGCGCTAATAAGGCATAGGTTTCAGAAGTTTTGTTCCCTATATCATTCAAAATAGCGGAGGCTTCCTTTATCACTTTCCCACTATCTTCCTTCTTTCCAAGTTTCAAATAGAAAACACTTTTATAGTAGGTAATATAAGCCTTCCAATACGGAACCATACCATTCCCATCTTCAAGTTTGTTCAGCTTTGTAAACAGACTATCGAGCGGAGCTGCAGTATTTTGAACAAAGCAATTGTTCATAGCCAGTTCAATTTTTTTCTGAATGCCGTCCAGTACATCATCAGATTCAGTTCTTGACAATGAGGCTCCACAAGCCGCATTGACCATACATACGCCTACTACAAATGCAGACAAGAGGACAAATAAAACAATACTCCTTTTCATAATTTCTCATTGTTTTTAATCAGACACTGCCATTTTCCATCAATCCCATCAAATTCTCAGGAAAATCATAATTTTCCCACCAGATAAGATTTCAACGCCTCTATATATTCTTCAAAGGCATCCACTCCCTGCGGAGTAATCCTACAAAGTGTACAAGGCATTTTTCCTTTAAAAGTTTTTGTTATCTCCACATAACCCGCCTTGCTGAGCTTATCCAACTGCACACTGAGGTTTCCTGCCGTAGCTTTCGTTTGTTGGCGGATATAGACAAAATCCGCTTCCTCAACACTGATGAGCAACGACATCACCGCAAGCCGCAGTTCACTGTGGAGCAAAGGGTTCAGTTCTTTAAACATATCAAATTTTATTCTTCCATTTATTTTTCAACAATGCATAGAGAGATATTCCCAACAAAGGAAGCCCCAATAAAAGCATGTCCCAACGTATAGAATACCATATTTCCAACAGATTCCCATTGAACTTCTTTTATTGCAACCGGAAATAAAATGAATAGCAAAACAATCATCCATACCATAAATTTCCAGGAGAGCAGAAATCTGTCCAAAACATTATTTATTGTCTTCATCTTATACCTCACTTTCTGTTGTGAACTTCTTTCCGGGCTTTATAGTTCAAAATATGCCCCGGAACAATCATGGCAAAGACCACCACACCGGTAAACCAAACCAAAGACACGTATGACGTTCCGGAATTCAGTGCATCAAAGAAACTCTTCATACCCCACATAAGCCCCATAGCCGGAAAGATAAAAAATGTAGTATAACGAATGATGCAACCCGTAATGATACTTCCCATCGACATGACAATAGCCCCCATAGGAAGAATAACCTCATACCGTTCAAGATCCGTAGCCATCAATACAAATATCATACAAATCAGTCCAAACATCCTCCAAACCTGAACTAAAATCTTGTCAATGTAAGATTTTACCATCTTCTGACGCTTACGCATCAAAAGAAATGTCAGTAAATACCCGATAACGGGAATTCCCCAAAATCCCCACATCCAGAGAGGATTCTTTGTAAAGTACACACCCGCCAACACCGTCAATGTCACCAATACACTCACATATCCCCACACTAAAAACATGTTTCCGCTACCTGTGTCCAAATTCCGACGCGTATTCTGTATCATCTGAGTGATGAGTTCCAAACTCTCTTTCTCGTTCAGTTTCTTGTCTTCCATAATCAATAAATATTTATTTATCCTGCTTTGCCATTCCGTTTAAGTAATGTCCCGGTATCACCATCATAAAAACAAAAGCCGATGCAAAAACCAGTATTTGGTCGAAACCGTGTACATAGATACACCCCACAGAGGCCAAAGCTCCCACCACTCCGCACACTGTCACTACCTTCATCTTTATAATCAGTCCCGTCAGTGCCGTCCCCATTCCCATCATCAGTAATATGACAAAAAGGACAGACATATTCCAGAAGAAGATGGAAACCCAGGAAACAAAAAAGCCCCCTAATCCGAATACCGCCCATACATATCCTACAATACGGTCAATATAAGTCTTAATCATCTTCGGCTGTTTGTGCTCAATCCATAAAGTAGAAGGCAGGGAAATAGCCGGCAACAAAAACCACAGCCATTGCCAATGATAATTTCCCGTTTCCTTCAACAGAAACCAAACCAATAACGACACTATTATGGTCGTATATCCCCATATCAGAAAAGGAGCTCCGGAATTCCGAGTCATCCGGGACTTCGTATTCTGTATCATTTGAGCAATGAGTTCCAAACTCTCCTTCTCATTCAACACTCTGTCATTCATAACCAATAGATTTATTATTCAACATCAAATACATTCAATATCAAGAAAAGCATCAGTAGCCAATTGGCCGTAAGCATATACACAAACCAGGTTTCCATATTCCCTCCTTTCAGAATTAAACAAGAGTATACTGAAGAATCCATAAACACAGTAGAATGCCCACTAAAACCAGCAGTACTCTCACCGTCACCACATAACATCTGGCCAACAAGCTTTTACGCAAAAAGAAAGCCTCACCCAAAGCCAGTATCACCAACCAGGCATAACCATAAAAAGTAGTGATATGCCATACATCCTTTGACTCCATGCATACTGCAAAAAACAGAAAATCCGAAAGTAAAGATATTCCCACAGCAACCAATGATACAAACAACGCCTTCTTCATCAGATTCCCGGCATTACTCCCACAAGACAAGCAAGCATAAATGCCTATCCCCCAGAAAAGAGGGTTTACAGTAAGCATCAGCAACATACCCAACCGGGGGCTATGACTCCAGGGAACCCACAACACGATATTGGAAAGCCAATACAAACACATCACCGTTAGTACAGTAAATATCCACCAAAGCTGATGCTGCCAACTATCCCGTACCACTCCAGCAACCGGCTTCTGCTTCCCCATATCAAATATCTTATCTTCCATAATCTTTAATCAGTTAAATTCTTATTCATTTCAGCACATATTCCCCGATTGACAATCTAAGATGTTGCAAATATAATTAGTTTATTTTATAAACCAAACTATTATATAAATTATTTTATTTATTTCTTTGCATCCTCCTTTACTATAGATTATTCCAATCATTCCCAAGCAGTAGTTCCGGAAACAGCAAAAAGTAATTCCTGCCTTACTAACTATTAATCGTCCGATAACCGTTTTATTATCGTCCGACATATGTCTAATTATCGTCCGACAGTTGTTGGACGATAATTCAACAACTGTCGGACGATTAATAGTTAGCAACAGAAATACTAAGCGTTTGAAAAGAAAGGAAGAGAATCCTTGCAGAAAACCAATAGTCCCACACCTATCCACATATCCTATCTTTTGATAAACAGTCCGCCCCTTTTCAATCCCCCGAAACCAAGCTTTCATAGGCCATTTCGGTTATTTCGGCACTTCTACAACACATTTTCTCCGAAAAGTTTTTGTAATCTCCAAGTAAATCGTATTTTTGTGTACAATTTTGGTGTAGTGATGACAGACGAAGAAAAGAAGCTATTAAGTACCTTTGAAGCCAGACTGCGGCATTTAATCTATCTGCACGATGAATTAAAACGCGAAAATGCTGAGCTAAAGCAACTTCTTGAAGCCAAAGAGGAGGAATACGGGAAGGTACAAGCTGAATACCGGGAACTGGAACTTAACTACACGAACCTAAAAACAGCTACGACAATCAGCCTTAACGGCAGTGACGTGAAAGAGACGAAACTGCGATTGTCCAAATTAGTGCGTGAAGTCGATAAATGCATCGCTTTGTTGAATGAATAAAGAGAAGAGGATGTATGAACGATAAGATAAAGATAAACCTGCAGATGGCAGGAGCCTCCTACCCTCTCACAATCAACCGTGAGGACGAGGAAATGGTAAGAGAAGCCGCTAAGCAGGTAGATATCAGGCTCAATGCGTATCGGGAGCATTATCAGAATGTGTCTCTAGAGAGAATTATAGCCATGGTGGCCTATCAGTTCGCTTTAGAAAACCTTCAGTTGAAGGACCGTAATGATACTGAACCCTATACAGCTAAAATAAAGGAACTGACAGAGGTATTGGAGACCTATTTCAAGGAACAATAAGCTGCAATCCCTCCGTCGGGTCGGTAAAAGAGAGAAATTCGCGCACTGTACAAAAGTTTGCCCTTCATCAAAGCAAGCTTTTATGCAGTGCTTTTTTATTTATATACTAAAAACAAATTAATAAAATGACAGTAGTTACAATAGTATTATCCATTGCCTGCTTCATTGTCGGAGGGTTTGCCTCGTACTTGTTCTTCAAGCACGGGCTGAAAAACAAATACGACGGTATCCTGAGAGATGCGGAAGCGGAAGCGGAAGTGATTAAGAAGAATAAGTTGCTGGAAGTAAAGGAAAAATTCCTGAACAAGAAGGCGGACTTGGAAAAAGAAGTGGCCCAACGTAACCAAAAGATACAGCAGGCAGAAAACAAGCTGAAACAACGTGAATTGGTACTGAACCAACGCCAGGAAGAAATCCAGCGCAAGAAGATGGAAGCAGAAGCCGTGAAAGAAAATCTGGAAGCCCAGCTGTCCATCGTAGACAAGAAGAAAGAAGAACTGGAGCACATGCAGCGCCAGGAAATAGAAAAACTGGAAGCTATCTCCGGACTTTCTGCCGAAGAAGCCAAAGAGCGCATGGTAGAATCCCTAAAGGAAGAAGCCAAAACGCAGGCCCAGTCCTACATTAACGACATCATGGACGACGCCAAGCTGACGGCAAGCAAAGAGGCCAAGCGCATCGTGATACAGAGCATCCAGCGCGTGGCTACGGAAACAGCCATTGAAAACTCAGTAACCGTATTCCACATCGAATCAGATGAAATAAAGGGACGTATCATCGGTCGCGAAGGCCGCAACATCCGCGCCCTGGAAGCTGCCACCGGTGTGGAAATTGTGGTAGACGATACTCCGGAAGCTATCGTATTGTCAGCTTTCGACCCGGTTCGCCGTGAGATTGCACGTCTGGCATTGCACCAGTTGGTAACAGACGGACGTATCCACCCGGCACGTATCGAAGAGGTAGTTGCCAAAGTACGCAAGCAGGTAGAAGAGGAAATCATCGAAACCGGTAAACGCACTACTATCGACCTGGGCATCCACGGTCTGCATCCGGAACTTATCCGCATTATCGGTAAGATGAAATACCGTTCTTCATACGGCCAGAACCTTTTGCAGCATGCACGCGAGACAGCCAATCTTTGCGCTGTGATGGCATCAGAGCTGGGACTCAACCCGAAGAAAGCAAAACGTGCCGGACTGCTGCATGATATAGGCAAGGTACCCGATGAGGAACCGGAATTGCCGCATGCACTCTATGGTATGAAGCTGGCAGAAAAGTTCAAGGAAAAGCCAGACATCTGCAACGCCATCGGTGCCCACCACGACGAAGTGGAAATGACCAGCCTGCTGGCCCCCATCGTACAAGTATGCGATGCCATTTCAGGAGCACGCCCGGGAGCACGCCGCGAAATCGTAGAAGCCTACATCAAGCGCCTGAACGACCTTGAGCAACTGGCCATGTCCTATCCGGGAGTGACAAAGACATATGCCATCCAGGCAGGCCGTGAGCTGCGTGTCATTGTCGGTGCAGACAAGATTGACGACAAGCAGACGGAGAACCTTTCCGGTGAAATCGCCAAGAAGATTCAGGACGAAATGACTTATCCGGGTCAGGTGAAGATTACCGTTATCCGTGAGACACGTGCGGTGAGCTACGCAAAGTAACATCAGAAAAGAAAATAAATGCAGAAAAGGGTGAATTCGTATTCACCCTTTTCTTATTTTTGCACCACAACCATAACTTTACAAAATGAAAGATTATCAGTTTGAAGTTTGTGCCAACTCTGTAGAGAGTTGTATTGCCGCACAAGCCGGCGGAGCAGACCGGGTGGAACTATGCGCAGGCATCCCCGAGGGAGGGACAACCCCCTCATACGGCGATATCCTCATCGCACGGGAAGTATTGCAGCAGACCAAATTGCATATCATTGTCCGTCCCCGTGGAGGAGACTTCCTTTACTCCTCCACCGAACAGCGCATCATGCTGAAAGACATAGAGAATGCCCGCCGTCTAGGCGCTGACGGAGTCGTGTTCGGTTGCCTGACGGCAGAAGGAGATGTAGACATTCCATTGATGGAGCAGCTTATGAAAGCCTCACAAGGGATGTCCGTCACCTTCCACCGTGCTTTCGATGTATGCAGAAATCCACAAAAAGCAATAGAAGATATTATCGAATTAGGATGCAACCGCATCCTAACTTCCGGACAGCAACCTACAGCAGAGCGAGGCATTCCCCTTCTGAAAGAGCTCCAACAACAAGCATCAGACCGAATCATTCTATTGGCAGGCTGTGGGGTGAATGAAGCCAACATAGCCCACATTGCCCGAGAAACCGGCATCCGCGAATTTCATTTCTCCGCCAGGGAAAATATCGAGAGCTCCATGCTCTATCATAATTCCGCCGTCTCTATGGGAGGAACGGTACATATTGATGAATACACACACACCATCACTACTGCGGAGCGGGTAAAGCGTACAATCGGAGCATTAAAAGCCTCTCCCCTAGCCCCTCCCCCGTAGGGAGGGGGACAGAGATAGTCCTACAAAATACAAACAAGAGCAACTTCAAAACTCCCCTCCCTACGGGGGAGGGGTCGGGGGAGAGACCTATAAAAAAAGGATGTACTTTCGGTACATCCTTTTTTATATCATAGGATAAATATTATTTCTTCACCGGAGAAGAGTATCTTGCATTCAGACCATCCAGAATCTCACGGGTGATGTTATAGACACTGTCTGCATAGAGCAGGTTGTCAAAACCCGTATTGCTGATAATCATGCTGTAACCTTTTGTCTTATTGTACTCCTTCAGGAAAGCGTTGATAGAATCACGCAGTTGCAGGCTATTCTTTTCATTCTCACTCATCAGTTCAGACTGCAGCTTGTTGCTCAGGTTCTGCAAATCCTGCTCCAACTTTGCAATGCGGTTGTATTCCTGCTGTGCTCTCTCCTGAGAAAGATAAGCGTTGTTCTGATACTTTGTCTGGAATTCCTGCTTCTGCTTCTCCAGTTCGCTGGCTTTCTGGTTCAATGTCAGACGGACATTCTCGCCCTTCTTCACCATAGCCTCATTCAAGTCTATGCAATAGTTGTATTTTGCCAAAAGCGTATCTATTTCAACATAAGCAATTTTCATTTCCGATAATCCGCCGGCTTGTGCAGGAGCGTTTGTTGTCTGTTTATCAGTATTGCCGGCACATTGAGCAAATAAAACGATCAGTGCGAGAGCTGCCAGACCGTTCATGAGGTAGTTTAATCTCTTCATAATTGATAAATATTGTTTTTTAAAATTAGTTCATACTATCGTTTAAGGCTTTTTCCAGTTCATCAATGGAAAAACGGGATTTGCGTTGTGCTTCTCTGTCCTGCGACTGCACACAGCCGATACCTCTATCGCGCATTGCCTTATTGCCACTGACATGCCCGTTAGGGAACCTGCCGCCTTTCACAAAAAAGACCTTCACACCCAATAAAACAATGCAAATAGCAACTATTAACAGAGTTATCAATATTGTATCAAGCATTTCCATTAATTTTGTTACATGAAAATAGTGTTTTTACTATTTTTGTGGGTGCAAATATAGGGCTTTGGTTGGACTAACTCGCCTTTTTTACTCTAAAAAAAGAGAAAGGGGAATAAAATAGTCAATCAATTTAACCATATTTAGCAATAAGTGGTTAATTTAATGGAGAATTGATATTTGACAATTGATAATGAAGGCTGCATAAACACATGTAAGGCAGCCGCTAATTCAGATAATTATGGAAAAAAAAGACTTGAAACCGGCTGGTGTATTTCACTATTTCGAGGAAATCTGCCAAGTGCCGCGCCCTTCGAAGAAGGAAGAGAAAATCATTGCTTACTTAAAAGCATTCGGAGAAAAACATAAGTTGGAAACGAAGGTGGACGAAGCCGGAAACGTTCTGATAAAGAAACCCGCTACTCCGGGTATGGAAAACCGCAAGACTGTCGTACTTCAATCGCACATCGACATGGTATGTGAAAAGAACAACGACGTGAAGCACGACTTCCTGACCGACCCTATCGAAACCGAAATTGACGGTGAATGGCTGAAAGCCAAAGGTACTACCTTAGGAGCCGACAATGGCATCGGTGTAGCCACCGAACTGGCTATCCTTGCCGACGACAGCATCGAGCACGGCCCTATCGAATGCCTGTTCACCGTGGACGAGGAGACCGGACTGACCGGTGCTTTTGCATTGAAAGAAGGCTTCATGAACGGAGACATTCTGCTGAACCTCGATTCCGAGGATGAAGGCGAGCTCTTCATCGGCTGTGCAGGAGGTATAGATTCCGTTGCCGAATTCACCTACCGGGAAGTGGACGTACCGGCAGGATATTTCTGCTGCAAAGTGCAGGTAAAGGGGCTGAAAGGCGGACACTCCGGCGGCGACATACACCTGGGGCGCGGCAATGCCAACAAGCTGCTGAACCGCTTCCTGAGCCAGGCATCCCAGAAGTACGACATGTACCTTTGCGAAATAGACGGTGGTAACCTGCGCAACGCCATTGCCCGCGAAGCACACGCGGTAATTGCCATACCCGATGCCGACAAGCATGCCCTGCGCACAGACTTGAATGTCTTTGCCGCCGAAGTGGAGGCAGAATATGCCGTCGTTGACCCGGACCTCCAATTCGTACTCGAATCGGAAGCAGCCCGTCCCAAAGCCATTGACAAAGATACCGCCAAGCGCTTGCTGCAAACCATCTATGCCGCACCTCACGGTGTGTATGCCATGAGCCAAGACATTCCGGGGCTGGTGGAAACCTCCACCAATCTGGCCTCCGTAAAGATGAAACCCGGCCATATCATCCGCATCGAGACCAGCCAGCGCAGCTCTACCGCCTCCTCCAAACAAGACATTGCCAATATGGTGCGTACTGTATTCGAAATGGGTGGAGCAGCCGTATCGTTCGGCGACGGATATCCGGGCTGGAAGCCCAACCCGCATTCAGAAATCCTGGAAGTGGCTGTTGATTCCTACAAACGTTTGTTCGGTGTAGATGCCAAGGTAAAAGCTATCCATGCAGGTCTGGAATGCGGACTGTTCCTTGACAAATACCCGGCACTGGACATGATTTCCTTCGGACCTACCCTGCAGGGTGTGCACTCTCCCGACGAACGGATGCTGATTCCTACCGTACAGAAGTTCTGGGACCATCTGCTGGATATACTGAAGCACATTCCGGTGAAATAAATATCCCGCGTTCCTTAAAGGGGAACGGAAATAGTTTGTATGAACGTTATCCATAAGATAGGAGTTATACTCTTCCTTCTCTGCCCGTACATCAGTCTGTACGGGCAAGAAGGAAGAGATACCCTCACGTTTCGGATAGTAAGCTACAATGTAGAAAACCTATTCGACTTCCGACATGACACACTAAAGAATGATTACGAGTTCCTGCCGGATGCCACCCGGCATTGGAACTACTCTAAATACAGAAAGAAACTGGATAATATAGCCCGCGTCATCATCGCCACCGGAGGATGGACGCCGCCCGCCCTTGTTGCCTTGTGTGAGGTGGAGAATGACAGTGTGATGCGCGACCTTACCCGCTACTCTGCCTTGCGCGAAGCAGACTACCGGTATGTGATGACACAATCTCCCGACGAACGCGGCATCGACGTAGCGCTGCTTTATCAACGTAATCTTTTCAAACTGCTTTCCTATCAGAGCCTCCCCGTAGACAAGCCCCGGAAGAATAGCCGTCCCACACGGGACATTCTTCACGTCAGCGGATTGTTGCTGAACCGGGATACGCTTGATGTACTGGTAGCTCACTTCCCATCCCGTTCGGGAGGGGCAAGAGAGTCTGAACCCTACCGGCTACTGGCTGCCCGAAAGGTGAAGCATGCTATAGACAGCCTATACACGATACGCCAACATCCGCAAATAGTCCTTTTAGGGGATTTCAACGATTATCCGGAGAATAAATCGGTAAAGGAGGTGTTGGAGGCAGCAGCACCGTCAACATTGCAAGACTCTCTACGTCCACAAAAACTTTACCATCTACTGGCAAGAAAAACCAAGACACGCAAGCACTTCGGCAGCTACAAGTATCAAGGAGAATGGGGACTGCTGGACCACATCATCGTATCGGGTACGCTGCTGCAAGAACACGCACCGCTATATACAGAGGAAGCGAAGGCAGACGTATTCTGCCTGCCCTTCCTACTGACAAGAGACAAGAAATACGGAGGGCAGCAACCCTTCCGCACCTACTACGGGATGAAGTATCAAGGAGGATACAGCGACCACTTGCCTGTATATGCGGAGTTCCGGTTGATATATTAGTCGGAATACTGATACAGTTTCAAGTCAAACTTCTGTACCATCACCAGCAAGTGGTCGAAGATGTCGGACTGAATGCGCTCGTACTCTTTCCATACCTTGTTGCGAGAGAAGAAATATACCTGGATGGGTACCCCATACGTCGTGGGTTCCTTCTGGCTGATAATCAAGTCCATCTCCTGGTTCACCACCGGCAGGCTGCACAAATAGCGTTCGATGTAGATACGATAGAGCTGCGCATTGGTTGGCACCTCTCCTTCTGCAGGCTGATAGTCGGCCATCAAGGGGACTTCCTTGCGGATATTATCCAGCATTTCCGGAGTGCAGAACTTCAAGGTAGTCATATCCAGAAAGATATTCTTGTTTACCCGTCGCCCGCCACTTTCCTGCATGCCGCGCCAGTTCTGGAAGGAGTTGTTCACCAGGGTATACGGCGGTACGGTCGAGATGGTTTCGTCCCAGTTGCGTATCTTGACCGTGTTCAGCGTAATCTCCTCTACAACTCCATTGGCAACGCCACCCGGCAGCGCTATCCAGTCCCCTATCCGCAACATGTCGTTAGCAGAGAGCTGCACGCCGGCTACAAACCCCAGAATGCTGTCCTTAAATACCAGCATCAGTACAGCCGCAGATGCGCCCAGACCGGCAAACAAGGTCATAGGAGACTTGCCTATCAGCACTGAAACCACTATGATGCCTCCGATAAAAAACAGTAGCACTTGCAATACCTGCACGAAGCCTTTCAGCGGACGGTTCTTCTGCTTGTCCTTCATGTTATAAACATCGAGCATCACCAGCAACAAGCCGTTGATAGTAAGCAGCACCGCCACAATGATATAGACAGCACACACCTTTTGTGAGAACTCAAGCATATCCTTTCCACGCACAAAGGCCATGGGCAGCAGGTAGTAGATGAGGATTCCCGGCAGAATATGTATCAAATGGTGTATCACCCTGCGTTTCATCAGCAACGTATTCCACTGATGGGGAGAGCGCCGGGTATAATGCTTCATACCGCCAACGAAGATTGCCTGGCACAAATAGTCCAGCCCTATCGAAAGCCCCACCATCAGCAGTGCAATAATCGTCTCGTCAAACATATCGGCAAACTTCGGGTCTATCCCCCAACCTATCAGGACTTTATTCATCCATCCTCCTAAACTCATCATAAGCTCTCTTTTTTTTGAAGTGTCTTGTTTGTATAACAATCCAAAGATAAAGATGTTTTCAGAGAACGGCAAGCATATACCCTTTTTTCATCAACGACTCAATCCTCACGCTCGGGTCGTTTTTTAGCGACCGCCGCAGATAGGACATCTGTACATTCAAGGCAAGGGAGTTGGCATACGAGGCAGTGCCCCACACAGCATCCAGCAACGTATCGCGACTGACAGTCTTATTCACATTCAGCGCAAGCAAGCGAAGGATATCGGCTTGACGGGAAGTAATCAGCACCTTACTATTTCCCGTACGAATCTCGTTCGTACTGTAATTGAACACGGAATGGCCGAAAGCATACATCTCATCCTCCGCCACGCCGGACAACTGCGAAGTGAAACGCTCGCGGATACGCGCTGTCAGCTCTTCCGGATAGAAAGGTTTGGCAAGATAATCGTTCGCCTTCAGTTGGAATCCTTGCAGGCGGTCGGCCTTATCGCTACGGTCGGAAAGGAAAAAGATCAGGACGTGTTTATCCATCTCGCGGATGCGTTCAGCCACTTCAAAGCCATTGTAACCGGGCATATTGATATCGAGCAATACCAAATCAGGCTTTATGAGCGGAAATTGTTCCAGAGCAATTTTCCCGTTTCCGGCATAAGTCACTTCATAGCCTTCCTTCTCAAGAAAGCGCTTCAGCAGCATTGAATATTTCAAATCATCATCGGCAAAAAGTATTTTCAAGGCTTTCATATCATTGGTTATTTTAGAGTAGGGATTATGCGGGTTAGCACGGACTTATTGAGGAATATTAATTTCAATCATTGTTCCCTTGCCTGCCTGACTATTTAAAGAAATGCTTCCATGATGCGCCTCTACCAGCAACTTTACATAGCTCAACCCCAGACCAATGCCGGGCAACGAACGGTCGGGAAGATTACTGCCCCGATAGAACTTATCGAATACACGGTTCTGTTCGGAAACCGGAATGCCGATGCCATCATCAGACACCCGTATCGTCAATTGGTGATCCTGCAAAAGGCAATCTACAACAATATGCACAGACTTGCCCGAATACTTTACGGCGTTCTCTATCAAATTACTGATAATATTAGAAACATGCACCGGGTCTGCCGTTACCAGAGTCTCCGAACTGAAATGGGTTTCAATAGCAACATCCTTATCCTCAGGAACATGGTAAAGCCGGACAAGCTTTTCCAAACTCGTCTTTATATCAAATGTACGGACGGAAAGCTGCGTGTGTTCATCATCGGCACGCGTCATATCACGTAGTTTTGAAAGATAGGCCGACAAGTTATCCAGCTCGGACATGGAATCGTGAATCACTTCATCCATCGCTTTCTCATCTGTTCGCATAGACTTGTCATTGAGAAAGGCGATACACATTTTCAGAGCCTGGACGGGACGTTTCAGTTCATGTATCATAGTGTTTACAAAGCTTTTTCGCAGTTCGTCTATCCGCCGTTGCTTCAAGATGGTTTTTATCTGAAACAGCAGACAAAGCCCCAGCAGAAATATCAGACATGTACTGCCCACTAACTGCCAACCCATACGCACAAGTACCACATGAGGTGAAACCTTCACGGAAACAAGCACAAACTGGCGTTTCAGGGGATTATAAGGATACATTACTTCTATATATGGATTGAACAATGTACCTTGCCGTTTCAGTTCCGCATTCCACTGGTAAATGGAATCTTCGGAAACCACCAGATGCGTAGTAAACGTTTGTTCGTCCAAACGTATGGCAAGCAAGGAATCAAATTGCTGCAACGCAAAAGGCACATCCAACTCCAAACGATAAAGATTAATAATAGAGTTCAAATTAGGAGCATCTTTATCGGACATATTGATTTTGAATGAATCCTTCGCAATGAGCCGCTCTTCCGGCAAAAGGGTGTCTAACGCCAATGCCCATTTCCTACGCTTTGCCTCTCTCTCTTTATCATCTGTACTGGCAGAGTCTTGCTGCTCTATTTTGAGAGTTTCTATATTCTTTTGGCCCAAGCTCTCCAAGTCCCGCCCTTTCAGAACACCCAAAATTAATTCGTCGATAGTGGTCCGCTTTTCCAAATCAATGGATTTGCTCAAGTGATAGAAGAACATATTGGTATTGCTAAGCACCTTTTTGGGTTGGGGAGTACGGATAGAGTCATACTGTTGGGTGGTCTGCAAGATGCAATCATAAATACCATTGATTTGTTCATCATTCATATACTGATACTGATTACGCAACCAGTAGACCTGTCCGCAGGTAATAAGCAGTATCGATGCGATGGAGAATATCCAAACGATCTTAATCCGTTGTTCCATAATTGTTCTTTTTTAGTCTCACTTAGAAAGACTTTCATTTAGTACCGACAAAGGTAGAAGTTAGCTTGCAAATATAGGTACGTGCGAGGCAGATATTATGCATTGAGTAATATTTCAGTAATAACTTTCAGCCTCTTCTGAAGCAAAATCCGCATAGTTTTGCAGTACAATAATCGCTGGAAGCAATATGTAAAACCTCTAAAAATGTAAAAACTATGAGTGCAAGAATTATTTTCCTCAATCTGTGTCTCGCTATATTGTTCGCATCACAAGCGAAGGCACAAATCATCGTTTCTGATGGAACGAAAATACAGAATGATACCATCGGTGAAGCACAAATCCTTGTGCAATATGAAACGCGCTGTATCAGTAATACGGAAAAGCCGGAAAATGTTACGGAAGAAACCATGATGCTGGAAGTCGGTAAAAATCTCTCTAAGTTCTACAGTTACACCAAGTATGTTTGCGACTCTGTACTGGCAGTAGACTTCGCCAATAAAGCCTCGCAGGAAACGATTAATGAACATCTGAAACAATACGGAACAAGCAAACTGAGCGAACGAACCTTCAGAGGTTATCCTGCCGGAAAAGTAACGACCCTCGATGAAGTGGCAGGCATGACGCGCCTGCGTTGCGAAGAAACGGATGAACGTCCGCAGTGGAAGATACTGGCAGAAAACGATAGTGTCCTCTCCTACCTTTGCAGCAAAGCCGAATGTCAATTAAAAGGCCGTACATGGACGGCATGGTTTACTGCAGAAATACCCATAAGCGAAGGTCCATGGAAGCTTTGCGGACTGCCCGGACTGATACTGAAAGCCGAAGACAGTGAAGGGCATTATTCATTCACTGCCACAGGTGTAGAGCAATGCCACACATATCGGCCGATACTTTTCGACGGAAAGAAGCACGAACCGATGAACCGCAAAGCATACAACAAAGTGCACGAACGTTATTATGCCGATCCGGTAGGATTTATCACCGGAAGCATGCCGAACGTCACCGTTAAGGTTAGTGATGAACACGGCAATGCAACCAAGAACCCGAAAAACGTTCCTTATAATCCACTGGAACGATAATATTTCTCCACACCCGTAAGCATTCGTGAAATCTATCGCATACTGAATGCATTTCAGTCGTATACTGAACCCTATTCAGTCGTATAGTGAATGCCATTCAGTCGTATACTTAAACATCCTCTTTTTACGCATTGATAATCAACAAATTACGAAATCACCATAATCGTATAAAAATTTCAACAAACTTCAATTGCCAAACAATCAATTATTGCAGTGTATGAATAAAAAAACTATCATTCTATTTTTCCTGTTTCTCTTTAGTTTCTTGTCGCCTACCTACGCCCAGACGTTGAGCGGCAAGATAACAGATGCAGAAACCAATCAACCGCTGGAAGCTGTAATGATTAGTGTATTACGCGGACACACAACGATAGACTATGCATTGACCGATGCCAAAGGACAATTTTCTTTGCCGTGGAAGCATAGCGGAATGCTGCAACTCAATATTTCTTTGTTAGGCTATAAGAGAGAAATGCGGAATATCAATGCGGCAGGAATCCTGAATCTCAGCCTACAACCGGAAGCCATCGTATTAAAAGAAGTACAAATACGTCCCGGACGTATCAATACCCGAAAAGATACGGTGAGATATGACTTGGCACAGTTTGCTTCATCTAAAGATGTGCACATAAAGGATGTATTGAAGAAACTTCCGGGCGTGGATGTAGATGAAAACGGACAGGTTAAGTATAAAGGGAAAGCCATCGACCACTACTTTGTGGAAGGAATGGACGTGACAGGCGGACGTTATAACCAAATCAACAACAATCTGAACGCCAAAGCCGTAAAGAGTGCGGAAATCATGGAGAACTATCAGTCAGTAAAGGCCTTGAAAGGAAAAATCAATTCCGACGAAGTGGCATTAAACCTAAAACTCGATCCGAAAGCACGCGATCAATGGATAGCAAACGGTACTCTGGGAACCGGATGGAGTGACAACAACAAAATCCTGTGGGAAGGCAGACTGAATGCCCTTCAACTGGGTAAAGGAAAACAGAGTGTCTATAATTACAAGACGAATAACAATGGCAAGGACCTCAGCAACGAGCAAACCAAACTGACCGGAAATGGCCAGCAACAAGTTCCGCTTTCCGGTTTTCTCTCCCAGCCGGGCATCAGCGCACCATTAGACAAGAATCGCTTATTATTCAATGAAACCCACACCCTGAACGGCAACCGTATGTACAAATGGAATGATGACCGCAGCTTACGCCTGCAAGCCGGATATACTCATGAGCTAATCCAACAGCAACGGGGAAATACCCAAATCTATTATCAACCGACAGATACCATACAAATAGACGAAACCTACCATTATCGTCTGAGAAGTGACATCGCTAATCTGGAACTGCGTTATGAAGATAACAGCAGCCGGAATTATATATCCAACCGCTTCACCGTAGACGGAGAAATAAATCGCGGACGTTCGGAGGAACTGGGACAAACTCTGCAAACGTCACAGCTAAGTGCCGGAAACTACTTCAATCTTATCCGAAACCGGGAAAGCGGAACCTGGGAATTTCGTTCGACGACACAGTATGCTTACCAGCCTGCATCCTTACTACTCGAAGAAGGAAAAAGTAAATTCAACCAGCACAACTTCTACACAGATAACAGTGCCGCATATCTACGAAAGTATGATGGATTTACCCAACAATATAAGGCAGGAATACAAGGAGAACGGGCTACCCTGAAATATACTCCGACAAGACAGCCCAATGATTTCAATGCTTCGCATCTGTCATTGCATATTACCCCCTACTTCCAGCTGGAACGTGGAAAATGGCTGGCTACACTTTCGCTTCCTCTGAAAGCAGATCGGTATTTCTCACAACAGCGTTCGTTCCTGTTCTTCAATCCGTCCATGTATTTGCGCTATAAACTGGATTATCATTGGACGTTCTCCCTTTATGGCAGTCTGAAACGCTCGGCAGGAGACTTCTCCGACTTGTATCCGGGACTCTACCAAACTGATTACCGCACCTGGCGAGACGGCAACGGACTTTTCCCTACCAGCCTCACGCAAACCTACAATCTCTACGGAGAGTACAAAAACACTGTACAGGAATTTTTCATCACTGCCGCACTAACCTACAGCCGCAGCAACCGGAATACTCTTTTCGAACAGAGTGTTTCCGAAAATGCCATTGTCTACACTCGTCGTGAACTACCGAACCATAACGATAGCTGGAATCTCAGCAGTACTTTGTCCAAAGGTATATACGACTGGCATTTGAAAACCTCACTCACCCTACTACTCAGTCGCAGCAGTGGCGAACAGCTTACCCGCCTGGCTGACAGCGAGGGTAACCGGCAAAGTCTTCTGCAGACCTATCGTTATGATTATCTGAAAGCAGAGCCTAAAATAATCTGGTCTCCCGCAGATGTTTTTGAAGCGGAATATCATGCCACATTAGGCTATGGCGGCAGTAAGATAGGAAGTGATACCCGTCTCACCCCATTACTGGACTTCGTACAACGGCTACATCTCACATTCAGTATCGGGCAGGTAGACCTACGGCTATCCGGCGAGCATTACCGGAATGACTTAGGAGGGGACGCACATCTCAACACCGTGTTCGCAGATGCATCCCTTATCTATAAAAGAAAAAAATGGAGATTGGAAGCAAGCCTCAACAACCTGTTCAACAAAAAAGAGTATGCTTACACAACGTATTCCACCACGCAAAGCTACACTTCACGACTAAATATACGTCCGAGGGAAGCAATGGTGACGATAAATCATCAGTTCTGAGCCTGCAATATCATCACCGTGGAATATATCAATATCCCAACTATCGTCAATCCGCCCACCAATATGGGAGCATAAATATGGGGGACTTTCTTCATGGTCTTATACCCGCTGACTTTCAGGAAAAGGCGATATACAATGTATGCGGCAATCAATCCAACCAATGTTCCCGCGATGAGATCGCCCGGATAATGCACTCCCAAGTAGACACGTGAATAGCAGGTCAGCAACGCCCATCCCATCATAAACACAGTGAGCCATCGTTTACGGAAAAGAAACCAGACAAAGAATGCCAGGCCAAAAGTATTGGCAGCATGACAGGAGGGGAATCCATAACGCCCTCCTCGATGTCCGTTTACGATATGCACCATGTCGGATATGGGATTTTCCAGATTGGCGGGACGAAGGCGTTCCACATACGGGCGTATCAATGTTGCCCCCGTCTGGTCGGCAATGGTAATTACGAGTGCCAGACCGACCATGCAGCACAAAGTCACTTTCCAATGGAAGTTGCGCAGCATCACATACCAAATGGCAGCATACATCGGCACCCAGACCCACTTACCGCTGTAGGCACTCATAAAGTAATCGAAAAAGGTGTTGTGCATCCCATTGATGAAAAGGAATATGTTTGTGTCTATATCTATCGCCCCTTGCAAGACATCCATAAGTGCTGTCATACTTTATACTCTTATACTTTAATTATCTTCCTTTATCTTTTTGCTATATCGTCATACAATTTCTGCAGATAGGCTTTGCCCAACGGCAAGTTCTTTCCCTTTGCCGTGCCCTCATCCACTACCACAGCACCTGCCTGGCAATTGAATATCACCTGGTTGTCCGCTGTCACCATACCGAAAGCATCGGGTACGGTAAAGAACGCGAAATGAGGGGAAGCGGGATTAAGCATATCTTTACTGAAAACAAACTCATCATGGGGCAGCGCCAATTGAGCCAGCAACGTGGCTGCAATATCATGTTGCGAGCCATAGACGTCAATGCGCCTCGGCTCTCGGACAGCACCGCCCACCATCAACAGAGGTATCCGGTAGCGTTCTACCGACAAATTGTCGATATGTTCGGGATAAGCTCCCAAGTGGTCTGGAACAAACACAATCACCGTATTCTTCCACTGGGGAAGCTCACGGAACTGTCTTACAAAATCGCCTGCACAACTATCCGTATAGGCAAAGGCGTTCAGCCGGTCATTCTCCAGACGACGGAAAGGTACTTCAAAAGGCTCGTGGCTGCTGGAGGTCTGCAAGACACGGAAATGAGGAGTTTTCTCTTCGGCAGTTCCTTCGGCAGCTTCGGCTTTCAAGTCTTCCAGCAGACGGTTGAATACGAGATGGTCGTGCGCCCCCCACTTACTTAAACGTTCCGTTACGGGAAAATCCTGGTCGGAAACAATGTCTTCAAAGCCTGATGACATCAGGTAGGAACGCATATTGGTAAAGTCGGCATCACCGCCATAATAATACTTGGTACCATAACCCGCCTTCCGCAAGCTGCCTGCAATGGCAGGAATGGACTGCGTTTTACGGGGATACTTCATAATACTAGTAGTGGGCTGGGCAGGATAGCCACTCAAGATAGCCACCAGCCCACGGTCCGTACGGAAACTGTTGGCGTAGAAGTTCGTAAAGAGCACCCCTTCCTTACTCAAGCTATCCAGATGGACGGCAATATTCGGCTCACCTCCCAAAGCTGTCATCAACCTGGAGGAAAAACTCTCAAGAATCACAAAGAGTACATCGGGACGCTGAGTATTGAATAAAGTATGCAGTGAATCGGCAGGTTGCAGCACAGAATCTGTCTCTTCCGTTTGACCACCGGCACCTGCGGGTTCAAGCATGTCTTTAAAAAGCCGGTCGGCCTCCGCAGCTTCCATAAAACGGTACTGCTTGCTGAAGTCCTTCTGCTTGGCAAGAGATTCCATCAGACTGAATGCAGGGTTGATAGCTGCATGGTTCAGACGCTGCTCGGCACTGAAATAGACTTTCCCCACATTCATGGTAGATACTGTAAAGCCTCCACGGATAGGAATAAACAGTAACCCCGTCATCAGCAACAATATACCTGACACCTTCAGGCGACGATAAGGCAGTTTCATCCGCAGCAACAGCTTCTTCTGCAGCAAGATGCCGTAGAAAACAGCATACAGCACGACAGCATAAACAGCCATTGCCACAATTCCCCCCAGCACCATCCAAATGCTGACACTGGCCACTGCGTCTTTAGGGGAGGAAAAGAAATAGAATAACGGAGTAGCATCCAAACGGAACCCCCAATACTCGTATAATCCTAAATCGACAGTAAAAATTATGGAGATAAGTACTGAAATGAAGAGGAAATAGCCGCACCAGATGCGATGAAGGGATTTAGAAAGTGTCCATACAGAGGTTATGAAAAGAAAACCGGGAATAGCTGTCAGATAACCAGCCAGAGATAGGTCTAAAGGTAACCCATGCCAAATGACACTGAACCAGTCCGCACACGAGGCATCCGGATACAGCGATTTGTAAAACAGCATAAATAGTGGTTTCTGCAACACAAAAATGCAGACAAACAAGCAGTATGTCTTAATAAATCCTATGAGCCTATCTTTCATCGGTGCCTTATTGTATATCTAAATATAAGGTGCAAAAATAAATCTTTTTATTCTATTTCTCACCAATATTAGTCAATAATTACATTGAAAGATAGGCTTATAGGATATTTTAAGTTTATCCGTTCACGCGTTTGTAATCTTCAAGGAACTTCTTCAGACCGGAATCGGTCAGCGGATGATTAAGTAAACCCTTAATGGCCGAAAGCGGACAAGTAGCCACATCAGCACCCACCTCTATACACTGCATGATATGTGCCGTATGACGGATAGAGGCGGCAAGTACCTGGGTGGTATATCCATAATAACGGTACATCTCTACAATCTTCGCAACCAATGCAATGCCATCCTCACAGATGTCATCGAGACGCCCCACAAACGGAGAAACATACGTTGCACCTGCCTTGGCTGCAAGCAATGCCTGACCGACAGAAAATACCAGAGTACAATTTGTACGGATACCTTTGCCCGAGAAGTATTTAACGGCCTTGATACCTTCTGCAATGCAAGGCACCTTCACTACGATATGCGGATTCAAGGCTGCCAATTCTTCACCCTCTTTAATCATGCCTTCATAGTCGGTAGCTATCACCTCGGCACTCACATCGCCTTGCACAATATTACAGATGTCCACATAGTGCTTACGCTGGTTCTCCACTCCTTTGATACCTTCTTTTGCCATAAGCGAAGGATTAGTGGTAACTCCGTCGAGTACGCCCAAGTCATAGGCCTCCCGAATCTGTTCTAAATTTGCCGTATCAATAAAAAACTTCATGATATAAATGTTTAGATGGTTGATATTACAAATATAACGATTTACACCATAAATGGTTCCTGCTAGTCCTTTATTATCTTTGCTTGACTAATTATTATCTGGTCAGCGGTTTCGCTTCAAGAATAAACGGTTAGTAATTGTTTGCGGCAATTCATTCTCATAGTGGGTTACCATAATCATCGTTTTATCCCGACGATGGCAGAATGCCTCTATAATCTTCTTGACCCGACGGCGGTTGTATGTATCGAGTCCATGAAGCGGTTCATCCAATATCAGCAGTTCCGGGTCCTTGACAAAAGCACGTGCCAATAATGCCAGACGCTGTTCCCCGCTGGAGAGTTGCAGAAAAGGACTGTCTTTCAAGGCGGCAATACCGAAAATCTCCATCCACCACTCACATACCGACATCTGTTCGGCATGAGGACGTTTATACAATCCGATGCTGTCGTGCAGACCGGAAGCGACAATCTCTATGGCAGGCAGATTCTTCAGATAAGCACGATGCATTTCCGGACTGACATAACCGATGTGTTTCTTGATTTCCCAAATACTCTCCCCCGTTCCGCGCTTCCGTCCGAAAAGACTGATATCGCAGGCGTATGACTGCGGATTATCCGCACAAACCAAACTAAGCAAGGTAGACTTGCCGGCACCGTTCTCGCCACTCAGCGCCCACTTCTCACCACGCATCACTGTCCAATCCAGCTCCTTCAGAATGGTACGGTCATCGTAACGGATGCTAACCCCGTTCAATTTCACCACTTCGTCCGAAGTGAAATTCGCATGTTCGTAGGGCAAATCGAGAATACGCCGCTGCAATTCCTCCAACGCTCCGGCCTCTTCCTGAATACGCATCTGATTGCCCGCACAGAATGCCTGCACATACTCCTCACGTTCCATCTTTTCGCCCACCTTCATGTCCTCTACCGGCACAACATGTGTAATAAATGAAGGTATGTCATCCAACATGGAAAGCACAAGGACAATCTGCAACTCGCCCAGCCGGGTAAGCCGCTCCAGCAAATTAAAAAGCAGTTCACGGGTAGGCGCATCCAGCCCTATGAAAGGATTGTCCATGATAAGAATTCGGGGAACAGTCAGTAAAGCTTTAGTCAACTGAAACCTGCGCAGCTCCCCACTGCTGAGAAGAATGATTTTCTTGTCAAGCATCGGCTCTATGCTGAAAAGTTCAAATAGCTGCCGCCTCAAGATATCGTCTTTTACCTCTCCCAGCACTTCGCGTACTAGCGGAGCATCCTCCTGGTCGTGGGCATTCCAACGCTGTTGATAGTAATAATTGGCATCGGCAGAACCGTAAGTATCACGGAAAGCAATGTATTTGATATTGTCATAGGCAGTTTTCGTGAGGGAGGGAGAGAAATCATAGGTAAGCTCACCATCACGCAAAGGATACTTTTCCGTCAGCATATCCACCAGGAGGCTCTTTCCGGCTCCGTTCGGTCCTACAATGGCAATGTGTTCTCCTGCCAGGAAATCAAGGGTGACAGGCTCTGTCAAACGAACAAGCGGGTTGCGTACTACGCCCCCCGCTATGTGTATTGTATGTTGTTGCATCATCCAATCATCATTTATACATAATCAGTGCCGATTGGGCCGGAACAACAACTTCGGGGCCGTACAGTGTGCCCAAACCTTGTTCATTGATAAAGCCATCCTTGCAGACCACTGTATATTTACCTTCGGGTACGGTAAGTTTGGCAGGCTCCTTACGGGCATTCAAGACTAGTATAATATCTCCCCATGCATCACCGTTGGCATTTTCTTTCAGACGGTAAACCACCACATTGCTGCCGTCAACCGGTAGAAATTCCAAATGCTTACGCACCAAATCCGCATCACCCATACGGAAAGCCGGATGCTTCTTACGAAGCTGTATCAACCCTTTATAATAAGCAAATACATCTGCATGCTCCGCCTTTCGTCTCCAATCAATCGCATTGATGGAATCGGGACTCTCAAAACTATTGTGTACTCCCTTCTTGTCACGCATCACTTCCTCACCGGCATAAATAAACGGTACACCTTGGGAAGTGAATACGGCTGTTTGCGCCAGTTTGTCAAGCTTTGCCAATTCTACGGGAGTAATACCCGGGATACTTGCTTTCAGCCTATCCACCAAGCACATATCATCATGGCAGGAAACATAGCTGATCATCTGTGTAGGTTGTTCCGCCCACGGAGCCTTACTATAATTCACAGAGTCATTATTTACTTGCGGATGCCTGATGGCTCCTACAATACCAAACTTTATGCTCTCCTCTCCTCCCGGCAATCCGGCAAGGAAAGCACCTTGATGATTGTCATTGAACGGACCGCGCAAAGCATCACGCATTTCGTCAGAGAAAGCAGCAACACCCGGCATCTTATAAGTATTGGCTTTCATTGCCAGAGAATCTTCCGCCATCTGTGGAGCCGATGCCGCCCATCCTTCACCATATATAAATATAGTCGGATCTACAGACGTTGCCGCCTTACGGATTTCGTTCATTGTCTCGATGTCATGGATACCCATCAAGTCAAAACGGAATCCGTCAATGTGATATTCATTAATCCAATGTAATACAGACTCTATCATGTATTTACGCATCATCGGACGGTTGCTGGCAGTTTCATTGCCACAAGCCGAACCGTCTGCATACGTTCCGTCCGGTCGCTGACGGTAAAAGTATCCCGGCACTGTACGTTCAAAATTACTGTCGGATGTATTGAAAGTATGGTTATACACCACATCCAGAACAACACGGATACCTGCTTTGTGCAGAGCCTGCACCATCTGCTTGAATTCCCGGATACGAACATCCGGTTTGTAGGGGTCGGTAGAATAAGAGCCGTCAGGCACATTGTAGTTCTGCGGATCATATCCCCAATTATACTTGTTCTCGTCCAGCCTTGTCTCATCAACGGAGGCATAGTCATAAGACGGAAGAAGATGTACATGTGTCACTCCCAATTCTTTCAGATGGTCAATGCCGGTTGCCAGCTTGTCGGGACTTACCGTTCCTTGTTCTGTCAATGCCAGGAACTTTCCTTTATGCTCAATACCCGACGACGGGTCGATGGACATATCACGATGGTGCATTTCATAAAGAATCACATCGGTAGGAGAGGCCAATGCCGGACGTTTATCATCTGCCCATCCTTCGGGGTCCGTGGATTTCATGTCGATGATGGCGGCACGCTTTCCATTCACCCCTACAGCTTTGGCATTGATACCCGGAGTGTCCCCCAACCACTTATCATTGATTTTCACATTGAATGTGTAGAATTTACCTATCAAGTCCTTTTCAACTTTAGTTTTCCAAGTTCCTTCTTCAGAGGATTCCATTGAAATAGTTTCATAGGCATGCCCTCCGTCTCCTGCTTCGAACAACATCAGGCGAACTTCATCCGCCGTAGGTGCCCACAATGTGAATTGCGTGGCAGCAGGTGTATATTCCATCTCTGTCAGACTACCCGAACGGACAGGGTAAAGTTCGTACGAAGCATACTCCGTCTTCGCGGGAGTGCAGCTTACAACCGTCGTTGCAGCCACTCCAATGATAGCAAGTTCATTCAATTTCATGATATTATTTTTAGATTCTACATTTCAATTCTTATCACTTCTTCACCTTATCCGGATTTTTGGCAATAAAGTCTTTCCAGCCATGATAGCCTTTCTCCACCGTGGGACGCCCCATCTGCAGAAAGTGACAATAGGCAGCAGCAAGCCCGTCCGTTGCATCCATAAAAGTAGGCATATCCTCTTTAGGAAAATGCAGCATACGCTGCAACATGTCCGCCACCTGTTCCTTGGATGCCTGTCCGTTTCCGGTGATGGCCATCTTTATTTTTAAAGGAGCATATTCCGTAATGGGAATATCCCTGCTCAAAGCAGCTGCCATTGCTACGCCTTGCGCACGCCCCAACTTCAACATGGACTGTACATTCTTTCCGAAGAAAGGGGCCTCAATAGCGAGCTCGTCAGGCAAATAACTCTCTATGATACTCAGTACCCGTTCATGAATATGACGTAACTTCAGATAGTGGTCTCCAAATTTGCGGAGGTCGATAATTCCCATGGCTATCATTTCCGGCTTGACACCTGCCACACGCAATACTCCATACCCCATAATGGTGGTACCAGGGTCTATACCCAATATTATTTTCTCTTTGACCGGTTGTATCACACTATTACCTCCATCAATGTAGGAAAGCCAATCACTTTATCTTTAAAGATATTCAGTAATTCCTCGTTCAGTTTCACTCCTTGCTCTTGATGCCAACGATGCAGTTTGGCAGAGTTTTCCACCTCAAACTGAACAGAATAGCAGATGCTTCCTTCTTCAATATGACTCAAGATACGGGCTATACGTGGAGCATACAATGTTCCGTTCTTTTCTACCTCGGGAAGATAGTGTTCCTGCATCCATATCAGGAAGTTTTTGTCTTCTCCTTCCTCTACATGATAAGTGGTATTATATATCAGCATAACTTATTTTTTCAAATTCTTTCGCAAACATAGCAATTATTTCAGAATAATGCATTATATTTGCACCATCAAAAACGAAAGCAAGCCTGCAAACGTTGGCAACGGGGCGTTAGCTCATCTGGCTAGAGCGCGACACTGGCAGTGTCGAGGTGATGAGTTCGAGTCTCATACGCTCCACGAAAATTAAAACGGTTAGATTAGTCTAATCGTTTTTTTTGTACGCATTAACGAGCTATAAATTTACATATAGTCCATTTTCATTCGACAACTCATGAAAGAAGCTTTTACACGCAAGTCATTACTTATTTTAGGACGTGGCATAGGGCAAGTCATGTTCCAAAACAATGCATTGTCCGGATTATTGATGTTGATTGGAATCTTTTTGAATTCATGGCAAATGGGCCTATTGGCTGTAAGTGGCAACATAATAAGTACGTTGACAGCCCGTATCTCAGGATATGACTGTGATGATATAAAAAATGGATTATATGGTTTTAACGGTACACTGGTAGGAATAGCCGTAGGGGTCTTTATGCTTCTGACTGTAAGTTCCTTGATGCTGATGGCTATTGCCTCGTGTGCATCTACCTACATTGCACGGTTTTTCAACATGCAACGCGTGTTGCCCGGATTCACTACCCCTTTTATCCTTTCTGTATGGATGCTGCTGGGATTGTGCAGTTGGCTGATGCCTGACATGCTACTCGTCTCTGATACAGAAACACCCGCTTCTTCCTCCATAAATTACTTACAATGTTTCAGTATGGGCATAGGCCAGGTGATGTTTCAAGGAAACATGATGACCGGACTATTTTTCCTTGCAGGCATTCTCGTGAATTCCCGGAATGCAGCAGTATATACCATATTGGGAGCACTTCTCCCCCTCCTCCTAGCCACATTATTGGGAGTGGATTCCGAAGCTTTGAATATGGGTCTGATGGGATATAATGGCGTATTGTGTGCCCTTGCTTTAGGAGGTAAAAGCTGGATGAGCTGTATATGGGCTGCATGTTCCGTTTTACTCTCTGTTGTATTGCAAATTGTGGGAATGAATTGGGGAATTATTACATTGACCGCACCTTTCGTTCTCTCCGTATGGCTGACAATGGGAATAAAAAATCTCTATCTCTTTTTCAAATTAGGCAGAAAGCAAGCCACCAACCCCAGTAAAGGCATAAAGGCACATACATTATAAACAGCCTCTATACCATACTTATCTGCCATACCTCCCAATACAGCCGAAGCGATACCGGCAATTCCAAAAGCGAAACCAAAAAACAACCCGGAAATCAAACCCAGCTTATTGGGTAGCAATTCCTGGGCGTACAGCAATATGGCAGGAAAAGCGGAAGAAAGCATCAGACCGACACAGAAGCTCAGCACTACTGTCCATGCAAGCCCTACGTGAGGCATCATCATACTAAATGGAGCCGTTCCAAGAATGGAAGCCCAGATGACATATTTACGTCCTACCCTGTCACCTACGGGACCTCCCACCAATGTTCCGATGGCAGTGGCTACCAGGAAGACAAACAAGAAAAGCTGTGAAGCCTGAACAGTAACACCAAATTTATGAATCAGATAGAATGTATAGTAGCTCGTCAAACTTGCCATATAGATATATTTGGAGAAGATAAGTATCAGCAGAATACTTATGGCAAACACCGTCATCTTTGAGGAAAGAGGGCGTTCTATCTTTCCTGCCACAAGCATCGGGCGTTTCTTGATGTGGTTCAAGTAGGAACGGAACCAACGACATATAGGAATCATCACCACGATGGCAATCAAGGCAAAAACCATGAACAAGGCAATGTGATGCCTCCCGTAAGGAGCTACCAGCAAAGCCACCAGTAACGGTCCAAGCGAGCCACCCAAATTCCCGCCCACCTGAAATAGAGACTGCGCCAGTCCGCGTTTTCCGCCGGAAGCCAGAAAAGTAATACGTGACGCCTCCGGATGGAGTACAGACGAACCGATACCCACAATGAATACCGAAGCCAGCAACCAATACAGATTAGTAGCAAAAGCCAGATTCATGATACCGACCAAAGTAAAGCCCATACCTATCGGCAATGACCAGGCAATGGGGCGCTTATCAAAGAACAATCCCATTAGAGGCTGAAACACGGACGCCGACATCTGATACACCAACGTAATCAGACCAATCTGGGCAAAACTCAAGGATAAATCCTCCTTGAACAAAGGGTATACTGCCGAAATAACCGATTGCAGCATATCGTTCAAACAATGCGAAATACTCAATGCTATAAGAATAGGAAAAGCAATTCTACGGATAGGAGGTCTCTGATTCTGTATCATCTTATACTGTCTATTACAAAAAACGGTGCAAAGGTACGTAAAAAATACATATCCAATCCACATAAAGACAAAACTCCCCGATTCTCGTCAATACAGAATCGGGGAGTTTTATCTTTATCAGTTCAGCAATCCCGGATTGGCTTCTATGGCTTCTTTCGGAATGGCCAATGTATAGCGGGCATCATTCTCTTCGAGTACATAACGCGTACCATCAAGCACTTTCTCCAAACGCGGACGGGTGGAACGACGAAGGTCAAACCAGCGATGTCCTTCAAAAGCAAGTTCACGGGCACGTTCATCTAATATTTCCTGTACCAACGCTTCCTTATCCATGGCATTGACAACAACGGATTTCGCTTCGTAGGCCTCCGGTGCATAACGTTTCCGCATCAGTTCCAGCAGGCGGGTACGTGCCTGAGACAGTTCTCCAAGTCGGGCAGCAGCCTCAGCAGCCGTCAGATATATTTCACCCACACGGAAAGTACACAAGTAGTTATTGCTTCCCGCCTTCTTATTCTTCCGGAAACCTTTTTCATCCGTTTCAGCAAAATATTTGTCCAGCCGAAGGTCGTTCTCAACATAAAGGGAGAGAAAAACCGGAGTAGCCAGAGCAGCCCCATTGATTGTACTGCTCAGAGGCGTCTCCAGTGGAGTAATATTTTCCACGGAATTATAACTGTTAGGAAGAGTTGCAGAGGCATCATTCAAATCTACCAATACAGACTTCACGGCAAGCACTGCCTCAGCAGCATCCCAAGCCGCCTGCCACTCGCCCTTATAAAGGGATACGCGTGATTGAAACGCCTCTACCGAAGCCGCATTGAAACGATATGAATATCTCTGTTCCCATTCTGCCTTCGTGACCAGTTTGCGTGCCTCGTCAATATCTGCTTGGATGGAAGTATAAACTTCTTCCACCGTATTGCGTTTCAGGACTTTCTCTAAATCCGTATCCAATTTCAGCGGTACCGATTTGGTATCCAAAGCTCCCTCCTTAGTATAGGGCTGTCCATAAAGATTTACCAATAAGAAATGTACATAAGCACGGAGCATATACGCTTCTCCTACAAGCTGATTTATCTCTTCCTCAGTGCCTTCCTTAATATCACTTCTGCTCTCAATAACGTGATTGGCAATAAAAAGCACATTGTAATACTTGGCCCATTCAAACGATGAGGTATAGGCATTGGGAGCAAGGTCGTTCCAGCGCTCTATATCCATATAATAATTTTGGTCATATTCATTATCCCGAACCTGCATCTCGTCGGAACGGAAACAAGCCATTCCCCGGTCACTGAATTTACTCACGTCCTTATAAGAACGGGCAAGCAACGCTCTATACTCAGCCAAAGAATTGGGAATGACACTACCGGTAGGCTGTATATCCAGATAGTTGTCGCATGCCGCAAGCAGAAGCATGCAGGCCATTATCATCAGACTTATTGTTTTCTTCATTTTCTTTCTGCTTTTGAAGTTAGAAATTCAAGTTCAAACTGAATGTAACCGACTTGGGTACGGGAGTTGCATAAGGATTGTACATCGACTCCGGATCCATGTAGTTATTATATCCCGAACCAAACACGAAGAGATTGCGTCCTTCAATAGATACCGTTGCCGAGTTCATTCCCAAACGCTTTGTCAGGAGCTCAGGGATACGGTAACCCAGACGCAGATTCTGCAAACGTACGTAGTTCAGCTTCTTCACCCAGATATCCAAATCTCTCCAGATGGTTTTAGAATCATACCAGGAGTACTCTTCCGGGTTGGAAGCACTCAGCATAAATGCCGGAAGCTCCGCATTCGGGTTTTCCGGAGTCCAGCGGTTCAGCACATCCGCATTATAGTTCTTGCCATAATCCGGATTGATGATGTCATAAGAGGGTTGCGTACGTACGTACCCGCCAAACGTCAAAGAGAAATTGACATTCAGCTCCCAGTTTTTATAGCTGAAGGTATTAATCAAACCTCCCGTATAAGGAGCATCGCTACTCCCGATATACGAATAAAAGGTTCTCTCTTCGGCTGCAGTTACATCGGAAGAGGCAATACCTATCCCCCACTCGTCCTTCAGGCGGTAAAGCTCCTTCAAGGTCACTTTCTCTCCCTCCGGATTATAGAACATCATATTACCGGTTTCCTTATTCACTCCCGCAGTCTTCAGTGCGAAAATTGCCCCTACGGGATAGCCTTCACGTCCCGGAGTGGTCTGCTGCTCCGGTATGTTTTCCTGCAATACCTTATTACCGTTATAGGCAAAATTGAAATTTGTGTACCAGGAGAAGTTCTTTGTCGTTATGTTACGGGTAGACAAGCTGATTTCCACACCTTTGTTCTCCATACTTGCCCAGTTGACGTTCATCGAAGTAAAGCCCGTCTCCAGAGGAAGCATGCGCAAAGCTATCAAATCGGTACCCTTACGATAATAATAGTCCACGCTCAGATTGATAGCCTGGTTCAATACAGAAAAATCAAAGCCGGCATTGACAGACTGCGTCTTTTCCCAACGCAACTTCTTGTTGGGAGCGGAATTAATAATAATTACATCTTCCGATACTCCGGGCAAAATACTTTCCGACCGATATGTACCCAACAGGAACGGAGAAGTATTCTTGTCAATATTTCCCTGCAGACCGTAAGATGCACGGAACACCAGGTTATCCACCCACTTGGCCTGCTGCATAAACGGTTCTTGTGACAGACGCCACAAGGCACTGACAGAATAAAGAGGAAGATAGCGGTACTTCTTATCCACACCGAAAAGGTCGGAACCGTCAAAGCGGATACTTCCTCCCACCGTGTAGCGGTTCAACAAAGAGTAAGAGGCCGTAGAGTAGAAAGATACATAAGCATTCTCCTTATACGTTGTCTGATGGAGCGGGAAAGACGTGGCGTAACTTTCGTTGGGGAAAATCACCGGTTTGGTCGTCAACGTCTTGCGGTCGAAGCCATACCCTGCCGAGAACAAGGTTTCATACCAGGTCTTGCGCAGCTCGGTACCCGCCATCACTTCCAGTTCATGAATATCATTGAAACTGTCGCGATATTCTCCCATCGCCTTCCAAGTAATCTGTGAATTGGAGTTTTCATAAGACTTCTGCATACCTCCTTCGGGCAGGAAGTGTTTGGTTTCTCCGCCCTGGGAGTATTCGCTCAACTTATAGTAATAGCGCATGGCATAGCTTTCCCAGTCCGCTATTTCTTCTCTGGAAGTCTTTTCCAACTGATAGCCAAACTGGGAAGTCAGCTTCCACTTGTCATTGAACCGTAGCTCCGCATCAAATATAGATGAAAAAGAATTCACCACGCTTTCATTAGACGTGTTCTGCCGTTCTTCAAAGATGTTGAATCCTAAATCCTTATCAGTGTTGTTCTGAATATCGTAGTCGTAATTATAGTTGCCATTCTTGTCATAAAGTTCAAAATACGGATTAGCCTTGCGTGAATAGAACACGGGATTCGACATACCGTATGCATCTGTCAGATAATTGGTATTTTTGCGACGGTTGGCAAACATGGAGGCACCCACTTTCAGTATACTGTTCACCTTATAGGAAGTCTTTCCTACCAAGTTGAAACGGTCCATACCCACACCGTCCACATTTCCATCCTCTTTATAATAGCCGAAAGAGGTATAATACGTAACCCTTTCCGTACCGCCGGAAAGGCTCAAGTTATATTCCTGGCTGAAAGCATCGCGGAAAAGGATATCTCCCCAGTTTGTATTAACACTCTTCAAACGGTTGATGGCAGCTTGTGTATCACTGCTCAAGGCATCCCATCCTCCATTCTGAAAAGCAGACAACTCATTGTAATTGGAAAGAATATTATATACGCCTCCTTTATGATTGTCCGGAGAATAGTTATTACGGATCATATCCATTTCCAATCCTACTTTCTCCGCTGAGTTCAGCAAGTTCAACCGGTCAAGGCTCAATGTAGGAGTATAGGTAAACCGGGACGAGAAATTGATAACCGGTTTACCGACCTTACCCTTCTTTGTTGTAATCACAATGACGCCATTGGCTGCCCTCGCACCATAGATGGCAGTGGCTGCCGCATCCTTCAGGATGGTGATATTCTCAATATCTGCCGGATTCAGGCCTGCAATGGAAGATTGCTTCATGTTGGTGATGTCATTCAGCTCATCCGGTTC
Source organism: Bacteroides sp. AF34-31BH (assembly GCF_003602795.1). Taxonomy (NCBI): domain Bacteria; kingdom Pseudomonadati; phylum Bacteroidota; class Bacteroidia; order Bacteroidales; family Bacteroidaceae; genus Bacteroides; species Bacteroides sp. AF34-31BH. The sequence goes on from NZ_QTLV01000006.1 coordinate 85,895, forward strand.
GGGAACATCCGTTCCCTCCAAAGGAATGCCGTCCAGCACCCACAAAGGGTCTTGTGTACCATTCAATGAAGCAGTACCGCGAATGCGTATCTTTGCCGGAGCACCCGGAGCACCGGAAGTCGGGCTGACAGAAAGTCCGGCAATTTGTCCGGCAAGTGCCTGGTCGATACTTTTTACTGCACCGATGGTCTCGTCCGATATATCCAGTTTGGATACCGCTGCCGTCAGCTTGCGGCGCTCCACTGTCTGGTAACCCGTCACAACAACGGCATCGAGCATTTGGGAAGATGCATGAAGTGTTATTTCATAATGTTCCTTTCCCGGAACAAGCTTCACTTCCAATACGTCATATCCCACGTAGCTACAAAAGAAACGGGTTATCCCCGCAGGTATAGCGATAGAGAACTGACCATCCACATCAGTGATGACCCCCATTGTAGTCTGAGCACTCCCCGCCTTTTTCAAGTCTTCCGCAGTCACATAAACGGAAGCACCGATAAGCGGTAGGTTATCCTCTGAAGATATTACTACGCCCTGGACTTTTTTCTCTGCAGCAAAAGCAGATGACAAAGCTCCTACAAAGCATAGCAAAACGATTAATACACGTTTTTTCATGCGTTACATATAAAATTAATTAATACTCTATTGAAAAGAAAAATCACTTTACTCCTAATGCAGTATTGATACGCAAAATCAAATCCTTATAATGATATTTAGTGGCTATATCCGATGCACCCAGACGATTTTGGAGCAATTCTTTGATGCGAAGCAACTCACCACGCTTCACGGAGATGACATCAGATACGCGGTTTATCTGCGAACCGTAGAAGTTCAGTTCGCGGTGTGCACCCATACGGTCGGCATCCAAAGTCTTACCGGCATGCTCGTCACAGCTGCAAAGGGCAGTCTGATGGTCCAGCAAGAAGTGGTTGTCCATCAGTTTTTTGTTTATTTTCACTCCTTCGCTTTCGGCAGCTGCTGTAATCAGTGCATCTACGAAGTTCTTCTGCAAGGCGCGTGTCATGACGTCCGGCAAGGCACCGCGTTCCGTAGTGGCAAAGATGTTACGATGCAGGCCATCCATCAGCTCTACCACCGTGAAAGCCTTTTTGCCGTTCACCGATTCGTTCTCCAACATACGCATCAGGCGGTTGTTGCCCAGCAAATCCCAAAGGATATAGGATTGGGCATTCTTCAACACTTGTGTCGGTGCATTCTCCACTACGCCCAGTGGAGTGTTGCGCAGCAAGTAAGTGTACTCTCCCACTTCCGTGTCGAACAGCCATTTGGGATAGGTCAGCACTTCGTCCAGCAGAAACTTCAGGGCGGCTTGCTGCTTTTCTTTTTCTACGAAAGTATAGGTTTTCTGTCCGTCGCCCACAACGGTGTTTTCTATATAGATACCACCGATGTTTGCCAATACATGATAGAGGTAATTGTTCCATTGGTTGATAACCGCATAGTATAGGCGGGAAGCTTCTTCATAAGTCTGTCCTTTCTCGCCAGTAGTAGTCCATTGGATGATTTGAGGAACAATACGCTTCAAGTTCTCAATACCCAGCAGAGATGAGCGGACAGCATCATCGCCCAAATCTTCATTCTGCGCACGCGGGTCTACGGCATCACGTACATCCTGCGCCTCACTATATTTATATAAACGGTCTGTATGACGGCTCAGGAAGTCGGCAAGCAAGTCCTTCTCTGCCTCTGGGGTTTCTTTACCATACCAACGATAGCCGTATTCTATGGCAAACATATCATACGGACCGATATGAGGAGAAAGCTCCGTAACACCGTCACCCGGCTGTGCCACATAGTTGAAACGTGCATAGTCCATGATAGAGGAGGAAGTGGTATTCATACGATCCGTAAATGTTTTGGAACGCAGGGAATCTGTCGGAAAAGTCCAGGAAGCAATCATATTGTGGCGCAAGCCCAACGAGTGCCCCACCTCGTGGCATGCCACAAAACGCATGGCATCACCCATCAGTTCATCCGGCAGCCTTACTCCTCTTGCTTCGGGACGTACGACACCGGTTTGCACTGTAATCCATTCCTGGAGCATGCCCAGCACATTATGCCACCACATGATGTCCGCTTCCAATATCTCGCCCGAACGGGGGTCGAGGATAGAGGGGCCCATGGCATTGGCTTTGGTGGAGGCGGCGTAGGTCAGCACGGAGTAGTTCACGTCATCCTTATCCACATTCATGCTGTCCGTCAGTTCCTTGGCTATGATAGCATTCTTGAATCCGGCACGTTCAAAAGCAGCCTGCCAATCCTCGATTCCCTGCTTGATATATTTCCGCCAACGACGGGGAGTGGAGTTCTCGATGTAGAACACAATCGGTTTGGCCGGTTCCACCAATTCACCGCGAAGGTAACGCTCCCGGTCTTCCGGTTTCGGTTCCAGACGCCAGCGGGTGATGAACGGTTTCTTGTCTACACGCTGCTGACCGTCACTGTAATTTAATAACGGATTAGTAAAATAACCTACACGCGGACTATCCAGACGTCCCATCATCGGTTTCTCCGGCAACAGCAACAGAGAGGAACTGACTTCGACCGTAACAAACACAGTCGTTGTTCCCTCAGTCACCTTAGTTGTCAGCTCGGAAGTAGCTACCACATTGTTCTCAAAAGCTTTGATAGATAAAATGCGGGAGAGATTCTTGATGGCCGAAGTTCCCAGGTTGATATTCGTAAAGACATTATTGATACTCGTCTCCGTACCATCATAAATATCGTTGACCTTGACCACTATCATGGTAGAGTCATTATTGAATGCCTCTATCTTGAAGCCGGCTATCAGCGGAGAAATATAATTATCCAGTACGGACTGCCGTATGGCATCCTCGTCCAGTGCCAACGGAAGAGGACGGCTCTGACGTACCAACAGCTTGTTGGCAGCCTTGTCCAATTCAAAACGCACCATCTGATTTTCGTAATTCGTACCACGGTTCACACCCGCCTCATTCAGTTCGGAAGGCACACGTTGTAATTTATTTACTACCAGCATATCACGTCCCAACAGCCTTGCCGGCACTTCAAAGTAATAATCGCTCTTCTTCTGGTAAACATTGAACATTCCCTTGCGGGCAATAGCATCGGAACCAGTCAATTTTTCGTAGTCGCTCTTGGATTGAACGCTGTCCTTGGTTTCACTCTTCTTTTTCTTACGGAACCATCCCATAGCTTCGGGAGAAGCAAAATCAGATGTACCGGCATGCAACAATACGGCAGGCTCACACATGAGTACTCCCGCAACTGCCACGACTGGCAGGATTGTCTTCAATTTCATCAATTCAAACTCTAACTTTAATGCAACAATTACTCCGTTAACTCTCTCTCTTTGACGTATGTTAATAAATACCAACCGCCAGTTTGTTCTACCTCCATAGAACAGTAAACGGGGCGCAAAGATACGAAAAGTATATTTTAAAAGTCACTAAACAACGCTCATTTATGTTTTTTCCATAAACAATATGAAGACTTTTACATATATATCATTTTTTCTCCCATCCTCTATCATTTCTTCTTCACATAAAATTTTGTACCACTGATACCAAATTATCTTCCCCAAGTGGAGGCAAAACAATGATAATATTGTATCTTTGCACCGTTTTTAACTTAGAAAATAAATAAGATAACAACGATATGATAGCTAAAATCAATCAGCTTCTGCAGGAAGTAGAGGCGCTGAAAGCCGCTAACGCCGAGGAATTAGAGGCACTCCGCATCAAGTACCTCAGTAAAAAAGGAGCCATCAATGACTTGATGGCAGATTTCCGCAATGTAGCCGCCGAACAGAAAAAAGAGGTGGGTATGCGCTTGAACGAACTGAAAAACAAAGCACAAGAAAAGATTGCCGCTTTGAAAGAACAGTTCGAAAGCCAAGATACCGGCTGTGACGATATTGACTTGACCCGTTCAGCCTACCCGATAGAATTAGGAACCCGCCATCCGCTCTCCATCGTGAGAAACGAAATCATCGATATATTTGCCCGTATGGGATTCAATATCGCCGATGGACCGGAAATGGAAGACGACTGGCACGTATTCTCCTCCATGAATTTTGCCGAAGACCATCCGGCACGCGACATGCAGGATACATTCTTCATCGAAAATGATACAGAAAACGTATCGCACAGCATCATTCTTCGCACACACACATCCAGCGTGCAAAGCCGTGTTATGGAGACTACACAGCCTCCTATCCGCGTGCTTTGTCCGGGACGTGTATACCGTAATGAAGCCATCAGCTACCGTGCACACGCATTCTTCCATCAGGTAGAAGCCTTATACGTAGACCGCAATGTGTCTTTCACTGACTTGAAGCAGGCCTTATTGCTCTTTGCTCAAGAGATGTTCGGCAGTGACACCAAGATTCGTCTGCGTCCTTCCTACTTCCCCTTCACCGAGCCGAGTGCCGAAATGGACATCAGCTGTAACATCTGCGGCGGCAAGGGTTGTCCTTTCTGCAAACATACGGGTTGGGTAGAAATTCTGGGATGCGGTATGGTAGATCCGAATGTATTGGAGCTGAACGGAATAGACAGTAAAGTGTATAGCGGGTATGCCCTGGGTATGGGTATAGAACGCATCACCAACTTGAAATACCAGGTGAAAGACCTTCGTATGTTCTCTGAAAATGACACACGCTTCCTGAAAGAATTCGAGAGCGCTTACTAAATATAGTGAATAACGGCTAGTGATTAGTGATTAATAAGTTGCGCATTTTCAGCATATCATTAATCACTCATCGCTAACCACTCATCGCTAACCACTATTTTTCGCTATGGCAAAAGACAAACTTGTAACTTCCGGCTATTGCCTTATCCTGGCTGCCAATTTCCTTTTGTATTTTGCCTTTTATCTGATACTACCGGTTCTTCCATTCTACCTGACTGAGGTATTCCATACCGGAAATGCAGCAGTAGGTGTCATCTTGTCATGCTACACCATTGCCTCGCTCTGCATACGCCCGTTTTCGGGATACCTGCTCGACACGCTAGCCCGCAAGCCTCTTTATCTGGTGGCATACTTCATCTTTATCACCATTTTCGCAGGTTACATGTTAGCGGGAGTCCTATCTTTATTCATCATGTTGCGGGTTGTCCACGGCCTTGCATTTGGAATGGTGACCGTAGCGGGAAATACAATTGTGATTGACATTACCCCTTCGTCCCGTCGCGGCGAAGCCGTAGGATATTATGGACTGATGAACAATACAGCCATGAGCTTCGGCCCGATGATTGGTCTTTTCATGCATGACATATATTCCTTTGAAACGATTTTTGCCTGCTCGCTCATATCAGGAACTATCGGTTTTGTTGCCGCATGCCTCGTCAAGACCCCACCCAAACAACCAGTCAAACGAGAACCTATCTCATTGGACCGCTTTGTGCTGCTGAAAGGTATCCCGGCAGGAATCGCACTGCTATTGCTCTCCATACCATATGGCATGACAAGCACTTATGTAGCCATGTATGCCAAAGAAATAGGAATTACCTTGAATTCCGGATTGTTTTTTACTTTTATGGCCGTCGGCATGGCAGTGTCCCGTATGTTCTCCGGCAAACAAGTGGATAAAGGACGTATCACCCAAGTCATAACTTTAGGACTATATCTGGTATGTAGCTGTTTCTTCATATTGTCCGCTTGCGGACTACTGATGAAGACCGTCCCGGAACTGACAAACATATTGTTTTTTATGGTTGCCCTCCTATTGGGAGTAGGCTTCGGGACGATGTTCCCCGCCTTCAATACGCTGTTCGTAAACCTGGCCCCCAACAACCAGCGCGGAACAGCCACCTCTACCTACCTGACTTCATGGGATGTAGGCATTGGTATAGGTCTGACAGCAGGAGGTTATATCGCACAGATTACCTCATTCGATATGGCATATTTTTTCGGAGCCTGCCTCACGGTTATCTCCATCTTCTATTTCAATCTGAAAGTATCTCCTCACTATCATAAAAACAAATTAAGATGAGAAAGAAAGAGCGTTATGAAAAAATCCTTGCTTGGTTTAGGGAGAACGTTCCCGTAGCCGAAACAGAGTTGCATTATGACAATCCGTTCGAGCTGTTGATAGCAGTTATTCTCTCTGCACAATGTACGGACAAACGCGTCAATATGATTACCCCCGCCCTTTACCGGGACTTCCCTACTCCCGAAGCACTCGCCGCTACTACTCCCGACGTGGTATACGAGTATATCCGCAGCGTCTCCTATCCCAACAACAAAGCTAAACATCTTGTAGGCATGGCACAGATGTTGGTGAAAGAATTCAACAGTGAGGTACCCGATACCCTTGAAGAACTGGTAAAACTGCCCGGCGTAGGCCGCAAAACAGCCAATGTCATCCAATCCGTTGTTTTCAATAAAGCGGCTATGGCAGTAGACACACACGTGTTCCGCGTCAGCCATCGCCTGGGTCTCGTATCAGATAAATGTACAACTCCGTTCAGTGTCGAAAAAGAATTGGTAAAACATATACCGGAAACAGACATCCCCATAGCTCACCACTGGCTTATCCTGCACGGTCGCTATGTATGCCAGGCACGTACTCCACAATGTGATACCTGCGGTTTGCAATTAATGTGCAAATATTACTGCCAGAAATATAAAGTTAGCAAAGAGAGCGGCAAAGACAAAGAATAAACAACGGTTTCATAGCAAAAAAAAGAAATAAATGCTAACTTTGCGCTCACTAAAAAGAAATTAGTAACACTTTTAAATAAAATAGAGTATTATGACAATTGATCAATTTAACTTTGCCGGAAAAAAGGCATTCGTTCGTGTGGACTTCAACGTACCCTTGGACGAAAACTTCAACATTACAGATGATACCCGTATGCGTGCCGCTCTTCCTACATTGAAGAAGATTTTGGCCGATGGCGGTAGTGTAATTATCGGTTCTCACCTCGGTCGTCCGAAAGGCCCGGCTGACAAGTTCTCCTTGAAGCACATTCTGAAGCATCTCGAAGAGTTGTTGGGTGTTGAGGTGCAATTTGCTAACGACTGTATGGGCGAAGAAGCTGCCGTAAAGGCTGCTGCTCTGCAACCGGGTGAAGTGTTGTTGCTCGAGAACCTCCGTTTCTACGCTGAAGAGGAAGGCAAACCCCGCGGTTTGGCTGAAGATGCTACAGACGAAGAAAAGAAGGCTGCCAAAGCTGCTGTTAAGGAAAGCCAGAAAGAATTCACCAAGAAATTGGCTTCTTATGCAGATTGCTATGTAAACGACGCTTTCGGTACCGCTCACCGTGCACACGCTTCTACTGCATTGATCGCTAAATATTTCGACAAGGACAACAAAATGTTCGGTTACCTGATGGAAAAAGAAGTAAAGGCTGTTGATAAAGTTTTGAACGATATCCAACGTCCGTTTACTGCCATCATGGGTGGTTCCAAAGTTTCTTCCAAGATTGAAATCATTGAAAACCTGCTGAACAAGGTAGACAACTTGATTATTGCCGGCGGTATGACTTATACTTTCACCAAAGCCATGGGCGGCAAAATCGGTATTTCTATCTGCGAAGATGACAAACTGGATTTGGCTCTTGACCTGGTGAAGAAAGCAAAAGAAAAAGGCGTAAACCTTGTTTTGGCTGTTGATGCCAAGATTGCCGATTCTTTCTCCAACGATGCCAACACCAAGTTCTGCCCGGTTGACGAAATTCCTGATGGCTGGGAAGGTCTTGATATCGGTCCTGAGACTGAAAAGATCTTTGCAGATGTCATCAAGAACTCCAAGACTATCCTTTGGAACGGTCCGACGGGTGTATTCGAATTCGAGAACTTCACTCACGGTTCACGCGCTGTAGGCGAAGCTATCGTAGAAGCTACCAAGAACGGTGCTTTCTCACTCGTAGGTGGCGGTGACTCTGTAGCTTGTGTCAACAAGTTCGGCTTGGCAAGCGGCGTGTCTTACGTATCTACCGGTGGCGGTGCATTGCTTGAAGCAATCGAAGGAAAAATCCTTCCGGGTATCGCTGCTATCAACGAATAAAAACAAGCAAAATAACACCCAAAGGCAGCTCTTTGAAAAAAGGGTTGCCTTTTTTACTACTATCCTTATCCCTATAATGAGACGAATTCTACTATCCTGCATCCTTTTATCAGCCACATGCATCCTGAAAGCACAAGATGCTTGTCTGAATGATGTAGTCAACACTTTAAAAGACCGCATTTCACTCTCCGGCTATGCCCAAGTGGGATATACATACGATGATGCGGGCGAAGGTACCAGCAATACTTTCGATATAAAGAGAGTTATCTTTATGGCGCGCGGTAAAATCACCGATAAATGGTCGGCTTACTTCATGTACAGCTTTGCCAATACCGGAAAAATTCTGGAAGCCTACACGGAATACCGCTTTCTCCCTCAACTCACAGCACGTATCGGACAGTTCAAAACCATGTATACCATTGAGAACCCGATGTCTCCCTGCTTTGTCGAATTAATAAACTGTTATTCTCAAGCCGTCAATTACCTGGCCGGTATCAATGGCAGTGATCCGTTGTATGGCTCTGCAAGCGGTCGTGATATGGGATTGTTAATTTATGGAGACTTGTTCGACTCTCTGATGACTTATAACCTTGCCATCATGAACGGACAAGGCATCAACCTAAAAGATAAAAACAATCAGAAAGATATTGTAGGCAGCCTTATGGTACATCCATTGAAATGGTTGTCCGTCGGCGGTTCCTTTATTAAAGGGAAAGGATGCGCCGTAGCCGTTTCTTCCATTAATCCAGACATAGCCATAGGAGAGAATTACACCCGAAACCGCTGGTCGGCAGGTGCCACCATCAAAACAAAATCCGTAGATGTACGTACAGAATACTTGGCCGGAAAAGACGGACACGTTAAAAGTGACGGTTACTATGCAACCGTATCTGCCCATGTGCTTCCCAAATTTGACGTAATAGCCTCTTATGACTATTTCAACAAAAATAAAACTATTTCCGATAAACAGACCAATTATGTAGCAGGTGTACAGTATTGGTTCTATCCCAAATGCCGTCTGCAAGCCCAGTATACATACTGTAACCGCCATAAAGGAGAAAACTCAAACCTGCTTCAAGCACAGTTGCAAGTTCGTTTCTGAGCTGGGGAAATGGAAATTTATGAACTTTTTGGCATCCTTTTTGTAGTTTTATAAGATACATACCCAAAAAGAGACTGATTTATGAACGAACAAGCCATACAAGAACAATATCAGCATATCGTTACTCTACTCAAGCAGCAACGGCTGAAGGAAGCACAATCCCAACTGGAAGCCTTTCTTTGGAACAGCGGTGACTGGACACTCCGCAACCGCTTGGAACAAGCTCAGACATCCTATCAGTACATGCTGCAATACATGCGCCAAGGAATCGACGATCCTGAACGTCAGAAACTATATCGCCAGATCCTGACCGAAACTTGGGAAGTCGCTGACCAGGCACGTCTGTCTCTCCTTGACGGAGTTTCCACGCACTATTACCATTCCTTGCGCAATAACCGGGAACGCCTCCCCAAAGAATACAATATTGCCGCACTACAGAAGGTATTGGAATCTTTCCCTGATGACCTGGCCGTTTGTCAGCTGATGCCGGATAACCAAGGCATGGACGCCGTACTGCAACGGCACGAACAAACCGCCCAGGTTCTTTTCCTTTCCACATGGAGCAACAGCGACTGGTCTGCAGAAGACGAACAGCAAGCCAAAGGATTACTGGAATCAGAAATGCTTCCCGTCAATGATTTGTGCCTGTTCACCAGTGCCGTCATGCTCAGTCTGATGGAATGCTTCGATACCCGCAAATTCTCATGGTTGCTAGACGCCGTAACGCATGCAAATACGCAAGTAAACCAACGGGCTTTGGTAGGTATCGCTTTCGCACTTCTTTTTCATCCCACCCGTCTGTCGCTTTATCCCGAATTGACAGCCCGCCTTTCCCTGCTCAACGAAGACGGCAGTTTCGGCAAGCAACTGAACCGTATTTACATCGAGCTGCTCCGTAGCCAGGAAACGGAAAAGATAGACAAGAAGATGCGTGAAGAAATCATTCCGGAGATGATGAGGAATGTGAACATCATGCGTAACATGAAGTTCGGTTTTGAAGAGAACCCTGAGGAAAACGATCTTAATCCGGATTGGGAAAAAGCTTTTGAAAGTTCCGGACTGGGAGACAAGATACGAGAGATGAACGAATTACAGCTGGAAGGTGCTGATGTCTATATGAGTACGTTTGCACAACTCAAGACTTATCCGTTCTTTAAGGAACCGTACAACTGGTTCTATCCGTTCGACATGCATCACTCCAGCATCATCAAGGAATTCGGATTCAAGCCTACCGGAGATAATGCCATCCTCTCCCTTATCCTCCAATCCGGTTTCTTCTGCAATAGTGACAAGTATTCCCTTTGCTTTACAATGGCACATATACCACAGTCACAGCGTACGATGATGCTCAGCCAGATGACTTCTCAGGATCTGGATGCACTCATGGACGAAAGCAAATCCTCCGCTTTGCGACAGTATGCCGAACGACCGGATGTCATCAGCAACCAGTATGTCCACGACTTATACCGTTTCTTCAAGTTAAGCCAACGCAGACACGAGTTCCGTGACATCTTCAAGGAGGAGATTGCCCTGCACCGTATCCCGGCACTCAAAGAGATTCTGTGCAAACCCGAGCTGCTGATTACCATCGCCGACTTCCACTTCCGCAAAGAACACCCGGCAGAAGCATTGGAGCTTTATAAGGAATTGATAGCCTTGAACCATGCAAATGCAGACATTTTCCAAAAGGCTGGCTATTGCCTGCAAAAGGAAAAGAGGTATAAGGAAGCGATAGACGCCTACCTGAAAGCCGATGTACTAAAGCCCGACCATGTCTGGACAATCCGCCATCTCGCTACGTGCTACCGGCAGATAAGGGACTTTGCCTCTGCACTGGAATACTATAAGAAAGTGGAGGCAATCCAGCCGGAAAGCCATAATGTCCTTTTCTACGCCGGAAGCTGCCTTGCCGAACTGGAAAGATATGAAGAGGCTCTGCAATATTTCTTCAAGCTTGATTTCATCGAAAGCAATTGTATCAAAGCATGGCGTGCTATAGGCTGGTGTTCGTTTGTCAACGGCAAGTATGAGCAAGCAATGAAGTATTACGAAAAGATACTCGCCTCCAAACCACTCGCGGCAGACTATCTCAATGCCGGACATGTTGCTTGGAGAACGGGCAAAATAGAAAAAGCTGCAGAACTTTACAGTAAAGCAGCTTTGGAATATGGCGGGCAGGAGATTTTTAGAGAAATGTTCGGTAAAGACAAAGAAACACTTGTCAGACAAGGAATCAGTGAAAAAGATATCCCTCTAATGATGGATCTGGTTTAGATCTCCAACAACTCCCTGTACAGTCTCTGTACGGGGAGCCCCATTATATTATAGTAACTCCCGGATATGTTTTCCACCCCAATGAATCCAATCCACTCTTGTACACCATAAGCTCCGGCTTTATCCATGGGTTGGTATTTGTCCACATAATAGGCAATTTCCTCTTCGCTCAGTTTAGCAAAACGCACTTCTGTTGCCGCTGCAAAACTGCGTTGCCACTCAGTAGTAGTGATGCACACACCGGTAAACACTTCATGGGTACGTCCGGACATGTCGCGCAACATCTGCATGGCTTCTTCCCTATTCTTGGGCTTTCCGAGAACTTGTCCATCCAGCCAGACAATGGTATCTGCCGTAATCATCAATTCGTCCGGATGCATCATATCACGGTAGGCATCCGCCTTTTCCCTGGATATGTAGAGAGGAATATCCGCTCCCCGCAATGTCTCGGGATAAGATTCATCCACATCGGGCAAAGTTCTTACTTCATATTCCACTCCCAAACCAGCCAGCAATTCTTTCCTTCGCGGAGAATTGGAGGCGAGAATCACCTTATATTTCTTCAGATTATCTAACATCATATCATTTACGATTTGACGATTTACAATTTAACGATTGAAACAACTACCAACCAAAAGCTTTTTCATCTGCCATCCAAAGCCCTTGCACTTTCAATACCTGTTCCACAATGTCGCGACCACAGCCATAACCGCCTTCTGCATACGAAATATAGCGAGCCACAGCCTTTACCTCAGGCACAGCATCCTTAGGACAACATGGCAAACCACACTCACGCATCACCTCCAAGTCGGGAATATCATCACCTACATACAATATTTCCTCGTCCTTCAAGCCATGACGGTCACGGAAGTCATGGTAATCATGGATTTTAACAGAAGAACCCATATAGATATTTCCATCCTCAAAACCTAAAGAGGTAAAACGCTTGCGGACTGCTTCTGTACGTCCACCCGTAATTATACCCAGCAACACACCTTGCTTAGCAGCCAAATGCAGGGAATAACCATCCTTTATGTTGACCGTACGCAGAGGTTCACCCTCCGAACTCATAGGGATAACATTGGCACTCAGCACACCGTCCACATCAAAAACAAGGGCTTTTATCTTTTTCAAATCATAGTTTATGGTACTCATTGCACTTTTTTCTTGTTCATTATAATATACCTATATACAGCAAAACATTAGTTCAAAAGAGGCAAGCATCGGCATCCGGTTATCTTATTGCCAACCGATGTATATTCTCGCTAATCTCCCGATATAGTTCCAGCATTTGCGGCTCATCGGCAAGCATCCGCAGATGCTCGTCAATGACATTCTCATCATAGCGCACAGCCGGTCCTGTCTGTGCGGCAAGCGGTTCCAGCTCATGCACCTTGCGGGCCGTCTCGTCTATCAAGGGGAGCATTGCCTCGAACGGCAACCCGTACTTTTTCAGCAGTTCAGCAGCCAACACATACATGTGATTGGTAAAATTGCACGTAAACACAGCCGCCAGATGCAAACTTTTGCGCTGCTCAGAACTTGCTTCATACACTTTTTCCGATAGGGCGGAAGCAATGTCCTTCAGAAGCTGCACATCCTCTTCCGAGTTGCTTTCCACAAAACACGGTATCTGTCCAAAATCCACTTCACGCTGCTTACTGAAAGTCTGCATCGGATAAAGCACTCCATAACGCGCAACATGCCCCTGCCAAATATTCATAGGAATACTGCCGGCTGTATGCACCCATAAAGCATTCTCCTTTCCAGAAACAATCTGGGGTAATAATTCTACAAAAGCCGCGTCCTTCAGCGAAACGATATAAAGCTGCGCCTCCTTCGTAACCGCCTGCAGCTCCGTGGTATATGCAGCTTCCACCGTCTGTGCCAATCCCTGCGCCGATTCTTTTGTACGGCTGTAGACCTGCACAATACGAAACCCTTTCCGATAAAGAGCTTTTGCCAGATTAGTAGCTAGATTTCCGGCACCGATAAAGGCAATGGACATATCTTCTATACTTCTTCCTGCCATACGCTTATCTTGTTGCCAACCAATACAGAATAGCCCCTAATGCCAGCAACGCCAACGGCAGCAGATAAGCGGACATCGTACCGAGTAAGGCAGTTATCAACCCGAAGTTCAATATCAGCCACAAACCTATCAATACCAATCCCACTGACTTGTCATGCTTGAACAGCAGAAAAATCACTGCGGTATACAATAGAAAATTATCCTTATTCATCACCCACGGCAAGCCGATTGCAGAAAAATGCACCAATTTGTCCACCAAGTAAAGAATGCCGAATACAATCAGTGTGATGGCAGTGGCCTTATATGTATCACGGTTATTGTTTGCTTTTGCTGCACTCACTGTTACTTTCCTCCGTACTTATTGATATGTATCTTTTCCCACTGCAGATTGTCTTCGTTGAAAGGCTTGCGCTCCATCCCCTTATGGCCGATAGCAATAACACTAAGCACCTGCAACTGCAAAGGAATATCCAACACCTCGTGCACATACTCGCCGGAAGGCATACCGGAAGCCGTAAAACGTTCGCGCACCTGCACCCAGCAGCTTCCCAGCCCCATATCTTCGGCCTGAAGTTGCAGGTAGATGGAAGCAATGGAGGCATCTTCTATCCACACATCGCTTGCCAGCGGGTCGGCAACAACCACTACAGCCAGTGCCGCATCGGCAATGAACTGCGATGCCTGCTCCTTGCAATAGGACAATTCCTTCAATTTATCCTTCTCGTCCACCACTATGAACTGCCATGCATTGCTACGCTTCGACGTGGGTGCCATCAAAGCAGCTTTCATCAAAGTGACGACTTGTTCTTGTGTCAATTCTTCTTCTGTAAACTTCCGCATGCTGCGGCGTGCTTTTATCAATTCACTGAAACTTTCCATAATGATTTTATGTGCTAATATGCTAATGTGCACATCGACACATTAACAATAATTTTTGCAAAGATACGAGATTATTTTTTAAATTTGCAGACCATGCCTTTGAAACTCACTACATATTACCGTGGGAGCAAGGTTCCTGACCTGCCAGGCACCAACACCTTCCATTCCACAGAGTTGTTCCGAATCTACGAGGCAACTCCGGGGTATACCCCCATACTCATTGTGGCATCCGAAGATGACAAGCCCGTTGCGAAACTGCTTGCCGCCATACGTAAAAGTGTCCGCATGTTTCCACCCGGCATCATCAAAAGATGTGAGGTGTACGGTACGGGAGAATATTTCAATAACGAGGCAGACAAAGAGATTATCTTCAGTGACATGCTGCAAAGGCTTACCAATGAAGCATTGCGCGATTCTTTTCTCATCGAGTTCCGCAACCTGGAAAATGCCATGTTCGGATACAAATCTTTCCGGGACAACCAATACATCGCCATCAATTGGCTGCGGGTACGCAACTCGCTGCACAGCGTCGAAAAGGTGGAAGAGCGTTTCAGCCCGTCACGTATCCGGCAAATAAAGAAAGGGCTCAAAAACGGCGCCCAAGTGCGGGAAGCACGTACCAAAGAGGAGATTCTCTGTTTTGCCCAGATGTTGCGCCACGTATATTCTTCCAAGATACGGCGCCACTTCCCCAGCATCAAGTTCTTTCAGCATCTCGAAAACCAGTTGACAAAAGGGCAGCAAAGCAAAATCTTCATCGTCACTTATAAGGAGAAGATTATCGGTGGCAGCGCATGCATTTATTCAGATGATAGCGCCTATCTATGGTTCTCTGGTGGCATGCGCAAGACTTATGCCCTGCAATATCCGGGGATTCTTGCCGTATGGAAAGCACTGGATGATGCCAAACAACGCGGATACCGCCACTTAGAGTTCATGGACGTGGGACTTCCCTTCCGCAGGCATGGCTACCGTGAGTTCGTTCTCCGCTTCGGGGGAAAACAAAGCAGCACCCGACGCTGGTTCCGTTTCCGTTGGAACTGGCTGAATCGGGTGCTGATAAAGATGTATGAATGATTTTTACCGAAATTAGAAATTAGTGTAGACTACATATCCATGAGCCGGTACATTGACCTGTGTATTTATTGTTTCACTCTTTCCGGTAAAATAATTGGTCCAGTTACCAGCTGTTGCCGGGAAAGCTACATCAACCGCATTATGCGTAAAGTTGCCCATAACAACCAGCTGCTTGCCCGTTACACTTTCTACCAACAATGAACGACCGTTGTCCCAATCAGAAACTCCGACCTTCCATGTCAAGATGGCACTTGAATCGAACAATTCCGGATGGGCGTTACGCAATTTCATTAAATCCGCATAAACATCGTGCAGCTCCTTGCGGTTAGTATTCTCCAGATACTCCCAATGCAACGGTTTCCTGCCCGTACGTCCATTCTCCTCAATGGAAATGTCATATCCCATCTCTCCAAATTGCCAAACCATCTTAGGACCTGGAACAGTAAGGAAGAATGTAGTGTTCAGCGCCAACTGATTCATGCGAGCATCAAGGTCGGTTTTCAGTATACCTTCACCCCATTGCGACTGTTTGTAAGCTGCGCGTTCTTCATCATGACTTTCCATAAAACCTACCCATGCAGGTGTTTTCTCATAAAGGCTGCTAAAAGAACTATTTTTAGCATATCCCATAGCCGACTGACAATAGGCATTATTCAGGTTGCGCCATAAGTGCATGCCATCTGCAGCCAGTTCATTTTCTTCCTTTGAATCACAGAAATGCTCCAGGATAACATAAGAGCCCTCTTTCACTTCCTTGATGGCAGCATTATAATCCTTTAGGATAGCAATGCGACTTGCATCGTAATTGGATGCCGTGCTTTCAGTACAAGAAGTCTGTGTGAATCCTTTCGTCAGGTCAAAGCGGAACCCATCCACCTTATATTCCTTCAACAAGAATTGCAGATTGCGCTTCACAAACTTACGCACTAACGGGCTTTCATGATTGAAGTCATGGAACACACTATAAGGATGAGGTGCTTCCACATTGAAATATGGATTATTCTTTGCAGTCTTATCACCATCCCAATAAAGTTTAGCCAGCGGATTGTTTCCTGTAGCGTGATTATAGACCACATCCAGAATAACTGCCATACCCGCCTCATGGCAAGCGTCAATAAACTGCTTATACATGGCCTTTGTGCCATAAGCCTTATCCATCGCAAAAAAGAAGCAAGGATTATACCCCCAACTGTCGTTTCCGTCAAACTCCTGCACCGGCATCAGTTCGATGGCATTGACTCCCATAGCCTTCAGATAAGAAAGCTTGCCCATTGCACCATTGATGTCGCTGGAGGCGGTAAAGTCACGTAGATGCAATTCGTATATCACCAATTGCTCAGGATTTGCTATTTTAAAGTCATTGACCTTCCAGTTATAACTGTCTTTCTGTATCTTGAAGGTCGAAACGATTCCTACTCCTCCCTCAGGATAAGCCATACTTTCGTTATAGGTAGAAGCCGGAATATATTTATCATTATCAGGATCAAGAATCTTTTCCGTATAGGCATCAGCCAGGCGAACCACTTCACCCGCCTTCGTACCTACATAATATTGGAAAGCATACTCTTTGCCAGCATCCAGCCCCGCCAACGTAATCCACCAACATCCGGAAGCATCATCACGATACATCTGCGATTTTTCGTCATTGCCCAATGTCCAGTTATTGAAGTCGCCCACTACATGGGCAAAGTCCTTATGATTCCCATTCGCATCTTTGTCATAAAGTACCAGTGTCACCGTAGAATTATCCACTACATTGATACCCTCGACCATACCGGCCGGCACTGCTGCAGTTTTAATTTCACCAGGAACAAAACCTTCATATTTTGTGTCGGTCACCTCAACAAAGGAATCCGATTCTATCCCTTTCTTATTGCCGTCTGCACTGCGAATCACTATTCCGAGCCGGTTCACCGGTGTCTTCCCGCTTCCAAACCATTCCCGGATATTCGGGCTCAGCGTAATGCTCCATACGTTGGCTTCGGTTGAAGTCATCTTACATTTATCCTTGTTTTCCGTCCACTCTGCCGGAACGAACAGCCAAGTTCCTTCACTGACCACACCAATATGCACATACACATCTCCTTTATGCCCATAGAGAGCAGACTTTGCATCCGCTTTAAAAGTAATTACAAGGGACTGGTCGGCATCCGGTGCTGCCGGTGTAAAACTCAAACCATCCGGAGCTACAATCGCATTGGCAGCCTGAGTGACAGATATTTCTTTCTTCTTCGAACCGGATACAATATTCAATTGTGCCGTCCGCGCTTTCCCTGTCTCATTCTTGCCGACAGAAACCATAATCGTAGCTTTCCCGGACGTACCTTTTGCCGGACTGATGTTGCACCAACCGGTATCTTCACCACTCAGCTCGGCTGTCCACTGCTGCCCGGCCTCAAAACTGACGCTTTGCGAAGAAGCAGCTTCACCAAAGCTAAAACCTTGCTCAAAGATTGATTCACTACCAGAAGCAGGGGTCAAATACTCCTGTAACTCCTCTTTATCGTCACTACATGCCGTGAATGCCAGCACTAAACTGAAGCATATTAAATGCCATAAAACAGAAATCTTACGTTGATTGATAATTTTCATAATATGAAGTATTCAAAGTTATCACTTCACAAATATAGCCGGAAAAGAAAGGGCAAACCGATTAACGCAAGAGAAAAGTAGCAGCAAGCTTACGGAAACGTTTGCATGGCAAGCAAATGTTCCCGTACCACCATGTTTTATGAAAGCTGAATGACAAACTTTTGTAGCCAATCAACCTACTTCCTCGCAGATACGCATTTCCATACCTTTATACACCACCACAATCTTATGCAACCGGGTGGCGCCGATGCCACGCTTCACCGTTTCCGTATCGGCATAGCGGTCGGCCTGGGCGATGGCTTCCCGGCGAAGTTCCTCCACACGGGTTTCGGAATCCTTATACTTGGCATATTTCAGTTCTACGATGTAGCTGTGCTTCATGTCGGAGTAGATTTCCAGCATCGGGCAGAGGAAAATATCTACATAACCTTCCTGCGTGTCCTGCTCGGAGACGGGACGGTAGAAACGGTTCTGCGCAGTCATGGCAAGGGTGAAGCCGTGGACGAAGGACTCGCCTTTCTGCTTGTCGCGCTGCGAGGCATAGCGGTGCAGGCAGTCGGCAATGTAGCCGAAGTAGGATTGCCAGTCGCCGTCGTAAGCCAGAGCCGAGGAAAGTTCGCTCTTTTCGTAACTGCTGAAACTCAGGTCGGCATCGTCGTAAGTATTCAGCAGATAGGTATAGAGCTGTTCCTGTACCACCATGTTGGGGATGGTGAGCCTTGCCTTTCCCTTATACGTGCCGCTGATGGTGAGCATTCCGAAGTAGTAGAGCAGACTGATGAAGTTGTCGGGATTGGTGATGCTGACGGCAGGGAAGCTGTCTTTCAGTTCACCGGTGATGAAGCCTTGACTCACGAGAGTCTGTATGACGGAAGCATCGTGGGCAAACTCCTTGTCCTTGCGGATGAGCATACGCAGTTTCTCGTAGTCAATGCGGATGTTGCTCTCTATCATGTTGCGTGGTGCTTTGCCATCATCAATGTAGTTCTTGACGAAGTAAAGCACCATATTGGAGTTGTACATCGTGGTTTCACCGTAGCATTCCTGCGCGAAGCAGTAGTTGTCGTACCACGGTTTCATCATCTCTATCAACTCGTCCACGCTGTGGTGGAAGGGGCTGTTTGCTGAATAATAGGCCAACATTCCGCGCACCTCCTCCTCGGTGAATCCCATCATCTGGTTGAACTTCGGCGCGAGGGAGTAGTTGGTGCCGATGTTGAAACCGCTGGTCAGGTCGTCCATCGTCACGGGGCTTACGCCGGTAATGAAGCAACGCTTGATGCTGGAATAAGTTCCTGCTTTCACCTTGTTGAAAAAAGAGCGCAGATAGCCTTCGCCATGCGTCTCATCCGTATAGCGGTGCAGGCTTTCGGGACTGGAAAGGATGGCGTTGGTGAAGTGGTCGTACTCGTCGATGAAGAGATACATATCCTGTCCGGCACGTGCGCAAGCCTGATAGAGGTAATCCAACTGCTCCACGGCTCCGCTCACCGCACGCAGTCCTTCCAGAGTATCTTGCGGAAGGAGGTCGGCGTATATCTTGCAGAAGTTCTCGAAAGTAATGCCGCAATGCGCGTCCAGCCCCTTGCGGTAGTCGTTCAGCTCGCCGCTGATGCCCGAGAAGTTGAGATAGAGCACCAGATAGCTATTGCGGCTCGGCGTGGGGTGTTGCCCGATGTACAGGTCACCGAAAAGGGCTTCGAACTTGTCGCGGGTGCGCACGTCGTAGTAGTGTTGCAGCATATTCAGCGTGAGGCTCTTGCCGAAGCGGCGCGGACGGATGAAGAAGAAGAAGCGGTCCGCCTCCTCTATCATGGGGATGAAGCGGGTCTTGTCCACATAATAATAATTGTCTTGGCGGATATCCGCGAAGTTCATCATGCCGTAGGGAAGTCTCTTTCTGCCGGGTACTATGTATTTCAATGGGTCCATCTGCTGTCCTCCTGCTATTTTTTCTATTTAATCCGTCCTTTTCTGCCGTTAACGACACAAAGATAACAAAAGAAATAAACTTTATCTTCTTCATGCCATCAGATTTTCGAGTCATTGCCCTGCTCAAGGATTACATAGGGCTATAAACAAGATGGAAAACAGCAGTAAGGTTACGGAAAATTTGCATGGCAAGCAGTTCTTTCGTTTTGTCTGCCAAGAATAACGGAATATTCAGCAGATTCGTTGTCTGTGAATTGATTCTTTTTCCATGCAAAAAAGATAATTGCCGGATAATTCGTTAGGAATCTTTCGTCGTTCTAAAGATGTCACAAAGTCTGCTTTCCATGCTGACAGATGCTTAAATACTTCTCTTCCAAACATAGCATTTCACGTTTTTGATATCAGAAACGTGAACTTTCTCACATTTCTGATATGAGTTTTGTGCAAAAACACACATTTTCGGCAGTAAGCCGAACTATTCATTTACGTGAACAATAACGCTCACTATAGTGAACTGTTGACATACAAGGTGTTTTAATACAACAAACATCTGTAATCAAGCATAGTAACGCCTTGCCCTCATGGTTACTCTCATAGCTATATGCCCGATGAATAAAGGGATGCAGTACATTATGAGAGCATGAGGGTAAAACTGCATTCAACTCTTAGCTGGCCCTGAAAATGTCTTCTGAAGCAAGACAAACAAAGTATTTGATCCGCAACGCAATCATAATTCAAGCATAAGCACTTCTTTCGGTTGTAGTCGGATAATTGCTCCTAACTTCACATCAGTATCTGTCAGCACATTCCTTGCATCGGTTTTATTTCCTATTACCTCCTTATAATGAGCCAAATCCCAATCGACCTCTTTATTTACCCCATTCATCACGACCAATATACTTTTCCCATTGTACGAACGTTCATATACATATATATTGTTGCGAGGCATAAAGTGCTTCATCTTGCCTTTGGAAATAACATCATTCCCCTTACGCCAATGCAGTAACTTTTTCATAAAACCGAAAGCTTCTTGCTGTATAGCCGTTCTCCCACTCTCTTCGAAAACACTGAGTGCATCTTCTTTCCATCCTCCCGACATATCCGGACGTATATATCCAAAATCAATTTTTGTAGTACCAGTCATCAACAGTTCCTGCCCATAATACAATTGCGGAATGCCAGGAATTGTCAATAACAAGACAACTGCCTGCTTATAGGCATCCAAAGAACTCGGAGTTTCCAATAAGAAACGATCAGAATCATGGTTCTCAAGCAAACGCATCACATTATTAATATCAGAATAGCAAAAGTCATAAGCCAAATGTTCAAAAACGAGTTGCAGACCGGTATTCCAGGAGGTTTCTTCATGAAAAGCCTTACTTGCCACTTCCCTTAAACGGAAATCCATCACAGACTTTAGTCCCGTATCGGCCTTCTCATTAACCAAACTGCCTTGTTGCCAATATGCAGCACCAACCGTATTATTAGGAATCATCACTTCGCCCACAATATTGAAATTGGGATACTCCTCAAACACTTCTCGACACCAACGTACCATCATGTCCGGATCGGGATATACATATGTATCTTGACGTACACCATCCAAATTGGCATATTCAATCCACCATATTGAATTCTGAATTAAATAATCAGCCACAAAATGATTCCTCTGATTCAAGTCGGGCATTGTGGGAACGAACCAGCCATCTGTCATCTCCTCCTTATCTATATCCGAGGCGTAAGGATCAAAAAAGACGGTTTTATCATGATTGGTCTCAACATATTTGTCCTTATCCCAATTATTAAACCAATTATGCATTGGCGGGTCAAGCAACCAAGGATGCTTGCTTCCACAATGATTGAAGACCATGTCCATTATCAATTTCATTCCACGCCGATGCAGGCACTCTGCCAACCGGACATAATCTTCATTTGTCCCCAACCGAGGGTCTATTTTATAATAATCAGTTGCGGCATAACCGTGATAAGAACCTTCTCCCATATCATTTTCCAACACGGGTGTTGTCCAGATGGCAGTAACTCCCAAACTATCCAAATAATCAAGATGTTGCATAATACCCGCCAAATCACCGCCATGCCGGGCATTGACATCTTTACGATTTACAGCATAGGGATAATTCATTTTTATTTGGTCATTGCTTTCATCGCCATTAGCAAAGCGATCCGGCATCAATAGATAAACAACATCAGAAGAATTAAATCCAACCTTTTCATCACCATTTCCTTGACGTTGTTTCAATTCATAAGAGCAGTTCAGTTTCTTCTTTCCTTTCACAAACTCAATATCGAACTTCCCCGGCATTGCCTCTTCCACATCTAAGTATAATACCAGATAGTTGGGGCTTTCCATTGGATGCACACTTTTCAGCACAACTCCCGGATAATTAATGACAGGTTTGTAAGCGCCTATATCATCACCATAAACCATCAATTGCAGTTGGGGATTTTTCATACCGCACCACCAAAAGGCCGGTTCTACTTTTATTGAAGATGTGGATTTTACTTCCACCAAATCAGCAGAAGATAAACCTTGCCATGCAGCGCTCCATTGGCACAAGCATAAAGCGAATAATGCAATAAAATATCTGGTTTTCATATCTATTTTAGATTTGCGCGTTCATTATAATTAGAATACAATTCAATCCATTGACGACTTTGGATGAAGTTAACGGATAAACCCACTGAATTCCTTCATCGCCGGAAGCGATTTACCAGTGCGATTATCAAAAAGCCCCCGATTCAGCCAACCTTCCGTCACCGTATTTCCGCAGGCATTTTCTTCGGGAAACCACCAGAATAGGCCGGTCACGTTGGCATGACGGCGCAATTCGGCTACCAGTTCGTGAGTAAAGATACGTTGCCCTTCAGTGCTGATGGGATAAAACTCAGAATACTGGTCCGCACTCTTTGCCCATTGGTCTTTCTCATGCGAATAATAGGCGGCAGTTTCCACAATCATGACTTCCTTATCGGGAAAATTTACAGCGAGAGAATCGAGCGTAGCACCAAGAACTCCCACCGCTTTGTGCCACATAGGATAATAACTAAGTCCGATAACATCATAATCGAGCTGTCGCAAATGGTTATAATAAGATTTCGTCTTGTCCCATTCGCCCGCCTTCTCTGTATGAATAATAATCTTTGCCCGTGGACATACTTCACGGCAGGCCTTGGCACCACTCTCCAATAGTTTTACAAGTATGTCCCAGTTATCCTTTCCAAGCGGCTCCACCTTCGCCGCAGGCCACATCATCCCGTTGGTTATCTCATTCCCCACTTGTATCAAGTCGGGGCATGCACCGGCTTTCACCATCACTTCAAGGCTTTTTCTGGTATATTGATAGACACTGTCGGGAAGCGATGCTACACCGCTATTTTTCCAACGATACGGCATGAACTGCTTGCCAGGGTCGGCCCACGTATCAGAATAGTGGAAGTCAAGCATAAACTGATACCCGGCTTTTTTTATTCTTTGCCCCAGTTTCATCACATAATCCAAATCTTGACACACGCCTTCTCCCTTATGCTCTGCCGAAGCCCTGTCCGGTTCCACAAACAAACGTACACGAATGGCATTCCAACCTTCTTCCTTGAAATATTCGAGGGGAGCGACAGCTTTTCCTGCTTCGTCACGATATACGGTTCCTGCTTCTTCGTAACTTGGCAACAAAGAGATGTCCCCACCAAGAAGACGCTGCTGTGCATGAATTCCCAAGCACAATACAAACAGAAAAAACAAAGTGGACATTAATCTAAAAGTCTTCATATCAATATCTGTAAATGATTGTTTAACGAAAACATAAAAGCCCTCTTCCTCGTATTTTCCATTGCGAGAAAAAGGGCTTTATTCTTATTTAAAAAAAAGATTATTTGAAAGAACCTATGCCGTCAGTAAAGTTCAAGTAAGCTTTCTGACCGGCAGCAACCTTTACTCGTTCTTGATCATTACCACTACCACGATATACAATCTTTCCATCGAGAACGATGAATTCAGTCTTCCACCAGTCGTAACCGCCAAAGTTCACACACATACGCACTTCATCGGCAGCGCCAAAGGCGGGAGAAACGAATTCGCCGTCTTTTCCCGTAGGAACGGTGAACTTGTTAACGTCTGCAACCTCCCATTTACCATCAGCAGCAGTACCGCCAATCAGATAAATATTCGGAGCAAGCACATTGACTATGCGGTCGGTTGTGTTCACTACGTGCAGTAAGTACCAACCGGCATTCTTAGCTAACAGATTGGTGCCATCAGCAGTCAAGCCGGCACCGGCTTCGTCATTAATCGTTGCCTCGCCACCAAAGTCATTTCCCCAACCGGCTTGCGGAGCAAACTTAATCTGTTCGCCAGCTTCCAGATATACAATAGTCCAGAATTCGCCTTCGGCACTATGAATCGGAGTTAACTGTTTCCATGTATCACCCCAACCATAGTTGCTGCCGGTCATAAAGAGGTCGATTGTCTTGATGGCAACTTTAAAGCTCATGTTGACAACATCCAGCGTAACTATAAAATCATTGATGCCGCTAATGGCAGGTGCTTGTGGGCTGGGGCAAGAAGGATCGCCAACCCACGTCAGGAAGTTTTCAGTCGCCACATCGCCATCTTCGAAAGTTCCCAATACACCGGGATTGATGTCGTCGTCCCAAGAAGGATTCGTTGTATCGTAAGCACGATAGAACTTGAACCAAGACTTCTCGGCAGTAGTTGTCACAACTGCCTTGTAAAGACCATCCCCAATCTTCTCCATCACAATAGGTTCATTTGCATTCCATTTCTGGAAATCACCCATCATGCAATATCCCTTCTCACTGATAGCGGGAGTAGTAACCGGAGTCAACTTCACCTGTGCAGTACCCGATGTAGATACAGCCTCACCGGTAGTCAATTTGGCTGCGGCATCCACATTTACATCCAGAGTACGCTCCACGTGGGCACGGCTGTTAAAAGCTTTTCGAACAGCCAAGTCAAGTTCCAACGTGTTTACCTTAACCTTCCCGTCTTTAAACGCTGCATCAATGGCGACGCCATTCACATTTACGCTTTTGAAGGCAATGGAAGCTATATTCGCATTGCTGCTTGACAATGAAGCAATCACAACCGAATCTACTTTAAGACCTTCTGCATCATCAGCGTATTTGGCATATACATCGTCCATCACAATGGCAGCGTCAGTACCCGCCGCATAATTAATCTCATATTTGGCAGCAGCATCCTCCGGAGAATTGGATTGGGGGTTAGCCCAATCCGTATAATCATCCGTACAAGCACCTAAGGTAATTCCGGCAAGGAACATACCTGCGAGTATTTGATTTTTCTTCATAATGTTTTTCTTTTAAAATAGATTATCATTCAGGTTATTTCACCTCACCCGTTTCGTTGGCATCTACACCCGGAGTACCGAACTTGACGTACAGCTTCTGGCCTGCAGCAGGAACCACACTGTAATCAGAGCCCTTGTCGTTGGCCCAGCTGTCAGGAATGTTGAGATTACGCCAGAATACATTACCTTCGAAGAGTGTAAACTCTGTGCGCCACCACTCGAACGTACCAGCTTTTACGTAAGCGCGCATTTCGCCTCCGCCTACAAATGCCGGAGACACCCAAATGCCACTACCATCGGCAGGAGCCGTCAACTGCAAGGCAGGACTTGCTTCATCCCATCCACCGGTAGCATTACCAATGATATAAAGAGCCGCAGGATATACGGTCAGAGTATAGTCAATGGCTTCACCGTTAATCTTAGCCTTGAAGCAAAGTGTATACCAGCCACCTTTTGCAAACTTGATGTTACCACCATCATCCGAGATTCCGGCTCCGGCCTCGTCAGCGTAAGTCTTCACATCGGCATAGCCCAACCATTGTTCAGCGAAAGTACCCCATTTGAAAGCGCCTCCGTCGGCAATATATACCACTGTAAAATAATTACCGTCCAGACCGAACACACCGGCAAACGGCTTCCAAGTCTTCCAAGCTTCACCAATGTCAGAACCTGCAATGAACAACTTTTCGGGCAACGTGATGCTCGGGGCCTGATAGGTAGCCTTCACTTGCAGTTTGATTACGTTAGAGTAGCAACTGCCCAACTCCAACTTATTCACGTTAGCATGCAAACGCACATAAAGGTCTTTCACCTCGTTAGAAGGATATTCCACACCTTCATTAGCATCCTGGAACATAGTAACTACAGCATCGTTCATTCTCTTGCCCGACACTTTGATGGAAGTAGAAGTGGAACTTGTCACTACCTTATACACAGGTTCTTCTGCGCTAAAATCGTCAAAGGAAATCTCCACATCATAGTTAACGCTCAAAGGTATACCACCATAATCCGGCTGGCTGGTAGTAAAAGTGAGTTCATCGGCAGTCAGCAAGTCCAATACATTATTGGCTGCGTTGGCAGGCATATTCAATACAAATCCTGTAGTATTTTCGTGGAATGTAGGATTGCTATCTATATCCTTCTCACAAGAGGTGACCAACACCAATGCAAGGACGGGAAGCAACATTCTTAACAATATTTTTTTCATATTATTGTTTCGATTTTAATAAATTCGACAATTATTCTATTAGTAACGCGGGTTTTGAGTCAAGTTCTTATTACCATTGATGTCATCAGCCGGAATAGGATACACGTTGAAGAAATCTTCCACGCTCTTGCCTTCGGCTACACCACCCTTGAAATCCCAGAGGTACCCATCACCTGTGAAAAGGCCAAAACGAATCAAGTCACTGCGACGACGGCCTTCCATATAGAACTCACGGCACCATTCGTCAATGATATATTGTTCGGTGATGGTGGCTGGAGTAGAAGCGCCTGCACGGTCGCGCAAAACTTTAATATCATCGCGAGCCTGCTGTGGGTCACCGCTCAAACGGAACTTAGCCTCGGCACGGGTCAGATACATTTCGGCATAACGAATCAAAGGAATGTCCACATCAGGGAATTCATTGTGTGAGGTGGCTGCACCATCTGTGCGGATATTGCTCCATTTCACGATAGAAAGACCGGAATTGAAGCCTGCAATCTGATCGGCCTGCAATTTGCGGAGTCCGCCACCGCAACCGGAATAGAACAATGCACGGTCATCATTCGCTTTCGCCTGCACATCTTTGGTTGTAGTACCTGCCGCCTTATCAAGCGCAATAATATCAGCTTCGGTAGCATCTTTGGGAGCAGCCTCAGTAGCAAGCGGACAATCCTCGATAGTAGAGAAGAATTTCTTAACCAAAGCAGCACGAGAGAAGTTACAACTCCAGCCGTTGGAAGTACCTATATAGGGCATTCCGGTGATACGAGTGGAACTTACCAAATAGTTGGCACCACTATAACACTTTGTCTTGGCACCATCTTGGCGAATGGGTAGAATGATTTCTTTCATGGCTTGTACGTTCTGATCGTTGTCGGCCATAAATACCTGTTCGTAGCCGGTATAGCCATTCTTCTCTGCTTTAGAAAGCTCGTATTTTCCATCAAGCAAGTTACAATAGTCGATAGCCTTCTGGTAATCTTTCACGGCACCTTTAGTATAAACCTCCGAGTTCAAGGCCAAACGGGCGTGAAGCATATAAGCAGCTCCCTTGTCGGCACGGCCAAAATTGGCGGAATTATTGAACTCACCCACTTCAGCAAGCTGCGGTTCTATATCGGTCAATTCCTGGTCAATCCAGTCGTAAAGGTCTTTACCGGCCTTCTCTACCGGCAACTCGTAAATGTCGTATGTAGTCTTGAAAGGAGCTTTGCCCCAAAGGTCAAGGAAATACCACAGATGAAGAGCACGCAGGAAACGAACCTCAGCACGATAAAGTTTGTAATTGGGGTCATCAGCCTTATCTTCAGTGTTAGTAAGATAGAAGTTGCAAAGTGTCACATCAAATGCCAAACGTTGGAATGTCCATTGCACACGAGGAGATGAAGCCGTCCAGTCGATATTGGTGATTTGAGGAATATCGGTGTCAGTCTGCCAAGCCCAAAGACATTCATCAGTACAGAGTTCCTGCAAATTGAATGTAGTACGGTAAAATCCACTTTCACCTTCATCACTACTGATATCGCCACTACCGGCAGGACCTTTTTGCCCTGTCAGGCCCAGCGTACTGTAAACTTTCGCCAGCAATTCCATATCTTCATAAGACGAACTGGATTGCGGGTCGATGGACGAAATATTCAAGTCGTTGATACACGACGTTGCCACTCCACCTATCAGAAGGGCGGCAAGGGCTGTTTTCAAAAATATATGTTTCATCTTTATATACATTTAACGGATTAGAAATTCAGGCTCAAGCCAATTTGAATACTGAAAGGACGTGGATAAGGATTGGAGTCGATACCGCTTGCCACTTCAGGGTCGATACCTTTGTACTTGGATATAATGAATGGATTTTGAGTAGTAACGAATGCACGGCCGGAACATGTTTCATGACCTGCGACCTTGAACAGTGCGGGGAAAGAATATCCCAAAGTAATGTTGGAGCACTTCAAGTAGGAAGCATTACGTACGAAATAGTCACTCAAATAGTTGTCGTTGCCGGCTCCTACACCTGTAAAGCCCAATGCCACAGCTTCGGGAGTAGAGTTGTGCAGAGCACTGTTGGAATACAGACCAGACTGGCTGACCACTGCACGGTTGGACAAAAAGTCATAGTAAACATAGTTACCGAGGGAAGCACGGAAAGACATGCTCAAATCCCAATTCTTATAGAGGAATTTAGTGGTAAAGCCCATGATGACATCGGCAGAGGGTTTCTTGTAGAAATAGCGGTCGCCATTGTCAATACGTCCGTTACCGTCACGGTCCACATACATACCTTCAATGGGTTTGCCATTCTCGTCATATACTTGCTGATACACAAAGAATGAATTAGTCGATTCACCTACAGTATTGGCCTGGATCAAAGTATTGTTACCACGACCGATCTTATCTCCGGCCCATGCATAATAGCCGGCTTCACCATCTACCAGGTCAGTAATCTCATTGTGATTCCAAGCGACATTATAGCTTACATCCCAAGTGAAATCTTTTGTAACAATGGGTTTTGCATTGATGGAGAATTCCACACCATAATTCTTCAACGAACCGATATTCTTGGTCAACTGAGAACCGAACTGCATACCAACAGGAATAGTGATGGAGTTCAGCAAATCCTTCGTTTCACGATAGTAACCATCAATATTAGCAGTGATACGGTTGTTCAAAAAGCCGAGGTCGAAACCAGCATTATAAGTAGTAGTAGTCTCCCACTTCAAGTCGGGGTTATAAGCCGATGGACGCATTGTACCATAGTAAGTATCACCAAAGGGATACTGGGCAAAAGAGTCGCTTGAAGTATAATGAGTTTCATAACCGAAGTCAGTTTTGATATCCTGCTGACCGGTCATACCCCAACCCAGACGAAGCTTAAACTCGTTCCACCAGGTAAGCTTTTTCATAAATGTCTCTTCATTGATTTTCCATGCCAATGCCACTGAAGGGAAGTAACCCCATCTGTTGTCATCAGAGAAACGAGAGGAACCGTCGGCACGGAACGTAGCCGTAAGCATGTATCTGTTGAGTAAAGTATAGTTCAAACGGCCGAAGTAAGAAACCAAAGAACTGTGAGTGGCCCATGCCTGTTCTTCTCTCAGCTTAGCGTCATGAGGTTCACCATTGTAAGGGTCGGTACCCTGCCCGTAGTCATAACCACTGCGGTGGAAATGGCTCTCTTCACCACCAACCATAATGTCAAAGTTATGTGCACCGATTTCTTTCACATACTGGGCATAAGCATTGGCAGTGATACTATATTTATAAGTCTGAGTCACGCCGTTCCAACCGTAGTAGTTGGGGCTATAAGCATATTTAGAAGTTATATCGTCCTGCTTGCTCTCTGTGTACTGACCTCCATAACTTGCATGCAGACGCAAATCCTCAAAGCCATGTACCTTATAATCCACATCAAAATTACCCGTAAAGTCATTGGCTACAGCTTTCGTTTCTTTGAGCATCAGCAGAGCCAAGGGATTCTGGGGAGCGTTGGGGTTATTAGTATATTTCCACTCGGGATTGAGGTCCTTGGGTGCCTGCGTATGCTGGAAATAGCCGCCAAAGAAAGGAGCACGCTCATCATCAGCGTCGAAATAAACAGGCTGCGTAGGATCCATTGAGAGGGCTGCTCCTATCGCACCGCCTGCATCAGCATAACGGTCTTTTTCGTACATATACTTGGCATTAATCTTCAAATTGAGATGATTGTCAAAGAAAGAGGGAGAAAGGCTCAAGCCGACATTGGCACGACGCATCCAAGAGGTTTCGACGATACCGTCAGAAGAATTATATCCCACACTCAAACGGTAAGGCATGTTCTTCAAACCGCCGGACACCGATACATTGTGGCTGTGAGAGATGGCTGTACGGAAAATCAAGTCCTGCCAGTCGGTATTGGCCTTGCCCATACCGACTTCACCGGCTTTGTCGCCCCACATGTTATTAATAAGATCGCGGAATTCATCGCCATCAAGCACATCATACTTTTTCTGGACCATAGAGATGGTCATGTCACCATTGTAGGATACTTTGGGAGCAGATCCGCTCTTACCTTTCTTCGTAGTAATGATGATAACGCCATTGGATGCACGGCTACCATAGATGGCAGTGGCCGAAGCATCCTTCAAAACGGTGAAAGTCTCGATATCGTTCGGATTGACCATCGCCAAAGGATTACTCATGCCTTTCGGAGTTTCGTTATCGATAGTCAAACCATCGATTACAATCAGCGGGTCATTAGAAGCATTCAGAGAAGAACCGCCACGTACACGAATCTGCGCACCGGCGCCCGGGGTACCTCCCGCAGTGATAACGTCCACACCGGCAACTTTACCGACCAACATATCCTGCGCATTGTTGGTGATACCTTTACTGAGTTCATCCGGTTTAATAGCAGTAACCGAACCAGTCAAGTCATCTTTCTTAGTGCGGCCATAGCCCACAACAACAACTTCGTCCAGCAATTCGCTATCTTCTACTAAAGTTACGATGATACTGGGAGCCGCAGCCACTTCCTGAGTTTTATAACCGATGAAAGAAATAACCAAAGTGGAACCCTTCGGAACATTTAATGAGAAATTACCATCCAAATCGGTAATAGTACCATTTGTAGCATTCCCTTTTTCCACTATACTCGCGCCTATCACGCCACCCAAGGCATCTTTCACATGCCCTTTCACAGTGATGTTCTGTGCATAAGCGCCTACAGACAAGAATAGCCCTAAGATTAGGGTAAGAATCGTTTGACAGATTCTAAGATTAACTTGCTTCATGCATTTAATAAATTAAAGTTAACAATATTAATTACCTATATATATTATTCGAAAAATAATTTTCGTACTTTCGCTTTCTAACGTCTTTCAAGTACCCAAAGCATGACGCAACAAAAATATGCTTTATTACCTTAGTAAAGTATAAAGAGAGTGTAAAATGTGGGAAACGAACAGTGCAAACGATTGCATGCGGTTGCACAAGATAGAAAAATCACTTGATATATCATAATACAGCGCTTCTCTCCACTCTACATGTGGCATTCTTGCACATAACATATATGTTTATTCTGCTAAAGTACAGAGATTTTCACCGCCTAACGGCCGTTAGGCGATTTGTCGATGGCCGTTGACAGATCGCTTTACGGCCGTCAACAAATCGCTTTACGACCGTTAAGTACTACACAACATCAAGACAAAACAAAAGAAACACAAAGCTTTTACTGAAGAAATGCCATGCATGTATAAACCAAGCAACATACTTTCAGGATATGAATAACGTGTCTGCACAATATTAATATGCCATTAACACGATATTAACAAAATGGCCGACATGATATTAACTTGTTACATTACAATAAGTTAACATCATGTCGGCCCTAAAAACAGAGGTGGAAGCAAAATTTGCTTCCACCTTTTTCTGTTGCTTCCACCGCACCTCAAACACCGATGAACAAAGGGTTACAGAGCAGGTGTGGTAGAGTGGAAGCAAATAGTGCTATTTATTTCTCTGAAGTATAAAGTACCAGCTTTCCGGACTTCAATCCTTTAGCCCTTGCCTCAAACACAATCTCACCGGCTTGCTCGCCACTCTGCACAATAGCCGTCAGCTGACCGCTGAAAGCCGGCATCTTGGGCAAATGGAACAAATCGAGGCTGGTAGCATCTCCATTGGCAGCAGCACGATATTTTCCGGCACCCTTCACCGAGAAGTTTACCATGCGGCTGTCTGCCGGACAAAGGTTACCGTCCTTATCCACGACACGGACTGTGATATATGCCAGGTCCTTACCATCGGCAGACAAGCGGGTGCGGTCGGCAACCAGCTCCAGATGATGGGGCTTGCCAGCGGTACGAATCACCTTTTCTTCTGCAGGCTTACCGGAAGCATCATAAGCTACCACTTTCACTTCGCCCGGTTCATAAGGAACATCCATCCACATCAAGCGATAGCGACGCTGCAAAGCAAGGGAGTCCTGACCTTCCAAAGCACGGCTTTCATCAGCAGTAAGTTTCCGCTGTTTGCCATAACTCTTTCCGTTGACGAACAGTTCGGCACTGGGATAGCTGGTGTAAACAAAAACCGGAGTATTCTCCCCTTCCCTGCCCGGCCACGTCCAGTGCGGAAGGACATGCAAGGTATTTGCCTGCTTGTTCCATAGGCTGCGGTACAGATAGAAACGGTCTTTGGGGAGGCTTGCCAAGTCTATGATACCGAAAACGGAGCTGTGGCTGGGCCAGGAATCCGTACTATAAGGAGAAGGTTCACCCAAATAATCAAAACCTGTCCAGACGAACTGTCCGATTGTCCAGTCATAATCATCAGCCAAAGCAAAATCCTCATCGGGAAGATTCGACCAGGAACAACACTCCACATCATAACCGGAGCACTGATGGTCATCGTACATCACACTGGCTCCCTTCTGTACGGGAAATTTATAGACACCACGGGAACTTACAGTGGAAGCCGTCTCCGAACCGAGCACAATATTCTGTGGAAGAGTCTCATAAGACTCCACATAGCGGTGAGCCCGATAATTAAGACCGGGTACATCAATCATTGCCGCAAACCCGTTGGCAAGCACACAAGTCACCTGGTCCATACCGCAAGTAACGGGGCGTGTAGGGTCTTCGCGATGGCAAATATCCTGCAGGAAAGAAGCCACTTTGTAGCCCTCGGGACTACATTGGGTAGGAACCTCATTTCCTATACTCCACATTACCACACAAGGATTGTTCCGATACTGATGCAGCATATTTACCATATCCTTTTCTGCCCATTCGTTGAAATAGCGGTGATATCCATTCTCACATTTGGCAATATCCCATTCATCGAAAGGTTCCAGCATCATCATGAAGCCCATCTCGTCACAGAGTTCCACCAATTCGGGGGCAGGCATATTGTGGGAGGTACGGACTGCATCACATCCCATATCCTTCAATAATGTCAACTGACGGCGAAGAGCAGCCACATTGACAGCCGCACCCAACGGACCCAAATCGTGGTGATTGCATACCCCCTGGAATTTACGGTGCTTACCATTTAGGAAGAATCCCTTATCAGCTATAATCTCAATACTGCGGATACCAAAACGCGTGGTATATTCGTCAGTCTGTTTGCCATCTACATAAATCTTAGATACTGCCTTATATAAATAAGGTGTCTCAGGAGACCACAGAGACGGAGCATTTATCAGAAAATTCTGCTCAAATGGCTGTCCGTGATTAATTTTCCGGCTATTATCCTTACGGGCTACTATCTTACCGTCCGGCGCAATAATATCAGTAGAAATACGAACATCCGCATCACCGGCATTCCGTATTGTAGTACGCAGACGCACGGAAGCGTATTCAGCAGAGACATGCGGTGTGGTGAGCTGTGTACCCCAAACCGGAACATGGACACGTTCCGTAGTAACCAGGCGGACATTGCGATACAATCCCGCCCCCGGATACCAACGGGAGGACTGGGGTCTGTTTTCCAGACGGACAGCCAGCACATTGTTTTTACCGTCGGCATTCAGCAAACCGGTAACATCGCAATGAAAAGAGTTATATCCGAAAGGCCAGAAACAAGCTTCTTTCCCATTGACATAGACCCGAGCCTCACTCATTGCACCATCGAAAACCAGAGTGACCTGCTTGTCTGCAGAAGCATCAAAAGCCGTACGATACCAACCGACACCCACATAAGGCAACCCTCCGGTACGCCCGGTCTTTACGGAAGCTTGCTTTTCAAGGTCTTGCGTAACCGCTACCTCCTGCAAATCGTTGTTGCGGTCGAACGGACCAAAGATGGCCCAATCATGAGGAATGGTCACTGTTTCCCACTTACTGTCGTCGAAATTTGTTTGTGTTGCTTCGGGAACATCTCCCTTGGTGAACTTCCAGTTCTTTTCCAACAATGCTTCTGTACGCTGCGCCATTGCCGCCAAGGCAAAAAAAGCGCAGCAGGAAAAGATAAGTATTGTCTTTCTCATTCTTCTTTAAAAGATTTTGTTAATATAATTATTTAAAAGCATCCATTATCACAGTGGGGCGGCCGTCTTCAGTGAATGCCCCCAGCCGATATTGGTTCGGCCTGCATTCCGGTTCCCAGTAGAACACACCCTTGCAGCGTCCGTCAGTATTCTCTTTGCACTCTTTCAGGACACGGGCCAGTTGGCGTTTCCCTTCTGCCAGTACGGAAGCACTTGCCAGGTTCCCTTTGTCGTCGGCACACTCCATACCGGTTTCCACCACCATCACATCACAGTTATACTTCGCACTTACCGCTTTGATATTTTTGATGCAGTCCGTAATAACGGCATCAGCCGCTGTATATTCCGGCTTGGCATCGCGCGACCAGTAAGGATAGAGTGACATACCTATCATATCCCACTTGCCTCCGTTCTTCTTCAGTTCGTCGAAAAACCAGTTGAACAAACCATTGTCCCATCCGTTGTCCAGGTGAACAATGACGATGGCATCGGGGCAGACCGACTTCACGGCATCATATCCGGTAGTGATAAATGCGCCGAGATTGGCCCAATTCATGGGATATACCACCTCGGAAGAAGCGTTTGCCGGAGCATCTTTCAAGTCGGATTCCTTCACGTCATAGGATGCGCCGCTCAAAGCCTTGTCTTTATCCCACAGCATGCCCGGACGGATTTCATTGCCCACTTGCACCCATTTGGGAGTGACACCGACCGCCTTCAGTTCCCGAAGCACACTCACCGTATGGTCGCTGAGAGCTTTCTTCAAGTCCGCCAGATTCTTACCAACCCATGCGGCAGGTTTATTCTGCTGGGCGGGGTCTGCCCACCAGTCACTGTAGTGGAAATCTATCATCACATCCATATTCAGCGCTTTGGCTCTTTGGGCCTTCACCACCACGTCGGCAGTATTGCACCAGTTGTCGCTCGGGTCTACCCATACACGGATGCGGATGGCATTGAGTCCCAGCTCTTTCATCAAAGCCGTACATTCACGCTTCTCGCCTTTAGCATTGTAGAAGTCGTATCCTTTGGATTCATATTCGGTGCACCAGCCTATGTCGGCACCTTTAGCAAAGTCCGTAGTAAGAGGCTCTTCCTTATCGGGAAGTCCACCTGCGTTGGGGTCTGTCTCATTATTGCTGCTGCATGCAAATACAGCAAAGGCAATACAAAAAAAGAAAGTCAAAAACTTCATGTGTTTCATGGCGTTATCTTAATTATTTCCGCAAATATAATAATTTAGCACATTTACTAAGGGATGAGGTTCCCAATAATTTGAAATCAACGGTCAATCGGCTGTACAAACCGTCTGAGCTCTTCCATTGCCGGAAGCACCTTTCCCGTATGGTTATCAAAGAGTCCACGGTTCAACCATCCCTCCGTCACAGTATTGCCACTGGCATTCTCCTCGGGAAACCACCAGAACAGCCCGGTTACATTGGCATGACGGCGCAGTTCAGCTACCAGCTCACGAGTGAAGATACGTTGCCCTTCTGCACTGACCGGATAAAACTCGGAATATTCGTCCGCACTTTTTGCCCATCTGTCATTCTCGTGCGAATAATAAGCTGCAGTCTCCACTATCATCACCTCCTTATTCGGGAAGTGGACTGCCAAAGAATCGAGCGTAGCGGCAAGTACCCCCACCGCCTTGTGCCACATAGGATAATAACTGAGTCCGATAATATCATAATCAAGCTGCTGCAGACGATTGTAGTAGGTCCTGGTTTTATTCCATTCGCCGGCTTTCTCGGTATGGATAATTATCTTTGCTTTGGGACAGACTTCACGGCAAGCCCTGGCGCCACTTTCCAAAAGTCTCACTAACAAATCCCAGTTATCACTTCCCAACGGATCGACTTTGGCAGCAGGCCACATCATCCCATTCGTTATCTCATTTCCTACTTGTATCAAATCGGGACATGCACCGGCTTCCACCATAGACCGAAGGGTGTTTTTAGTGTATCGGTACACACTGTCAGGCAATGAGGCCGTTTCGGCATCCAGCCAACAGTCCGGCATGAACTGTTTCCCCGGGTCAGCCCATGTATCGGAATAATGAAAGTCGAGCATGAACTGATAACCCATATCCTTTATCCGTTGTCCGAATTTGGTTACGTAATCCAAATCCTGGCATACTCCTTCTCCCTTATGCTCCGCGGAGGCTTTGGAAGGCTCAACGAAAAGCCGTACACGAACAGCATTCCAACCTTGTTCCTTGAAAAAGTCAAGGGGAGCAACCGGCTCTCCAACTGCATTTCTATATACAGTTCCTGCCGCCTCGTAAGAGGGGAGCAAAGAAATATCTCCCCCCAAAAGACGCTGCTGGGCATGCCCCAACAAAACTTGGAAAGCCAGCAGAATTCCTGAAAACAATACTTTTTTCTTCATATCGAATCTTACCTTATTATTTCATTAATTATTTGCTGAAGAAATGATAATAACCGTCAATGTCATTCAGGATAGCTACGTATTTGCCGGCAACTACCGGAATATTGGCACCTCCGTTCACTCCGAATCCATATGGGAAAGTGGAAGCTCCCCAGTTGGGGGTCCATCCAGCATATAAGAATTTTGCCGTGGTATCTCCACTTGTCGCATCCAACTCATACTTCCAGACATGATTGACCACACCTTCAACCGTATTTACGGGAATCATCTTCGTATCAGTACCCCAACCGTTGAAGTCACCGGAAATCAATAATCCATCATAAACATTTTTCGGTTCATCAGTGGCAACGATGGAGAGAGTGTTCTCTTTCGTGTTCAAGGAAATCTTATAATATCCACTGGCAGGAACATAAAAATCACTTCCCTCACCATCGGCATCCTTGAGACGCGGTTTGTTGAAGTCACCTCCATCAGCTCCCCACTGGTCATCCCACTCACCGGGTACCCTTACAATCTTGAAACCTTTGTCGGATGGGAAGTAACCGGTATAGGTCAATTCTCCCTTACCCGTAACATCATCATACTTGGCACCTTCCACCGGTGACAATGGAATGACTCCCGTACCTACTTCGCTTCCCCAAGAACCATCACCGATACAGCTTCCAATCAGGTACCACAGTTCCGGAGCAGCTGATACCAAAGCTACATAATAGGGAGCAACAGAAAGTTCTATGACATTTGAATAGCACTCGTAACCGGCATTCAGCCTTGCCCTCATTCTCACGTACAAGGATATCCCTTCAGCAGGCAGTTGGCTCGGGTCAGTATAATTGCCCAATTTCATGATAGCTTTGTTCACCAAATCAGCCGCCGCACCAAACTCACATACTGTGACAGAGCCGTCCATTTCGATATATGTAGCGTCATCCGCTTCTGCAGAAGTGGCGTCATTCCAGGTACCGGAGACAGAAATCTGCGCATAATACTTGACGGGAGCCGTATAACCATAGTCTGGTTGTTCATAGGTCAACCTAATGGAGTCTGTGTTAGCCAAGTCATATACACCGCCTCCCAAGGCAGGCATATTCAGTTCGAAAGTACTGGGTTGCTGTACTGTCGGATTGGAATCTCTATCATCTGTACATGCAGTGAACATCGCCAATCCCGCCAACAACAAAGTGAATAAATATCTTTTCATATTCTGTTCTTTTTTTGATTAATAACCCGGATTCTGAATTAAGTTGGAATTGTTCGCCAAATCGTTTTCAGGAAGCGCAAAAATCGCTCTGATATTGCTGAATTGCGCACCTTCATAAGTGCCTCCCATCCATTCCCATTTATAGGATGCCTGACCGGCATATTTATTGAACCGTATCAAATCCATGCGGCGGCGGCCTTCAAACCAGAATTCTCTCGCCCACTCATCACAAATATCATCCAACGTATATAGATTCTTCTGGGCAGCATTGGCACGGGAACGAAGTTCATTGATTTTCTCCTTTGCATCCGTATTAGACCCGTTCAAACGGGTAGAAGCTTCTGCATAAATCAAATAAGCCTCAGCAACACGGAAAAAAGGAAGGTCCGCATTTACATAATCGACCACCTGATTGGATTGTCCATCCGAACGGACATTACGAAACTTCACACATGCAAAACCTGCAGTCGCATCCGTTTCGTCTTTAATGGAAGCGGAAAAGCCGTCACCATAGAAAAGAGCACGGTCATCATTGGCCGGAGCTGTCATTTCCGCAACCGTCTTTCCCGAAGGAGGAGTTGCCGTATAGAACTTGTCAAGCAATTGCTTGCGGACCCGGGCGCACTTTCCCCAGCTGCAATTCGTGCCAGAAGGAATCGTAACATCCATTGTTGAATTATAAGTGGCAAGAACCAGAAAATTCATCCCACCATAGCTTTTTGTAGTAACCCCGTCAAAGAGTATCGGAAAAATGTTTTCATACTGTGCCCCATTCGTATTGTTGTCTGCCAGGAAAAGCATCTGATAGGCGGAATAAACCTCACCAGTCACCGGATTGGTAGCTCCCTCCGTACACAGATGATAATACCCGTTGTTTATCACCTTTTCTGCGTAATCCATGGCATTCTGCCACTGGGCAGTACCGGTATAAACCTCAGCATTCAAGTAGAGACGGGCCAGCAAATTCCATGCAGCTACCTTGTCTACACGCCCATAAGTATTCTGTCCCGGTTCTGCCATATCAGCCTCACACTCTTTCAGTTCTTTCTCAATATAATCGAAATACTGGG
Organism: Bacteroides sp. AF34-31BH; assembly: GCF_003602795.1. NCBI lineage: Bacteria > Pseudomonadati > Bacteroidota > Bacteroidia > Bacteroidales > Bacteroidaceae > Bacteroides > Bacteroides sp. AF34-31BH. The sequence continues at coordinate 124,971 of NZ_QTLV01000006.1, forward strand.
TACGTGTATAGCGTTCTGCCAATTCAGAAGAGACTTCTTCCGTAAATGCTGCGTTACCATACAAGTCCATGATGTAATAATACTGTAAAGCACGGATAAAACGGACTTCCGCACGTTGCATGGAAGACGTCCCGCCATCATCCGGAATCTGCTCCAAGAAAAAGTTACACAACGTGACAGTAAAATAAAGACGATAATATAGTCCGATAGAGAATGCGGCACTCGCTCCATAAGAATTGTGGAGCATTTCATCCATACCGGTATCTGTGAGCCATATCCAGTGTGCCTCATCCGTAGTGAGCTCATTCAAGTTCCATGCCATGCGGAAAAATTCTGAACGTCCTTCGTCCATGTCGTCAATATCCGCATTACCGCTTGGGCCGGTCTGTCCGGTCAAACAGAAGCTTGCATATATCTTGTTAAAAAGAGCATTTTGATCCAAAGTCATGGTTTGCTGCGGATTGATAGGCTTTACATCCAAATCTCCCACACAAGACGAAAACCCTATCATAAGTGTAAAGGCAGCAACCGGAATTAATGATTTCATATTGTTGAATTTCATACTATTCTTAGTTTTAAAGGATTAAAAATTAAGGCTGAGTCCGAAAATTCCCACCAGAGGACGAGGATAGATACTGCCATCATATCCACCGTTGATTTCAGGATCCAGACCTTTGTACTTGGTTATCGTAAACACATTCTGGGCCGTGAGATAAGCACGCCCGCTGATTTTCTGCCCGAACAATTTGTCGAAAGAATAGCCCAGCGTAATGTTGTCACACTTCAAGAAAGAGGCATTCTGGATGAAATAATCAGAAAGGGCATCCAGGGCATCCACTTTCTTCCAGTTCTTGGCCAGTGACATCTGAGGCACATTGTGCCATGCATTGCCCGAATAAATACCGGTAACCGACAAATCAGAACGGCTACATTCAACAGCATTATAAGCATAATTACCCAGACTGGCACGCAGCGAGAAACTAAAATCCCAATTTTTATAAATCAATTTCGAGGAAAGTCCCATCAATACGTCCGGGTCTGATTTCTTATAGAAATAACGGTCGTTGTCATTGATGATGCCATTATTGTCACGGTCTACAAATTCGCCCTCTATCGGCTGGCCTTTCTCATCATAGACTTGCTGATAGGTGTAGAAGGCAGAGACAGCTTCGCCTACGGAATATCCCTTGATTCCATTGGAACCACTATCACCAACGGCAATTCCTCCATGACGAATGATGTATTTGTCACCTGTACTCTTCACCAGCTCGTCTATTTCATTAGTGTTGTGTGTCAGATTGAATCCCAACTCCCAACGCCAATCCTTCTGCTGAATGGCTCTCCATGTCACTGCAAATTCAAAACCCTTATTATGCAGTGAACCGATATTGCTCGTCACCTTATTCTTGAAATTGGAACCGGCAGCTACATAAACATCATTAATCAAATCCTTCGTCTTGCGATAGTAATAATCAAAATTGGCAGTGATTCTGTTGTCCAGGAATCCCAAATCAACCCCAATGTTATAAGTAGTGGTCTTTTCCCAGGTCAAGTCATTATTATAGGCATCCGGACGGTAAGTGATGCCATTACCCAAAACTGGATAATATGCTCCTTCCGAATTGGGGGTATATGAAGCAAAATAGGTATAATCGCCAATGCCTTCCTGCTGTCCGGTGATACCATAACCTGCACGAAACTTGAAATCGGAAACAGCATCCACATCTTTCAAGAAACCCTCCTCTTTCACCTTCCATGCCAATGCAACGGACGGGAACAATCCCCAACGGTTCTTTTTGGAGAAACGGGAAGAGCCATCATCACGCAAGGTGAAGGTCAGCAGATAACGGTCGAGTAAAGAGTAGTTCATACGGCCAAAGAAAGAAACCAGATAGTTCTCCGTCTTGTAGAGTGTATTTTCTGACGGATTATAGATTTCACCGGCATGTTCAAGGTTCGTATCAGGGTAAGTTCCATAATAATAGTAATCTGTCTCTTTGTGGAAATGCTGCCATTCATAACCGGCCATGATATCAAAATGGTGCGCTTTCCCGAAGTCCTTCATGTACTGTGCATACATGTTCAATGACAAATTGTATGTATCTTGTGTATTCCAACCGACACGTCCATAATAATAATTGTCAAGGTCAAAACGGTTGTAATTCTTGTTGGACTTGCCGCTTGCCACATCCATACCACCATTAACATGCAAATGCAAATCCTCGAAACCATGAATCTTATAATCCAGTTCAATGTTCCCCATCAGCACTTTTGACTTTCCTTTATCCGAACGGTTATTCAGCATCCCGACGGGATTGGCTGTAGCCAAAGTATTGATGTTGTATCCCCATTCAGAATCTTTCCAGTCTACTGCTTCGGGCCATTCCCAATATCCACCAAAGTTTTTATCATAAAATTCCGTCCCGCCATAAACCGGCTTGGTAGGGTCCATTGAAGTGGCAGCTCCAATGGCATCGGTATTGGCATAGCTTGTCACAGAATACATGCCCTTTGCGTTGAAGTTAACCTTCAAATGCTCATCAAAAAGAGAAGGGGAAAGATTCACACTGGCCGTATAACGCTCAAAACTTGATGTTTTCAGGATACCTTGCTGATTGGTGTAGCCCAGGGAAACACGATAAGGCATATTTTTCAATCCACCGGAAACAGTGATATTATGGTCGGTACTGACTGCCGTACGATAAATCTCGTCCTGCCAGTCGGTATCGGCAAAAAGATGCTCGCCCTGAGCATTCATATATCCTAATGCCTGATATTCCGCACTCGCCAGAAACTCTTCATCAGAATAACCATATGTGTTCTGTACAAGTTTCATGAACTCTTTGGCATTCAGTACATCCAGTTTGTCCGTAACCATGCTGACGGACACATTACCATTATAAGAAATACGGGGTTTAGAGTTACTCTGTCCTTTCTTAGTAGTAATCAGGATAACGCCATTGGAGGCACGGGAACCATAAATAGCTGTAGCCGAAGCATCTTTCAACACAGTAAAACTCTCTATATCAGCCGGATTCACCAAAGCCAATGGATTGGACATTCCTTGCACTCCATAATTATCCATGGCAAGTCCGTCAATTACAATCAACGGGTCATTACTGGCATTCAATGAAGAACCGCCACGGATACGAATAGTGGCACTGCCACCCGGCTCACCACCATTGTTAACAACACTGACACCGGCAATCTTGCCTTGCATCATGTCTTGGGCAGATGTCGTCAGCCCCTTGTTCATTTCATCCGGTTTAATTGCCGTTACAGACCCGGTCAAATCATTTTTCCTAGCCACACCGTAACCGATGACCACAACCTCATCCAACAATTCACTGTCTTCCTGCAGGGTCACGACTACACTGGAAGCTGCAACCACCTCCTGAGTCTTATAACCGATAAAAGAAACTACCAAAGTAGAACCTTTGGGTACATTCAGTGAAAAATTACCGTCAAGATCGGTGATAGTCCCGTTTGTGGTATTTCCTTTTTCTACTACACTTGCACCTATCACTCCACCCAGGGCATCTTTAACATGCCCTTTCACAGTGATGCTTTGTGCATAAGTGCCTACTGACAAGAATAGCCCTAGGATTAAGGGCAGAATCATCCGATAGATTCTAAGATTAACTTGCTTCATGCATTCAATAAATTAAAGTTAACAATATCAATTATCTGTATATTTGTACGTAAGAAAGTATCTGTAACCAGGAGTCTATTCTTCCGCTATCAAATTCAAGTCTTGCCTTTCACCGGCAAATTTAGAGCAACATCATTTTCCCCGAAAGCAGATATCGGACATAAGAGGATAAAAAAAGGACAAACCCTCACCAGATATATTCTGATGAGGGTTTGTCCTTGTAAAAGCGGCATTATTCTGCCGCGTATTGTTTAGGGGGAAGTCCGAACTCTGCCTGAAAACATTTAGAAAAATAAGAGTGATTGGAAAAGCCTACCATATACATTACCTCTGCCACTGTAAACTTTTTCTGCTGCAACAACATGGCTGCTTTTTTCATGCGGATGGACTTGATATATTCCACAGGGGTCATTCCCGTCAGCTGTTTCAGTTTGCGGTACATCTGCTTGTTGTTGGTCGCCGCCCAGTCACAAAGAGTATTCACATTCAGCTCGGAATCCGAAATATGCTCTTCTATCAAGCGAGTGACATTTGCCAGAAATTTCTCGTCATACGAAACGGCCTCTATCGCTTTCGGAGTAGCAAGTACCTCCATACGCGCCTTGGCCTCATGAGTCTGCTTGCTGGAGAGTAACTGCTCTACCCGCAAGAGCAGGATATCCGGCTCGAAAGGTTTGGCTATGAAGGTATCAACGTGTAACTGTATACTCTCAAGTTCTGTCTCCTTATCACTCTTAGCCGTCAGCAGAATGATCGGGATGGTGGATGTAGGGATATGTTTTTTCAAACGCCGTACCATCTCTAACCCATCCATTACAGGCATCATTACATCCGAAACAATCAAATCGGGCAGCAATTCCATGGCAAGCTCCAATCCGGATTTGCCATTTTCTGCCACACGACAGCGATATTTGGCATGCAGAATCTGGTAAATGAATTCCGCCACTTCCGCATTATCATCTACAATCAATACAAGAGGAGCATCCGGTGAAAGAATATCCGGTGATGAATCAGGTACCCCTACCGGAGCTGTCTGCTCTTGATTCACAACCGGCAAAGTCAGGGTTACCGTAGTACCAACATTCTCCTCTGACATCAGCCGAACATTGCCACCATGCAATTCCGTATAGGTTTTCACCAAATAAAGTCCGATTCCAGTTCCCTCATTTTTTCCCGCAGTCTTGGATGATTGGAAGAAACGCTGGAAAATATACGGTTGGTCCTGAACTGGTATTCCGGTACCGGTATCTGCCACAGAAATATACACCTCCCTCCCACCTTCGGGAGCATCCAAAGAAAGAGTAACGGTTCCGCCTTCCGGCGTATATTTTACAGCATTGGAAAGCAGATTATCCAAAACAGACTCCAACTTGATGGCATCCATCTGAATGTATAGTTGTTCCCGATTCGTCCGAAATTCACAAGCGAGCTGTTTTTCCTTCATTTTTCCTTCTGTATAGAGTGCAAGCAAATCACGTGCAAAAGAGACCAGTTCTATCTGTGATAAAATCAATAAAGTCCTATTGCCGCTATCCACCCGGTTCAAGTCCAGCCCTTGATGAATCAATGAATTCAGTTTCATGGCATTGCGCTGAACCAATTCGAGCTGCTTCTTCTCCTGCTGATTCCTAATTTCCGGCAACATCCTGCTGATAGGGGCAATAATCATACTTAAAGGTGTCTTGAGGTCATGGGAAAGATTGGTAAAGAATTCCAGTTTGGCACGCGACTGTTCCAAAATCTTCTCCTTTTCCAAATGTTCCAGCTTCAAGCGGTTTTTCACACGGAAAAAGTGAATGGTCCAAACAATCAAAGCGCAGCATAACAGCATATAAAATGCCTTCGCCCACGAAGTATAGTACCATGGTGGAAGGATATGGACATCCAGACTATATATTTGTTCAAAGGGTTTGCCATAGGAATCCAGCTTACTTGCCATTAACCGATAGTTTCCATAATCCAGATTATTATAAATGATGCGGTTGGTATTGGGAGCCAGAAGAGTCCACTCACGCTCTACCCCTTCCAGACGATATACAATCCTGCTTTTCTCCTCCAGCGAGTAAGGCAAATCCGACAGTTCAAAAGCAAGATTATTCTGGTTGTACTCCAAGTTTATCTGTTCCATAAGACGGATGCTCCGGCAGTTTTTCTCCGAACCGGGCAAATAAAGCCGGTTATTCACATAAAGGGCTGTCAGCAATAACGGGCGTTCCGGATGTTCCGCCAGCAATGCATCCGGGGAGGAAATGGCAAAGCCATCCGCTGTGCCCAAGTATAGTTCACCCTCTTTCCTATCAAAGAACAAGCTGGTAAAACGTTTGTCGGCAATACTCAGGCGTCGCACTTCCAATGTCCGCTGGTCTGCCACCCAAAATCCGTCAGTAGTGGATATCCATATCTTTCCTTCAGCCTCTATCATGGAAAGCACTTCATAATGATTGAAAGCATCGAACGGCAAAACCTTTACCCTATTATCCGAAGGCTCCACACGCATTACTCCACCGGGAAAGCCAATCCAAATACAACCATCCTCGGCACACAAGACAAAATTGGGCCTTTGCCCCTCCTTGAACTCTCCTGAAGCAATATGGGTAATATTATTGGTAGAAGAATTTATTTTCTCAACACTGTTGGCACTACTGAGCAGGGCCAGTGCATTTCCTTCACTGTCGGGAACCATCTGGTTGATGAACATACCCGACAAACCATTGTGTATGGAATAGGTTCCTTCGGCTACATATGGGTGTGTAGAGGCATGCAGCAGTTTATGTTTGTCCACGACAAAAATACCGCCCAAACAAGTAGCTACCCATAACTTTCCATTCTTGTCTTCGAAAAGACCATATGCCCAGTTAGTATTGTAGCGACGGGTACTGTCTACTATACTATAAGGTATAAACTGGCGGCTTTCCTCATCATAGCGGCTGATGCTCCCGTCTGTTGCCACCCAAAGGTATCCGTCCCGGTCTTCATACAACTGTCGTACCCGGTTATGGGTCAAAGGAAAATTCTTATCTCCCATCTTGTACCAGGTAACATCCCTGCCCTTTCCCGGCACCCGGCCTTCCGGCCTTTCCTCCTCAGAAAACGTGAAACGGATAAGTCCATTTGTTCCCCCAAACCAAAAATTACCATGCACATCACGCAACATGGAATAAAACTGGTTTCCTTCCCCCGTCCCGGTAATCCGCGATATGGGAACATAGCGTAATGTCTCTTTACAACGTGCCATGGATATGCCATAGTCCGTCCCCAGCCAGATATTCCGTTCACAATCCGCATAAACAGTCCATACAATGTTGTTGGACAGTGACTGGAGGTTCCGCGAATCATGCACGATATGCTGTAAAGGTGAATCTTCTCCGTATATGTACAGTCCATTGTCTGTCCCCACCAACAATTGCCCATATCCATCCAAAGCCATTGATTTGACAGAATTGTCATGAAAAGCATCAATTCTCTGTATTTGCCCGTCGGCAGGAGTATATTTGAAAAGACATCCTTCCGTACCTATCCAAATACATTTCCTCACCGCATCTTCCAACAAAGAGTTTACAAACAGATTACTTTTATTCCTGCTAGCAGGTAGTTCTATCATTTCAAAACGTCCGGTAACGGATGTATAGCGGCAACAGCCATTATAGGTACCAATGTAAAGCTGATGGTCTGAAGAATGGATAAGAGAGTAAATTGTCTGATGAGGGATACCTTCTTTTACGGAAGAAATCTCACGGGTCTGTGGATGATACGTATACAGCCCGTTCAGTGTGCCCAACCACAGCAACCCATCGTACATCACCAGTGTACGGATGTCCGTCGGAAAATCAATTCCCGGTTCCTCATAAGTATCTGTCCGGTAATTGTATATCAATAACCCGTTGTCTGCTCCCAGATAAAGATAGGTACTGTCTACTACTTCTCCGCAATAAATACGCGTATTGCTACGTTCGCCAAAAATGAAATGCGGTTGGGTGGAATAGCCGTCATAGCTGAACAGACCTTTATCCGAACCTATCCATATCAGTCCTTGTGTATCTTGCAGAAAACAGCTGATGACAGATGCCTCTGTCCCTAAACTGATATTCTGAAACAACCGGTAATCGGGCTTCTGTGCCCACATATGGCAAGGAAGGACAGTCTGTAAAAGTATAAAAACAAAAAGAATATATTTGTACATACTCAAGGTTATATTCATTAAAGGTCCGGACAAAGATAAGAAACCGCAATCGTTTGCACAAACTTACAACCCGATAAACCTCAACGAATAAGCACAATTTACCATATTACGTTATTTTTGCAATCGGATTAGGGAAGTTTACCTTATCTTTGTCCTCAAAACTATACCATGAATAAACCGCAGATTACCATCAAGGATATTGCCCGGGCGCTGAATGTCTCTCCTTCCACCGTGTCAAGAGCGCTGAAAGACAATCCGGACATCAGCAAGGAAACTCGTGACCTTGTACATGCCTATGCGCGCGAACATAACTACAAGCCCAATGTACTGGCTGTAAACCTCCGCGCAAGCCGCAGCAATACCATCGGCGTCATTGTTCCCCAGCTGGTACACCACTTCTTTTCCTGCGTATTGAGCGGAATTGAGAAAGCGGCGGCAGATGCCGGATATAATATCATAGTGGCGCAGAGCAGCGAATCGTACGAGCAGGAAGTGAAGATTGTGCATTCTTTCCTTGCCGCCCGTGTCTGCGGAGTCATCGCTTCACTTGCCAAGGACACTTCCCAATACGACCATTACCAGGAACTGCTGAACAACGACATTCCCATCGTCTTTTACGACCGTATCTGCACGGGACTGAAAACCGAGCGAGTGGTGGTGGACGACTATGCCGGCTCCTTTGCCGCCGTGGAATACATGATACAGACCGGATGCAAGCGTATCCTTTTCTATGGTGCGGCTCCCCACCTGGAGATTACCAAAAATCGCCGGAACGGCTACCTGGATGCCATGAAGAAGTATAAAATTCCGGTGGACGACAGCATGATTCTGTTGTGCGACACCCGTGAACGCGCCATCTCCATCACTCCCGACCTGCTGGAAAGCGAAGACCGCCCTGACGGTTTCTTTGCCATCAACGACGAGACAGCTTCGGGCATACTGTATGCCTGCAAACTGGTCGGCGTAAAAGTTCCCGACGAAGTATCCATCTGCGGATTCACCGACGGAGCCATTGCGCAAAGCACCGACCCGAAGCTGACTACCGTGGAGCAGCATGGCGAGGAAGTAGGTAAAAGCGCTTTCAGCATTCTGACCGGAAGGCTGGAGGGAGAAGAGAAAAGCAACAACAAGATAGTACGTACCAATCTGGTGATAAGAGGAACAACGAAATAATAAAACATATTAAACCATCATGAAAGTAAAACCCGATTTAAGTTTCTGGAAGCTGTGGAACATCAGCTTTGGTTTTTTCGGCGTACAGATTGCATATGCTTTGCAGAGTGCAAACATCAGCCGTATCTTTTCCACTTTGGGTGCAGACCCGCATAATTTGAGCTATTTCTGGATACTGCCGCCGTTGGCAGGTATCATTGTACAACCCATTGTGGGAGCCGCCAGTGACAAGACCTGGACACGCTTCGGACGGCGCATCCCTTATCTGTTTATAGGTTCGTTGGTGGCCGTACTCGTCATGTGCCTGCTACCCAATGCCGGAAGCTTCGGCATGGCAGTAAGTACAGCCATGATTTTCGGACTGGTATCGCTGATGTTCCTCGATACCTCCATCAATATGGCCATGCAACCCTTCAAAATGATGGTGGGTGACATGGTGAATGAGAAACAAAAAGGGCTCGCCTACTCCATCCAGAGTTTTCTCTGCAATGCAGGCAGCCTGGTAGGCTATCTCTTCCCGTTCATCTTTGCATGGATTGGCATCAGCAATACAGCTCCCCAAGGAGTAATCCCCGACTCGGTGATTTACTCATTCTACATCGGAGCAGCCATCCTTATCTTCTGCGTCATCTACACTTCGATCAAAGTAAAAGAGATGCCGCCTGCCGAATATGCAGAGTATCACGGCATCACCGAAGAAGAGGAACATGAAAAGACCAACATGCTGAAGCTGCTCATCAAGGCTCCGAAAGCATTCTGGACTATCGGACTGGTACAGTTCTTCTGCTGGTTTGCCTTTATGTTCATGTGGACCTATACCAACGGCAGTATCGCTGCCAATGCTTTTGACGCCCCTACAGTGGAGCACCTGGTAGATGGTGTGACCAAAATAGTACTCGACACCAAGAGCCTGCAATATCAGAATGCCGCCGACTGGGTAGGCGTACTGTTTGCCGTGCAAGCCATCGGCTCTGTGCTTTGGGCCATCTGCATACCGATGTTCAAGGACCGCCGCCGCGTCTACTCACTCAGCCTTGTTCTGGGAGGTATAGGTTTCATTTCCACCTATTTTATGCATAATCCGTATATGTTGTTCATTTCCTTCCTGCTGATAGGTTGTGCATGGGCTGCCATGCTGGCACTGCCGTTCACCATCTTGACCAATGCACTGAGCGGAGGACATATGGGTACCTACTTAGGTCTTTTCAATGGTACCATCTGTATTCCACAGATTATTGCGGCAGCTTTGGGCGGCAGTATTCTGTCCTTGTTTACTCCGAAAGGAGTACTGCCCCCCGAAATCAATATGCTTGTATTGGCAGGAGTGATGCTGATAATAGGTGCTTTCTGTGTATATTTAATTAAAGAGACTAAGGGAGAGAAATAGAACCAAGCTCCTACTTCTGCACACAGATGACACAGATAAGGCAGATGAACATGGATTATTAGACAAACTTATCCATGTTCATCTGCCTTATCTGTGTCATCTGTGTGCTATATTATCTTTTTTAATCCCCTCCCTTCCCCTTTCACTATTTTTGTCCTCACTCTTCTCTTTTATTTCCGCATATTGCGTATCTTTACGGCGATAACTACAGAAAACACGTCGCCATGAAAAAATACCTCAAGACCGATGAATGGAACATCATCGAAGACCAATTCCACCCCGACCGTCAACGGATGTCGGAAAGTATATTCAGTCTCGGAAACGGACGTTTCGGGCAACGGGGGTATTTTGAGGAGCCTTACAGCAGTGACAGTTACCGTGGTTCATTTGTGGCCGGCATCACTTTCCTGGACAAAACCCGCGTAGGATGGTGGAAGAACGGATTTCCCCCATATTACACCCGTATACCCAAGGCTGCTGACTGGAGCCGCATCAACCTGCGCCTCATCGATGAGGAACTCGATTTGGCAGGCTGGGATGTCGACAGCTTCAACCGCCGCCTGGATATGAAGGAAGGTATCTCCTACCGGGACATGGAAGTGACGTCTCCTCGCGGAAACCAGCTCCACATCCATGTAGAGCATATCACAAATATGGCAAGACCCAACCTCTGTCTCATCAAGTACAGCGTGTCTTCCATCAACTATACCGGCAGAATCTCACTCGTGCCCATCCTTGACGGGAATATAGTAGACGATGCCGACCTGCCAAACCTGAAAATATGGAACATACTGCGTTCCGGTTCTACCAGCAGCTGTGCCTATCTCTGGACACAGACCCGCCGGGAAGATGCACAAGTGTGCTACGCCATGACTTACCAATTCTTCAAAAACAACAAGGAAACCACTGCCAACCCCATACGGATAGAAAAGGAAAAGCAGACCGGTTTCAGCGTAGGTGCCGACGTAAAACCCGGAGACAACGTGACACTCATCAAATACACCGCCATCGCTTCTTCTCTTTACCACGAACGGAGTGAATTGGTGGAGCACTCCATGACCGAGGCACGCGAAGCCAAGAGCATAGGCTGGAATACGCTGGTAGAAGAGCATCGAAGGGCCTGGCAGGAAATCTGGGACGAAACGGATGTCGTCATCGAAGGGGACCCGGAAGCACAACAAGGTATCCGGTACAACATATTCCAGCTGTATCAGACTTACCGGGGAGATGATCCGCGCCTGAACATCGGCCCCAAAGGATTCACCGGAGAAAAATATGGCGGAAATACTTATTGGAACACGGAACTGTGTTGTGTACCGTTTTTTCTGCTCTCCACTCCCAAAGAGATTGCAAAGAACTTGCTGGCATATCGGTACAACCAGCTTCCCAAAGCCATCGAAAACGCCCGTAAACTGGGTTTCAAGGACGGTGCAGCGTTGTTTCCGCAGGTAACCAACAATGGAGAGGAATGCCACAGTGAGTGGGAAATAACCTTCGAGGAAATCCACCGTAACAATATCATTGTCTATGCCATCGTTCAGCATGCAGCGCTGACGGGCAATATGGACTATATCGCTAAATATGGCCTGGAAGTAATGATTGCCGTCAGCCGTTTCTGGAGACAACGGGTATCCTTCTCCCAACCCAAACAGAAATATGTCATACTGGGGGTTACCGGCCCGGATGAATACGAAAACAATGTGGACAACAACTGGTACACTAACTATTCCTGTATACAGTGCCTCAAGATGACCCTCCGTTTTCTGGAAATGGTGGCACAGCAATATCCAGATGAATATGCCCACATACGCCGCATCACCAATCTCGACCAAGTGAAGGAAAGTGCCCGGTGGAGAGACATCATCGAACACATGTATCTGCCGGAAGACAAGGAACGGGGTATTTTTATCCAAAATGACGGCTATATGGATAAAGTACTGGAAAGTACAGATAACATTCCTGCCGAAGAACGCCCCATCAACCAACATTGGTCATGGGACCGCATTCTGCGCTCTTGCTACATCAAGCAGAGTGACGTGTTGCTCGGACTTTACCTCTATTATTTCTATTTTGACACGGAAACCGTCCGCCGCAATTTCGAGTTCTATGAGCCGATGACCGTACACGAATCCTCCCTTTCTCCCCACATCCATTCCATCCTGGCTGCACGCATCGGCAAAGTGGAAAAAGCTTACCAGCTTTTCCTGCATGCCACACGGCTTGACCTGGACGACTACAACAACGAAGCAGACCAAGGTCTGCACATAACCAGTATGCCCGGCAGCTGGCTGGCCATTGTACGCGGATTTGCAGGTATGCAGGTGCTGAAGGAGACGTTGTGTTTCTCCCCTGTCATACCGCAAAAATGGGACAGCTATTCATTCAAGGTGAATTATCTGAAAAACACACTTCACATACGGGTAGGAAAAGAAATCGAAATCTCGCTTACAGCAGGCAGCAAAGTGGACATACAAGTCTACGGACACCCATATACGCTGGAACGGGGGACGGAATTGAAAATTAATATGCCAATGTGCCAATGACCTGCGGCGTGATAGCGCAGCATAAACATTGCGCAGCCAATTAGCACATTGGCACATTAAATCATCATTTATCCTATAACCGGGAGAACATTTGGTTGTTTTCCCGGTTTTATGTTTTTATATATACCTGAACGAATAACTATATACTTGTTTACCAATGAAAAAGATGTTTCTTTTCGCCCTGGTCATGGCGTTGCTCATCACGTCGTGCGGGCAAAAACAAAAGGGTAGCAATACCCTTATCCGACCGGTGAAGACTGCGCAAGTCAGTTCACAGTCGGTTATCCGCAAAGACTTCTCCGGAATAGTGGAAGCCGTGGAATATGTGAGACTTGCCTTCCGCGTCAGCGGACAAATCATCAGCCTCCCGGTTGTAGAGGGACAGCGGGTAAAAAAGGGGCAACTGATTGCCGCCATCGACCCACGCGACATCTCCCTGCAATATGCAGCCGACAAGGCTGCCTACGAAACAGCTGCCGCACAAGTGGAACGTAACAAACGGCTGCTTGGCCGCCAGGCTATCTCCGTGCAGGAATACGAAATCAGCGTAGCCAACTATCAGAAAGCAAAATCCACTTACGAGTTGTCCGGCAACAATATGCGGGATACGCGGCTGACAGCCCCTTTCGAGGGTTCCATCGAAAAACGGCTGGTAGAGAACTATCAGCGTGTCAATGCAGGAGAAGGGGTTGTACAGCTGGTAAATACACAGAAGCTACGAATCAAGTTCACCGTACCGGATGATTATCTCTATCTGCTCCGTGCCAAAGACGTAAAGTTCAAGGTGGTGTTCGACAGCTACCCCACAGAGGCTTTCGATGCCAGACTGGAAGAGTATCTTGACATCTCCACAGCAGGGACGGGTATTCCGGTGACAATAACAATTGACGACCCGCACTTTGACCGTACACGTTATGACGTAAAACCGGGATTCACATGCAAAATAAAGCTGGCATCGGATGTCGCTCCCTTTCTGGAAGAAAAGCTGATGAATGTACCGTTAAGCGCCGTATTTGGCGACAGTGAAAACCGGAAAACGTATGTATGGGTGGTGGAAGGTAATAAAGTCAGTCGCCGCGAAGTGACCGTTTATTCTCCAACGGGAGAGGCAAACCTGCTTATTTCTAAAGGGTTGGAACCGGGAGAAACCGTTGTGACGGCCGGAGTATACCAGCTGACAGAAGGAGAAGCAATAAAGGTACTAATGTGATTAATCACATTGGCACATTACATTCCCCATTTATCTAAAAAATATTCATTATGAATCTAGCCCAATATTCATTAGACAACACGAAGATAGTCTACTTCTTTCTGGCTGTGCTGCTTATCGGCGGTATACTGTCATTCGGCAGGTTGGGAAAGAAGGAAGACGCACCTTTCGTCATCAAGTCGGCAGTCATCATGACACGCTACCCGGGAGCGGAGCCGGCAGAAGTGGAACGGCTCGTCACCGAACCCATCTCCCGAGAAATACAGTCGATGAGCGGCGTCTACAAGATAAAGTCAGAGTCTATGTACGGACTCTCCAAGATAACCTTCGAACTGCAACCGTCACTCTCTGCCGCATCCATTCCGCAGAAGTGGGACGAACTGCGGCGTAAAGTGCTCAATATACAGCCCCAACTGCCCGCAGGCTCTTCTGTACCGACCGTCTCGGATGATTTTGGAGACGTTTTCGGCATCTATTACGGCCTGGTGGGTGACGACGGTTTCTCTTATGAAGAAATGAGAAACTGGGCGGAACGAATCAAGACACAAGTCATCACGGCAGACGGTGTGATGAAGGTAGCCCTTTTCGGTACACAGACAGAGGTCATCCATATATTCATCTCCGTAAACAAGCTGGCAGGAATGGGTATCGACCCCAAGCAGCTGGCCAGCCTGCTACAATCGCAGAACCAGATTATCAATACGGGTGAAATCAGCGCCGGAGAACAACAGTTACGCATTGTGGCCAACGGTACCTACACGACTGTCGATGATATCCGCAACCAGGTTATCACTACCTCCGGCGGACAAGTCAAGCTGGGTGACATCGCCATCATTGAAAAGGGATACATGGAACCTCCCGGCAATATCATGCACGTCAACGGAAAGCGCGCCATCGGTATCGGCATCTCCACCGACCCGACAAAGGATGTGGTAAAAACCGGTGAACTGGTAGACCGGAGGCTTGCCGAACTCATGCCCCTCATCCCCGTGGGGCTGGAACTGGAAAGTCTGTATCCCGAAAACGTGATTGCCAAAGAAGCCAACAACGGGTTCATCATCAATCTGATAGAATCCATCCTGATTGTGATTGTAATCATCATGCTGGTGATGGGCATGCGTGCAGGAGTACTGATTGGCTCTTCCCTTATATTCTCTATCGGAGGCACACTGCTCATTATGTCGTTTCTTGGCGTAGGTCTGAACCGGACCTCCCTCGCCGGATTCATCATAGCCATGGGAATGCTGGTGGACAATGCCATCGTGGTGACAGATAATGCCCAAATTGCCATTGCCCGCGGCATCGACCGCCGAAAAGCGCTGATAGACGGTGCCACCGGTCCCCAATGGGGATTGCTGGGAGCAACGTTCATTGCCATCTGTTCGTTTCTGCCACTGTATCTGGCTCCCTCTTCCGTAGCCGAAATCGTGAAACCGCTATTCGTAGTGTTGGCCATTTCCCTGGGATTAAGTTGGGTGCTGGCGTTGACACAAACCACTACATTCGGCAACTTCATACTGAAAGCAAAGGCTAAAGATGGTAGCAAGGACCCATACGACAAGCCTTTCTACCATAAATTCGCCTCCATCCTCAGCACACTGATACGCAAGAAGGCGTTGACCCTTGGAAGCATTACAGCACTGTTCATCCTCTCCCTCATCGTCATGGGGCTGATGCCCCAGAACTTCTTCCCTTCTCTGGACAAGCCCTACTTTCGGGCAGATGTATTCTATCCGGACGGGTACAGCATCCGCGAAGTAGAAACCGAAATGAAAAAGGTGGAAGCGCATCTGATGCAGCAGCCGGAAGTGAAACGGGTATCCGTCACATTCGGCAGCACACCGTTGCGTTACTATCTGGCCTCCACTTCCGTCGGTCCCAAACCTAACTTCGCCAATATCCTGGTGGAAGTAACGGACAGCAAATATACCAAGAAGCAGGAAGAGAACCTTGATGCCTACATGAAGGCCAACTATCCCAATGCCATCACCCGTACCATGTTGTTCAAACTCTCTCCTGCTGTAGATGCCGCCATTGAAATCGGGTTCATCGGCAATAACACGGATACGCTGGTCATGTTGACCAACAAGGCTCTGGACATCATGCACCGTGACGGCGAACTTATCAACGTGCGCAACTCCTGGGGCAATAAGATACCGGTATGGCATCCCGTTTACAGTCAGGAGCGTGCACAACCGTTGGGTATCTCCCGTCAAAGCATGGCACAGAGTATCCAGATCGGTACGAACGGCATGACACTTGGGGAATACAGGGAAGGAGACCAGGTACTTCCCGTTCTGTTGAAGGATAAAACTATCGACTCTTTCCGCATCAACGACTTGCGTACACTCCCCGTATTCGGCACTGCACGCGAAACAACCACTCTGGAACAAGTCGTCAGCCGGTTCGACTTCCAGTACAAGTTCTCCAATGTGAAAGACTACAACCGGCAGATGGTGATGATGGCGCAGGCCGACCCACGCCGCGGTGTGAATGCCATTGCCGCCTTCAACCGTATATGGAAGCAAGTGCAAGAAGAGATTGATGTGCCCGAAGGTTACACCATGAAATACTTCGGAGAGCAGGAAAGCCAGGCAGAAAGCAATGCCGCACTGGCAGCTAACCTGCCGCTGACATTCTTCCTTATGTTCGTCACCTTGCTGTTTCTGTTCCGCAGCTACCGGAAGCCGATTGTTATCCTGCTGATGCTGCCGCTTATCTTTATAGGTATTGTACTGGGACTGGTGGTATTGGGGAAATCATTCGACTTCTTCTCCATCCTCGGCTTGCTGGGGCTGATTGGAATGAATATCAAGAATGCCATCGTGCTGGTGGACCAGATTGATACGGAAACCGCTGCCGGAAAAGCACCGCGTGAAGCCGTTATCAGTGCAACGACCACCCGTATTGTCCCGGTGGCCATGGCATCGGGTACCACTATCCTGGGAATGTTGCCGTTATTGTTCGACGCCATGTTCGGCGGCATGGCGGCAACCATCATGGGTGGTTTGCTGGTAGCCTCGGCATTGACACTATTCGTGCTGCCGGTGGCTTATTGCGCCATTCATAAAATCAAGTGAGAGAACATTCAACAATTTACAGTTTACCAATTGAATGATGAAAACAAATATACTTATTCTATCATTACTGTGCTCAGGACTGAATGCCGGGGCACAACAAGCATATCTGAGCCGCGAAGAATACCGCGACAAGGTAGAAGCATACAGCCAGATTCTGAAACAACAGCATCTGAAAACATTCGCCAGTACCGAGGCACGCAAGATTGCCTCCACCGGTTTCCTGCCCCAGATTGACATCACTGCCGAGGGTACCGCCAATCTCAATCATCTGGACCAATGGAACAGTCCGAAAGGAGACTACCACCCTTATACCTATCAGGCACTTGCCACCTTGACGCAGCCGCTTTATACCGGAGGTTCCCTAATAGCCCAAAAGAAAGTGGCGCAAGCCGAAGAGGCACTGGACCAACTTACCACAGAGCTGACCCTCGACCAGATACACTATCAAAGTGACGCCGTCTATTGGAATGCCTCTGCCGCCCGTGCCGGTCTGAAAGCCGCGGCTACCTTTCAGGATATTGTACAACAGCAGTACGACATCATCCAAGACCGCTTTGATGACGGTGCCATCAGCCGCACAGACTTGCTGATGATTTCCACCCGGCGTAAGGAGGCCGAATTGCAGTACATCAAGGCACGCCAAAACCATACCCTTGCCCTGCAAAAACTGAATATCCTTATGGGCTCGGAACCGGACGCTCCCATAGACAGCATAGCCGAAATAGATATACCGACTGCCTCCATCATACCTCTGGGCCTGGATGATGTGCTGCTTCGCCGGGCAGAATATGCCAGTACCTCCGTGAACATCGCCCGCAGTGAAGCGCAACGGCATGCCGCCCTCAGCCGCTACAACCCACAAGTCAACATGTTCCTCGCTACCGGTTGGGATACGGGAATCACCTATATGGGGCAGGATGTACCTCATACTCCCGTCGTAGGAGTCAATGTCAGCATCCCCATCTTCCGTTGGGGAGCCCGCTTCAAGACAAACCGCCAACAGAAAGCCTATATCGGCATACAGAAGCTGCAACAAAGCTATGTAACGGACAATATTCTGGAAGAGCTCTCCGCAGCCACCACAAAACTGACGGAAACTGAACAGCAAGTCAAGACGGCCCGGGAGAATATGATACTCGCCGAAGAGAATCTGGGCCTTGTCACCTTCTCTTATAATGAAGGAAAAGCCAGCATGGCAGATGTGTTGTCCGCACAACTCTCGTGGACGCAGGCACACACCAACCTGATTGATGCGTATCTGGCGGAGAAGATGGCGATGGCTGAATATTGGAAGGTGGTTAGTGAATGAAATGCCCCTCAAAGAAAAACATACAAAAAACTCCGGCATAGCTTTACAAAGCCATACCGGAGTTTCTTTATATTTTTCCTACTGACCGTTTATCCCAGGAATGAAATCAGCACACCCGCCGCAACAGCCGAGCCGATTACGCCGGAGATATTACTGGACATACAGTAATTCAGCACATGGTTTTTCGGGTCATACTTCGTTGCTATTTCATTGCAGACACGGCTTGCCATGGGTACGGCACTCAGGCCGGTAGCACCAATCAGCGGATTGATCTTCTTCTTGCTGAATAGGTTGAACAGCTTCACAAAGAAAATACCTCCCGTAATGGACAATGCAAATGCCAGGAAACCACCAATCACAATACCGATAGTCGTCCAATTCAGGAATGCCTCACTGGTCATCGTGGCGCCAACGCTCAATCCTAAGAAGATGGTAGCTGCATTCATGATACTATTAGCAGCAGCATCAAACAAGCGGCTTGTATCCGAACCGATTTCCTTAATCAAGTTACCGAACATCAACATACCAATCAAAGGTACTGCTGTGGGCACAAATAAAGCAACAATCGTAGTCACTGCAATCGGGAAGATAATCTTCAATACACGCAGATTCTTAATCTCGGTTTTCGAAGGATACAGCTTCTCCTGCTCCTTCATGTTAATCATCAATTCCTTCTTGGTACAGAACAGCTTCACCACCATCGGAATGATGACCGGTACCAGCGCCATATAAGAATAAGCAGCAATGGCAATCGGTCCCAACAGATGGGGAGCCAGCTTGATGGTAGTAAAGATAGCCGTAGGACCATCGGCACCACCGATAATGCCCAACGCACCTGCTTCCTGCGGAGTGAACCCTATCATCACAGCACAAAGCAGTACGGTGAAAATACCTAACTGCGCAGCCGCACCGAATATGGAGAGACGCAAGTTACGGAGCATCGGACCGAAGTCTGTCAGCGCACCCACACCCATAAAGATAACAGGCGGCAGAAAGCCGGTCTTAATCAGCATATAATAAATGAAGTTCATCAGTCCGAGGTCGTGCGCAATCTCGTGCAACGGCATCTCCCAAATATTCTTCATCACCCCGCCTACCATGACCATTCCGTTTTCATCTGCCTGAATCACCCCCATCTCGCCGCCGGGAAAGTTGGCAATGAGCACACCGAAAGCGATGGGTACCAACAACAATGGTTCATAGTGTTTCTTGATACCTAAATAAAGCAGGATGAAAGCGATGGCATACATCACGAGGAACGACGGATCAGCAATGATGTTACTGAAGGCCGTCATATCATAGAGTTTTGCAAATATATCTTCCATTATCCTATCTTCATTAATACATCATCTTCAGAAACAGAGTCACCCGGATTGACACAGATGGCAACAACCGTTCCATCAAAGTCTGCGCGGATGGCATTGTATGTCTTCATAGCTTCGATATAGCAGAGGAGGTCGCCACTCTTCACCTTGTCACCCACTTTCAACGGGGTTTCCTGCGCATTCTTTGTCAGGAAGAACTTGCCTTCGAGCGGAGCCGGAACGTCCTGACCTTCGCCTACGGGGGGAGCTGTCACCTTTTCGGTGGCCGAAGCGGGCAGGTCGATGTCACCGTATGCCACCGTCACGCGGTAAGCCTGACCGTCCACCTGCACAGTGAGCGTCTTGGGTTTGGCATCGTCCAGCGGAGACTTGTCACGTTCGGCACGGCGTTTCTCCACATCCTCCAGGAAGTCCTGCTTGGCCTTGCCACTCTTGTAAGCCTCGTATTGAGCCGGGTGCATGGCGTATTCGAAGAGCTCTTCGTCGTCCTCGCCCAGTTCCCACTTGTTCTCCTTCATCAGCTTGCGGTACTTGTCCAGAGCATCGGGATAGTTGTCCTGCGGATTGCCGGTGAAGAACTTGCGTCCTTCGCGTTCGGCCTTCTCTATGATTTCGGGAGCCAGCTGACCCGGCAGCTTACCTGCCTTGCCCAACAGCATATCCCAAATGTCATCGGCAATCATACCCCAGCGTTCCTTGCCTTTCTCCATAGCAATGACGTTCATCATGGAAAGGTTCTTGACGTACTGGCTGAACGGAGTCACCAACGGGGGATAACCCACGCGCGGCCAAACATATGCCACTTCGTTGAACAACTTGATGAGCAGTTCATCCTGCTTCATGAAGGGCAGGTTGCGTTTTGCCTTGTATTTGTTGATGGACTCCAGATTGGATTCCAAGTCTGCCATCAGACTGCCCATCATGCCACCCGGCAGTCCGGGACCAATCAGCAGGGAGTTCATCAGGCGGTTGCGCGGGCTGATGTACAAGCCAAGGAAGTCGTCCATAAACTCCTGGATGAGTGCGCGTACCTTCATATATGCCTCCATATTGACTTCGGGCACCTGGAAGCCTGCATCCTTCAGCATGGCCTGCACACTGAGCAAGTCGGCATGTCCCGTACCCCAGGAAAGCGGCTCCATGCCTACGTCGATATAGTCGCAACCCGCTTCGCACACTTCAAGAATACTTGCCATATTGAAACCGGGACCCGCATGACTATGATACTGGATAGGAATATCGGGATGCGCCGCCTTGATATTGGCCACAATCTTGCCCAAAGAAACCGGACGTCCGATACCTGCCATATCCTTGATGCAGATTTCGTCGGCACCTGCCTTGATAAGCTTCAGTGCCATCTCCGTGTAGTATTCTACGGTATGGATGGGTGAATGGGTGATGCAGAGCGAGCATTGGGAAATCATTCCGGCATCGTGTGCATAGCCAATAGAAGGAATGATATTGCGGGTATCGTTCAGACCGCAGAAAGTACGCGTGATGTCCGTACCTTGCGCTTTCTTCACCTTATAGAACAGCTTGCGCACATCGGCGGGCACGGGACTCATGCGGAGGCCATTCAGGGCACGGTCCAACATGTGGGTCTGGATACCGGCTTCATGGAACGGCTTCGTCCACTCGCGCACGGCTTTATTCGGATTCTCCCCAAACAGCAGATTTACTTGTTCAAAACCTCCACCATTGGTTTCCACGCGCGCAAAACAACCCATCTCAATGATGGCGGGAGCTACTTTCACCAGTTGGTCAACACGGGGTACATATTTTCCGGCACTCTGCCACATGTCCCTGAATACCAAACTGAACTTAATTTCCTTTTTCATACTAAATTATTCGGTGTGTTTTTATATAAGATTATTATTTCAGATTTTTTCTACCTTAGCAACTTTACCCTTACCTTGTGTCACTACTGTTACGGCTGCACTGATAGCTGCCAGAATATTACCGGGGACAGGTGCGGGACCATTTGCCGCAGCTTTAGCCGGTGTCACCTCTTCGGGCGCATATTTATTCACCAATGCAATAAGAGATTTTCCTAAGTTAATAACAATCAGCAGGATAGCGAAGACTGTTGCCATACCTACCACCATCAGCAAAAGTGCTGTATTCAAGTTTTCCATATTATAAATTATTAGTTATTCAGCCGAATTTACGAAAAATCGCTCGAAATTAGCGATAATCCATTAAAGAAAGGCAGAGAAGAATGATAAAAGATGCTAAAAAGTAAAGCTTCCCGCACAACCAATGAGGCGGTACAGGAAACTTTTAGCATAAAACGGTGTCAGTCATCAATTGCTTTCAAGGAAGGAGAATCAGCCCAACGGATTCTCACCCTGGTCGCCGTCGTTGCCGCCGGGGGTTCCACCGGTATTGTCGCCGGGAGTAGTACCGGTGGAGGTAGAAGTCTTACCCCACTCTTTCCAAACAATCTTTGTATTCACCATGCTGCGGGTAGTCACCTGATTGCCACTATTACGCTCCACTTCGGGCAGGAAACGGACACGTACTCCGTTTATCAGCGAAGCGCTTACCTCCTCAGCCGTCGGCACCCCTCTTTTGGTAGAGGTAGCAGTATAGTAGAAAGTGCCTATACCGTCTATCTTCACAGTACGTCCCTGCCCCATGAAATTGCTCAATACACGCCCCAAGTTCTCCATCACCGCATACGTGTCACCACGGGTCACGGTAGAAATGAAAGACAGTTCATCTGCCACTTCACGGGTAGTAACCGCCTTGCCCCAGGTTACTGATTGAGGATACCACAAATCGTTTACTTTTTTTTGAACTCTTTTAAAAAATGCCATAATCGTAATGTTTTAAATGATTAATAATAGGTATATTCTGTTTCTCTTGTCTCACCCGAGAAGCAGAAGTTTTCATCGTGAGGCCTCAACGATTCAGCCGTCTGCTTTTCTCAAATTCGATGTTGCAAAGTTAGGGTGGGAAACAAGGGAAAACAAGAAAATGGCATCTACAACCGATTTTCACAAATCACTCAAAAACAAAGGATTACAAAAACCATATCTCTACAAGAAGAAGGGGGGAAATAAAGCTTAAATAAGAGGAATAAGGTGATAATCTCTACAAGCGACACACGCAAACCCCTGATAATGAAGCCACCTGTATCTTCCTATCTCTACAAGGTAATTGTTATAAGTTATTCTTTGCAATATGACATCATTTATGAGTTTATGCCAGTGAAAAGAAAGAATAAACACATAGAGAGAATGTGCCTCTCTACGTGTTTGGCTGATTTTACTTTGTTACCGCATTATACAAATCCTGATAGGTTTTCACCACACTATACACCAAAGTTCTATCGGCAGGTTTCGAGCAGGCTGTCAGCCCCAGAAGGAGAATCAGCAGGAGAAAAAGGAAGGTATGTTTCATCTTGAAATTTTGTGTTTATAATAAGTAAGGTGTAAAATCGGTAAGGAACGAGCTTACTTCAACAGTTTTCATAATCAATGCATATTAATCGTTGCAGAAACAAAGGTAACACTTTCTTCCCACAATAAATAAAGAGGTACAAAGTTTTTCATTACTTTGTACCTCCTCTTTTTCTTCGACTTGCATCATTTATAGCCGTGAGTCAGCAAAAATCGTATAGCTTAGAACTCGCTCGTAAAGTGGAACTTGATATGCTTGAAGTCCATCTGCGCCATCTGCAACACATATCCGCTGTCCGCCAGGAACACATCCCTACCCTCGCGGTCTTTCGCCATGTACTGGTATTTGCGCTTCTTGAAGGCTTCCAGTTCAGCCGCATCATCGCTCTCAATCCAGCAGGCTTTATACAGACTGAGCGGCTCCCAACGGCACTTCGCACTGTATTCGTTCTCCAGACGATACTGGATGACCTCGAACTGCAACTGCCCCACCGTACCGATAATCTTACGCCCGTTGAACTGGTTGACGAACAACTGCGCCACACCTTCGTCCATCAACTGGTCGATACCCTTGGCAAGCTGTTTCTGCTTCATCGGGTCGGCATTCTCAATGTACTTGAACATCTCCGGAGAGAAACTCGGAAGCCCCTTGAAGTGAAGCGCCTCGCCTTCGGTCAGCGTATCGCCAATCTTAAACGTACCGTTATCCGGCAGGCCGATAATATCTCCCGCCCAAGCCTCATCGACAGTTGTCTTGCGCTGCGCCATGAACTGCGTAGGCGACGAGAAACGCATCGTCTTGCCATGACGTACATGCAAGTACGGGGCATTGCGTACAAACTTCCCGGAGCAGATTTTGCAGAAAGCGATACATGAACGGTGATTCGGGTCGATATTGGCGGTTATCTTGAAGATGAATCCGGTAAATTTAGGTTCTTCCGGCTCCACCTCACGTTCTTCCGCCTTCACGGAACGGGGACTGGGAGCAATCTCCACAAAGCAATCCAGCAGTTCCTGCACACCGAAATTATTCAGTGCCGAACCGAAGAACACAGGAGCCAGCTCACCCTTCAGATATTCCTCCTTATCGAATTCGGGATAAACACCGTCTATCAGTTCCAGTTCGCCACGCAGCTTATCGGCCAGCTGGGCACCAATCCGGTTGTCCAATTCCTCGGTATGGATGTCCACTTCCACCTTCTCCGTCACTACCTGCTTGCTGGGCTGGTAGAGGTTGAGGTTATGCTCGTAGATATTGTAGACACCCTTGAAACGGACACCGCTCTCGATAGGCCACGTCAAGGGACGCACGTGGATGTGCAGTTCCTCCTCCAGTTCGTCCAGCAGGTCGAACGGGTCTTTGGCTTCACGGTCCATCTTGTTGATGAAGATAATCACCGGCGTATTACGCATACGGCAGACCTCCATCAGCTTGCGTGTCTGCGTTTCCACACCTTTCGCACCGTCCACCACGATGATAACGCTATCCACAGCCGTCAGCGTGCGGTAGGTATCTTCGGCAAAGTCCTGGTGACCCGGAGTATCGAGGATGTTGACCTTGTAGTCATGGTAGTCGAACTCCATTACAGAAGTGGTAACGGAAATACCACGCTGTTTTTCAATATCCATCCAGTCCGACGTTGCCGTCTTCTTTATCTTATTGCTCTTTACGGCACCCGCCACCTGGATTTGTCCACCAAAAAGCAACAGCTTCTCGGTCAATGATGTCTTACCGGCATCCGGATGCGCGATAATCGCAAACGTTCTCCGTCTCTCTATTTCGTTGTTATTGGCCATATATCAATTAGTCAGTAATAATCACTCTTCCAAATTCTTCATGCAGACGGCAAGGCTCGCCTCCCAATGGGGTATATCGATGCCGAATGTCTTCTTTATCTTTGTCTTGTCCAACACGGAATAATGCGGACGCGGCGCCTTGGCAGGAAACTCATCCGTATGCAGCGGGCTTACCTTGCAGGTCTTTATGCCGGCCAGGCGATGGATAGCCAACGTGAAATCATACCACGAGCACACACCCTCGTTGCTGAAATGATAGATACCGGGAACAATCCCCCGGTTGACAGCCGCAAAAATGGCACGTGCCAAATCATTGGCATATGTCGGTGTGCCTATCTGGTCGAAGACAACCCCCAGCGTCTCTCGCTCACGTCCCAGACGAAGCATCGTCTTCACAAAATTATTCCCGTAAATGGAATAGAGCCATGCTGTACGGATAATCATGGCACGGCTGCAATGCTTCATCACCGCCTGCTCACCTGCCAGTTTGGTAAAACCATATACTGAATTGGGACAAGTAGCCGCCTCTTCCGTATAGGGGGTGTGTCCGGTTCCGTCGAAGACATAGTCGGTGGACACTTGTATCAATGCAGCACCGCAAGCTTCGGCAGCAGCAGCCAGATAGCCCGGCGCGACATGATTCAGCTTGTCGCAAAATTCCTGATTGTCCTCCGCCTTGTCCACCGCCGTATAAGCAGCGCAATTCACGATTACATCTATCCGGTTGTCCTTCACAAAACCGTGCACAGCTTGTTCGTCGCAAATGTCCAATTCCTGCACGTCAGTGAAAAAATAAGCATGTTGTCCGTTTTCTTTCGACAACACTCGCATTTCATTGCCAAGTTGACCGTTGGCACCGGTTATCAGAATATTCATTTAATAAAGTTACACTTATATATAGAATGTTACGATGAACAATATTTTCCTTCATAATTATCAATCATCCACTATCAATTATCCATCAACTCCAGTTCTCCCCGCTTCTCCTTGTCATAATAGTTGGCAAGCAACGAGATGAAACCACTGATGGCCTCCATAGCCTTTGCCGTGCCCTGACTGATTTCCTTCTTCTGCAAGCGTAACAGCAGCACTCCATAAAGCGCCTCGAAACAAGTGTCTACCTCAGACTCCTCTTTCCGGCCGTTCTTCTGACGCAGTTCCACGATAAAAGGCAGTGCCTTGAAATAAGCCGCATTATAGAACGGATATTTCGTAGAAGCCAGCAATTCGCCATGCAGCTCCGTCAGATTCAGAATGACATTACGGTTGATTTGCAGATGCCCTTTTTCCGTTACGCCTTCCGCACGCATCATACCTGCCAGGTTTCCATACCATTCTTCCAGCGCAGGCCGTTCCTCCTCCGGATAGCGCAAGATGATGTTCTGGCGTATCCGGTCTATGTCACAGCCGTTGGCACGGAGCAAGTCCTCCACCTGCCACATATATATAAGGTATTCGGCTATATTCTTCTCTTTCAGTTGTTGCGCAATCTTCACGATAAAATGTATGAATTATGATTTTTCACCTTCCCACTTTCACCTTTCCACTCAATACAGTGATTCACCCATCAGCGTAAACACCAGTCCCAGCACAGACACCACAATGACAATGCTCCCGATAATACGGTTCAGTATCCAGATACCTCGCAGGTTGAATTGTGTACGGACCTTATTGACAAAAAAGGTTATGCCAAACCACCAAGCCAAAGCACCCAATGCGATGGCCAGGTATCCGGTAACGGCCTCGAACACCAGCACACCCTCACTTACAAAAGCAAAGCGAGCAAAAAGACCTACAAAAAGGAAAATAATCAGTGGATTGGAAAGTGTGACGGCAAATGCCGTTATGAAGTTATGGAAATAGGAACCCTTATTGGTGGATACCGGCCGGATGGACTGTACCGGATTGCTGCGGAACGTATAAATGCCAAATGCCAACAGAAGAATGCTTCCGAAAAGCTGCAGGTAAAAGATGTTCTTGTTGACATAATCAAAAACGAAACTCATCCCGTAGCCCGTCAGCAAGGCATATGCAATATCGCTTAGCGAAGCTCCTATCCCCGTTACGAAACCATACCACCGTCCTTTATTCAAAGTACGCTGAATACACAATACTCCTACAGGACCCAATGGCGCGGACACAATGACGCCGATAATGAACCCCTTCCACAATATGTCAAATATGGTCTCTATCTGAATCATGGCTGCAAATATCGGACTTTTTTATGAGACGAACGAATAGTGTTAACGTTTTTTCGACGGAAAAGGATTTTAAGAAGTAAAGATTATCCATTTTGCATATTATTCCGTATATTTACCCCCGAACTTAACAATCCCCCCAAAATGAAACGATTTAAAAGACCTTTAGCACTCGTTTCCATGACCGTCTTGCTACTGACGGCATGCGAAACTCCCGTGGAACTCGATGTGATTCCATATCCGCAGTACACCCAAACCACGTCAAAAACAATCAAACTGCCATCCACGGTAACTTTTTCAACCAATCTGACAGAACCAGACATGGATGACCTGCTGGCCTATCTGCCGGACTTTGCCATCCCCATGAAGCTTGTCGACAAGAACCCTTTTGTAACGATAGAAGTAACGGACGCAACGGATAATCCAATCGCTGCCGAAGGCTACAACCTGACTGTCAGCAAACAAGGCGTAAATATCCAGGCTTCCTCCGCAGCAGGTGCTTTCTATGGCCTGCAAACCCTGGCACAACTAGCCCGTAACGGAAAGGAACTGCCAGTCACGACCATCAAGGACGAACCCAGATTTCCCTATCGTGGGCTGCATCTGGATGTTTCAAGGCACTTTTTCAACACGGATTATGTCAAAAAGCAAATAGACCTGATAGCCACCTACAAAATCAACCGCCTGCATTGGCATCTGACCGACGGTGCCGGATGGCGGCTGGAGATTCCGGGCTACCCTCGCCTGACGGAATTCGCAGCCTGGAGAAAAGCCGCCAATCTGCAGGATTGGGGGAAATACGACCACCGCTTCTGCGAGAAGAATGAAGAAGGAGCCTATGGAGGCTACTATACGGAAGCAGATGTACGCGAAGTTTTAGAATACGCCCGCTTGAGGCATGTCACCGTTATCCCCGAAATAGAAATGCCGGGACACTCAGGAGAAGTGCTGGCTGCCTATCCGCAATTGTCCTGCACCGGCAAGCCTTATACATCCGGCGAAGTC
This sequence comes from Bacteroides sp. AF34-31BH, assembly GCF_003602795.1. Taxonomy (NCBI): domain Bacteria; kingdom Pseudomonadati; phylum Bacteroidota; class Bacteroidia; order Bacteroidales; family Bacteroidaceae; genus Bacteroides; species Bacteroides sp. AF34-31BH. The sequence continues at coordinate 153,234 of NZ_QTLV01000006.1, forward strand.
TGTATCGGTAACGAAGAGACCTTCAAGTTCTTCGAAGACGTGCTGGATGAAGTGATACGGCTGTTTCCTTCCCGGTATATCCATATTGGAGGCGATGAAGCCAGCAGACGCCACTGGAAGACATGCCCCAAATGCCAGAAGCGCATGAAGGAAGAAGGACTCAAAGATGAAAGTGAGCTGCAAAGCTATATGATAGCCCGCATAGAGAAGTACCTCAACGACAAAGGGCGTGAAATCATCGGCTGGGATGAGATACTGGATGGAGGTCTGGCCCCCAATGCAACTGTCATGTCGTGGCGAGGTACGGAGGGTGGCATTGCCGCCGCCCGCATGGGGCATTATGCCATCATGACACCGGAGAGCCACTGCTATCTGGACCACTACCAGGATGACCCTGAGACACAGCCTCTGGCGTTTGGCGCCTGCGTCCCCATCGGACAGACCTACTCCTACGACCCGGCTCCCGATTCATTGGGAACAGATATCTGCAAATATATATTAGGTGTGCAAGGCAATGTGTGGGCAGAATATCTGCCCACCTACGAGCATGCCGAATACATGATATATCCGCGTATCATCGCCCTGGCAGAAGTAGGCTGGACTCCCGTAAAGAACAAGCATCCGGAAAGTTTCAAGAGACGTATCAACAACGAAATACGCCATATCAAGGCAAAAGGCTACAACCCGTTCACCCTGTCCGAACTAGTGCAGACCAGCCAGACCGTTGACTATGCCAAGAAGAGAATCATGCTCTCCCTCACCTCTGAAAAATATCCGATTGACATCCGCTATACAACAGACGGCTCCGAACCGACCGCATCTTCCAAATTATACAAAAAGCCATTTGCCGTAAAAGATTCGATATTGCTGACAGCCCGTCTTTTCGACGGAAATAAGCCACTCGGCAAAAGCCTCGAGCTGCGCACCGACTACCACAAAGGCATAGGCAAAAAGATAACCTATGCGCCGGATGGCGGATACTACCAGAACAAAGATGTGTATAAAGGCGGTGGCGATACCGGACTACTTGACGGACTACGTGGCGGTAAAAGCTATATGGACGGACGTTGGCAGGGATTCTGCCCCAATGATTTGGATGCTACCATCGACTTGGGCGAAGTGACCGCTATACACCGGGTCATGGCCAACTTCATGCAAATCCGTACCCCACAGGTTTTTCTTCCAGCCAAAGTAGAAGTGTGGGCATCAGTGGACGGCAAAGAATTCACCCTGCTGGGCAGTGATACTTGCAGCGAGGAGGAGGCCGGAAAAGACGTGATTTTCAGAGATTTCGGCTGGACCGGCACCCCTACTGAAGCACGGTATGTACGTTTCCACGCCATACAAGGGAAGAAGCAATTCTTATTTACGGATGAAATCGTCATACAATAATACACATCCGGCTTTATAAAACAGAACAAAAAAACGCATGCAAGTAAAATTGCATGCGTTTTTTGTTTTCTTTTTTTCTCCTCCCCACCGATTTTGCGTATCTTTGTCCCCAAGAAGAAAAGATGAAGATACTCAAAAAAGTAACTTCAATCGTAAAATCGTAAATCGTAAAATCGTAAATATAACTATGATTCTTTTTTTCAGAACCCCATCCAAGAGCGTGATTGCCGTAGAATGTAATCATGAACTCCCCCAGGCAGACAGTGACAAACTCTGCTGGCTTTTTGGAGAAGCCACCCCCGAAAGTGAAGACAACCTGAAAGGACATTTCGTCGGCCCGCGCCGTGAGATGATTACTCCGTGGAGTACAAACGCCGTAGAAATCACCCAGAACATGGGACTGGACGGAATTATCCGCATCGAGGAGTACTTCCCCGTAAAAGATGAGAATGCAGACCATGACCCGATGCTGCAACGCATGTACAAGGGGCTGGACCAGAATGTATTTACAACCAACCGGCAACCGGAACCGATTGTACACATCAAAGACCTGGAGGCATACAATGAGAATGAAGGTCTGGCACTTTCCAAAGAGGAAATGGATTACCTCAAGAAGGTAGAGAAAGATCTCGGGCGCCCTCTGACAGACTCCGAAGTATTCGGCTTCGCGCAAATCAACTCCGAGCACTGCCGTCACAAAATCTTCGGCGGAACATTCATCATCGATGGAGTGGAACAGGAATCTTCACTTTTCCAAATGATAAAGAAGACCACCCAAGAGAATCCCAACAAGATTATCTCTGCCTACAAAGACAATGTAGCCTTTGCCGAAGGTCCGGTTATCGAACAGTTTGCTCCGGCAGACCACTCCAAGCCCGACTATTTCCAAGTAAAAGACATCAAGAGTGTCATCTCCCTCAAAGCGGAAACACATAACTTTCCCACTACCGTAGAACCGTTCAACGGTGCGTCTACCGGTACAGGCGGTGAAATCCGTGACCGTATGGGCGGCGGTAAGGGTTCTTGGCCGATTGCCGGAACTGCCGTTTACATGACCTCCTACCCCCGTGCGGAAGAAGGACGTCCCTGGGAAGAGATTCTGCCGGTACGCAAATGGCTGTATCAGACTCCCGAACAAATACTAATCAAGGCCTCCAATGGTGCCAGTGATTTCGGAAACAAATTCGGCCAACCGCTAATCTGCGGTTCCGTGCTCACTTTCGAACATAAGGAAAAAGATGAAGTCTATGGTTACGACAAAGTGATTATGCTTGCCGGAGGCGTAGGCTACGGTACCCAGCGTGACTGTTTGAAAGGTACACCGGAAGCCGGCAACAAAGTGGTTGTCATCGGTGGAGACAATTATCGCATCGGTTTGGGCGGTGGCTCCGTGTCTTCTGTAGATACCGGACGCTACAGCAGTGGCATTGAGCTGAATGCCGTACAACGCGCCAACGCCGAAATGCAGAAACGCGCCTACAACGTGGTACGCGCACTTTGTGAGGAAGAGACCAATCCGGTGGTTTCCATTCACGACCACGGCTCTGCCGGACATGTAAACTGTCTGTCTGAATTGGTAGAGGAATGCGGCGGTCTGATTGACATGAGCAAGTTGCCCATCGGTGACACGACTCTGTCCGCCAAGGAAATCATTGCCAACGAAAGCCAGGAACGCATGGGCTTGCTGATTCAGGAAGAGGCCATCGAACATGTACGCAAGGTAGCCGAACGCGAACGCGCTCCGATGTACGTAGTAGGTGAAACCACCGGTGACCATCGCTTTGCCTTCCAGCAAGCTGATGGTGTACGTCCGTTTGACCTCGCCGTAGAACAGATGTTCGGATCTTCCCCCAAGACCTATATGGTGGACAAGACCGTGGAACGTCACTACGAAATGCCCCAATACGAACTTTCCCAACTACATGAATACCTCACCAATGTGCTCCAACTGGAAGCTGTGGCTTGTAAAGACTGGTTGACAAACAAGGTAGACCGTTCTGTAACAGGCAAGATTGCCCGCCAGCAGTGCCAGGGTGAATTGCAGTTGCCTCTGAGCGATTGTGGTGTGGTAGCTTTGGACTATCGCGGCGAAAAGGGTATCGCAACCTCTCTGGGCCATGCTCCCCAGGCGGCACTTGCCGACCCGGCAGCCGGCTCCGTTCTTTCCGTCAGCGAAGCATTGACCAACTTGGTTTGGGCACCGCTTGCCGAAGGTCTGGACAGCGTTTCCCTTTCTGCCAACTGGATGTGGCCTTGCCGTTCGCAAGAAGGTGAAGATGCCCGTCTGTACACGGCAGTAAAGGCATTGAGTGACTTCTGCTGTTCCCTGCAAATCAATGTACCGACTGGTAAAGACTCTCTTTCCATGACACAGAAATACCCCGACGGCAGCAAAGTTATTTCTCCGGGCACGGTAATTGTTTCTGCCGGTGGAGAAGTTTCCGACGTCAAGAAAGTCGTATCTCCGGTGCTGGTTAACAATGAAAAGACTACCATTTATCATATAGACTTCAGTTTCGACAACCTGAAACTCGGCGGTTCCGCCTTTGCTCAGACCCTGGGCAAGGTAGGTGACGAAGTTCCCAGCGTGCAAGATGCCGAATACTTCCGCGATGCTTTCCTTGCCGTGCAGGAGCTGGTCAACAAGGGACTGATTCTTGCCGGACATGATATTTCTGCCGGTGGTCTTATCACTACACTGCTTGAAATGTGCTTTGCCAATGTGGAAGGCGGTATGGAAATCAACCTGGATAAAATCAAGGAGCAAGACCTTATCAAGATTTTGTTTGCAGAGAACCCGGGTATCGTCATCCAGGTGAGCGACAAGCATAAGGAAGCAGTGAAACAAATCCTGGAAGATGCAGGCGTAGGTTACGTGAAGCTCGGCAAACCGACAGACGAACGCCATATTCTTGTATCAAAAGGCGATGCTACTTATCAGTTTGGCATAGACTATATGCGTGATGTATGGTACTCTACTTCTTATCTCCTTGACCGTAAGCAGTCCATGAACGGCTGTGCCAAGAAGCGTTTCGAGAACTACAAGATGCAACCGGTGGAATTCGCCTTCATGCCGGACTTCAAAGGTAAGTTCTCACAATACGGCATCGACCCGGACCGCCGCACACCTTCCGGTATCCGCGCCGCCATCATCCGTGAAAAAGGAACCAACGGCGAACGCGAAATGGCCTACTCACTCTATCTGGCAGGCTTCGATGTGAAGGACGTTACCATGACCGACCTTATCAGCGGTCGCGAAACGTTGGAAGATGTAAACATGATTGTTTACTGCGGTGGTTTCTCCAACTCCGACGTCCTCGGTTCTGCCAAGGGTTGGGCCGGTGCTTTCCTGTTCAATCCGAAAGCGAAAGAGGCGCTCGACAAATATTATGCACGCGAGGATACGCTTTCACTGGGTGTCTGCAACGGCTGCCAGCTCATGATGGAACTTAATCTTATCAATCCCGAGCACAAGAAAAACGGCAAGATGCTTCATAACGACTCACACAAGTTTGAATCCAGATTCCTCGGTGTTACTGTCCCCACCAACCGCAGCGTAATGCTCGGCTCACTGAGTGGAAGCAAACTGGGTATCTGGGTAGCTCACGGTGAAGGAAAATTCTCCTTGCCATACGACGAGGACAAATACAACGTCGTGCTGAAATACTCATACGACGAATACCCTTCCAACCCCAACGGCTCAGATTATTCCATAGCCGGATTGGCAAGTGCCGACGGACGTCATCTGGCCATGATGCCCCACTTGGAACGTGCCATCTTCCCCTGGCAGAACGGTTGCTACCCCGCAGACCGCGTAAACAGCGACCAAATCACTCCTTGGGTAGAAGCATTTGTCAATGCACGCAAGTGGGTGGAAGCCAATAAAAAATGAACTGAACTTCCTTTTTTATAGAAATGTAACAAGCGCGGGTTATGAATAATCCCGCGCTTGTTACATTTCTATTCTTCGCTTTCTTTTTTTGCTTTTCTCAAACAAAAGCATTATTTTTGTGTTTATTTTCAACTCTCCCTCAGTACAACATTCAAAAAAACCGCTCGACAATTATGAAAAAGTACTTCTTTTTCTGCATACTACTATTATTGCCAATTATAGGCATTGCACAAACATACAAATACATCGGTGTGGAAGACGGTTTGAGCAACAGACGGGTATATGCTATTCAAAAGGGACCCAAAGGTTACATGTGGTTTCTTACCCACGACGGCATCGACCGATACAACGGAAAAGAATTCAAGCCGTACAAACTGATGGATGGAGATGAGGAAGTGAATTCCATGATGAACCTGAACTGGCTCTATGTGGATGCCAAAGGAACCATATGGGAAATTGGCAAGAAAGGACGCGTGTTCCGCTATGATACAAAACACGACCGTTTTGTCCTGGTATACAAGCTACCCGAAAGCGAAGTGAAAGGACGTCCAACCCCTATCAGTTACGGTTTTGTGGATGCCAACAGCGTAATATGGCTTTGCAATGAAGATGCCCTATATCTGTACGACAGCAATACCCAGAAGGTGACATTCATTCAAAACGAAATAGGAGAACGAATTACTGATATCGCACAGATTGATTCGACCCACTTCTTCATCGGGACCGACATCGGCATACATTATGCTGAGCTGGCCAACAACACCCTCACCCTCAGTCCCTGCAACCAATTGGACACCTTGAAGATACAAATCAACGAACTATACTATCATAAACCGTCTCACAAGGTTTTTATCGGTACTTTCCAACGGGGAATATTTACCTATGACCTGAATGAGCACAAAGTCATGCATATCCCATCCGGACTGATGGACGTTAGTATTAACTGTATCCGTGCCTACAATAACAATGAAATCCTCATAGCTACAGACGGGGCCGGTGTCTACAAAATGAATACCGATACCTATGAATCTATACCATACATTGTTGCTGACTATAACCGGTACAACTCAATGAACGGAAATACCATCAATGATATCTACATTGACAGTGAACAACGCATCTGGATGGCTAATTATCCCATTGGTATAACTGTACGCAACAACCGATATGCCGATTATCAATGGATAAAACACTCTATCGGCAATAAACAGTCACTCATCAATGACCAGGTAAATGCCATCATTGAAGACCATGACGGCGATTTATGGTTTGCCACCAATAACGGCATCAGCCTTTATTATAGCAAGACGAAACAATGGCATTCTTTTCTCAGCAGTTTCGACACCGCAAGCCATAGTAAAAACCATATCTTCATCTCATTGTGCGAAGTGGAGCCCGGCATCATCTGGGCCGGAGGATATAGTTCCGGCATCTACCAGATCAACAAGAAACTACTGTCCACAGAGTTCTTTACTCCGTCTTTATTCAGTAATCTGAATATCCGGCCGGACAAGTATATCCGTTCCATTATGAAAGATTCTTCAGGAAACATCTGGTCCGGAGGGTATTATAACTTAAAAGAAATAGATTATTCCAGAAAAAATATACGCCATTTCCCGGGCTTGAATGGTATCACTGCCATCATAGAGAAAGACTCCACACATATGTGGATAGGCACTTCCACCGGCTTGTACCTGTTGGAAAAAGCAACCGGTAAGTATACCTATATCCAGATGCCGGTAGAATCCTACTACATCTACTCCCTATGCCAAGCTTCCGACGGAATGCTGTATATCGGTACCAACAATGCCGGTTTACTGGTATATGATACGACCAAAAACACATTCAGACATTATCATAGAGACAACTGCGCCTTGATTTCCAATAATATCTATACACTATTGTCTGACGGTAAAGGAAATATCTTTCTGAGTACAGAACACGGTCTGTCCACCTTCTATCCTGTCGAAGAGACATTCCATAACTGGACCAAAGAACAAGGACTGAAGTCTGACCATTTCAACGCAGCCTCAGGCACCTTGAGGAAAAACGGCAATTTCATTTTCGGCAGTACGGATGGAGCCATAGAATTCAACAAAGACATGATCCTGCCTCGCGACTATAAGTTCAAAATGGTATTCAGTGACCTGCGGGTATTCTATCAGACCGTTTATCCCAAGGATGAAGGTTCTCCACTTATTCTGGATATTGACGAGACAAAAACCTTGCGTTTGAAGTACAACCAGAACATCTTCTCATTGCAGGTCTCAGACATCAACTATGACTATCCTTCCCTAATTCTGTACTCCTGGAAACTGGAAGGCTTCTATGAGGGTTGGAGCCGTCCGGGAGAGGAAAACGTCATCCGTTTTACCAACCTGAGTCCGGGCAACTATACCCTCCGCGTACGTGCCATCTCCAACGAAGACCGTCGTATTGTCCTGGAGGAACGCAGTATGGACATCATTATCGAGCAACCCCTCTGGCTCAGTTTCTGGGCGCTGATACTCTATGCAGTGATTATCATATCCATTGCAAGCATCACTCTACGAATAATAGTCTTGAGAAAACAGCGGAAAGAATCCGATGAGAAAATACGCTTCTTCGTCAATACGGCGCATGATATACGTACTCCACTGACGCTCATCAAAGCACCCTTGGAAGAAATCACCGAACGCGAGCAACTGACTTCCAGCGGACAGAGTAACATCAATACAGCCCTGCGAAACGTAAATGCCTTGTTGCGCCTGACCACCAACCTTATTAATTTCGAACGCGCAGACACCTATTCCGGAAGTCTATACGTATCCGAATACGAACTGAGCACATATATGGAAGAGACGATCGATGCTTTCCGTTCATACGCAAACATAAAACACATCAACCTAACCTACGAAAGCAGCTTCCGTTATCTGAACGTATGGTTAGATAAGGACAAGATGGATTCCATTTTGAAAAATATCATATCCAACGCACTGAAATATACACCGGACGGCGGCAATGTACATGTCTTTACTTCCGAGACAGAAGATACCTGGAGTATTGAGGTGAAAGATACCGGTATCGGAATTCCGGCTTCAGAACAGAAAAAGCTGTTCAAGATGCATTTCCGTGGCAGTAATGCTATCAATTCCAAAGTTACCGGCAGCGGCATCGGACTACTTCTGGTAGGGAAACTTGTACGCTTACATAAAGGAAAGCTCAACTTCAGCAGCATGGAAGGGAAAGGCTCTTGCATCAAAATCACGTTCCCCAAAGGGAACAAGCATTTCCGCAAAGCAATCCAACGCCCTCAACCCAAAAACGAACGGATTGTTTATTCGGCCTCCGGAGTGCCTATCAATGCCTCTACTACATCGTCCCCTGCTTCCAGTGGCATCTACGACAAGACGCAGCAACAGTCACAAAACAACAGTAACCACCAGAAAATTCTTATTGTAGAGGACAATGACGAATTAAGGGAATATCTGCGTAGAACATTGTCTGAACAATACAACATACAAGTATGCTCCAATGGAAAAGAAGCACTGACCATTGTCAAGGAGTATATGCCCAACCTCGTCATTTCAGACATCATGATGCCGGAAATGAGAGGAGACGAATTGTGTCATATCCTGAAGAACGACATCGAGACATCACATATCCCCATCATCCTGCTCACAGCACTGAATACCGACAAGAATATCATCGAGGGGCTGCAAAGCGGAGCGGATGAATATATTGTGAAACCCTTCAATATCGGTATATTGCGGGCAAACATTGCCAACCTGCTGACTAACCGGGCACTGTTGCGCCACAAATATGCCAGCCTGGACCTGAACGACGAGAAGAACAATACGGATTGCATCAACTGCTCCAACGACTTGGACTGGAAATTCATTGCAACCGTCAAAAAGAGTGTCGAAGACAATATGGACAACCCAAGCTTCAACGTCGACGTGCTCTGCAACCTGCTGAATATGAGTAGGACCAGCTTCTACAATAAGATAAAGGCACTGACCGACCAAGCTCCGGCTGACTACATCCGGCTGATTCGACTGAAACATGCTGCCCAACTTCTGAAAGAACAAAAGCATACCATCACCGAGATTTCAGAGCTGACCGGTTTCAGTGATGCGAAATATTTCCGTGAAGTATTCAAGAAACATTTCAATATGAGCCCAAGCCAGTATGCCAAGAGAGGGAAGGAAGGGAAAGATGATAAAGAAATAAAGTAAATTACAACATTTTGAATATGAATATATATCTTGAAGCATTTTCCATTTTCTTTAAGATAGGAGCCTTTACCATCGGCGGCGGTTATGCCATGGTACCGCTGATAGAAAACGAAATCGTAACCAAACGAAACTGGATAGCCAAAGAAGATTTCATTGACCTGCTTGCTATATCACAGTCCGCTCCGGGCATCCTTGCCGTCAATATATCCATTTTTATAGGGTATCGGCTACGGGGAATACGAGGGAGCATAATCACTGCATTGGGAACCATACTTCCTTCGTTTCTCATCATCCTCGCCATAGCGTTGTTCTTTCACAACTTCAAGGACAACACCATCGTGGAACGTATATTCAAAGGTATTCGCCCGGCAGTGGTTGCATTGATTGCCGCCCCTACATTCAGCATGGCAAAATCGGCCCGGATAAACCGATACAACATATGGATACCGGTGGTTTCAGCACTGCTCATCTGGCTGTTGGGCTTCTCTCCCATCTGGATTATCATTGCTGCAGGAGTGGGAGGATACTTCTTCGGACGTTTTCAACATTCCAGAAATGAAGAATCAAAGAATTAAAATTAAAGATGCAGGACAAGCACACTAACCACTAACCATTAATCACTCTGATTATGATTTTCTTACAGTTATTCTATACATTCTTTAAAATCGGCCTTTTCGGCTTTGGCGGCGGATATGCCATGCTGTCCATGATACAAGGCGAAGTAGTCACCCGTTATGGCTGGCTTTCCCCTCAAGAGTTTACTGATATCGTGGCAATCAGCCAGATGACACCCGGTCCGATAGGTATCAATTCGGCAACCTATGTAGGTTTTACTGCCACTGGTAGTGTATGGGGATCTATTGTCGCCACTTTTGCCGTAGTGCTCCCCTCTTTCCTACTGATGCTGACCATCAGCAAGTTCTTTTTGAAATATCAGAAACATCCTTCGGTAGAAGCGGTATTCAGTGGGCTTCGCCCGGCAGTGGTCGGTCTGCTGGCCTCAGCCGCGCTGGTATTGATGAATTCGGAAAACTTCAGTTCTCCCAAAGAAGACATATATTCCTTCGTCATCAGCTGCCTCATCTTCCTCGTGGCATTTATAGGTACAAAGAAATATAAACTGAACCCGATAGGAATGATTGTAGCCTGTGGAATAGCAGGGTTGATACTTTATTAGGGAGGGAAATTAAGGATTAGGGATTAATGATTAATCCCTAATCCTTAATTTTCTTTTTAAAGTTTAATCTTCTTTCCAACGGATTTCGATTCATTATGCAGACGGTCCAAGGCTGTCACCACATAACGGTACTTTGTCTTTCCGTCTTCATAAGGAAGTTTATAGAAATTATCGCGCGTGATGGCTACAATATGGGAAGGATCGTCTATATTCACTTTCTCTTTGGCATCAAAACGATAGACTACATACTGGACAGCACGATTCATCTCCTCTTTGTACTTGGGTGCTGTCCAGAAAAGAATATATCCGTCTTCCGTCCATACCGGTTTCATCTTACGCACCTTTCCTGGAGCTTCGTTATCCATAAAATCGAAAACGGGAGGCAATGCCGGATATTTATGATATTCGGCAATCAAGGCATCACGATACTTGCCCGCATTCTCAATCACCGCACTGGCGGGCCACTGGCAACTGCCGCCGATGGTTTGATAAGCCCGCTGCAAAGCCATCTTACGGGGAAGCTGATTGATTGACGGATTCTTTGGGTCGGCATTCTGCACAGTGTTCATTACGGACTGACCGATAAACAAAGGACGGTTTTCCGTATTCTTGGCCCACCATTTCACCAGTGTCTCATAGTCGGCAACCGGATGTCCTATATGCCAATAAATCTGCGGAATATTATAGTCTATCCAACCTTCACGGGCCCACAGCAGTACATCCGCATAAAGGTCATCGTAGTTTTGCAACCCTTTGGTCTTACTGCCAAGCGGGTCACTGCTTTCGTTCCGGTAAATGCCAAACGGAGAAACCCCGAACTTCACCCACGGCTTGATTTCACGGATAGTTTCATGCAGTTTCTTAATCAGCACATTCACGTTACTCCGGCGCCAGTCTCCTTTATTGCTGAATCCTCCACCAAAACGTGCAAAACTTGCATCGTCGGGGAAATCCTTTCCCTTAATGGGATAAGGATAAAAGTAATCGTCCATATGGATAGCATCCACATCATAACGGGAAACAATGTCACTCACCACCATGCAGATGTGTCGGCGGCTCTCAGGCAGTGCCGGGTCAAAATACAACTGGTCGCCATAAGTAACAAACCATTCCGGATGGATATTGTACACATGATTGGGAGCCAACTCACTCTTCAAGGTCGTCTTCGTGCGATACGGATTAATCCATGCATGAAACTCCATACCACGCTTATGGCATTCATCAATCATAAACTGCATAGGGTCCCAATAGGGTTCGGGCGCTTTACCCTGCACTCCGGTAAGGAAACGACTCCACGGTTCCAGTCTGGAAGCATACAGAGCATCCGCTTCGGGACGTACCTGGAAAATTATGGCGTTGATTCCCGCCTTCTGCAAGGAATTCAACTGCCCGATCAGATTCTGCTTCAGTTTTTCGGTCGGCATTCCACGGAACTGTCCGTTTACTGACTGTATCCATGCTGCACGAAATTCACGTTTAGGATAGGCAGACCCGGTCTGCACTTGCGCAAATACTCCTCCCGCCATTAGCAGCAAGAAGAATACACATAAAAGGGATTTTACTCTCATTCTCTAATTACAGCTTTTTAATACTTAAAATAGTTTATAATTAAGGTTTGTCCTTCATCGGCCATTCCACAATAAAGCGGCATCCTCCGCAATAGGTGTCATCCAGATAAATCCGGCCTCCCACCAACTCCATTATCTCATTGGCTATGGCAAGCCCCAATCCGGACCCTTTGGTAAACGTGTCCACTTTATAAAAACGTTCGAAAATACGGTCCGATTCGTCCGGCCTGATGCCTATACCGGTATCCTCTATCACGAAGCGCAATACATGTCGGGACTTATCTTCCTCGCAGGAAACGCGTATATGACCTTCTTCCGTAAACTTCACCGCATTATCCAACAAAGACACCAGCACCATTTTCAGCCATTGCCGGGCTGCATAAAAGGCCATAATGCCGGAAGCAGGCACATATTCCAGTTCAACTCCCGGCTTCAGTTCCGGACGGAAGCCCTCAATACATTCCTTGCAACACGCATCCACTTCTATCTCCTCCCGCGGCATCTCCCACACTCGCGAATCCATATCCGCAATATTGAGTATGTTCTCCATCAGACTCAACAGATATGTATTGTTGCCCTCCACTTGTTCAACATACTCGCGTTTCTCCACATCATCCAGTTTCTCTTGAGCCAGCAAGGTAGAAAAGCCGACGATGGAATTCAACGGAGTACGGATTTCATGGGTGATATGCTGTATAAAGGAACTTTTGACCTGGCTCATTTTTTCCACCGCCCTGCGTGCAGCTTCCAACTTGCGGTTCATGGAGAGGGTACGGACATACAGATAAGTAATGAGCAGCAAGAGCAGCAATACCAGTCCGCCAACGGCCAAGGCTATCATCAGTCTTTCCTTGTTCAATCTGGCACTCAGTTCCAGTTTCTCCATCTTCAACCGGTCCACCTCAAACTGTGCCGTATATTTGCTTAGCTTGTCATCCATTTCTGCCGTACGCACGGAGTCACTCACGGCGGCATATCTGGCATAACTGCGGCAAGCCGCACGATAATCGCCCAACTGTTCCTGCAGTTCTCCTTTCATATAATGGTTATAAGGATAGCAAAGCCCCAGTGAATGCTGATAATCCATGAGTGAATCCACGTAAGCAATGTTACCTTTCAAATCACCGAGGATACGGCAACACATTATCTTATAGCCAAACCATGCTTCGGGCGTCGAGCTCTCCGGATGTTGACGGTAAAAGCGGTCGGTCTCCTCAATATAAGGCTCAGCAGCCTTTCTACCTTCATTGGCCAATAAGCCTATAACCCTGAATTCACAGAAACGCAAGTGCAGGGAAGAGTCTATGCTGACTTGTTTACGGTTCAGTTTGTCCTCCAGTTGCGACAATTTACTCAGATACTCGCCGGCTTCCGCATACTCACTGCGTGAAAGATAAGTCTGGATAATATTAAGCAACACCACGTATGCGTCACGATAATAGCTGCCCTCCTCGAAAAGTTTCAGTGCATTGTTGTAATTCTCTATACACAGTTTTACGTTGTTTCCAAAGACCCGATGGTTATACCCGATGCACATTTCGCCACATGCCAATCCGTATTTGTCCCGGGCTTGCTCGGCATCCTGATGGAGCCTGACGGTTTCAGCCATCGCCTCCTCCTGCATACCTTTCTCCGTCATACGCTGAATGTACTGCCGCCACGCCATATACCGGTCTCGTGTCCGTTGGTATTTCCGGCACCAGTCCATATATTCATAGGTTGCGGCTTTCAATTGGTCAATGTCCCCCAACTGATAATAATGAGAAATCAAGTTGTTATGGGCATCACTAATCTGTACCGTATCGTTCAGTTCGCGGGCAAGTTTTATCCACCGGGCATTGATGGAAGGCAATCGGTCTTGTCCCAACACTTTCTGCGCACTATCTGCCAGAGCTTTCATCTCTCCATAAGGGTCTTCGGCATGCAGGATTGAGGGGCATAAACCTAACACCAGCACAACAAGAAGCCATTTTATATTACGCTTTACCATGTTCGGACATTAAAAGGAGTCGGATGCGAATTTAGTGCTTTTATTTAATGTAAATTAGCAGTCATCCTAAAGTATAACAAATCTTAACCTTGCCTATCTGATACGATTTTTCCAGCAGGTTCGTTTTATTCTACCCCGGTTTGCATTATCTTTGCAAATCCTAAATCACATAAGTGACTTTTATATGGCAGAAAATACATCGATTATCATAAAGGGAGCCCGTGTCAATAACCTCAAGAATATTGACGTAGAGATTCCCCGTAACAAACTCGTAGTCATCACCGGACTGTCCGGTTCCGGAAAATCCTCACTCGCTTTCGATACATTATATGCCGAGGGGCAGCGCCGCTATGTAGAGAGCTTGAGCAGTTATGCCCGCCAGTTTCTGGGACGTATGAGCAAGCCTGAATGCGATTTCATCAAAGGGATTCCACCTGCCATTGCCATTGAGCAGAAAGTAAGCAGCCGTAACCCACGGTCCACCGTAGGTACCTCCACTGAAATATACGAATATCTGCGGTTGCTCTACGCGCGTGTCGGTAAAACATTCAGCCCGGTCAGCGGACAGGAAGTGAAGAAACACTCGGCAGAAGACATCGTGAAGTGCATGCTGGAGCATCCGGAAGGGACCAGGTATACCGTGCTCGCTCCGATATTACTGCGCGAAGACCGCACGCTGCAACAACAACTGGAGATAGACATGAAGCAAGGTTTCACCCGTCTGGAAGTGAACGGTGAAATGATGCGCATCGACGAATACAAGCCGAAAGCCGGAGACACCGTTTTTCTGTTGATTGACCGTATGACAGCCTCTTCAGAAAAGGATTCCGTCAGCCGCCTCACCGACTCGGCCGAAACAGCCATGTATGAAGGAGACGGTGCCTGCCTGCTGCGTTTCTACCAGCCCGACGGGAGTACCTGCCTCTATCGTTTCAGCACCAAGTTCGAGGCAGACGGCATCACCTTCGAAGAACCGAACGACCAGATGTTCTCCTTCAACTCTCCCATCGGTGCATGCCCCGTATGCGAGGGATTCGGGAAAGTCATCGGCATCGACGAGCATCTCGTGATACCCGACCGCTCCTTGTCCGTCTATGATGGAGCCGTTGTATGCTGGCGGGGCGAAAAGATGGGCGAATGGAGGGATATGGTGATACACGGAGCCGAGAAAGCCGGCTTCCCCATCTTCACTCCCTATTATGAACTGACCGACGAGCAACGCCGGATGCTGTGGGAAGGGACACCCTACTTTGAGGGCATCAACGCCTTCTTCAAGATGGTGCAGGAAAATCAGTACAAGATACAATACCGTGTGATGCTGGCACGCTACCGCGGAAAGACGCTCTGCCCCAAATGCCACGGCACCCGCCTGAAGCCCGAAGCAAACTACGTACGCGTGGGAGGACGCAACATCTCCGAACTGGTAGATTTGCCCATCACTGAGTTGAAGCTCTTCTTCGACAACCTGCAGCTAGACCCACATGACGCCGACATAGCCCGCCGCATCCTGACAGAAATCAACAGCCGCATCCAATTCCTATTGGATGTCGGTTTGGGATACCTCACGCTGAACCGCCTCAGCAACTCGCTCTCCGGCGGTGAAAGCCAGCGAATCAACCTCGCCACCTCGCTGGGAAGTAGTCTGGTGGGCAGCCTGTATATTCTTGACGAACCGAGCATCGGCCTGCATAGCCGCGATACGGACAAACTGATACACGTGCTCCGCCAGCTGCAACAGTTGGGCAATACGGTAGTGGTAGTGGAACACGATGAAGAGATTATCCGTGCTGCCGACTATATCATCGACATCGGTCCCCGGGCAGGCCGCCTGGGAGGGAAGGTCGTCTACCAAGGAGATATGAAAGACCTTCAGAAAGACAGTGACAGCTATACCGTGCGCTATCTGCTGGGCGAAGAAACCATCCCCCTGCCGGAACACCGCCGCCCGTGGAACAACTACATAGAAATAAAAGGCGCGCGCGAAAACAACCTGAAGGGTGTAGAGGCACGGTTCCCGCTGAATGTAATGACCGTAGTCACCGGTGTCAGCGGTTCGGGCAAGAGTACGCTGGTACGCGACATCTTCTACCGCGCCCTGAAACGAGAGTTGGATGAATGCAACGAACGTCCAGGCGAGTTCACTTCCATTGGAGGAGACTTGCAGAACCTGCGCAATGTAGAGTTTGTTGACCAGAATCCTATCGGGAAGTCATCGAGAAGTAACCCCGTGACCTACATCAAGGCCTACGATGAAATCCGTAAACTATGGGCGGACCAACCGCTTGCCAAGCAGATGGGATACAGTGCCGGATACTTCAGCTTCAACAGCGAAGGCGGCCGTTGCGAGGAATGCAAGGGTGAAGGCACCATCACGGTGGAGATGCAATTCATGGCAGACCTTGTACTGGAATGCGAATCCTGCCACGGCAAACGCTTCAAGGCGGACACGCTGGAAGTGAAGTTCCACGACATGAATATCTACGACGTATTGGAGATGACCGTAAACCAAGCCATCGAATTCTTTACGCAACACGGACAGAAAAAGATTGTGAAGAAGCTGCAACCCTTGCAGGATGTAGGTTTGGGATATATCAAACTGGGGCAAGCCTCCTCCACCCTCTCCGGTGGAGAGAACCAGCGCGTGAAACTCGCCTTCTACCTCAGCCAGGAGAAAGCGGACCCGACCATGTTCATCTTCGATGAACCGACCACCGGACTACACTTCCATGACATCAAGAAACTGCTCGAAGCCTTCGATGCCCTGATACGCCGCGGGCACAGCATTGTCATCATCGAACATAATCTGGATGTGGTGAAGTGTGCGGACCATGTGATAGACCTGGGGCCCGAAGGAGGGGACAAAGGAGGAAACATCGTAGCTACCGGTACACCGGAGGAAGTGGCGAAGTGTGCGGCAAGTTATACGGGACAATTCTTGCAAGAGAAATTACACCCCTCGCTTCCTTAAATAGAACACAGAGGCACGGAGACACAGAGATATTAAATTCAAGGAAAAAGAATAAAACTCTATGCCTCCGTGTCTTTGTGCTTAATCTTACCGGGTGCTACTACTCCAATTTAAAAGTAACCGGAAAAGTAAATTCCACCTTCACGGCTTTACCCTGCTGCATCCCCGGTTTCCATTGTGGCATCAATTCTACAATCCGTAATGCTTCCTCATCCAGGGCAGGATACCTGCTGCGCATAATAACGGGGTCCGTCACACGACCATTCTCGTCAATCACCACGCTGACAGCAACTCTTCCTTGAATGCCATTCTTACGGACTTCTTCCGGATAACGGATATTCTTTTGAATAAAATCCATTAAGGCTTTCATACCTCCCGGAAACTCGGGCATCACTTCCACTACTTTATAGACCGGTTCTTCCATTGGCTCTTCCGTTATCAATTGTGGGCTCCCGCCCTTCCCTGCATCCGAAACATAAGGGGGAAGAGATGTCTTTTCCGCCGTTCTCCATTCTTCCTCATTGTCCGTCAGTCTGAACTCAGCCATCATCAAGACAGGTTTCCTCCTGATGGTTATCTCATAAAAGTAACGGTAGCGTCCCGGCTTGTTGGGATGCACATCCGGATAAAGGGAGGCTTTCATAACCCTTTCCTCCCTATCTCGCAGCACATAGGCGATGTCCCAAAAGGCAGCGTTTATCGGCAATTCCCGCCAGGTACCTTTTTCGTCTTCGAACGTCAGGTAGTAATGCTCGCCGCAGGTCAAATCTCCGCCACTGTGATTGCTGAGGATGAATGTCGCATGAGGCGCTTTCGTTGAAAAGACTGGATATTCGGGACGGATATGGATGCCACGAATATGATTCCTGCCTACTCTCTCGTTGATGACGGGGACTTCTACACCATGAAAACAGAAAACGGGGGAGTCCATTATCTCCTCCCGGAACTCTTTCCGTTTTTCAGGAGTATTCACAATCAAATCTATATCTATGCAATGCATCCCCACCCCATATCCGGTCACATTCCTCCGGATGTGTGTGTAGGTTGTGTTTTCCAACCGCTTTCTCAGTTCGTCGTGAATGGCAAGCAATTGTTTTTGCAAGCAGTCACCGTCATCCACGAGCCCTATCTTGAGGCTATCGCTCACTGATTTTTCCTGCAACCGTCGGTCTAACCCTACCGTATCTACAGAATCTTCAGGCATTTCTACGCGTTCCGTCTTATTCATCTTGCAGGATGAAAGGCAACAAAGCAATAGGAGAAAACAAACTCTGTTCATAGCATTTTGTATTTCAAGTCCATAGCATCAAATATACTCATTTTCGCAATCATAATCAAAAATAGAACCCCTAATCTCATAAGACTATATTAGGAATACATGTAATAACGGTATGAGAATAGAAAAGATTACGGCTAAAAGACACTGCATCGCCACTGCAAAGTCACTGCATTCCTTTTGCAGTGCTGCTGCACGCCCATTGCAGTACGACTGCAACCGTATTGCAGAGCTACTGCAAGCCTCATGCAGTGACACTGCAAAAAGCGTGCAGAACTTTGCAGTAGGAAAGAACTGATAACTAAGATAATAGCGCCAATGAAAGAAGTATGCAGTACAATTGAAATGGAAACGAAATGGGCGTGACAGATAAGTGTAACGATTCTTATCTATCACGCCTATCTATCACGCGGTAAGGTATTTGTAATCAATAGAATATACCCCTCCGCGTGATAGCATGACAGATGTTTTGCAAAAACAAACTCTGTGGTAGTAGCAAAATGAGATTAGAAATAGAATCCGAAACCTACTTTCAGACCAAATTTAGAACGGTCGTCGTTAATGTTCCAATAAGCAGCAGGCTCAATGGTTACCGTACGCGTCAGGAAGAACGCATAACCGGCTTCCAGACCGAAAGAGAACTTGGTATCATCCAAATCATGTCCCCAATCCCAACGGTCCACATTGACATCGGCACCCAGATACACGCCAATCTTGTCGAAATAATAACGTCCGCCTACACCCAGCGTATAGACATCGAGGTCAGACCCTCCGGTATTCCAAGCAGCCCCGGCATGCACCAGCAAGGCGATGTTGTCGAGCAGGAAAGCACCTCCCTTGGCTTCAAGGCCAAAACTTGTCTTGTCGGTTCCCGTGTCATGAGAAAATTCCAAACCGGTGATGGACGGGTTCAAAATCCACTTACCTTTTTCAAACTGTGCCTGAGCTGCCACTGTGACAACAAGCAAGCAAACGAATAATGCCAGTTTTTTCATCTTGTTCTGTTTTTTGAGTAAATAATCAATGTTGTTTATTGTCTTCTTCGAATCGCTTGCGTTGCAGCGCCTCCTTCTTGCGAAGCACCAGCCACAGCACAAATACAATGAGGTACGAAGCAGCTACGGTGACATACTTCTCAGTATCGCTGATTTCCGTATTGCGGGGAAGGAAATAAGCGGCAGTAGCAGAAACGTAAATAAGCAGGGCCAACGTGAGCCCGGTAGATTTCTTGATTTTCTTCATTACCAAAGTTTTTTAGTCGTCTTAAAATACCAAATATTAAACCAAATAGCAGCCAGCACAACAGCTATCAAGGCTATGCCCAGCGCATAATTCGGACCGAGCCCGAAACCTTCGGGAGCAATGCAGATGTAAGTGGTACACACAGCCGTCATGAATAATGCCGGGAAATAGGTGACGTAATAATAACGTCCTTTCTTCTCGCGTACCAGATAGACCGTAATGGCCCACAACGTAAAGACGGACAGAGTCTGATTGGCCCAGGCAAAATAACGCCAAATCATGTCAAATCCATCCTTGTCCCGCAGGCTGTAAAGCAACAAGCTAATGGCTACCAGGAACATCGGGATGCATATATATAAACGGCGACGCATGGATTTTTGTTCCATTCCCAAGAAATCCGCCACAATGAGGCGCGCTGAACGGAAAGCCGTGTCGCCACTGGTAATAGGCGCGGCAATAACACCCAGAATGGCCAGTACACCACCTACGGCACCCAGCCAGTCTTTTGTAATGGCGTCTACAATGATAGAGGCATTCGTCTCCCCCATCCCGTTCTCGTGGAAGAAATAAGTGGCGGCGGCAGCCCATATCAGGGCTACAATGCCTTCGGTTATCATTGCCCCATAGAAAACGGGGCGTCCGTGGCGCTCGCTTGTCATGCAACGTGCCATCAGCGGACTCTGCGTGGCATGGAAGCCACTGATGGCACCGCAGGCAATGCTGACGAACATGATGGGGAAGATGGGCAATGCAACCGCATCGGGATGCGTGTTCTGCAATCCGTCCCATATCTCCGGCAATGCAGGATGGTTGACGTAAAGCATTACCAGAATACCGACCGCCATGAACAGCAGGGCAACGGCGAACAGCGGGTATATCTTACCGATAATCTTATCTACCGGCAGCAAAGTGGCAAAGATATAATAAGCGAAAACAACAATAATCCAGAAGGTGGTATCCAAGCTGTCGGGGGTCAACTTGGCAAGCAGTCCGGCCGGCCCTGCCACAAAGACAGCTCCCACCAATATCATCAGGATGACGGTAAAGCCGCGCATCACCTGCTTGGTGGTCAGCCCCAGATAGCGTCCGATGATTTCCGGCAAGCTTTCCCCGTCATGCCGCAAGGAGAGCATACCGGCAAGATAGTCGTGCACTGCACCGGCAAAGATACTGCCAAGTACAATCCACAGATAGGATGCCGTACCGAACTTGGCTCCCATGATGGCACCGAAGATAGGTCCCAACCCGGCAATATTGAGAAACTGTATCATAAAGATTTTCCAAGTAGGCAGTGGAATGTAATCCACACCATCGGCTTTGGTAAGGGCGGGTGTTTTGCGGTCATCGGGACCAAAGACGCGTTCTATGAAGCGTCCGTAGATAAAATAGCCGGCTATCAACGCCAGCAGGCAAAGCGTAAATGTAATCATGGCGTGTTAATATCTTTAATGTATGCAAATGTAACAGTTTCCAAGTAAACAGCACAAAATAATCGGGTGTTTTGCTTATCTTCGCCGAGAAATATGACAGAAATAAAGAAGAAAAGAGAAAAATGAAACGAATTATTTCCATTTTACTATATATGGCCGTCTTGCTACCACTGGCTGCGCAACCGCCCAAGCATGAAGTGCGTGCCGCCTGGATAACCGCCGTCTATGGCCTGGACTGGCCGCAGACACGCGCCACTTCGCCCGAAGGCATCCGCAAGCAACAGGCCGAACTGATTGAAATATTGGACAGACTGAAAGCCGCCAATTTCAACACAGTACTGTTCCAGACCCGTACACGGGGAGATGTCCTCTACAAATCAGCCATCGAGCCCTACAACTCCATACTGACCGGAAAGGTGGGCGGCGACCCCGGCTACGATCCGCTGGCTTTTGCCATAGCCGAATGCCACAAACGCGGCATGGAGTGCCATGCCTGGATGGTGACCATCCCTCTGGGCAACCGCAAGCATGTAGCCGCCCTCGGTAAAGAGTCCGTCACCAAAAAGAAACGCGCCATCTGCGTACCCTACAAACGCGAATACTTCCTGAATCCCGGACATCCGCAAACCAAAGAGTACCTGATGAGCCTTGTCCGCGAAGTGGTGGAACGCTACGATGTAGACGGGATACACTTCGACTACCTGCGCTATCCGGAAAACGCCCCCCGTTTTCCCGACAGCTACGACTACCGCAAATACAGCAAAGGACGCAGCCTTGCCCAATGGCGCAGAGACAACCTGACGGAAATAGTACGCTATATATATAAAGGTGTAAAAGCCATGAAACCCTGGGTAAAGGTCAGCACCTGCCCGGTAGGAAAATACAAAGACACTTCCCGCTACCCCTCCCGTGGCTGGAATGCCTTCCACACCGTCTATCAAGACGTGCAGGGTTGGCTGGGCGAGGGCATCCAGGACCAGATTTATCCGATGCTCTATTTCCGTGGCAATCATTTCTATCCCTTTGCCCTCGACTGGCAGGAACAAAGTAACGGACGCCAAATCATTCCCGGTCTGGGCATCTACTTCCTCGACCCCAGCGAAGGGAACTGGACGCTGGACGAGATTGAACGGCAGATGCACTTTATCCGCGCCCACGGTCTGGCGGGCGAGGCACACTACCGCGTGAAGTATCTGATGGACAATACGCAAGGGCTTTATGATGCGCTGGAAGAAGACTTCTATACCGCCCCGGCCCTGCAACCCGCCATGCCGTGGATAGACAATGTAGCTCCTACACCTCCCTCCGGACTCACGGTGGAAACACCGGAAAACGGCTATTGGAAACTAAGCTGGCAACCCGCCACGGACAATGACAAGCGGAATGCTCCGATGTATGTAATCTACGGTTCGGACACCTATCCCGTAGACACCTCCAATCCGGAGAATATCCTGGCACAACGAGTACAAGGCACGGAATATACCTATGCCCCCATCCGCCCGTGGACTGCCCGAAAATATTTTGCCGTGACAGCCATAGACCGTTGCGGAAACGAAAGCGAAGCTATTCAGCAGCAGTGACACAGACAAAAGCCCGGTAACGGCTCTTCGGAGTGACCGGTACCAGAGGCAGATAGCCGGAAACAACCCTGCCGTCCTTCACCACCAGCGGATAGCTTTGCATATCCTGCTCATGCCGCTCCATCAAAGCTTCATGGGTCGGAAAACAATCAATGGAGAAACGTCCCTCCCCACCGGGGACAATGAAATGATCACTAAGCACATGGGAAACGATTCCCATATTCATCCGTAGATTTATTTCGACATGGGGGTTGATGGCATACGGATGCCCTTCCTTCTGACGGCAGACCATCATGTCCACACCCAAGAAACCCATATAAGATGTAGCATAACTCGTTTCCAATGCTTTCTGCATCATATTGCGTATGCGTACAAATGCTTCAAAGGGTACATATTGCTGAATCCATTCCTCCACTTGCTCATCCGAAGTAAGGATATTACCACGATATGCC
The DNA here is from genome assembly GCF_003602795.1 of Bacteroides sp. AF34-31BH. Classification (NCBI taxonomy): domain Bacteria; kingdom Pseudomonadati; phylum Bacteroidota; class Bacteroidia; order Bacteroidales; family Bacteroidaceae; genus Bacteroides; species Bacteroides sp. AF34-31BH. The sequence goes on from NZ_QTLV01000006.1 coordinate 176,418, forward strand.
CCTTTGTCATCCGTAACAAAACGGGAATAGCCGACAAAAAGAAGCTTTCCCCGACCATCCGAATAAAATTCCATGGCAAAGTCTTCCACCTTATCAAATATAGGCTCCATCACAAAACCTCTATTTTCTTTCAGCGCCCTACTACACCAATCGGAAACATTTTTCGTAAAGCCATGACGGCACCAACACAATCCCTTTCCACTTCCCGACCAAAGTGATTTGAACACACATCCCTCCTTGTAACGATCAACAATATCCGGAGAGATATCCGTCATTCTACCATCAGCCTCCACCAAGCAACAACCGTCACCACAAGTATAATCTATTTTATTGAAATAGAAAAGTGCGCGAAAAGCCAAAGCGTTACTACGGACAGCCTTCATACGATATTTATCCAAAGCATCCGGCGTAGGAAGATTTTTTTCCAGAACACCGCCTTTCAACATCCGTTTACGGATAGCGGGGTTCCATCCCCAAGGCATTACCCGCACATCAGCATAATCGGGCAGCTCCGGCTCTGTCACCAAATGCACATCCAGCCGGAACAACTGTTGCATCTGTTTCAGATAATCTGCATTATAGGCGGAAGAGGCCAGTACCCCACTACCCGGCTGGGCATACCAAATCGGCAACAAAGCCAAGTCTTCAGCCATACGGCGGATGGTAGCGGGCGCCATATAATTTTCTTCATTATTTCCCAATGCCATATCTGCATCAGGATTGAACACATAAAGTTTCATCTTTCAAATGTTAACCAATTACTCACGTTTTGTATGAGAGTGCAAAGTTATATAATATTTTGCCATCTCTACTTTGCAAATCTATAAAAAAGCCGTATATTTGTCGCCCGATAAACCGAATTTAAAGCATGGAAGCATTTTACCGTACACACGCTTATCTCGTAGAGCATACCAATGCCCCCGTACGCCGCGACCTAATGGACGAAATAGACTGGAATGACCGTCTTATCGGTATCAAAGGCACAAGAGGCGTAGGTAAGACTACTTTCTTGCTGCAATATGCCAAAGAGAAATTCGGCACAGACCGCTCCTGCCTCTTCATCAACATGAACAACTTTTACTTCTCCGGACATGGCATCGTGGAGTTCGCCGCCGAATTCCAGCGCCGCGGAGGAAAAGTGCTGTTGATAGACCAAGTATTCAAGTACCCGGAATGGAGCAAGGAACTGCGTATGTGCTACGACCGCTTCCCCAACCTGAAAATCGTGTTCACCGGCTCGTCCGTGATGCGCCTGAAAGAGGAGAATATGGAGTTGCGCGACATCGTGAAGAGCTACAACCTGCGCGGCTTCTCCTTCCGCGAATACCTGAACCTGCAGACGGGCATGAAGTTCCACGCCTATCCGTTGGAAGAAATCCTGAGCAACCACGAACAGATAGCCAAAGGCATCCTCTCCAAAGTACGTCCATTGGACTACATGCAGGACTATATGCACCACGGCTTCTACCCTTTCTTCCTCGAAAAGCGTAACTTCTCGGAGAATCTGCTCAAGACAATGAACATGATGGTGGAAGTAGACATCCTGCTCATCAAACAAATTGAGCTGAAATACCTTTCGAAGATAAAGAAATTACTATATTTGTTGGCCGTGGACGGGCCGAAAGCGCCGAATGTCAGCCAACTGGCAAACGACATACAGACCTCCCGCGCCACAGTAATGAATTACATCAAGTATCTGGCAGACGCACGACTCATCAATATGGTCTATCCGAAAGGAGAAGAATTCCCCAAGAAGCCGTCGAAGATAATGATGCACAATTCAAATCTGATGTATTCCATCTATCCCGTCAAGGTGGAAGAACAAGACGTACTGGACACTTTCTTTGCCAACACAATGTGGAAGGACCACAAAGTGAACAAGGGTGACAAGAACATCTCCTTCATGGTAGATGAGGTGATGCCTTTCAAGATTTGTCCGGAAGGAACAAAGATAAAGAATAATCCGGGAGTTACTTATGTACTGCATAAGGCAGAAATAGGCCGAGGCAACCAAATACCTCTCTGGTTATTCGGTTTCTTGTATTAAGAGAGAGATTTTTTTACTTAAATAAATAATTCAATTTAGTTATGACTAAACAGAAGAAATTCATTACTTGTGATGGTAACCAGGCTGCTGCACATATCTCGTATATGTTCTCCGAAGTAGCTGCCATCTACCCCATCACCCCCTCTTCTACGATGGCTGAATACGTAGACGAATGGGCTGCCGCAGGTCGCAAGAACATCTTCGGCGAAACAGTATTGGTACAGGAAATGCAGTCAGAAGGCGGTGCTGCAGGTGCCGTCCACGGCTCTCTGCAAGCCGGTGCGCTGACTACTACTTACACAGCTTCACAAGGTCTGTTGCTGATGATCCCGAACATGTACAAGATTGCCGGTGAATTCCTGCCTTGTGTATTCCACGTATCAGCACGTACATTGGCAAGCCATGCACTGTGTATCTTCGGTGACCACCAGGACGTTATGTCTGCACGCCAGACCGGTTTCGCCATGTTGGCCGAAGGTTCTGTACAAGAAGTTATGGACTTGGCAGGTGTTGCCCACCTGGCCACCATCAAGGCCCGTGTTCCGTTTATGAACTTCTTCGACGGTTTCCGTACTTCTCACGAAATCCAGAAGATTGAGATGCTGGAGAACGAAGACCTCGCTCCGCTTATCGACCAGGAAGCTTTGGCTGAATTCCGCGCACGTGCATTGAACCCGATGAACCCGGTTGCCCGTGGTATGGCCGAAAATCCTGACCACTTCTTCCAACACCGTGAATCTTGCAACAACTACTATGAAGCAGTTCCGGCTATCGTTGAGGAATACATGAACGAGATTTCCAAAATCACAGGCCGCAAGTACGGTTTGTTCGATTACTACGGTGCAGAAGATGCAGAACGCGTTATCATCGCCATGGGTTCTGTAACGGAAGCTGCCCGCGAAGCTATCGACCACCTCGTTGCCAATGGCGAAAAGGTTGGTTTGGTTGCCGTTCACTTGTATCGTCCGTTCTCTGCCAAGCACTTCCTTGCCGCCGTTCCCAAGACTGCCAAGAAGATTGCCGTACTGGACCGTACGAAAGAACCGGGTGCTAACGGCGAACCGTTGTACCTCGACGTAAAAGACTGCTTCTACGGTGCAGAGAATGCTCCGGTTATCGTAGGCGGCCGTTATGGTTTGGGTTCCAAGGATACTACTCCTGCTCAAATCCTCGCCGTTTACAAGAATCTGGCTATGCCGATGCCGAAGAACCACTTCACTATCGGTATCGTGGACGACGTTACCTTCACTTCTCTGCCCCAGGAAGAAGAAATCGCATTGGGCGGCGAAGGCATGTTCGAAGCCAAATTTTACGGTTTGGGCGCTGACGGTACAGTAGGTGCCAACAAGAACTCCGTAAAGATTATCGGTGACAACACCGACAAGCACTGCCAGGCCTATTTCTCTTACGACTCCAAGAAATCAGGCGGTTTCACTTGCTCGCACCTGCGTTTCGGCGACACTCCTATCCGCTCTACATACCTGGTAAATACGCCTAATTTCGTGGCTTGCCACGTTCAGGCTTACCTGCACATGTACGACGTAACCCGCGGCTTGCGTAAGAACGGCTCTTTCTTGCTGAACACCATCTGGGAAGGCGAAGAGCTGGCCAAGAACCTGCCTAACAAGGTGAAGAAGTACTTTGCACAAAACAATATCACTGTTTACTATATCAACGCTACTCAGATTGCACAAGAAATCGGTTTGGGCAACCGTACCAACACCATCCTGCAATCCGCATTCTTCCGTATCACCGGCGTTATTCCGGTTGACCTGGCTGTAGAACAGATGAAGAAATTCATCGTTAAGTCTTACGGCAAGAAGGGTGAAGACGTTGTCAACAAGAACTACGCAGCAGTTGACCGTGGCGGCGAATACAAGCAACTGACCGTTGACCCGGCTTGGGCCAATCTGGCAGACGACGCCAAGGCTGAAAACAACGATCCTGCATTCATCAACGAAGTGGTTCGTCCTATCAACGCACAAGACGGTGACTTATTGCCGGTATCCGCTTTCAAGGGTATCGAAGACGGTACTTGGGAACAAGGCACTGCCAAATATGAGAAACGTGGTGTAGCCGCATTCGTTCCCGAATGGAACGCTGAGAACTGTATCCAGTGTAACAAGTGTGCTTACGTTTGTCCTCACGCTTCCATCCGTCCGTTCGTACTCGATGCTGAAGAGCAGAAGGGTGCCAACTTCACTCAACTGAAGGCTGTAGGTAAAGCATTCGACGGTATGACATTCCGTATTCAGGTAGACGTTCTCGACTGTCTGGGTTGTGGCAACTGTGCCGATGTTTGTCCGGGCAACCCGAAGAAGGGTGGCAAGGCTCTGACTATGAAACACCTCGAAAGCCAATTGCCGGAAGCTGCCAACTGGACCTACTGTGCTGAAAACGTGAAGAGCAAACAACACTTGGTTGACATCAAGGCCAACGTGAAGAACTCCCAGTTCGCTACTCCGTTGTTCGAGTTCTCAGGCGCTTGCTCCGGTTGTGGTGAAACTCCGTACGTTAAACTGATTTCCCAGTTGTTCGGTGACCGCGAAATGGTAGCCAACGCAACAGGATGTTCTTCCATCTACTCCGGTTCAGTACCTTCTACTCCTTATACCAAGAACGAAAAGGGTCACGGTCCTGCTTGGGCTAACTCATTGTTCGAGGACTTCTGCGAATTCGGTCTGGGTATGGAGCTTGCCAACGAAAAGATGCGCGCACGTATCGTGAAGGCTATGGAAGATGCCATCGCAGCAGAAGGAACTCCGGCTGAATACAAAGAAGTATTCCAGGCTTGGATTGAAAACATGTACGATGCAGACAAGAGCAAGGAACTGGCTGAAAAGATTATTCCGATGGTAGAAGCTGCCAAAGACAAGTGCGACAGCTGCAAGACTATCGCCAGTCTGTCTCAATACCTGGTAAAACGCAGCCAGTGGATTATCGGTGGCGACGGTGCCTCTTACGACATCGGTTACGGTGGTCTCGACCATGTAATCGCAAGCGGCAAGGATGTCAACATCCTCGTACTGGATACTGAGGTTTACTCCAACACAGGCGGTCAGTCTTCCAAGGCTACCCCGGTAGGCGCTATCGCCAAGTTTGCCGCTGCCGGTAAGCGTGTACGCAAGAAAGACCTCGGTCTGATGGCTACTACTTACGGTTACGTATACGTTGCCCAAATCGCTATGGGTGCCGACCAGGCTCAGACTTTAAAGGCTATCCGTGAAGCAGAAGCATATCCCGGTCCGTCACTCATCATCGCTTACGCTCCGTGTATCAACCACGGTCTGAAGGCAGGTATGGGCAAGAGCCAGGCAGAGGAAGAAAAGGCCGTTAAGTGCGGTTACTGGCACTTGTGGCGTTACAACCCGGCTCTGGAGGCTGAAGGCAAGAATCCGTTCACGCTGGATAGCAAGGAACCGGATTGGAGCGGATTCCAAGACTTCCTGAAGGGTGAAGTTCGTTACGCATCCGTAATGAAGCAATATCCGCAGGAGGCCGACGAGCTGTTCAAGGCTGCTGAAGAAAACGCTAAATGGCGTTACAACAGCTACAAGCGTCTTTCCAAAGAAAATTGGGGCGCTGAAGTTACAGAGTAATTCCGATTACTAAATAAAGAATAGAGGCTGCTCCTGAATAAGGCGTAGTCTCTATTTGTTTTTAATTAACAATACTAAATATCACAGGTTATGATTGGATTTATCATTTGGATTATCGGTGTGGTTCTGTGTGTCAAAGCCGTACTTGAAATCATGAAGTGGCCGGTAGACGGCGTGAAGAAACTATTAGTTGCAATTATCATCCTGCTCACAAGCTGGATTGGAATCTGTGTTTACTACTTCTGGGGAAGGGAAAACCTGCCTCAAATACTGAAATAAGTTCCTGTATCATTTACAGAAGTAAACAGACGTGTATTAAGAACAAGGGGGATAGACAACAGCTATCCCCTTCTTTTCAGAAACTCGGTAGGACTCTCCCCAAACTGTTCCTTATAGCATTTCGTGAAATAGGAAGGTGACGAAAAGCCCACTTCATAGGCAATCTCCGCTACCGTCATGTCAGAGGAGGCAAGCAGTGAGGCAGCCTTTTTCAACCTCATCTGGCGCAGCAGCTCATTCGGCGAATAATTGGTCAGCGATTTCAGCTTACGGTAAAGCTGCACACGGCTCATACCCATATTCCGTCCCAAATCCTCCACATTGAGTTCCGCATCTTTCATTCTCTCCTCGACAAGCGATTTGAAGCGGGAGACGAAACCCTTATCCAAATCACTGATGGCTTCCTTCTCGATAGTCTGGTTATCTCCGAAGAACTGCCTCAACTGACGGCGGTTTGCAATAAGATTACGGACACGAGACAAGAGCAACTGCGAATTGAATGGTTTGGAAATATAAGAATCGGCACCGCCATCATAGCCCTGGATACGCTGTTCGTCCAGCGAGCAGGCCGTCAGCAGAATCACCGGGATATGGCATGTCTGTAACTCCCCCTTCAAGCGGCGGCAACATTCCACACCATCCATACCGGGCATCATTACATCCGAAATAACCACATCCGGCACATACTTCATGGCCAGCCGGATACCCTCTGTCCCGTCTGCAGCATCCAGCACGCGAAATTCTTGCGTCAACAGTGACTTCACATAGTTGCGAATATCCGCATTATCGTCAATTACCAGCACAGTAGGACAATCAGCCTCAACCACCTCTTCGCATGCCTTCACTTCCGTATCTATCAGGGTGGACGACACGTCCTTCTCTTCGGCAGGCAACGTCACTATGGTGGGATGGTACTGCGAAACATCCTGCTTTGGGAAAGTGACGGTGAAGGTAGTACCCTTATCATCACTGTGTGCCGCAATGTTGCCACCATGCATCTCTACAAAAGCACGTACCAGCGCAAGACCGATACCGGTACCTGCCTGATGTCCGTCCACTTGATAAAAACGCTCGAAGATAGCTTCCACATCGGTCGAAGAAATGTAACTGCCGGAATTGAAAACAGACAAGCTATAGTTCTGCTCTGTCATTGACAAGCGTATAGCTATCTTCCCATTCTCCGGCGTATACTTCACGGCATTGGAGAAGAGATTGAAGTAAATGCGCTCCATCTTCTCCGCATCTGCCATCATCCGGAAGTCCGTATCGGGAGATGCCTCAAAGCTGAAAGCAATATGTTTCTTCAGCAACGCCATGCGGAAAGAGTCGTTCCAGCCCCGGAAGCTGTCGAGCAAATCAAAAGGTTCGAGATGGAGCTCCATGCGCCCGTTCTCCACCTTCCGGAAATCAAGTATCTGGTTGACCAGGCGAAGCAGGATATACACATTCTTTTTCATCAGCTCGAGGAGCTGGCGCGGCTGTCCGTCGAGGGTGCGGTTGGCAAGAAGCTGCTCTATGGGATCGGCTATCAGCGTCAGCGGAGTACGGAAATCGTGTGAAATATTCGTGAAGAACACCAGCTTGGCGTGCGTAGCCTCCTCCAGTTCATGGGAAAGCTGTTCCAACTGCGACTTCTGCACTTCCAACAGTTCCTTCTGCTGTATCAACTGAGTTTTCTGTTCTTCCAGTTTCTTTTTCTGCATGGACAGCTCACGGTTCAACCGGTTCTTGGCACGCAAGGAGAGGTAGACAGCCACCAACAAACCGACCAGCAACAATAGGGCGGACAGACTACCGTACAAGACAACCTGCTGCGTGGCATAACTGGCCAAATACTGGTTTATCTTTCCGTTCAGGGTTTCTATCTTTCCATCTAGGGTGCCGATGTGGGCGGTCTGCATCTTCATGATGAGAGCATTGTCGCGGTCGACGACGGAAGTGCCCAGGATAGTTTCACGGGGAAAATCACGCTTGTTCAGGATATCCATGGCAATCTGCATCACGCGGTCACCACCGGTAGGATATATAAACGTGGCATCCAGTTCGCCGGCAAGCACTTTCTCCACTCCATAGTCTTTGCCGGACAGGGCGTCTATGCCGATGAACCGCATATCCTTTTCCCGCCCCTCTCGGGCAGCGGCAGCATAGGCTCCGGCCGCCATACGGTCATTCTGCGCATACACCAGGTCGATATGCGGAAAGCGGCTCAGCAGAGTATCCATTTTCTCTCCGGCCTTGAGTTGCAACCAGGCACCGTCTTCAACGGCCAGCAACCGGATACCGGGATAAGCGGATATAGCCTTCACAAATCCTTGATGACGGTCTACGGCAGGTGTGGAGCCCACCAAACCTGAGATTTCCACCACATCTCCCTGCCCATGCAGCACATTGGCCACATACTCTCCCACAGCTTTCCCTATCTCGTAGTTGTCTGCACCGACGTAGGCCGTGTATTTGTCCGAAAGGATTTTACGGTCCACTACAATCACCGGAATGCCCCGGTTGTATGCCTCCTCCACAACCGGAGTTATCGGAGTGGCTTCATTAGGGGCCACAATCAGCAGATCCACCCCTTCGGCTATCAGCTCACGAATGTCTTTTGCCTGACGGTCATTATCGTCGACAGCAGTACGGATGTCCACCTCCACATCCTCGTAGAAATGGGCTTCACGGAGTATCTCACTGTTCATCTGGCGCCGCCATTCATCCTCGCTACATTGGGAAACGCCGATACGGAAACGTGCCTCGCGCCGGGAGCAGGCAACCGCCACTCCCCAAAGCACGAGCAAAAAGAATAAAATCCGAAGGTTATGCTGTCTCATCTTCACTTTCCTCTGATTTAAGATTGCAGATGAGCAAAGATAACGAAAAATGTGAAAAGAATAAGAAAAATCTATGCCAGCCTTTCTTTCAAGGCCACCGGCAATTCCGGCATGGCACCGCTCTGGGTACATACATAGGCAGAGACTTCCACCGCCAGTTTATGGGCATCGGGCACCTGCTTCCCGCTGAGAATGGCAGCGGTGAAGGCTGCCGTGAACGAGTCACCGGCTCCAACGGTGTCCGCCACCGGTACCTTGGGCGTCTCCTGGAAGGAAACCACTCCCGGAGTGAACACATAGCTGCCGTTCGTTCCGCAAGTCAAGATAAGCATCTTCAGGTTATACTTGGCCAGCAGAATCCAGCATTTGTCCTGCAAGTCGATGCCCGGGTAGCCGAAAATACGGCTGATGGTCACCAGCTCCTCATCGTTTATCTTGAGGATGTTGCAGCGGCGCATGGATTCGCAGAGTATCTCTTTGGTATAGAACCCTTGGCGGAGATTGATGTCGAATATCTTCAGTTGCCCCTCCGCATCGGGCATCGTGTCGAGAAAACGGTTGATGGTGATGCGGCTTGTTTCACTGCGTTGCGCCAAAGAGCCGAAACATACGGCACGCGTGTTCAGTGCCAGACGCTTCAGTTCGTCGGTAAAGGGGATGTTGTCCCAGGCCACGCCTTCCTTTATCTCATAGCACGGCACGCCCACGGCATCGAGCGTCACCTGCACCGTTCCCGTGGGGTAAGGCACGCGCTCTATCTGGGTGCGCAGCCCCTTCCGGGCGAACACATCCAGAATCTCGTCCCCATCCGCATCGGCACCTACGGCACTGACCACACGGCTGTCGAAACCAAACTGCGATGCATGGTAAGCAAAGTTTGCCGGAGCACCGCCTATCTTCTTTCCTTCGGGGAGGCAGTCCCACAGAGCCTCGCCCATACCTACTATTATCTTATTCATAATATTATATTATTTAATGAATGATATATTTTATTCACGGCAAACTCAATGTCCTACCCGCTGCGAACCTAATAAAAAAGTTCCTAACTATAGAATGAAAAGTTGCCAATTATCTATTAAAAAGTTTCTAAGAACCAAGGATTATCTCTATCCCAAGGCTTGGGATAGACATCCGCAACCTTGGGACAGATATCCGCAGCCTTGGGATATGTGTCCGCAGCCTGCGAACAAAGATTACCGCTTCATACGCAGCATATAGAAGAACAAGTACACTACCCCTACCGTCATCACAGCCACGGCACCGCTTTGTCCTACAGCATCACTTGCCAAGCCCATTGCTATCGGAAATACCGTACCGCCGAAGAGCCCCATAATCATCAAACCGGAAACCTCGTTCTTCTTTTGTGGCATAGCAAGCAACGCCTGAGAGAAGATAACCGGAAAGATGTTCGAATTGCCGAAACCGATAAGGGCAATGCAGATGTATATCATTGCCTTTTCATGGAAAACGAACAACCCTACCATCGCAGCCAACATACATAACACGCTGATGCCGAAGAAGGTTCGGGGAGCCATCTTCTGAAGGATGAAGGCTCCGAGAAAGCAACCCGCCGTGCGGAAGATGAAGTAAAGGCTGGTGGCAAAGCCGGCATCGGCCAGCGTCATGCCCAGACGCTCCATCAGGATTTTGGGCGCTGTGGTATTCGTACCTACATCAATGCCCACATGGCACATGATGCCCAGGAAGCAGAGAAAGATAAACGGCTTGCCCAGCAGAGCGAGGCACTCCCCGAAGGTGGAAGGGCGTCCCTCTTCCTTTTCCTCGCGGATGGAAGTACCGCTCAGCCAGAGAATGGCAATCACCGCAATGACCATATAGACCGGGAACAGCACCCTCCAGCCCATGCCCAGAGACGGAATGGCCTGCGTAGCTCCCCACATGGCGATGTATGGAGCCAGAAACGAAGCAATGGCTTTTACAAACTGTCCGAAGGTGAGCGAACTTGCCAGCCGCTCGCCGCTTACGATATTGGAAAGCAGCGGGTTGAGCGACGTTTGCATCAGCGCATTGCCGATGCCCAGCAATGAGAACGAGAGCAGCATCAGCACATAGCCGTCTCCGAAAACCGGGAGAAGCAAAGAGGCAAACGTGATGACAAGGCTGAGAAGCACCGTCTTCTTGCGTCCGATGCGGTTCATCAGCATACCCGTAGGTACGGAGAAGATGAGGAACCAGAAGAACACCAGAGACGGGAATATGTTGGCTTGCGAGTCGGTCAGGTTCAAGTCGGCCTTCACGTAGTTGGAGGCGATGCCCACCAAATCCACAAAGCCCATGGCGAAGAAACAAAGCATGACCGGAAAGAGCTTTGCCAAAGAAGAATTCTTAGTATTTTTCATGCTGAAGATTATTATCTGTTATTTTAATCCGAGTTTGTACACAGTAAACGAGGTGACATTGCAGCTTCCACCTTTAGCATAGAAACTGATACGGTTGTAAGGTTCCGACGGGAATACAAGATTTGTCATGGCAAAACGTCCGTCGTTGCCAAACGCTTCAATGCTCGACTTGTCTACGAACAAGCGGAGTTTCATTTCATTGCCACCCCCGACAGGAGCCACGGTCACTGCAGGGAAGTCCTTGCTGAACGACACCTCACCACTCTTGGTACGGTCCATGGTGAACGTCTTTTCCGCCAGGTTATAGTACATCTCCACCTCCTCGCCTTTCGAGTTAAAGAGCTGGAATCCTATCACATCCGCATCCTTATTCTTAATAGTCATTTCGATTTCATACGTTCCGGAATTGTCATTCAGCAGTTTGTCCAGATTATACGTGCGGTCTACCTTGAAAGCACGCTTCTTGCTGCCTTTATCCCTCAGTTTCAGCAATTCGGGAGACGGGGTTACCTTTACATAGGTTTCACCCTCCGAGGTATAGAGCGAAAGGTCACGCGGCACGGAGTTGGCACTACGGTATTGGCGGGTGGGCACATCGTTGGCATATTGCCAGTTGCTCATCCATGCCAATGCAATGGCACGTCCTGCAGGAGCATTGCTCCAAGTGACAGTTGCATAATGGTCTTTTCCCCAGTCCATCCATTTCGTCACTGCGGGAGACTCGTTCACGAATTTCTTACCGTCAAATGTCCCTACGAAATATTGTGTGGCAGAGCCACCGAACGGTCCGCCCGGATTGAGGTTACAGACGAGTACCCACTTCTTCAGTTCCGTACCTTCAACCGGCAGTTCAAGCAGGTCGGGACACTCCCAGACTCCGCCGTGAGCACCTTGTCCTTCACCGAATTTGCTCTCCAGCGTCCAGTTCTTCAGGTCGGCAGAAGAGTATATCTCCATTTCCTGCCCTACGGCAAGAACCATGATCCATTTCTTGGTATCTTCGTGCCAGATGACTTTAGGGTCACGGAAGTCGCGCTGCGTGGAAGTCAGGATGGGATTTCGCGCATACTTCTTGAAGGTTTTTCCGTTGTCAAGGCTATAGGCCATGCTCTGCACTTGGCGGTCGCTTGCCGATGTATAGAAGGCAATGACGGCACCGGCACCGAACCCGGCCGTATTATCCTTGTCGACAACACAAGAGCCACTGAAAATTGTTCCCAACGCATCGGGCGAAATGGCATCTCCGTGATGCTCCCAAGTGACGAGGTCCGTACTGGTGGCATGTCCCCAATGCATGTTCCCCCACATGGAGCCGTAGGGATTATGCTGGTAGAACAAATGGTAGACCCCGTCTTTGTAGAACATTCCGTTAGGATCATTCATCCAACCGTAAGCCGGGCTGAAATGATACACCGGACGGAATTTCTCCCGGTTCGAAACATCGAATTCATCCGACAGTTTCATTTCTTCCCAGCATAAGGCCGAATCCGGAATAAGCTGGAAGTTGAAAGAGAGATGTTTATTATCGAAGCCGGTCAAATCGACCGGAACAAAATAGTCAACCTTATTGACTGCCAATCGCACGTTCATACTGCGTACAACATCATTGTCCGCTATCATATACAATTTTGCCTCCGGAGAAGCCTCTTCCACCGGCAGCAGCAAAAACTTCTTCTGCTCGTCAATTTGGACGATACTCTGTCCGTCACCCAGATGTTTAATCACGAAAGGAGGATTTATGGCCTGGCATGTGAAGACAGCCACGGTAGTTCCTAATATAAATACGGTAAGCGTCCTTCTGATTGTCCGCCAAAAGTCTTTTAAATGAATCATGTTTCTGTTGGTATTAAATTAATTATGTTTTTCTACCATGCAAAGATACGCCACCAAGCAGCAGGAGGCTATCTTTTTTGTTTCAAAGCATACTACAAATGTTACATTCCATCCTTAAAAAGGTATCTGTATGTCACTGGGGAACATACATAGAATTCAATTCATGAATTGTCAACTGTTTCAACTTTGTTTGTCCGCCTTCAACTGATATGGTGACAGAAGGAGTGTTTTTTTCAATCAGATGATAGAAAGCAGCAGACAGTGCTCCTTGATTGACGAAGATTTCTACAGAAGCAATATCCGACAATATATCCAATTCAATTCTTCCTTCATTGGGCTTTAGCACCATCTGCTTCAAGGTTTCCCCATTCTCTTTCTCAACAGTGAGTATCTGTTTGACAGAATCGTAAATCAAATTCAAACCATTAATATCAAAAGCCAATATCTGCGCATCAACACTATCTACAGCAAAACCCGTTTTCAGATAGAAGGCAGGAGTATTCAACTTTGTCGTGAAACAATTCTTTTCTTCAACTACCAGACTCTTCCAGATGTACTTTCTCCCATATAATAAAGCGAGTTCATTTACCGGCATACTTTTTAAGACATATCCTTTATCAACCCGATGTAATGTTAATTCACGCGGAAAGGACATTTGTTGATTGAAAGGCATATCCGGGAAATTACTTCCGTTCATCCATGCTATTTGTATTCTTCGGTCATCTGGTGCATTACTATATGTTTGAACCGCATAATAGTTTGTACCACTATCCATTTTTACAGGTTTCGTCTCAGTCCGAAAACGATATCCATCAAAACTCCCAACCAAATAGGTACTGTTCGCCCCGGTAAAGACCCATTTCCGGACAGTAGGTTCATTGGTTACGGACATTTCAAAAAAGTCGGGACACTCATCCGCCCCCTCTAATTTAAAACGGTCCGTTTCAGTCCAATCCATCAAATTGGGAGATGAAAAGATAGCATACTCCTGCTTATCCAAGTACAATACCATAATCCATCTGCCAGTCGGCGTATGCCACGTCACCTTAGGATCACGATTGTACCTGACCAACGTGGGAAGTACCGGATTACCGGAAAAAGTAACCCAATTACGCCCCTTATCCAAACTATATCCTATACTTTGTGAATGTTGCAAATGCCGGGTGTGATACCCGAATCCACCTGCCGAAGTATAAACAGCAACCAATACTGTATCTCCATTTTGTTGACACCCCAGCGTATTCTTTTTATCAACAACTACCGAACCGGAAAAAATAGGTCCCAACGAGTCCGGATGTAATACATCCCCCAACTCAGTCCAATGTGCCAAATCCCGGCTCACAGCATGCCCCCATGTCATATTACCCCAAATACAGCCATAGGGATTATGCTGATAAAACAGATGCCACTCCCCTTCATGCCAAACCAGACCATTCGGATCATTCAGCCATCCCCGGCGAGAAGTAAAATGTACTTTAGGACGTAACGGTTCTTTATAAAACAAGTTCTCTTCCTTAGGAGTTTCAGAACAAAAGCATTGATTCAAAGCTTGCTCTACATTAGGACTCTTACTCGCCTCTATCCGTAATTCTTGCCCAATCCAATCCTTGACCTCCAATGTAACCCAATAATCAGGTTCATCGCCGCCAAGCTCCACTTCCATATTACGTACCATTTTATCACCAATCCATATATCCATCTGTTCTATAACCGCTCCCATCTTTACCGGAATATTCAAATAACGGTGAGTTACCAACATTCTTTTCGCAAAAATTTCTTTTTCCAATTTGGTATCAGACTGGTAGAAACAGTCGGCATTGATAAATCCCCAGCCCTCTTTTGATTGGTCCACTAAAACAATCCGGGCATTTTTTCCCATATATTCAGCAACATCCCAAGACTCATATTCCATGACACGTCTATTATACCCCGTACTTCTTTTCACCTCCTTTCCATCAATCCAAAGGGCTACATACTCCCGCTGATAATCAACACCCCCACCTATCAGAAAATTAACATATCTGCGTTCTATCCTGAAAAGAGGTGACTTCAATACACCGGTACCGGCATCTCCATTGACAAAGCTAGAAGCCATCCGATTTCCTTCAAACCTATTATCCCCCCATATTGACAAACGTTCCATAGAAACTGGTGAATTGCCAAAAGCATTTCCTTCCAATATCCAGTTTCCAAAAGTATCTCCTTCAAAATTATCTATCAGTAAATCATCCGGACGTAGTGCCATGTGAATATTTTGTGCCTGCATACTACAAACAGTAGCCAGTAGTAAAAGTATCAGTATCCTCTCTTTCATAATATCATTGTTTTTTCATAAGTTGTATAGCATCTAATCCAAACAAATTCTTCTCCTCAACAGCTTTTGGGTTAGCTCCTGACAAAGATATTTTCAAAGTCAATGCTCCACGCACCGGACTATAGCATCCTAAAGAAATAGGGTCAGAAAGAGTAACTTTTGTATCATATCCATCCCACTTTATATGTGTATCTTGTCCATTTACGGAAAAAGAAACTATGCCATAATCAGGAGCTTTCGTGGCATACACCACCAGTTGATAAGGACAGTCTTCCAATTGATTGAACTCAAACTCTACAGAATCACCCGGTTTTCCACCAATACACAAGAGTTGGGTTCCTCCACTCCATTGCCCGTCAACGAAACCAAGCATACTCTGCTTGTCAAAATGAATGGATGGAGAAGAGGCTATTGGAGTTGTTTCCTCAAATTCTATGCTATTTTCTCTTCGATATTTAGATAAATCGCCGGGAACGGGTAGCAAGTCTTGGGCTGCTTCCTCAAGTCCTGAAGTATCAACAGCTTTCGCTCCCATATCTCCATACCAGTAAACGGTAGTTGCATAATCTACAGTTCCCCTTACCCAACTCAACAATTCAATGTCGAAACGCAATAATGAAGAAAACGGTATACCGTCCAAATTCCTTGTACGGAAGAATGTATTATAACCGTGAGAACTCGCCTGGTCGGCACGGGGTGCGCCACCAAAAGGCGTTTGGAATATTACGACCGGAGCCCACGAACTATTGTAGTAATCTTCTGTTCCGGTACCGAAATGCGATGGAAAAACATCATCATCTACCCATATCTTTTCATCCCCTTCTCCGTACCAGGCACGCGAATGGTTATACAGAGTCAGGACATCCCCTTTGTATATGCCTCGTCCGGTCAATGTGGCAAAGTTCCACTCCCGGCAATTTGCATCATCATCCGGACGCTCATAAACCGGAAGTCCGGTCTGCTGGCGCCAGGAAGCATGGAAATAGAGGGAACGCCCTCCCCATGGCAAAGGTGCCGTTCCCACTTCCATACTCACGTCTGCAGTGTGTGCGGAGATATTTTGTAACAATAGTCTGCCTTCTGTCTTGTAGGGCATCAGCCAGCGGCTCACCACCTTGCCTTGTCCGTCTGCAGACAAGAACCAGCTATCAACAGCCGGAGCACCCATACCCCCTCCCGAATAATCCGAAAGAGGAACCCAAACCGTAGACCGGCCGTCAAAATCAGCCTTAAATATAAGATTGCGCATCAGTTGGGCATAAGCCGTAGAATCTGCATTCGCGAGCTGGAAACTGATTTCATAAACCGCATTTTCCCCTTGCGGCAGGTCAATCCACAAAGAATCGCCCGGCTGGAGCACCTGCCGCTTCTTGTCCACCTGCAAACCGGAACGGGATGCAGGATGCAGCAAGGCATCATCTACCTCTGAAATCTTTTTACCGACGCGGGCTACGGATGCCGCAGAGAAGGTTTCCACAGAAGTTCCTTCGGGATACTTGCGATAATTGATGTGATAGTATTTGGGAGTAGGCGCAATGCCCGGTTCGTCTTCAAATGTAATTTTACAACTCCGGGCAAAAGGGATGGGCAGGAAAAGAGTATTGCCGCCTTTCCCGTCCGGAGTATAGCTGGTGTGGGGTTGAAGCAGTCCCCTACCCAACCTGGGTATTCCGAAACGCATCAAATCATAGGCAGGAACTATCCATCCGGGAGTACTTTCGCCATCAAAATAAAATCTCCAAGTCCCACGCTTGTCAACTGTGGTTATCCAGATACGGGTAATAGCTCCAGGGCCCTTTTCATCGAACATCACACGTTCCACTCTCCCATCAACCGTATCCGTACAGACAATGCCATAGCCATCATTGTTGGCAAACCATCCCGGCGAATCGGGAGACACGGAGGAGCGGTCATAACTGCTGACTTGCAGACAACGATATGGCACCAGCGGATAACGTGCGGATTCTTCTACAGATATCATTTCATCCAGCAAAGAGTCCAAAGTCACTTGTGCCGTATCCTTCACACAAGAGGCCATCAAAGGCAAAAGCAGCAATGCAAACAATAAATTCCTCATCTCCATATTGATTTAAGCATCCAGGCATCCAACTCCATCTTCGTCCCCTTCTTCTGCGCAAAAAGTTCGATACCGGTTTGAGCCTCGCCCGGATAGGTTAATAATGTGAATACATCCTTCCCGTCATTGGCAAAGATTTCAATACTCGATTTGTCTACAAATATATGCAAACGTATCTTATTATCTACCGGTTCCACCCTGGCATATGCCATACGGCTGAATTTAGGAATCTGCACATCGGAGCAATGGGTGCGGTCAATCACCAGATTATGTGAATCCGTATCATAGCTGACCACCACTTTGCGCCCTTCACCCACACACAAATTCAAGCCAAAGGTGTTGGATACGTCAGTAGAAAACGAAGCATCGAGTTCGTAGACATTCTCATCGGGAACAAAGCCGGGTAACCTCTGTGTTCCCACCGATAAAGCACGTTTCACCGATGCAGGCTTATGGCGAAGTGTTTGCAACTGTTCCACCGGTTTCTGCACCAGCCTCACGCCTTCCTTGTATGTCTTCAGTTCCAGATTACGGGGAATGGACCAGAAGCCCTTCCCATACTTCGATGGAGCTACCGGTGCATAGTCCCAGGTTGCAACCCAGCCCATCGAAATTTTGGAATCCAACGTTCCGTCAAAATCCTGAAATGTGCGGGATGCATAAAAGTCCAGCCCTTTGTCCACATATAGAGGCTCTGCAGGATGGTTCTCCATCAGCTTAAAAGAAGTGCCGTCGAAGTCTCCTATAAAATATTGTTCTTGCGCCCAGTTTACAGATACGACCATCACCCACCTTTTCTTGTCAGAATCCCCGTCAACCGGCAACTGGAATAAATCCGGGCACTCCCAAGACTTTTCACTGTCACCGGCAGGGCCAAAATCACTGGTCCAAGTCCAGCTCTTCAAATCAGGAGAGGTATAAAACTTTATTTTCTTCTCCAGGGCCTTGGCTACAACCATCACCCATTTTTGGGTCGGCTCGTGCCAGAAGACGGTAGGGTCCCTGAATTCCGTACTCCAAAGGTCCAGAACCGGGTTACCTTCATAATAATGAAATGTCTTTCCGTCATGACTGAAAGAGATGCCCTGCGCCTGTTTCTTGGAGTCCTTCTCAAAAACGGTGTAAGCCGCCACATAAGCCCCCTTGCCGAAGCCGGCCGTGTTGTTCTTGTCTATGACCGCAGAACCGGTGAAGTAACTGATATTGTCATCCGTTCCGGTCATGGCATAAGGGGTTATCTGTTGGTAATGTACCAAATCTGTAGATTCGACTTTGCCCCACCAGTACATATGATATTTACCCTGATAGTACATGAATCCCGAGGGATCACCAATCCATCCCTTCTCCGGACTGAAATGATACTGAGGACGATAAGGCTCTTTGTATAAACTGTCTGAATTCATTTGTGCACCGGCAGACAATGTTCCTGCCAATAAAAGTGCACCCAATATAGCTGGTATCTTCATTTTCTGTATTTTCATTAAAAGTTCATCTTTACCTTTGCATCTTTCAGTCTCCAAACTTCGGCAGCAACTTCCGTTGTATTTCCATCAGAGAATAGTTCCAATAGCGTACTGTTTTCTTTCAGAGGAAAGATTCTTGTAGTGAATGCATCCTCATCATTAATAAATCCTTCCACCACAGAACCGTCTATAAATAGACGAATCTCCACCGGCTTGGTTGTATCCAACCGATACCAGTCCTTACGAATCTTCAAAGGAATGTGTGCACGCAAGGAAGAATGCGTCTGGTCCACAATAAGTTCCTCCTTCTCCACATCATAATAAATCAGGCTATATTCGCTATTATCCGGATTCTTACACAATGTAAATCCAAACCGTTTTTCGTCACCGGGATAAAAAGTCGCCTTGACTTCAAGCTGATGTTCCCTTCTGCTCACAATGCACGGTTTCGCAGCAGTCAATGCCTGTCTGGAATAAACCGTCGGTTGTTCACGCAATTGTTTCATCACGGGATGGGGTGTTTGGCATAGTTTCCCATCTTTCAGCTGCCATCTTCTGGGCATACTGTAGAGATGTGCCCATCCTTGTTCATAAGTGGCCTCCCCTCCTATTTCATCGGGTATAATGGCAATGGCAGCAACATCCCCTTCCGGAGTCTCAACAACAGAGGGGGACAGCAAGCGGTTGATGACCTCCAGATTTTGAGGGACTGGGTTGTCCGGTATAAACTTTTCATTCTTGAAATCTCCTATCCAATACTGGCAACGCGCAGGTATGCCTTTATGAGGAACCCTATTCACCAAAAGAACATATTTGCCGCCCATCTTCTTAAAGACCGGCATTTCCCAGAAAATACCGGAGTCATCCACTTCCGGATTGCCCTCAAACAGCAAATGTACAAAATCCCATCTCTTCAAGTCCGCCGATTTATAAAGCAGCAAAGCCCCGTGGGGTGTATCGGTCTGCTCAATGCCGAAACCGATAATCATATACCAGACATCACCCTCTTTCCAGACATACTGGTCACGCATGTCCGTACGGGTATATCCGGCAGGCTTCTCGGCAATAACCGGATTACCCGCATATTTCTCCCATTCTATCAACGCAGTATCTTTTGGAAAAGCAATACCCACTCCCATCTTGTCTCCACCGGCTGTGTATATCAGCTGGGGGATACCGTCATCATTGATAACAGCATGCCCGGACCATATTCCATTCTTGTCATAAGCAGCATCAGGAGTCAAAGCCGGCTTTTCCTCCGTCCAATGAAGCATATCGGGACTGCTGAAATGTCCCCAATTTATCTGTCCCAGGAAGATTGCAGAAGCATTCTTCTGATTGAATATATGATATTTACCTTTATAAAGAAGTAAACCATGCGTCTCATTCGTCCAGTTGGCAGCCGGCAACAGATGATAGCGGGGACGGTTGAAGTCCTTCGCAAAACGGGTTTCCGGAATAGCCAAAACCGGAGTCTTCTTCAATCCTAAGGCAATCTCGTCTCTCCATGCAGACGAATCATCGGAAAAGGGAGTGAGGCTTATCCCGTCAATCAACCCGTTTATAGCCGTAACATCGTACATCCAAACCTTCTTTTCCCTGAAATCCTTACCTACCCGAAGCATCATTTCACCATCCTGCAAGTTCCGGGGCCATACCTCTGCACTCATCCTCTGCCCATTCAGGCAAACCGATTCATTACTCAAATCAAGGACCACATGCAGCCACTTGAAACGGTCGACTTTTGTCTTTAATGAACAGTAAGAGTATGAGCCATTCTGCCCCATTCCCAACAGCAACTCACCATAACGGTCTACACATACCGCTACAGATGTTCCTGCCATGTCTCTGATTCCCATAAAGGCAGCAGTATCCGTCGGATAAGATTCCAGAGCAAACCATCCGGACAACGACGAAACATCTCCTTCCGTGGTTGTATCCATCCAAGTGGAATACCCGTCTGTACGAAGGGCTTTACCTTCGACTCCGGTAACAAATTCCGGTATTTCCTTTATAGTGTACAAATTCAACAATGACTTGCCGTCACTGGAAAGTAAGGGGTCCTGCCCGTCAAACGACCATGTTTTTTGAGCAAAAGCTGCATTCAAAGAAAGCAATAGACAGCCCAATATAGAATAGGCAAAGTGTTTCATAATAAAAGATTGTTTAAAGGAAGAGGGGGAAACAAACGTTTCCCCTCCCTTGCGTTTTCATTTCAAAATATAATTAGTTGAACGGAGCATAACCGGGATTCTGTACATACTTGCCTCCAGAAAATCCGTATTGATTGTTCGGAACCGGATAATACTCATCCTTTCCACCCGTAAAGTGCGCATTGGCATAATAAATGCGATTGTCTGACTCCGCGGTAATGTACTTGTTCATGGTTGTTTCCACTATGCCCCAACGGACCAGGTCGAAGAAACGTTCACCTTCCAAAGCCTTCTCCAGACGTGTTTCCCAACGGAGGGCCTGACGGGCATAATCCTGATTCCAGACATCAGCAGGATAAGGATTGACAAGGTAGTTGGCCGCATATTTGGAATGGTCGTTGAAATCCTTTACATAGGCACTGTTCCGGGCACGATTGCGTATCTGATTAATCAAATCACGGGCAGTTTCGAGTCCATCGCCTTCATTGAGTTCAATAAGAGCCTCAGCTTTCCAAAGAAGAATATCTGCGTAACGTATAATCTGCCAGTTCAACTGTGAAGCCCCCCAAGGCCAGCCATTAAACATATCACTACTTTCCGGAGAAACCCAGAAGCGCTTCGCGCAATTATAGCCATAAGTTTCCTTATCACGCACCCATCCCTCACATGGCTTGTCTGGGTAAGTTTTCCAAGTTATAGTAGGACGGCCCACAACAAAATCGAGACGCGGGTCTACATTGGGAGTCGTGTTTTGTAAAGTATAAACCCCATTGTTCAATACCGCCCAACTATAATCAGACTTTGACTGATAATTAAAATCGGGCAGACCGTTTGCATCTGTCTGATAAGCATTAATCAGGTCTTGGCTGGGCAGGAAGAAACCGTCACCTCCGTAAGGGCTGCCTCCACCCGGAGAATTCAACAGATTGCTCCAGTTGATGCGGCCGGCACTTTCGGTACCGTCATTCATGGAATATTGAATGGCAAAAACAGACTCTTTACCGTTTTCATTAGCTACTAAATCCAATCCCTGGAAATCGTCAAGCAAACCGTAACGGTTGCTGGCAGTCACTTGGTCGCAAAGCGAAACGACTTCCCTCAGCAGCTCTTTATTGATGGAAGTTACGGCATGCGTAGTCTCATCTTGCTGATACGCTTGGTACAGCTTGATTTTAGCCGCATAGGCCAGTGCTATATATTTATGAATACGCCCTACCTCCGACTGTGATGCAGGAAGCAGTTCGGCGGCATCAAGCATCTCCTTGGCCAGCATACTCAGAATCTCGTCACGGGTAAACTCATTGTTCGGAATATCCGGATATTGGGAAATCTCAACGTTCTCATCAAAATAAGGTATCTTGTTGAAAAGGCGGCTCAATTCAAAGTAATAATGGGCACGAAGCACTTTCATCTCCGCAATACGGGATACACGTCCGTTCACCTGCTCATCTGTTGCAGCATTCAGAACGCGCAATGCAGAGTTACAACGCTGTACACTGCAATATAGATGGTACCACTTGCTGTCCAGAAATCCATTGGTTGCATCCATATCAAATGTCTCCATACGGTGCACTTCATTAAGGTCACCAACACCACCACCGCCTTTATAGGCATTATCCGAACGTACCTCACCATAGGTCCAATTGGAAGTAGGATGACACCATACACTCCAGCTCTGTCCTTCGGGACCACCCAAAGCTGCATACGCGGCATTCACCAAAAGGTCGGCACCTTCTGTAGAAGTCATAATATCTTCATTCAAGCTACCCTGGGGCTTCAAATCCAGGAAACGGTCTTCATTACAGCTTGCAGTCATCAGCGCTACTACGCCAAGCATATATAAATGTTTCAATTTCATGATAGTATAGTTTTAAAGTTTAGAAACCAAATGATAATCCCAAAGAGAACGTACGGGGCAACGGATAAGGATAACCCAGACCTTCAGGGTCGGCACCTGTATAACCGGTAATCGTAAACAAATTCTGAGCCTGGAAATAAATGCGCGCATGACGCATCTTCATCTTGTCGAGAACTGCTTTAGGAAGCGTGTAACCCAATGTCAGACTTTTCAGCTTGATATACGAACCATTTTCAATATAGAACTCAGATACTTCGTGCTCATTGTTGCTGTTAAGAGTGGTCAAAGCAGGTACACTGCTATTGTAAACACCCGTCTTTTCAAAGTTCTCGTAAGCATGCATGGCATCGAGCAGGCGGGTAGAGTGATTACCGGTCCAGCATTGGAATAAATCCGTATAATATTTGGAGTTGTTATAGGCATCACGAATCATACCGTTGAAGAACATGCTGAGGTCAAAGCCTTTCCAAGATGCCCCAAGATTCAGACCTGCAATCACTTTCGGATTGTCAGAACCCAACCATACACGGTCGTTCGTATCAATCGTACCGTTACCATCAGCATCCACGTATTTGATACGTCCTACTCCGGGAGCGCCAAACTGTACATTATATTTGGATTTATACTCATCCACCTCCTGCTGGGTACGGAACACTCCATCTGTCTTGAAGCCCATCCATGAACCGAACGGTTGGCCAACCAAAGTCTTGTCAACCCCATTACCGCCACCATAAGTATAGTAAATTTCTTCCGTCAGCTCTGTCACTTCATTTTTGTAATATGAAAGGTTGAATGCTACATTATACTGGAAATCCTTTACCTTATCATTCCAGGTCAGTGCCATCTCGAAACCTTTATTGTTCATCGTACCACCATTATACCAGCAGTAACCACCCTCGCCAATGACAGCGATATACGGTTTCTCCACAAGCATATCACTTGTCTTCTTATCAAAATAATCGAGAGAAGCACTCAGACGTCCGTTCAGGAAAGCGGCGTCCACACCGATATTGAGCTGTCTTGTACTCTCCCACTTCAAATCGGGATTGGTAGACCTCACTTTGTAACCACCGGGAGCCAAAGTCGTTCCATCACCGTTCATGTTGTAGCTTGCATCCTTCAGACTAATCAAGTATTTTGTATAGGGAGCCTCATTATCAATAATATCGTTACCATTGACACCCCATGAAGCACGTAGTTTCAAATCAGCCAACCAATCCCTGGTCGCTTCCATAAACTTCTCACTTGAAATGCGCCAGCCTGCCGACACTGAAGGGAAGTAATCCACATTATTACCCTTTGCCAAGCGGGAAGAAGCATCACGGCGCACCGTAACAGAGGCCAAATACCGTCCTTCATAATCATAGTTCACTTTACCAAAGTAAGACACCATACCATAATTGGAAGCACCGGCACCTACATTCTTACCGGCAGTCACACCGTCGAGATAAATATAATCTTCATCTTCTACAGCCAGTCCCGTACCATAACCGAACATGGATTCCGAATGGTTCTTCTTGGCTTCTGTACCAAGAAGTGCAGTCAGATTGTTCTTTCCAAAAGCTTTGCTATAAGTCACGGTATTGGTCCATACCCAATCCAGTCTTTTGTTGGATGATTGAGTCAGCTTATTGACCTCATCGCGTGCCCATGCCGGCTCAAAAGTTTTGTTGGTTTCATCATAATAATTCATACCGAAATTGGTTTTCAGCACCAGGTTCTTAATCGGTTCAATTTCAAGGAATGCATTACCAAAGATACGCCAGTAATCATGTTTGTTCTGTTTTTCATTCTCCAACAAACGTGCCATATTGGGGGCATCACCCAAAACATCATTGATGGCATCGTTATAATTGCCATTCTCATCATAAACCGTCTTGGCAGGATGCTGTTTGATGGCATTCTCATCTACACCGGCCGGACTGAGGGTCTGTGTCCAACGATTGATGGCAACGTTCTCGCCGATACGCAAGCGATTGTCAAGATAATGATAGTTAGAACTGATGCGGGTATTGATACGCTGGAAATTCGTATTCTCTACCAGACCGTCATGGTCGAGATAGTTCAACGCTAACGAGAAGGCACCATTGTCAGAGCCCTTTGAAAGTGTCGCACTATAATTCTGCATCAAGGCAGTGCGATAAACCACATCGCGCCAATCCGTATCAACGGCATGTACTTTAGCTCCATTCAGGCCGATATAGTCTTGAAGTTGGGGAGTTGCACCATTACCATATATTTCGCTGCTTGGCGTAGCTCCATTATTGGCATACTTATAAGCCGACCAATAAACCTGGCCCCACGCATCTGCATTCAACATATCAAAGCCACATTGATAGGTCTGCAAAGTCAACGACATATCAAAATCCACACGGGTCTCCCCTTTCTTGGCACGTTTGGTAGTAATGATAATCACACCATTGGCAGCCTGTGCACCATAAATAGAAGCGGAAGCGGCATCCTTCAATACCTGAATGGATTCTACATCATTGGAAGAAAGGATAGACGAGATGTTCTCACGGGTCATCACACCGTCAATGACATAAAGCGGGGAATTGGCATCATTTCGGAAAGATGACTTACCACGGACCAATGTAGAAGTATTTCCACCGCCCGGTGTGCCGTCAGTCGTAATGTTCATACCGGCAACACGTCCCTGCAAGCTCGACAACACATTTCCCGTAGGAATATCTGCTACATCCTTCATCTTGACCACAGCCACCGAACCGGTCAAACTGGCCTTCTTCTCGGACATATAGCCGGTCACCACTACTTCATCAATCAACTGGGAATCTTCCGTCAACTCAATGCGTAAAGTGGGCTGTGCCTTTACTGTAACGGTTTTATATCCTATATAGGATACGGACAATGTGGCACCGGAAGTTACAGACAGCGTGAAATTTCCATCAATATCCGTAATTGTTCCATTGCTGTTGGAACCTACTTCCATGACAGAAGCACCGATAATGGATTCACCACTCGATTTTTCAACGACAGTACCTTTTACCTGAACTTGCTGGGCAAAGGAAAGAATGCCCACAAAAAGAAGCACAATTAGTGTGCAAAGCCTGAGACTAATGCTTTTCAACATATCTATTAATTTAAAGTTAATAATAAACCAATTCTGCAATTGAGTTTTGTGTCAGCAAAATTAAGCGAAACCAGGATTTGCACCTATAACAAATGTTACGAAAGGTGGTATTTTTGATACATCCCCTTTCTAAAGGTATTCTACGCGTGTTTTTTGCTAAATAAACTTTAGCTTTAGCAGCAAATTAATAGAAAAGAATGAAAACAATATGGGAGCAGATGCTAATTGCACCAGCTCTCATAGTATACTCTCTCAGAATCAAAAACGAAAAGCAAACTGTTCCGCACACCGGTATCCTTCTTCATAAAGCTCCGTCAGCTTCTTGATGTCACGCTCGATGCGGTCTACCACTACCGGCTTTTGTGGACGGATCACAACGATTTCCCCGGCGGCTTCCATCCGTTCCACCTGCTCCAACTGTTGATTATAGACAATGCTGCGGCGGTTGATGGCTTCACGCAATAGCGGATATTTCTTATATATAAAAGGTGGAACCTTCGTTCCCTGAATTTCCTTACGGTACCCATGATTGCGCGTCAACACCACCACATTATTGGTAAATCCATCCTGACGGGCACGCATCAAAGGGATACTGTCCACAATACCTCCATCCAGCATCGGGATGTTGTCCACGTAGGTAATGGGACAGACAAACGGCAGACTGCTCGAAGCACGCACAATATCAATGACGCGCTCTTTACTCCGCTTCTCCTCAAAATAGTTCGCTTCGCCCGTCTCGCAGTTGGTAGTTACCATCACATAGCGTTCGGGACAATGAAAGTATGCCTCGTAGTCGTAGGGAAGTATGTGTTCCGGAAACTCCTGGAACAACAAGTCGAAATCCATGATATTCCGCTTCTTCAACAGATACTTCAATCCGATGTAATTGTATTTTTCCAGCAAGTCGATATTGCTGTACTTGGCACGCCCGCGCTGACCGGACATATAAGAAAGTCCGTTGCAGGCTCCGGCACTGACGCCGATGGTATAGGGAAAGCGAATGCCACGATCCATAAAGCTGTCGAGCACACCGCAAGTGAAGACGCCGCGCATACCGCCGCCCTCCAAAACAAGACCGCTATGGTCGTCGATACGTATTATTTTCTCCATAAGTGTCAGAATTAACGCTCCAAAGATAGCTTTTGTTTACGATATTCTATCTATATTTGCAGTTGCAACTATAAATCTATAACATTTTAATTATGATGAAGAAATCAATACTGATGGCTGCATTGGGTTTATTAAGTTTAAACACAATAGCACAAGACACTCCGAAAGAGGAAGGTTTCATTTTTACAACCGTAAAAGAAAATCCTATCACTTCTGTTAAGAACCAAAACCGTGCCGGTACATGCTGGTGCTATTCCGGACTGGCATTCATCGAATCCGAACTGCTCCGCATGGGCAAAGGCGAATACGACTTTTCTGAAATGTTTATCGTACACAACACCTATCTGGACCGTGCCGACAAGGCAGTGCGTACACATGGTGACGTTTCGTTCTCACAAGGCGGTTCGTTCTACGATGTAATTTATGGTATGAAAACTTTCGGTCTGGTGCCCGAAGAGGAAATGCGTCCGGGCGTTATGTATGGCGACACGCTGAGCAACCACACCGAATTGACAGCCGTATCTGATGCCGTAGTGGCAGCCATTGCCAAGGGAAGACACCGTAGCCTGCAAGCAGACAAGGAAAATAACCCGCTTTGGAAGAAGGCCATCACTGCCATCCACGACATCTATCTGGGCGAACGTCCCGAGAAGTTCACCTACAAAGGCAAGGAATATACTCCGAAGTCTTTCTATGAATCTACCGGACTGAATGCAGATGACTATATCTCACTGACTTCCTATACCCACCATCCCTTCTACCAGCCGTTCGTCCTGGAAATACAAGACAACTGGCGTTGGGCTTCTTCCTACAACTTGCCTATCGACGAGTTGATGGAAGTGTTTGACAACGCTATCAATAAGGGTTACACCATTGCATGGGGTAGTGACGTAAGCGAACAAGGCTTCACACGCGACGGTATAGCCGTAATGCCCGATGCAGAAAAGGTGCAAGAACTGAGCGGTTCGGACATGGCACACTGGCTGAAAATGAAACCCGAAGAAAAGAAACTGAACAGCAAGCCTCAACCGCAGAAGTGGTGCACACAAGAAGAGCGCCAGCTGGCATACGACAACTGGGAAACTACTGACGACCACGGTATGCTGATTTACGGTATAGCCAAAGACCAGGAAGGCAACGAATACTATATGGTAAAGAACTCTTGGGGTGAAGCCGGAAAGTACAAAGGACTGTGGTATGCTTCCAAAGCTTTCGTGCGCTATAAAACAATGAACATCATTGTGCACAAGGATGCACTGCCTAAGGATATTGCCAAGAAACTGGGTATTAAATAAATAAAAGAAGGAGATGCAGTTTGATGCATCTCCTTTTTCAATTCTTACCAAATCCTACAGATATCTTCCACAATCTGCGGAACCGTCAACCGGTTCTTCTTCAACTGCTCCTCCACATCGTAACGGTCGATAAACTCTTTCTTCACACCATAGTTCAGTACCTTCATATCCGACGGACCGTAATAACGGGCAATCTTCTCGCCAAAGCCACCGTCCAGCACTCCGTCCTCAAGAGTAATGACCAGTGTATGGTCGCGCTTCAGGTCATCGAGCAAAGCCTCGTCCACACCCGTGATGTAGCGAGGATTGACAAGCGTGGCATCCACTCCTTTCTCTTCCTTCAACCGGGCAGCCACGGCTTCGCCCAACTGATAGAAAGAGCCCAGTCCCAATATGGCGACCTTCTCTCCACGATGGGACACCTCATAACGGTTCAGCGTCTTGCCGTAATCCTTCTCCGGTTCTACATTCCTGCGGACAACCCCATTGGCCGGCACGCGAATGGCAACCGGATGTTCCGTTTGACGGATGCCCCACTCCAGCATTGCCATATACTCCTCACGACAAGTAGGTGCCAGATAAACCATATTCGGAATATTACCGATGACCGGAATATCAAAAAGACAAAGATGGGTAACATCATTCATACTCGATAAGCTTCCCCAGAAGACAAGAATCAGTGCAGGATTATTGTTGATGCAAAGATCCTGGGACAACTGGTCGTAGGCGCGCTGGATAAAGGTGCTGTAGACCCCGAATACCGGTTTTCCACCTCCGGCAGCAATGGCAGAAGCCATGGCAACAGCCTGCTCTTCGGCAATGCCCATATCGATGAACTGCCGCCCTGCCTCCTTGCGGCGCTCCGGTGTAAAGCCAAATACCGTAGGTGTACCTGCGGTGATGCCCACCACAGTCGGGTCTTTCTTCATCTCCTGCAACAAATAACCGGCGGTAAGGTCGGCATAGTCTTCACCCTCTCCAGACTCACCGGTCAGATTGCCGGTTTCAAGGTCGAACGGAACACTGTAATGGAAACGTTCTTTTTGCTCTTCTGCCAATTTGTATCCCTTACCTTTCAAGGTATTGATATGTACCACAACCGGATGCTTCTTGTCCTTCACTTCACGGAAAGCCTCTATCAATTGCTCCACGTCATTGCCATCCTTCACATAGAGATAATCATATCCCATTGCCTTAAAATAGTTGCAGGGAGCCTGCCCCTCCGTTTCGCGTAACTGTTGCAGATTGCGGTATAGCCCGCCATGATTCTCGGCAATGGACATCTGGTTATCGTTGACAATGACGATGAAGTTCGTGCCCAGTTCGGCACCTACATTCAATCCTTCGAAGGCTTCACCTCCACTCAACGAGCCATCGCCGATGACGGCAATCACATTACCCGCCTCCCCCTTCAGGTCACGCGCCTTGGCAAGTCCGCTTGCCAGACTGACGGAGGTAGAGGTATGCCCAATGACGAAGAAGTCGTGCTCGCTTTCCGACGGTTCGGAATATCCGGAGACTTCGTCATACTCGTCCGCATTCATAAACGCTGCCCGGCGGCCTGTCAATATCTTATGGGTATAACTTTGGTGAGACACGTCATAGACTATCTTGTCCGTTGGTGAATCGAACACGTAATGCAGGGCTATGGTGGCTTCTACCATTCCCAGGTTGGGACCTACGTGTCCTCCGTGGGAGCTTAACTTGTTTAACAACACCTGGCGGATTTCTCCACCCAATCCGTTCATTTCGCTGACTGATAACTTTTTCACGTCAGCAGGGGAATTTACTTTTTCAATATACATATTCTATAATAACATTTAAGTAGCAATGCTTGTTTATCCGATGCTGCCCGTTATGCAGACCTCATCCAGACGCTGCAAAAGTACAGAGGAAACGGGAACGGAAAGGTAGATAAATTACCGGTTTTATTACCTTTTTTACAGATATAGAGCCAACTGATATTTGCGCAAAATCCCTCAACTTGTGCATTTTTCACCCCATTTTCTTGTCAAACCCAACTCTTTCCGTAAATTTGCAGGCTAATAATGAGTTAACCGGCCAATTTCAGTAGCAGGATTCTACTACTCCTATTCCCGGTACTGACATACAAAGAAATACTAATACTAATAATTAATAGCATGAGTTTGAAAATTGTTGTATTGGCAAAACAAGTTCCCGACACGCGCAACGTTGGGAAAGATGCCATGAAAGCCGACGGAACCATCAACCGCGCGGCACTCCCTGCCATCTTCAACCCCGAGGACCTGAACGCTCTTGAACAGGCTCTCCGACTGAAAGATGAACATCCGGGCTCCACCGTTACCATCCTGACCATGGGACCGGGACGTGCAGCCGAAGTTATTCGTGAAGGACTTTACCGTGGTGCCGACAACGGCTATCTGCTGACCGACCGCGCCTTTGCAGGTGCCGATACGCTTGCCACTTCGTATGCCCTTGCCACAGCCATCAAGAAGATAGGCGACTATGACGTCATCATTGGCGGACGCCAGGCCATCGACGGTGATACCGCCCAAGTAGGCCCGCAGGTTGCCGAAAAGCTGGGGCTGACGCAAGTGACCTACGCAGAAGAGATTCTGAACGTGGATAAAGCCGCCAAGAAGATTACCGTGAAACGTCATATTGACGGTGGTGTGGAAACCGTTGAGGCTCCCCTGCCCATAGTCATCACCGTAAACGGAAGTGCCGCTCCCTGCCGCCCGCGCAATGCCAAACTGGTGCAGAAGTACAAACGCGCCCTCGGTGCCCAGGAAAAAGCTGCCATCACCAAGGAAGGCGCTGAGCTTGCCTACGCCGGCCTCTACGAGAAATATCCCTATCTGAACATCACGGAATGGAGTGTTGCCGACGTGAACGGCGACCTTGCACAATGCGGTCTGAGCGGTTCGCCTACCAAGGTGAAGACCATTCAGAACATCTCATTCCAGGCCAAAGAAAGCAAAACGCTGACGGGCAGCGACAAGGATGTGGAAGATTTGATTGTTGAACTGTTAGCTAACCATACGATAGGATAAGATTATGAATAATGTATTTGTATATTTAGAGATAGAAGGCACAACAGTTGCCGACGTCAGTCTCGAACTCTTGACCAAAGGTCGTAAATTAGCCAATCAGTTGGGCTGTCAACTGGAGGCAGTTGCTGCCGGCAACAATCTGGCAGGCATTGAAAAACAAGTATTGCCCTTCGGAGTAGACAAACTCCACGTATTCGACGCTCCGGGCTTGTTCCCCTATACTTCCCTTCCCCACTCCTCTGTCCTCATCAATTTGTTCAAAGAAGAAAAGCCGCAAATCTGCCTGATGGGCGCCACCGTTATCGGTCGCGACCTCGGCCCGCGCGTTTCTTCCGCTTTGACCAGCGGACTGACTGCCGACTGTACCTCACTGGAAATCGGCAACCACGAAGACAAGAAGGAAGGCAAGGTTTACGAGAACCTGCTGTATCAAATCCGTCCCGCATTCGGCGGTAACATCGTTGCCACGATTGTGAATCCCGAGCACCGTCCGCAGATGGCAACCGTTCGCGAAGGCGTGATGAAGAAAGAGATACTGGACGCTGACTATAAGGGCGAAGTCATCAACCACGACGTTGCCAAGTACGTGCCCGAGACGGATTATGTGGTAAAAGTCATCGACCGCCACGTAGAAAAGGCAAAACACAACCTGAAAGGCGCTCCCATCGTGATTGCCGGCGGCTACGGCATGGGAAGCAAGGAAGGTTTTGACATGTTGTTCGAGCTTGCCAAAGAACTCCATGCTGAGGTAGGCGCCAGCCGTGCTGCCGTCGATGCCGGTTATGCCGACCATGACCGCCAGATTGGCCAGACCGGTGTCACTGTCCGCCCCAAACTGTATATTGCTTGCGGCATCAGCGGACAAATCCAGCACATTGCCGGTATGCAGGAAAGTGGTATTATCATCTCCATCAACAATGACGAGAACGCTCCCATCAATACGATTGCCGACTATGTCATCAACGGTACGGTGGAAGAGGTTATCCCGAAGATGATAAAATATTATAAATCACACAGTAAATAACAATAAAGGTAATCATGAAAGGGCTGATTCTTATATTTGTTCTTCTTTCAGGTATATCTTCCGCTATAGCTCAAGAAAAGCTCTGGTTGGACAAGAATTACCAATGGACGGACGACTCCATCCAGGCAGTCAGGTATGCTCTTGTTTCCAAGATAAACAAGAAGTGCATCAAGGTGGAAGAGTATGCTTTGGAAGGACAAAAGAAGGATGTCTGGCATTTCTCCGAATACAAAAGCAATCCCCGCAAAAGGATAAGGGAAGGCCTGCATACATCATTCTATGCAAATGGCAAGGACAGCCTGACAGAAGTATATAGAGACAACCGCCTGGAGGGACAGACCATGGTGTATTATCCCGACGGTGCCATACATCTGGCCCGGAGCTACAGTGATGGGAAACTTGACGGAACACTCCTGCAATACTATCCCGATGGGAAACTTCGTAGAAAGGAACACTATTCAGAGAATCAGTGCACCGATGGAAAGATGTTCGACAAGCACGAAACTGAAATGGCACATCAGCCGTATTTCGTATTTCCATCCTTCCCCGGAGGAATAGAGAACCTCATGAAACTGGTGGCCAATGTTACCAAATATCCGGAAGACGCCTGGAAGCAAAAGGCAGAAGGAAGGGTAATCCTGCAGTTCGTTGTAGACGAAGAAGGCAAGATGACCTATCCAAAAATCCTCCAGTCCGTGCGCTATGACATCGATAAAGAAGCCATACGTGCTTTCGAGGCCATTGCCGACGTCTACCGCTGGTCGCCCGGCTATCAAGACGGAGAGGCCAAGCGAGTGAAATTCACAATGCCCCTATACTTCAGAATACCTAAATAACCAAGAAATTATGGCAAATTTTTATACCGAAGTTCCCGAATTGAAGTATCATCTGAACAACTCGATGATGGAACGTATCTGCGAACTGAAAGAACGCGGTTACCAAGACAAAGACAAGTATGACTATGCCCCGCAAGACTATGCGGATGCTATGGACTCTTTTGACAAGGTACTTGAAATCACCGGAGAGATTACCGGAGAGATTATCGCTCCCAATGCCGAGGGCGTGGACGAAGAAGGTCCCCACTGTGCCAACGGCCGTGTGGAATATGCCAGCGGCACCAAGCAGAACCTCGACGCCATGGTAAAAGCCGGATTGAACGGTATGACCATGCCGCGCCGTTTCGGTGGCTTGAACTTCCCGATTACTCCGTACACCATGTGTGCGGAAATCGTTGCCGCCGCCGATGCCGGTTTCGGTAACATCTGGTCACTGCAAGACTGTATCGAAACGCTCTACGAATTCGGTAACGAAGACCAGCACAGCCGTTTTATACCGCGTGTCTGCGCCGGAGAGACCATGTCTATGGACCTGACAGAACCGGATGCCGGTTCCGACTTGCAGAGCGTAATGCTGAAAGCGACCTATGACGAGGCCAACAACTGCTGGCGCCTGAACGGCGTGAAGCGTTTTATTACTAACGGTGACGCCAATCTCCACCTCGTACTGGCACGTTCAGAAGAGGGTACCAAAGACGGACGTGGCTTGTCCATGTTCATCTACGATAAGAATGAAGGCGGTGTAGACGTGCGCCGCATCGAGAACAAGCTGGGTATCCACGGCTCTCCCACCTGCGAGCTGGTTTACAAGAATGCAAAGGCAGAACTTTGCGGCGACCGCAAGCTTGGTTTGATTAAATACGTTATGGCTTTGATGAACGGTGCCCGTCTGGGTATTGCCGCACAGTCGGTAGGCCTTTCACAAGCTGCCTACAACGAAGGTCTGGCTTATGCCAAAGACCGCAAGCAGTTCGGCAAGGCTATCATCGAATTCCCGGCTGTATATGACATGCTGGCTATTATGAAAGCCAAGTTGGATGCAGGACGCTCCTTGCTGTACCAGACTTCCCGCTACGTTGACATCTACAAAGCGCTGGACGACATTGCTCGCGAACGCAAACTGACTCCGGAAGAACGCCAGGAACAAAAGAAGTATGCCAAACTTGCCGACGCCTTCACTCCGCTGGCAAAAGGTATGAACTCTGAATATGCCAATCAGAATGCTTACGACAGCATCCAGATTCACGGCGGTTCGGGCTTCATGCTGGAGTATGCTTGCCAACGTATCTATCGTGATGCACGTATCACTTCTATCTACGAAGGTACTACTCAGTTGCAGACCGTAGCTGCTATCCGCTATGTAACAAACGGCTCATACTCTGCCACCTTGCGCGACTACGAGCAAGTGCCGTGCAGCGAAGAAATGCAACCGTTGATGGACCGCATCAAAGAGATGACCAACAAGTTCGAAGCCTGCACCAATGCGGTGAAAGAGGCACAGAATCAGGAATTGCTGGACTTCGTGGCACGTCGCCTCTATGAGATGGCTGCGGTATGTATCATGTCGCACCTCATCATTCAGGACGCGACAAAGGCTCCCGAACTGTTCGGCAAGTCGGCTCTGGTGTATGTGAACTACGCAGAAGCTGAAGTGGAAAAACACTTTAACTTCATCCGTAAGTTCAAGGCAGAAGAGCTGGAAAGCTACCGCAAATAAATGCATTGCTTGGACAAGGCAAATATAGCGGGCACCGGAGTTTAGCTACTCCGGTGCCCGCTTGTTTTTTCTGAAATACTTCCTCCTGCTTGCCCCTTCTTAAAAGGACAAAAGTTCTCAAAGAGACGAAAGGAAAATTAATACTCTCCGTGCAGCCTCAGCCTGCCGCGCAGCGAGTGTATCTCCCGCTGCATCTCTTCCATCCTTGCCAGCAGATGGTGGATGGCATCAATCCCTTCCATATTGATGGAAAGGTCGTAGTACATACGGCTGTACCGTTCCACATCCGGCAACTCGGAGAAAGGCAGATAACGCTCTCCACCTTCCTGCTCCACATCTATCAGTCCACTTTCGCACAGCATATCAATAAAAGTGGGCTCTATATGACACTTGTCACAATATTCGCTGATGACAATCCATTCGTTCTGCATAATCCGTTCTCCTTTCATTAGTTCATACTCTGAATTTTACGGAACATCTCTTTCTGCTGTTCCGTCAGGTTTGTCGGCAACTTCACGGAATAAGTCACGATGAGATCGCCAAACTGTCCCTCCTTCTTATATACGGGGAAGCCCTTACCCTTCAGACGTACCTTAGTCCCGTTCTGAGTTTCGGGTTTCACCTTCAGCTTCACCTGACCATCCAAAGTATCCACCAACTGGTCGCCACCCAGCAGGGCTGTATAAAGGTCGACGGTCACATCCACATACAAATCATCTCCCAAACGCTTGAATACCGAGTCGTCCGGAATCACAAACGTGATGTATAAGTCACCTGCAGGACCTCCGTTGATGCCCTCGCCACCATAGCCTTTCAGTTTGATGACCTGTCCGTTGGCCACACCGGCCGGAATGGTAATACGCACTTGCTTGCCA
The DNA here is from genome assembly GCF_003602795.1 of Bacteroides sp. AF34-31BH. Lineage (NCBI taxonomy): Bacteria > Pseudomonadati > Bacteroidota > Bacteroidia > Bacteroidales > Bacteroidaceae > Bacteroides > Bacteroides sp. AF34-31BH. Next base: position 212,206 of record NZ_QTLV01000006.1, read on the forward strand.
TTCACCGTCAATATCTGTTTATGGGTCTTCGCAGCCTCACGAAGCGAGAGGTTCAAATCCGCATGATAATCCTGCCCGCGGAAACCGGCATTGGCACCGCCTCCTCCGCGCGTACGATGACCGAACATCTGTTCGAAGAAGTCTGAGAAACCACCGGCATTACTGCCCGAAAATTCCTGGCCGTCGGAAGAATACCAATACGTACCGCCTCCGTCCGTACCAAATCCCGCACCGGAACCTCCAAAACCGGCACCGCCAAATCCTCCGAAGCCCCCGGCTTGCTGCTGTGCCCGCTTCTGCGCTTCAAACTCGTCGGCATGTTTCCAGTGTTCACCATATTCATCATATTTCTTTCTTTTTTCAGGATCACTCAGCACCTCATTCGCCTCGTTGATAGCCTGAAACTTATCCTTGGCCGTAGCATCGTTCGGATTCAAGTCAGGATGGTACTTGCGCGCCAGCTTGCGGAACGCTCTCTTGATGTCATCCTGAGATGCCTTTTTGTCCACTCCAAGGACCTGATAGTAATCAATATAAGCCATAGTCTATTAGTTTTATTGTCTAAATACCATAAAACAAATAACACGCCAATTTGTTTTACGCATTATTAAAATAGGTAAACGAAAATTAAAAAGCATCATCAAGCATAATAATTACGTGATAAACAAACATTTAGTTTCAACCAAACACTTATTTCACGTCTATAAAATACCAAAATAGTGTAAACGACACCTAATATCGTCTAATTATTCATCCTAAATCTTCCTAAAATTGACAGAAAATGCTTTATTTGTAATAAGGAAAATTTGTTTTATATATAATCCCCAACCTTAGATTAAAAACCCCCATTATGAAAAGTAATTATTGGCTCCTAACGGTAATATTCGCTCTCGTAGCCCTGCCGGGCAAAGCAGGCGAATGGATCAGAATCAACCAACTCGGCTATTTGCCGCAATCCGTCAAAGTCGCTGTATTCATGAGCGAGGAAGGAACAAACGTAGAAAATTATTCATTGATTGACGCTTTCACCGGAAAGGTGGTGCGTACCTTCAACACAACCAAGGCCACCGGCAAGATGGGAGGCATAAAGAGTACCTACCGGTTGAACTTCAGTGATTTCACAGAACCGGGCACGTATTATCTGAAAGCAGGCAAAGCGGTCTCCCCCCGTTTCCCCATCAATGCACAAGTCTACAACGGTACCGCAGACTACCTGCTGCACTACATGCGGCAGCAACGCTGCGGCTATAATCCGTTCCTGAAAGACAGCTGCCACGTGCACGACGGCTACATCGTCTATCATCCCACCAAAACCGGACAACATATAGACGTCCGCGGAGGCTGGCACGATGCTACGGACTATCTGCAATACACCACCACCTCCGCCAATGCCATCTACCAGATGATGTTTGCCTATCAGGAAAATCCGGAATCATTCGGTGACGCCTATGATGCAGCCGGACATCCGGGAGCCAACGGCATTCCCGACATCGTGGACGAAATCAAGTGGGGACTGGACTGGCTGAACCGGATGAATCCTGCTCCGGGCGAGCTGTACAACCAGATAGCCGACGACCGTGACCATGCCGGAATGCGCCTACCTAACAAAGACCTGGTGGATTACGGCTACGGACCGGGTAAAGGACGCCCCGTTTACTTTTGCAGTGGCGAACCGCAAGTACGTGGAGAGTTCAAGAATGCAACGACCGGAGTGGCAAGCACTGCCGGCAAGTTTGCCTCCTGCTTCGCTTTAGGCGCCAAGATACTGAAAGACTACTATCCTGAATTTGCAGCAGAAATCGAAGCCAAGGCCGATGCCGCCTATCAGGAAGGCGTAAAGAAACCGGGAGCATGCCAGACAGCCTCTGTCTTGTCTCCCTACATTTACGAAGAGGACAACTGGGTGGACGATATGGAACTGGGAGCCATGGAACTGTACAAAGCCACCGGCGACAACAAATACCTGGCCCAAGCCCTTGAATACGGACGTCGCGAACCGGTGACTCCTTGGATGGGCGCCGACAGTGCACGCCACTACCAATGGTATCCGTTCATGAACATGGGGCACTACCATCTTGCCAAAGTGGACAACAGCCGCATCAGCAAGGAATTCATCCGCAACATGCGTACGGGCATTGAACGCACGTACGAGAAAGCGGTAGAAAGCCCCTTCCTGCACGGTATACCCTACATCTGGTGTTCCAACAATCTGACTACCGCCATGCTGACCCAATGCCGGCTGTACCGTGAAACCACCGGCGATGACACATACGCCGAAATGGAAGCCTCCCTGCGCGACTGGCTGTTCGGCTGTAACCCTTGGGGAACCAGCATGATTGTGGAACTTCCCCTTTACGGAGACTATCCCTCGCAACCCCACTCCTCACTGCTGAATGCAGGCGTGGGCAATACTACCGGCGGACTGGTGGACGGTCCTGTCTATCGTACCATCTTCGAAAGCCTGCGCGGTGTCAATATGACGGGAATTCCCGGAACTCCCGGACAAGACTACGAACGCTTCCAGCCAGACCTGATGGTATATCACGACGCCATCCACGACTATTCCACCAATGAGCCTACCATGGACGGAACCGCCTGCCTCACGTACTACCTCTCTGCCATGCAGAAGGATGGAATGAAGCAAGCCGGTATCCCAAATGACAAGAATGTATATGTGGACGGAGGCATTATCCGCACCGATCCCTCAAAAAAGCAAATCACCCTCGTATTCACTGCCGCCGACAAAGCAGACGGTGCCGATGCCATCATCAGCACCTTGAAGAAGCATGGCATCAAAGGTGGCTTCTTCTTTACCGGAGAGTTCTATGAACTCTATCCCGATGTAGTGAAACGCCTGCTCGACGAAGGGCATTTTGTAGGCAGCCACAGTTACGGACATCTGTTGTACATGCCTTGGGAAGACCGTGATTCTCTGCTGGTCACCCGCGAAGAGTTTGAGAACGATATGATGAAAAGCTACGAGACCCTCCACAAGGCAAGTATCGAATACAAAGACGCTCCCGTCTATATTCCCCCTTACGAATACTATAACAAGGAAATATCCGCCTGGGCAAAGAATATGGGTATTCAAGTCATCAACTATACCCCTGGTACCATGAGCAATGCCGACTACACCACTCCGGACATGGGACAGAAGTACCGGAGCAGCAAATTCATCTACGACAAGATTATGGAGATGGAAAAGAAAGAAGGTCTGAACGGACACCTAATGCTGATACACTTCGGAACGGACGACCGCCGCACAGACAAGTTCTATAATGGCTATCTGGACAAGATGATTAAGACGCTGAAACGAAAAGGCTACACTTTTGTACCGGTCCGCGAGGCTGTCGGTATATAAGCATACTCTAACAAGGATTTATTGAAAAGGTTAGTTAAAAAGGTTATCGTGCAAAGGTATTTAAGGTAAATATTCAATCGGTTTGTTTTCAGTAAACCTTCCCCTACCCCCAAGAGGGGAAAGTTTCGAAGTAAGCTCCCAGCCTGTGAAGGTTAGGAGCTTTTATATATTTCAGAGAAGCCTTTTTACCGATTGCAGCAATTGCTCGATATCTTCTTCCGTAGTATCAAAAGAGGTTACAAAACGGATTTCGTGGATGGCCTCATCCCAGAAGTAGAAGAAATACTCCTTCAACAGCTCGTCAATCACCGGACGGGGCATCGTAAGGAAAAGCTGGTTACTTTCCACCTTCTGCGTAAAATGCGCACCTGGCAATTCCTTCAATCCGTCGTAAAGAATCTTTGCCATACGATTGGCATGCGCGGCATTTTTCAACCAAAGGCTGTCTGTCAGGTAGGCAGTGAACTGGCAGGACAGATAGCGGAGCTTGGATGCGAGCTGTGCCGACTGCTTGCGCACAAAATAAGCTTCCTTCTTCAAAGCTGGGTTAAAGACAACCACGCTTTCTCCCAACATCAGTCCATTTTTCGTACCACCGAAGCTGAGGATATCTATCCCGCAATCCACTGTCAGTTCCCTAAAGCCAAGATTCAAGGCTGCACAAGCATTTGCCAGACGTGCTCCGTCCATATGGACATACATGCCATGCCGATGGGCCAAATCCGTCAAAGCCCGCAACTCGTCCGGCTTATAGACAGTGCCCAGCTCCGAACATTGCGAAATATAGATGGCTCCGGGCTGCGAATGATGCTGTTCGCCGAAATGGCACAAATAAGGACGGACTAAATCGGGCGTCAGCTTGCCGTCAGGGGTAGCTATAGGACGAATCTGACAACCTGTCATACGGGCAGGCGCACCGCACTCATCGACATAGATATGTGCGGTCTCCGCACAAATAATGGAATTATAAGGGCGGGTACACAGCTGCAAAGCCACCGCATTACTGCCCGTACCATTGAATACGAACAACGGTTCGCAATCCGGCGTAAACGCTTCCCTTATTTTACGGACAGCCTCTTCTGTCCAAGGGTCATCCCCATAACCGACAGCATGGTCACTGTTGGCCCGGTTCAGTGCCTCCATTACCAACGGATGTACGCCTGAATTATTGTCTGAAGCAAAACTTCTCATAATCTTTCTGTTTTTGTTCATTGAAAAGAATGTGCAAAGGAAAGAATATTCTGCAACATGAAAAAACAAAGGAGCACAGATTTCATCCCCCCGGCAGAAAATGCTTCCGCACTATGAAATCTGTGCCCCTCAATCAATCCATTCACTCGGTTCCCTTTATCCGATATAAACATTTACCCCTAGTGAAACATAAAGTTCATCTTCTTCCTGATGAATTTCAATCTTGTCCTCACGGGCAAGCCACCCCAATGCGGCTCCCAATTCCTTGTCCTTCAGTCCGGACTTCCTCTTTAAAGAATCGTAGCTCCATCTGGTATAATCGCTAAGCAACTGCCAAACTTTCCCAGCATTTAGTCCAATTTCGCTTTTGTTCATTTTTCTCTTTAATTAAAAAGGTTAATAGCTCTTGTTGATTAGGTTATCTTTACAAAGGGTAAAGATATGATTTTTTATTTAACTAACAACAAAAACGAACAAAAGATATAAAAATGAACCGTTTTTGCAACACTTTTGTAATATTACACTCTTTTTATTGATAATCAAGAAGGAAAATGAAACAAAAAAAACCGCAGTATCTATCAAAAAGACACTGCGGTTCTTCTATTTGATTAAGCAATCAGGGGAAAAGTCTTACATCATTCCACCCATGCCGCCCATTCCGGGAGCACCCATCGGCATTTCGGGCTTATCCTCTTTCTTCTCTACGATTACACATTCTGTAGTCAAGAACATGCCTGCAATAGAAGCGGCATTCTCAAGAGCCACACGAGTAACCTTGGCAGGATCTACCACACCAGCTGCATGCAGGTTTTCATAAACATCTGTACGGGCATTGTAACCAAAGTCTGCCTTGCCTTCACGCACTTTCTGTACAACAACAGCACCTTCTTTACCAGCGTTGGCAACAATCTGGCGCAACGGTTCTTCAATAGCACGTTTGATGATGTCAATACCGGTTGTTTCATCTACATTGTCACCCTTAAAGCCTTCCAGAGCATCCAATGCACGGATATAGGCTACACCACCACCTGGAACAATACCTTCTTCGATAGCGGCACGGGTAGCACGAAGCGCATCGTCTACACGGTCTTTCTTTTCCTTCATTTCAACCTCAGAAGCAGCACCTACATAAAGAACAGCTACACCGCCAGACAACTTGGCCAGACGTTCCTGCAGTTTTTCCTTGTCATAATCAGATTTCGTAGATACAATCTGAGCCTTGATTTGCTCGCAACGTTCCTTGATGTTTTCTTTGTCACCGGCACCGTTTACAATGGTTGTATTATCCTTGGAGACAGTTACCTTGTCGGCAGTACCCAGCATTTCGATAGTAGCTTGTTCCAACTTCAGACCTTTTTCCTCGCTGATGACAACACCACCGGTCAGCACTGCAATATCTTCCAACATTTCCTTGCGACGGTCACCGAAGCCCGGAGCCTTCACTGCACAAATCTTCAACTGAGAACGCAGACGGTTTACAACCAAAGTTGTCAGCGCTTCGCTATCCACATCTTCTGCAATAACCAGCAAAGGACGACCAGTCTGTACTGCCGGTTCAAGAATGGGCAGGAAATCTTTCAAGTTGGAAATCTTCTTATCATAAATCAGGATGTACGGTTTCTCCATTTCGCACTCCATCTTCTCCGTGTTGGTAACGAAGTAAGCAGAGAGGTAGCCACGATCGAACTGCATACCTTCAACCACACCGATAGTAGTATCAGTACCCTTGGCCTCTTCGATAGTGATGACACCGTCTTTGGAAACTTTGCGCATAGCGTCTGCAATCAGCTTACCGATAACGGGGTCATTGTTGGCAGAAACAGAAGCAACTTGTTCAATCTTGTCATAGTTGTCACCCACTTTCTCTGCCTGTCCTTTGATAGAATCAACCACTTTGGCAACAGCCTTGTCGATACCGCGTTTGATATCCATCGGGCTGGCACCAGCAGTCACGTTCTTCAAGCCTTCGGCTACGATGGCCTGAGCCAAAACAGTAGCGGTTGTAGTACCATCACCTGCATCATCACCGGTCTTGGAAGCAACTTCCTTTACCAACTGTGCGCCGGTATTCTGATATGCGTCTGCCAACTCAACTTCTTTCGCTACCGTTACACCATCTTTCGTGATGTGGGGAGCACCGAATTTCTTTTCGATGATAACGTTACGACCTTTAGGGCCGAGGGTTACTTTCACTGCATTTGCCAGTGTGTCGATACCTTTCTTCAATTGGTCGCGGGCATCGATATTGAATAATATTTCTTTTGCCATAATTTTATTTACTATTTAACGGTTTACTAATTAAAAATTATCCCAAAACAGCGAGCACATCGCTTTGACGCATGATGAGATACTTGGTTCCTTCAACTTCCAGTTCAGTACCAGCATACTTGCCATACAACACTGTGTCACCAACCTTCAACACCATTTCTTCGTCTTTTGTTCCGTTGCCTACTGCAATAACTTCACCTTTCAAAGGTTTCTCTTTCGCTGTATCAGGAATAATGATACCGCCAATTGTCTTTTCTTCTGCAGGTGCAGGGAGTATCAGCACTCTGTCTGCTAATGGTTTAATGTTCATAATCTTTTTGTTTTATATGTTATACATTTGTTATAATGGTAATTTTGCTTTAAACAAGCGATAAACAACTTACGAAAACCGTGCCAAACGAACAAGCTGATTGTTTGGCAGACAAAGGCTGACAAAATGGCAAAGTATACAACAATATTTGCTATCTTTGCAGCCTCAAAAATGATTTGACTTATGAACGCAATATGGATAGTCCTCCCCATTCTTACCTTATTGATGTTTGAACTGGGACTGACATTACAAACCGAAGACTTTAAACTGTTCCGCAAACGCCCCCGCCCCACTATTGCCGGGCTGGCAGGCCAAATCATCCTACTGCCGATGCTGGCATTTGCTTTAGGACATGTCTTCCAGCTCGAATCTCTGTTCTTTATCGGCATCATACTCATAGCCTGCTCGCCAGGCGGCAGCTCATCCAACATCTTCTCCATGATAGCCAAAGGAGACGTAGCATTGTCCGTGTCACTGACGGCATGCAGCAGCATTATTACGCTGTTCACTATCCCCGTGATTATGGAATTCGCCACACACTTTGTAGACAGCAATCTGGACATAGATATCCATCTCCCCGTAGGCAGCCTTATCATGCAGAACCTGGTTCTGATGCTTCTTCCCATTGTAGCCGGCATATTCACGAAGCGCTACCGTCCGCAAATGGCAGAAAGGATTCATAAGATATTGTCCAAGACAGCCTTTCCTGCACTTATCCTGCTGGCAACCATCTTCTTCATACAGCACCATGCTACCATCACCGGGCAATTCGGCAAACTGGGCCTCTGCATCTCCATTCTTATCCTGCTGGCTATGGGAGGCGGCGTAGTGCTATCGAAGTCCATGCGCCTCAACCGGAAAGAACAACGTACACTCATTATAGAAATCGGTATGCAGAATGCCGCACAAGCAATTGCTGTTGCCAGTAGTCCGTTTGTATTCAACAATGACATCATTGCAATACCTGCTATTATCTACGCACTGATGATGAACGTCATTCTGCTGGTTTACGTGGGAATAGTAAAACGAAGATAAGAAACCAACCGTTCATCACGGATTTCCTGCCATTCATCCTTTTTATTTGATTACCGCCCTCTTCATATCTACTTTCGTGCAGAAAACAAATGGATATGATGATGAAACAAATTCCGATTCTTTTGTGGGGATTACTGTTGCCCTTCTCCATACTTCAAGCACAAGCGGTACAAGGTGAAATAACCGACAGTAAGCAACTACCCATAGAAGGAGCTACCGTAGTGGGACTGGATGCAAAGGATTCTTCCTTTGTACAAGGCACTGTCACCAGAGAACAAGGTCACTTCACCCTACCCCTGCGGCATAACGGCAGTTATCTGTTAAAGACATCAGCCGTAGGATACAAAACTCGCTATATCTCTTTCAGTATCACCGACACAGAAACCGCCAAACTGAGTAGGATTCTTATGGAGGAAGATTCCTATGCATTGTCCGGTATCACCGTTACTGCACAAAAAGTACCGGTAGAGATGAAGGCCGGGAAAACGGTCTACAACCTCTCGGCTACCATCTCGGGTACACAAGGCAATCTGTACGACGCATTGAGACAGATGCCAGGCGTGCAAATTCAAAGCAACGGCAATATTCTGTTGGACGGACAAGGAGGCATCAACGTACTGATGAATGGAAAGACAACCTATCTGAGCGGAGAAACGCTGATAAACTACTTGCGAAGTATCCCGGCGTCGACAGTGGAGAAAATAGAACTGATAAACAATCCGTCCTCCCATCTCGATGCAGCCGGAAAAACGGGAGTGATAAACATTGAAATAAAAAGGATAAATATAAAAGGACTGATTACCGGCGGGAATGCCGGTTACAATCAGGCGTACATCTACGGTTCCGGTTATGGCAACATTTATCTAAACCTGCGCAAGAACAAGTTCAACCTATATACCGATTATGCCTATTATGAGGGAATCGACCTTAACGAAACCACCATGTCCCGTGAGTACATAGACTTGACTACCCAACAAATCCTTGATTTTCATATGGGGCAGCAAGCCTATCGTACCTACGCGTATAAATCACATAACTTCAGGATTGCAGCCGACTATGAGCTGACTCCGCATACCAACCTGAACGGCTATCTCAACGGGAGCTGGATCTGCCGGCGGGGAAAAGAAAAGCTGGGCTCGGATTTCTATTCACTCACAGCAGTTCCAGATTCCTCCTCCATCACCCGGAACCGCCTGAGAGCAAGCCAGCACAACCTGATTGGCGGAATCAGTACCGGCTATCAATCTCCCAACAAACTGAAATGGGATGCTTCCTTTGATTTCCAATTGTTCGGCAACGCCAACAAACAGGACCAGCAAAGTAGTTTCTCGCTCATAGAATCCTCGGAAATATATAGGAACAGCCTACTCAAGGGAGACATGGAAGGGGATATTCAAATCTATTGCGGACAAACGAACCTTGTTGTACCACTCTCTGAGAAAACGACATTGGGTATCGGTGGCAAGACTACCTTTGTATCTATCGACAACTCCGCCACCTATTGTAATAAAGAATATGACAACTGGCAAGAAATACTGTCACTGAACAATCACTTCATCTACAATGAGAATATCAACGCCGGATATATAGCGTTGAATACATCTTTCGGAAAATCCTGGAAGATAGAAGCAGGGATACGTGTAGAAAATACCAATATAAAAGGAGAACTGGCAGGAAACGCCCTGCGTGCAGACTCTTCCTTCACCAATCACTACACCCATATCTTCCCCTTTCTGCAAATGCAATCCCAGTGGAAGGATATGCACCAGCTCTCCTTTCTGTACAGCAAACGGATTGTACGTCCGCAATACCGGGACCTGAACCCGTTTGTCACCATTAACGACAATTATCTGTATGAACAAGGCAATACCCGCCTGGAACCGGAACTCGCCCATAACACCGAATTCTCCTATATCCTGAAGAGCCGCTATCGGATGAGTTTCTTGGCTTCCTATACCCGGCATCCCATAACTAAAAGTTACATGGCCGAAGAAAACAAACGCATATTGGTACTGCCCATGAATCTTTCTTCCGACTATTCAGCAGGTATACGGCTGAGTGCCGCCAACCTGAAACCGTTCCCGTGGTGGCAGATTAATACAAACCTGCTCCTCACCTACCGGAAGTATGCCTGGCAAATGGATGGGGACGAATACCGGAACAAAAAGTTTACTCCCATGCTCTACATAGGCCACCAACTGCATCTGCCCCAAGGATGGACAGCCGAGCTGAACGGCTATTGGAACGGAAAGACACCCCAGGGACAAGCAATCATCTCCCCCATGTGGTCCGTATCCGGGGGAATCAGCAAAAGTATGTTCGGTGACCGGGGGACATTACGCCTCTTTGCCGAGAACCTATTCTCCTCACGCCACATACACATAGATGTATTCAGCACCACCCAGCAAGGATGGTATAAAGAGAAAATGCGAATGAAACTGGGCGTAGGCTTTTCTTTCCGTTTCCACAAAGGAAAGACACCGAAAGAATTTACCCCTAAAAGTAGTATAAGTGAAAGTAAACGAATAAATTTGTAACCAGTTAAAACAATTCCGAATGAAGCATTTCCTGCGTTGGGTATCTCCCCTAATCCTAGGAGTAATTGAGTTCTATTTCCTGAGGCTGGCAACGGACCCTTCGCGGGGAACTGAGTGGTGGCCTGACTTCAACAACCAGCTACGTGCCCTGCTCTTGACCATATTACTTTGCTATATAGTGGATTACTGCCTCCGGAACATCTTTCATAAATACATATTCAGAGAAGAAATATCCATAGGCAAAGAGTATTCGTACATAACACTCGGACTGTTCATAACGACCAACGTTACCCTATCAATCACCTACGCGTTAGGACTCATAGAATTAGGACAACCTATAAGTGACTATATCTTAGTCAATATTATCTATGTTCCCCTCAACGTACTATACTATACAATCATCCGCAACAAGGAAATATCCAATTACTACCAGCACCAGAGCTTGCTGTTGGAAAAGCTCCGAAACGAGCAATTGGATACAGAACTCAAACTACTGAAATCACAATATCATCCGCATTTCCTTTTCAATGCGCTGAACACCATCTATTTCCAGATAGAAGACTCCAACATGCAGGCCAAGCACTCCATTGAGCTACTTTCCGAACTGTTGCGCTATCAACTGTATGACATCAAGCAGAAAGTAACCGTAAAGCAAGAACTCGACTATCTGGAAGCATACATCCAATTTCAGCGATTACGGATGAGTGAACGACTTGTACTTACAGAGGAATACGACGAACACCTCCACACGCAGGAGATTCATCCTCTCCTATTCCAGCCTCTAGTAGAAAATGCCTTCAAATATGTCAGCGGAGCCTATTGGATTCACTTTTCCTTGAAAGCTATTGAAAATAAGCTTGTTTTTACAGCATGGAACTCTGTAGACCAACCGGCAATCGCCCACCGTAAAAAGAGCAGTGGCCTGGGAATTGAAAATATGAAGAAGCGCCTGCAGATTCTATATCCCGGCAGACACCTATTAAAGATATGTCCCGAAGAAAACACTTTCTTTGCAGAACTCACCATTGAACTGACACCCTATGAAAATAAAATGTGTGATAACCGACGATGAACCGATTGCACGCAAAGGATTGCGCGGTTACATTGAAAAAACAGATTTCCTGACTTTGACAGGAGAATGCGAGAACGCCCTGCAACTGAACGAGCTGTTGAAAAAAGAACAGCCAGAGTTGCTGTTTATGGACATAGAAATGCCCTACATCAACGGCATTGATTTTCTAAGCGGTATCCATAATCCTCCCAAAGTCATCATCACGTCAGCCTACGAGCAGTATGCATTGAAAGGATATGAGCTGAATGTAACCGATTATCTGCTCAAGCCCATTCCCTTCGACCGCTTTTTGAAAGCGGTGAACAGAGTGCATGAACTGCTACAGAAAGAGCAAGAATCCACTCCCGAGCCTTACCTCTTCGTAAAGACAGACAAACTGCTCAAGAAGGTGACCATCCAGGATATTCTGTTCATAGAAAGTATGGGCAACTACGTATTGATACATACTTCCTCCTCAAAGGAAATCACCTATTCTCCCCTAAAGAGTTTATTGGAATTTCTGCCCGACAACCTGTTTATACAAGTACACCGCTCCTACATTGTGCAGACAAGCAAAGTACAAGCCATAGAAGGGAATATGCTCATCATAGGGACACACAAGATACCGATAGCCCGCAACCTACGCGATGAGGTACTGAATGCCCTATTGAAGGACAAGTTGATATCCCGATAGCCTATAAGTAGTCGGTCAACCGGTACCGCCCCTTCTTCCGTGTCGTTTTTCCATACTGTATCACCTCCTGGGGACAAGCATGCAGGCACGCCATGCAGTGAATGCACTGCTTTCCCCACACCGGACGTCCATCTACCATCCTGATATTGCCTACCGGACAAGACTTTCTGCATATTCCGCAAGAGACACAGCCTTCATCTACATGAAATCCCTTGGTACCAATGGTAAAACGTACAAACAAAGGATTCACTACATACGTTTTCAACCAGGCAGCACCGCCTTCATGCACGCTCCAAACCTTTTTCCGTGCAATGACATCCGCCGCAATCGAAGCAATGGCATGCCGTGCATTCTCTATCTTCTTACGGCAAAGCGCCCCATCGTCCAAATTGAACATCGGTACATAGGTATTGGGCATTGCAACAGACCAGGCTGCATCCAACGGAAAATGTTCCGCCAGGCGGTTCATTCCCTTTCCCATATCGTCCCCGCATGTACACACGGCATAACGGTAACAGCAGTCCGGCAACCGGAGCTGCGACAAAAAATCAATCAAGACACGAGGTGCATACCATGAGTGTACCGGAAAAACAATACCTAGTCTGTCAGCTATCGACAGCCCTGCGGGTATCGAGCCTTGCTTAAGGCAATCAACAATGCTGACGGCAGTATCATGCATAGCCTCTGCAAGCAATTCTGCAATCCAGCGTGAGTTTCCGGTTGCGGTAAAATAAAGTATCATCGGCAATATGTTTTGCCGACAAAGGTAGTGATTTGACTTGAATTCCTTCTATTCCAGCAGCTCTTCTATGGAATAATTTTCCCAGAACGCTTTTGTAGAATGTACCAATGAACTGCCCATATAGAGCAGGAACAATGCCGCTATGACAATCATCAGGAAACTGACGAGGGCATTGTGTTTTTCTTGCTTAAGCTCAACAGAAACCATAAGAACCTCCTTTTTTGTCAGTACAAAGATAAATGCAGGATGTTTCATTTTTCCTACGCCACTATTACAAATACCTATATTTGTGCCATAAATATACAAAAAAAGGAGCAATTTTGTGCTCCTTTTTAAATGTATTTCAGTTTTTATTATTTCAGTTCGCTAACCAGCTCTTGGGGAGTGACCATTTTCTGCTCTCCGGTCTCCATGTTTTTCAATGTCACCTTACCTTCATTCATTTCATTCTCACCCACCAGGGCCACAAACGGGATGGCTTTGGAGTTCGCATACCCCATCTGTTTCTTCATCTTGCTTGCATCGGGGAAAATCTCGGCACGGATGCCTGCCGCACGCACTTCAGTCAATACATTCATTGAGAATGCGGCCTCTTTCTCACCAAAGTTGATAAACAGTAACTGAGTACCGTTCACCGCTTCTTTCGGATAAAGGTCAAGCTGGTTCAGCACATCAAAGATACGGTCTGCACCGAACGAGATACCGACACCACTGACACCGGACATACCGAATACACCCGTCAAGTTGTCATAGCGTCCTCCACCAGTAATACTGCCGATTTGCACATCCAGCGCCTTTACTTCGAAGATGGCACCGGTATAGTAATTCAAGCCACGGGCCAATGTCAAATCCAGCTCGATTTCGTTCTTCAAGCCAAGGTTCTTTAAGGTGGAAAGGATAAATTCACTTTCCTCCACGCCCTTCAGTCCGGTCTCGCTGACAGCAAGAACTTCCTTCAGAGTTGCAAGTTTCTCTTCATTACTTCCGCTCAACAAAATGATAGGTTGCAGTTTGGCGATAGCCTCGTCACTGATGCCTTTCTCTTTCAACTCGGCATTGACATTGTCCAGACCTATCTTATCCAACTTATCAATGGCCACAGTAATATCAACAATCTTGTCAGACTCACCGATGATTTCGGCAATGCCACTCAATATCTTACGGTTGTTAATCTTGATACAAACACGGATGCCGAAGCGGGTAAATACCGTATCGACAATCTGCATCAGCTCCACCTCATTCAGCAAGGAATCACTGCCTACCACATCGGCATCGCACTGATAGAACTCACGATAGCGTCCTTTTTGCGGACGGTCGGCGCGCCACACGGGCTGTATCTGATAACGTTTGAAAGGAAAAGTTATTTCATCGCGGTGCATCACCACGTAGCGGGCAAAAGGTACTGTGAGGTCATAGCGCAAACCTTTCTCGCAAAACTTGCAGGCAAGTCTCGGAGCATTACGGCTCAACAGTTCTTCATCTGTCAGTCCGGAAAAGTAATCACCGGAGTTCTGTATCTTGAACAAAAGCTTGTCGCCTTCCTCACCATACTTCCCCATCAAGGTAGAAAGCATTTCCATCGAGGGCGTTTCTATCTGCTGAAAACCATAGAGATGATACACCTCACGAATCGTATTGAATATATAGTTACGCTTCGCCATTTCTACGGGCGAGAAGTCACGGGTTCCTTTCGGAATACTTGGTTTTGCTGCCATAATCAGTTCAATTATTTTAAAAATCGGACGACAAAGTTACAGTATTTTATTGATTAAGAAAAGAGAATGTTTACCTTTGTATCATTACCGTCGCATAAAAACGACCAAAACAAACTTCAAACTTACACATTTATGAAAGAGAGACTGATTTTATTCTGCATGTTGTTGCTATGCGGCATCGGTGTTAGCCGGGCACAATCCGGCAACGCCAAAGACTTCGACCAAAAAGAAGAAGCCATCGTACAAAAGCTGCAACAAGCCGTCAATGAGAAAAACTATAAAGAAGCCGAAAAGAACGGTAAGGCTTTGATAACTCTGTTCAAAGAACAAGACGAGAACACTCAGAAAAAGTACAGCTGGCTCATACAGTCCTATTACTACAATTTAGCCTGCTTCCAATCCTTGTTAAAGAAAAAAGGTGAAGCCATCAAAAATTTAGAACTGGCCTACGACAATGGATTTCAAGATTACAACCACATGATGAATGATACCGACTTAGACAACCTGCGCAGCGATAAACGGTTCAAGGCAGTGCTTGCCAAAGTGAAGAAAGTGGGTGACTACCTCGACATACTTCAAAAAACACCGGGATACACCCACAATGAGCGCCCTGATACACTCCCCCGCTTCGAATACATCAATCCCAACAACAAGTATTTAGTAGAGGTACGCCAATACTTCAAGTTGGACAGTGTGGCAGGCGCAGGCGACGAATTATCGAAAATAAAGAACATACTTACTTATATACACAATACCATAAAACTGACGGAAACCATGAAAGTCCGGCAGGCAGCAACATCATAAAATGGGCAGAAGCTTGCAAAGGCGGTGCGCGAGGTCTGCATTGCGGAGGTCTTGCCCATGTACTGAAGGATTGTTATCTGTCCATGGGATTTAAGGCACGCCACATCAGCGGATTACCAAAAAAATACATTGGCGAATGCCATTCCATTAACGTAGTTTATTCCAATACCTTGGATAAATGGATATGGGTAGACCCCACCAACAATGCCTGGGTGATGGATGAAAACGGCATCATGCTAAGCGTGCAAGAAGTGCGCGAACGTCTGCGAGACGGTCGTCCGGTAATCCTAAATGAAGAAGCCAACTGGAATAACCAGCAGAAGATTACCAAAGAATATTATTTAGACAGCTATATGGCCAAGAATCTCTATAGCATAAAAGCAGACGATGTACTGCTTTGCCCCTCAGACCCTAATGCAGAAAACTTCTTCCAAGCCAAGTACGTGGTCAATGACGATGCCTGGTTCTGGCAGTCGCCCTATCAGGAATAAAAAAACAGATGATGCATCCGGCAGAGACACATCATCTATTTAATGTAAACAGACCATCTGTTTCGGGTGAACAGATGGTCTGTTTTTTATGTCTGCATCATGTGTTTAATCTCTGCGTCCCATGAATATCATGATATAATAAATCAGGGTAGCAAGCGAACCGAGAGCAGCCACTACATACGTATAGGCAGCCGAGCGGAGTGCATCTTCCGCTTGCGCATGATTATATGAATTCGTAATGCCGGAATTGCTAAGCCATACCAGCGCACGCTTACTTGCATTGATTTCCACCGGCAAGGTGATGAAGCTGAATAAAGTTGTCAATGCAAACAGTATAATGCCCGCCAGCAACAGTTGCGGAAAGGAGTTCAGCAGCAAGATACCTGCCAGCAGCAACCACGTCATCCACTGTGAGGCAAAAGAGACTACCGGCACCAGTTTGCTGCGCATTGTCAACGGAGCGTATGCGCGTGCATGCTGCACGGCGTGACCACATTCGTGGGCTGCAACGGCAGCAGCCATGATGCTGTTACTGCTATAAACACTCTCACTCAGGTTTACTGTCTTATTGGCAGGATTATAATGGTCGGTCAGATGTCCGGGAGTATGCGTCACGGTCACATCGTAAATGCCATTGTCGTGCAGCATCTTCAAAGCAACGTCCGCTCCCGTCATTCCGTTGCCGGTAGGGATTTTAGAGTACTTCTTGAACTTGTTCTGAAGATTCATCTGTACCAGCCAGCTAACGGCGGCAATACCGATAAAAATAATCCATATCATTCCTGTTCCCATAATTTTCTTTCTTTAAATTGTGAATAAATCAGTCGTTTCTTATTGTATAACAAATAGTCTGCCAAAAATAAAAGGAAACGGTGAGCAATGCCAGCGTTTCCTTTATCTTTTAGGAAGAATTAAAGATTTCTGATTTATAATTTATTTTTCAATATCCACCTCTATCACTTTATCAATATCCGTCGGAACCTCCGGCAAGTAGAGCATCACCCCTCCTTCACACTTACGGAACTTCACTGGAAGATGGTCGGCATACCCCACTGCCTTCCTCACTTTCTTGCCTTCCAACGGCAGGAAGAGAGCCTTATCCTGCAATTCGAGAATATGCACGTATAATTTATTTTCTCTTTGTGTAGTGACTCCCCAAGGATGCGGAGCAATGCAGCCGCCACGGGTTCCGTAGATGGTTTCACCGTATACCTTCATCCATTCCCCTACTTCTGCCAGACGCTCCAATGCAACAGCAGGCAGCTCACCGTCCGGCTGAGGACCGATATTCATCAGCAGATTGGCATCTTTACCCGCAGCCTTCACCAGGTAATGTATCAGCGTTTTGGTGGATTTATAATCCTGGTCCGTAATCTTATATCCCCACATTCCATTCATCGTCTCACAGGTTTCAAGGGGCAAGGCGCTGATATCCTGCCCGGAAAGACCGGCACGGTTCTCTCCCGGCAGGTCGCGCTCGAATATCTGGATGTCCTCGCCGGCAAACGGTGCTTGATGATGGTTGTTCCCAACCAAGCAAGCCGGTTGCAGGCGGTGTATCATGGCATATTGCCCGGGCAGTTGCCAATCAAAATCCGGATTCTGGTCCTGGTCCCACCAGCCATCAAACCAAATGGCACCTATTTTTCCATAATTGGTGAGCAACTCGGTCAGCTGATTGTTCATGAATTTATAGTAGCTGTTCCAGTCGCCCTTCGGATTCGGTCGTCCCGTTCCACGTCCGGTGCGTCCCCACGGAGCATCCTCGCGATACCAGTCGATGTGCGAATAGTAGAGATGCAGACGAATACCTTGCTTGTGGCACTCGTCCGCCAATTCTTTCAGAATATCCCGCTTAAAAGGGGTAGCATCCACAATATTGTAATCGGAAAAGCGTGTGTGGAACATAGAAAAGCCATCGTGATGCCGGGATGTAAAGCAGATATACTTTGCCCCGGACGCCTTAATGGCTGACACCCATCTGGCAGCATCGAATTTGGCAGGATAGAAACCTCCCGCCAGTTTGGCATACTCCTTATAATTAAGGTTCTTGTTCGTCATGGTCCATTCTCCGGTAGCCAGCATACTGTATATCCCCCAATGCAGGAAGATACCGAAGCGATTGTCCCGAAACTCCTGACGGGATTTCAGATTTTCCTCCGTCGGCTGATAAGTCTGCGACTGTGCGGAAGGTACAAGGAGCAACAGCAGTAAAAAAGACAAAAGATGTGTTTTCATGGCAATAAATAAAAAAGGCACGGACTATCCGGACGCCCACGGTTCTTCAGATGAAGCCGCGAAATCCGTGTAATCCGTGCCTAAGGTTATCAGTAAGTTTTATTATTCCTCTGTATACCGTTCGATGGTCTGCTCACGGTCCGGTCCTAAGGAAACAATCTTGATGGGCACACCAAGCTGTTCTTCCAGGAATGACAAGTATGCATTGAATTCCTCCGGGAACTCATCTTCACTCTGCATCTTGGTCATATCCGTCTGCCAACCGGGTAGCTCTACATAAACCGGTTCAATGGTTTCGTTAATATCGAACGGGAAGTAGTCAATCTCTTCCCCATCTATCCTGTAAGCTACACAAGCCTTAATGGTTTCAAAAGAATCGAGTACATCGCTCTTCATCATTATCAGTTTGGTAACCCCGTCTACCATAATGGCATATTTCAATGCCACCAGGTCAATCCAGCCACAACGGCGCTTACGTCCAGTCACAGAACCGAACTCATGACCCAGCGTGCAAATCCGGTCACCGGTCTTGTCGAACAATTCCGTCGGGAACGGACCGGCACCTACGCGCGTACAATAGGCCTTGAAGATACCATATACCTCACCAATCTTGTTGGGAGCAATAC
This sequence comes from Bacteroides sp. AF34-31BH, assembly GCF_003602795.1. Classification (NCBI taxonomy): domain Bacteria; kingdom Pseudomonadati; phylum Bacteroidota; class Bacteroidia; order Bacteroidales; family Bacteroidaceae; genus Bacteroides; species Bacteroides sp. AF34-31BH. The sequence continues at coordinate 231,269 of NZ_QTLV01000006.1, forward strand.
CCAGACCGGTACAAGCACCTGCACAGACCGTATTAGAAGAAGTGACAAACGGATAAGAACCGAAATCAATGTCCAGCATTGTCCCCTGCGCACCTTCGCACAATACAGACTTGCCGGCAGCCAGCAGATTGTTCATCTCGTGTTCGCTGTCCACCAACTGGAATTGTTTCAAGTATTCGATACCTTCGAACCATGCCTTCTCCATTTCTGCAAGGTCATACTCATAGTTCAGGCTCTTCAATATCTGTTCATGACGGGCCTTGGCCGCTGCATACTTCTTGTCAAAGTCATGCAGAATGTCGCCTACACGCACACCGTTACGGCTGATTTTATCCGTGTAAGTCGGTCCGATACCTTTTCCGGTCGTTCCTACCTTTGCATCGCCTTTGGCTGCTTCGTATGCAGCATCCAGTATGCGGTGAGTCGGCAGAATGAGGTGTGCTTTCTTGGAAATGTGCAAGCGTTCCTTCAAGTTATGGCCGGACGCTTCCAATGATTCGGCTTCCGCTTTGAAGAGAGCCGGGTCAAGCACCACTCCGTTACCGATGATATTCACCTTGTCTCCCTGGAATATTCCAGACGGAATGGAACGGAGCACATACTTCTGCCCTTCAAACTCGAGTGTATGTCCGGCATTCGGTCCGCCCTGGAAACGAGCTACGACATCGTATCTCGGAGTTAACACATCAACGACTTTGCCTTTGCCTTCGTCGCCCCATTGTAATCCTAATAATACGTCTACTTTCATTTTTCTTTTTTATGGTTATTATTCTTTTTCTTCCGTTTATTGGCCCGGTCACACTTGCTGCACAACCCATACATATATAAGGAATAGTGCGTAAGATTAAAACGGCTCAGTTTGGTATTCTCAATGGCATGTTGCAACTCCTCGTTCTGAAACTCGGTCACCTTTCCGCACTGGGTGCATATCTGGTGATGGTGCGTATCGCGATTATAAGATTTTTCGTATTGGGAAGAGTTGCCGAACTGATGCTTGATGACCAGACGAGCATTTATAAGCAAAATGATGGTATTGTAAAGCGTTGCACGGCTGACGCGGAAGTTCTCCTGGTCGGCCATCAGTGAATAGAGCGTGTCGATATCAAAATGACCGTCTATGGAGTAAATGGTGTCAAGTATAGCATAACGTTCGGGAGTCTTCCGATGCCCGTTCGCATTCAGATATTCAGTGAATATCTGCCTAACTGTATCTTTCACATTCTGACTTTCCATTTGACGGCGCAGTTTTACAGCCAACAAAGTTAATCCTTTTTTGTGGAAAGCAAACGAGAAAGAGATAAAAATTGCGATAAGGGAAATATTCCCTTACCGCATCAGTCTCTATAACCATAGAACTAATCTAACAAACCTCCTCTTTTACAAGATTGTATAGTAATTGTTCTACATCAGAAGAAGAATTGTCCATACCCTCCACTCTGCGGCAAACTTGAAAAGAATTTTCCTCATTTTGCTGCATAAAGCGGCGGATAGCAGCCATGGCTGCATTGCGTACATGATAGGAGCCCGACAAAAAAGCCGTTATTGCCTGGTCGAGGAACTCATTTTCAACCCGTTCGTTCATATCCCCTTTCTTCATCAATAGACGGGCTATGGTGAGGAAGCCGCAAACCTGCGTGTATTCGTCCTCGCTTGCAATCCAATGGAAGGACTTGGCAGGCGCATAAGGAAGATGTTGGAATAAATTCATGCAGGTAAGTTCTGCAATCTCGATATTACGGATATCTTCCACCCAGATATCGGCTATCTCGGGCAGGAAACTCTCTACCGGCTGTAAAAGTCCCGCCAATATTTTACACTCTCTGATATCTTCTTTCCACAAAGCTTGAGCCAGAGAGTGGTCCTTCTCGTAACCGGCAGCAATACCCTTGATACGGGGCAACTCCACGCCGAAGTTCAGCTTATATACCAGCCCTTTCTCACGCATACTTTGGGACACAGCCCCGTTCATTGAGAGACGGAGCTGTGTCTTTATATCTTTCAGCCGCTGATGCAGCTGCTCTTTAGTATCTATCATAGTTCATCATTTATTGACAGAAGGCAATGTAGAATAGTCTTTGCTATAACGCAACATCTGTTCCGCATAACCTTCATCATAAGTCACTGTCACATCTGTTATAGTACCGTCGGCATCCGTCACCACTTCATACTTGGGATTGACGAACCCCTTATACGGCGCAAGATTCAGCTTCTTGTAGCGTTCCAGCACTTCGGCATGCAAAGCGGGATCGACTTTCACGGCATAGGCTTCCACCAAATCATGGGCACCGGCATAGTCACCGGTGGACTTGATACGCTGTATCTCGGCAAGCAACCGGCCAAACAAGTCACGCACTTTCTCATAATCGTTTATCACGACGTACGTCTTCCCATCCTTCTTTACCAATTCCACAACCTTCTCCGCCGCACCTTTCTCGTACACCCAGCGGGCTATGAGCTGACGGTTGCGCATATGGGCTTCTTCTACATTGTTACCAGGCTCGATACGTACAAGCTGTGTCATCAAACCATTCATCAGATAGGTGTAGTATTGAGCCTTATAAGCATCCGCACTTGGAGTAAGCCCCAGTTCCACCAGCTTCGGGTCGGCCACGTAGTAGAGTCCGAACAAGTCGGCGCGCGCTTCTTCGATAGTAGAACCATATGCCTTCAACGCATCCGGGTCCACACCCGGGAGCAATTTACCGGAACCATGTCCCAAACATTCATGCAGGTCAGTATGCAGTTCATCTGTCACATCTGCGTACTTATCAATCAGTTGAAGCTCTGCATCACTGTACACAAACTCCTCATTGAACCCGTTGCCATGAGCTGCCTTGTTATAAGCATCTGTAATGTTACCGATTGTAACGGATTTCGAACCATGATGGCTACGTATCCAGTTGGCATTGGGCAGGTTGATGCCGATAGCAGTTGCAGGATACAAGTCACCGGCCAGAATAGCCGCCGTGATTACCTTGGCAGACACCCCTTTCACTTTCTCCTTCTTGAATTGTCCGTCTACCGGCGAATGGTCCTCAAACCACTGTGCATTGCCGCTTATCAACTCTGTACGCTGGGTAGCTTCCAAATCTTTAAAATTCACCAGAGATTCCCAGCTTGCCTTCATGCCGAGCGGGTCACCATAACTTTCGGTAAAACCGTTCACAAAGTCAATGCGTGAGTTCAAATCCTTCACCCACAAAATGGCATATTCATCGAATGTCTTTAAATCGCCGGTTTCATAGAATTCCATCAGTTTGGCTATCACCGCCTTCTGCTCGGGAGTCTCGGCAACTCCTTCTGCCTTCTTCAGCCAGTAGACAATCTTTTCAAGTGCCTGTCCATACAAGCCCCCCACTTTCCATACTTTCTCCTGAATCTTGCCATCCTCTTTCACCAAACGGCTATTCAAACCATAGGAAACGGGAGTTTCATCCTGCGGATTCTTCAAGGCATTATAGAAATCTTCGGCCTCCTGCTGCGTCACGCCATCGTAATAATTGCATGCGGAAGTCAAAACCAAATCTTCACCGGCAGCTTGGTTCACCCGTTTGGGCATCACCGTGGGGTCGAAAATAACGGGGAACACTTCCTCGCACAGTTGTTCCACAGTCTGTCCTTCGGCAAGCGGCAATGTAGCTGCATCCACACTCTGTACAGCCTGCCTGAAGAATTCGGGAGTAAATCCCGGAACGAACTTTTCGCTACCATAGTGATGATGAATGCCGTTAGAGAACCATACCCGCTTGAGGTACACTTCCATAGCCTTGAAATCAGGAGTGTTCTTATCTCCCTTATAGCCGGTATAGACAGCTTCCAGCATCCGGCGAATCGTCAGGTTGTACTTGCCATTCTGGTCGAAAAGAATGTCTCTGCCCTGCAAAGCCGCTTCCGTCAAATAATAAACCAATTCTTTTTGTTTGAGGGACAAATCCTCAAAACCTGGTACGCGGTAACGTAAAATCTGTAAATCTGCAAATTGTTCCACTGTATAGTCAAATTTTTCTGCCTCAGCAGTTGTTTTCGGATTTCCGCCACAAGCCGTCAATAGAGAAAGGGCAGTCACCATAGAAATTAGTTGTTTCTTCATGTGTCGGGAGTATATAGATTGGTATTAAAAAAGAAGAAAAGGAAGTATCCCGAAACAACTGTTCCGGAATATTTCCTTTTTATTCATTCAGTCATACAGAATTATTTCTTCTTAGCTTCTTTTTCTGCGTGTCTTTTACGATATCCATTAGGAGTCTCACCTACATTCTTATAGAAAGCAGCATAAAAAGACTGACGGTTTGCAAAGCCGACCATCGTACTGATCTCCTCTACATTCTTGTCAGCATATCTCTTGTCTGTCAACAAATGCTGCGCTTCTTTTACTCTATATTCATTCAGCAGGCAAGAATAGTTCATGCCGAAGCGTGAATTCACCACTGCAGACAAATAGCGAGTATTGGTCTGCAATTCTTTCGCCAAATCCTTAGCGGAATAATCAGCATCTCTGTACTTCTTTTGTACAACAACGATATTCAATATCTTGTCATACAACTCATCTGCCAATTCCGGCCTTATCAAAGAACGGTAGGCAGCATCCTTTTCTTTCTTTTCGCGCAGGTTGTAAGGACGTTTCTTCGTTCCTTTTTCCTGGGCATTGTTTTCTAAATCACTCATTGAATTAACTGGTTAGGGTTGTTTAAAATCGGAAAAGCCAAAGGGTTAGCCCCTTAGACTTTACAAAAGTCAGACATTTTTTTTTAATACACAACTTTTCCCGTATATATTTTTGATAAATAAACAACGAAAAAGGTTGAAAAGTAGGTCAATTCAGCCATTAATAAGAAACTTTAACCTTTTGCAGAAACTCATATGATACAAAATCTTGATGACTTTCCATTTGTAGTATATGCAATAATTAGTGTACCTTTGCCGGAAGAAATACATACTGCCAGATTATGCTACAAACGCTCAAGACATATTTCGGTTACGACAGTTTCCGCCCCTTACAAGAAGACATCATACGCCATCTGATGGACCGTAAAGACGCATTGGTACTGATGCCTACGGGAGGTGGAAAGTCCATCTGCTACCAACTTCCCGCCCTATTGAGTGAAGGCACGGCGGTAGTGGTTTCTCCGCTCATTTCCTTGATGAAGGACCAAGTGGAAACGCTCTGTGCAAACGGTATCGCGGCCGGTGCACTGAACAGTAATAATGATGAAACAGAGAATGCTTCCCTACGACGTGCATGCATGGAAGGCAAGCTGAAACTGCTATATATTTCTCCTGAAAAATTATTGGCGGAAGCCAACTATCTGTTAAGGGATATGCATATTTCCCTTTTCGCCATTGATGAAGCTCACTGCATCTCACAATGGGGACACGATTTCCGTCCGGAATATACACAGATGGGCATCCTTCACCAACTGTTTCCCCAGGTTCCCATCATTGCACTTACTGCCACAGCCGATAAAATAACCCGTGAAGATATTATTAAACAGCTACACCTCAACCAACCGAGAATTTTCATTTCATCTTTCGACCGTCCCAACCTGAGTCTCACCGTAAAAAGAGGTTACCAGCAGAAGGAAAAAAGCAAAGCCATCCTCGACTTCATCGCCCGCCATCCGGGAGAGAGCGGCATCATTTATTGTATGAGCCGCAGCAAGACCGAATCGGTGGCACAGATGCTTCAGAAACATGGAATAAGGTCAGCAGTCTATCATGCCGGCCTATCGCCGGCACGAAGAGATGAAGCACAAGACGACTTCATCAACGACCGCGTGCAAGCGGTATGCGCCACCATTGCCTTTGGAATGGGAATTGACAAAAGCAATGTGCGCTGGGTAATTCATTACAATTTGCCCAAAAGCATTGAAAGTTTCTATCAAGAAATAGGACGTGCCGGACGAGACGGAATGCCCAGTGACACCCTTTTGTTCTATTCACTGGCCGACCTCATTCTGCTCACTAAATTCGCAACGGACAGCGGACAACAAAGCATCAACCTGGAAAAACTGCAACGCATGCAGCAATATGCGGAAGCAGATATCTGCCGCCGCCGCATTCTGTTAAGCTATTTCGGTGAAAATACGACCTGCGACTGTGGAAACTGTGATGTATGCAAAAATCCCCCCGAACGTTTCGATGGTACAATAATCGTACAAAAGGCACTTAGTGCAATCGCGCGTTCCGAGCAACAGATAGGAACCGGTATTTTAGTGGACATCCTCCGAGGAAACATGAGTTCTGAAGTTACAGAAAGGGGATACCATCGCCTTAAGACCTTTGGAGCCGGGCGTGAAGTACCTGCCAGAGATTGGCATGACTACCTGCTGCAAATGTTGCAACTCGGCTATTTCGAAATAGCCTACAATGAAAACAACCATCTGAAAATTACTCAAAGCGGAACAGATGTCTTGTTTGGCAGAGCACGCGCCCTGCTTGTCACCATCCGCCGCGAGGAAGCTGTACAAGCTACAAGAGGCCGTAAACGCAAGGCTACAGTTCCAACCAAAGAATTGCCATTGGGATTGCCCAATAAAGAAAGTGGGGAACTTTTCGAGGCTCTCCGCACTCTCCGCAAACGCCTTGCCGACCAGGAAGCACTTCCTGCCTATATCGTACTGTCCGACAAAGTGCTCCACCTACTCAGCACCTCCCGCCCCACTACCATAGAAGAATTTGGTAATATCAGCGGTATCGGTGAATATAAAAAGAAGAAATACGGAAAAGAGTTTGTGGAACTGATACGGAAATACAGTTGAATATTATTTACACTGTAACAGTAAATCCCTAAGGTCACCTTGCGGCACGCCAAGCGAAATGGCTTTTTCGAAGTCACGTTTTGCCAACTCCTTTTTCTTTTGAGAAAGGTAAATTTGCCCCCGTATCAAGTAGGCTTCTGTCTGCGAAGCATCCAGCTTGATGGCTTCTTCCAAGTCCATCATGGCCAGGTCCACATGTTTCATATCCTGCTCCACACCCGCACGTGCCACGTAAAGCACAGCATATTGCTGGGTAGTCAGCCGGGTAGCTTCTCCTCCTTTTTCTGCAATCATGGCATTCAATATCGAAAGTGCCGCTTCGTATTTACCCTCCTTCTGCTCTAGTGTAGCCAACCCCAGACGGCCATTGTAGCTCCGGGGGGCAAGTTTCAGCAGACGTTCATAATCAGACTTTGCAAAATTATAGTTACGCTGCCGCATATAGATATAGGCACGCATCAGCAAGGCTTCCTGATTATCGCTCTCTATATCCAGCACCAAAGAATAGTCTATCCGGGCCAAATCATCCTTCCCCAACTCAAGATAAAGAGCGGCACGATTCATCAGGGCAGGTATGGCCCGCGGAGCAATGTTCAATGCCAGAGTATACGAGTCAAGGGCCTGCTCATACCGGTGCTGCCGACGCTGTATCGTACCCAAGTTGGAGAACAGCAAAGCATTATGAGGATTGGCGGGCTCCATTTTCAAAGCTTGTTCAATGTATTTTTCGGCCAATGACAAGCTGTCTTGCTCCGTGGCTGCAACCGCACGTTCGCTCAGTTCCTGATAGGTTTGTGAAAAGGCAGGGAACATCGTGGCTCCACACAAGAAGAAAGAAAAAATAAATTTCTTCATATAATCGTTCAGTATTTATTCCAAAGGATAGGTATCGAAAGCAAACAGTTCTGTTGACAAATAGCGTTCCCCCGTATCGGGCAGTAGGGCAACAATCATTTTATCCGCAAATTCAGGGCGTTCGGCCAGCAACCGTGCCGCATATACCGCCGCACCGGATGAGATGCCAGCCAGCAAGCCTTCCGCAGAAGCCAGCTCTCGTCCTCCACGAATGGCCTCGTCATCGGGCACCGGAATAATCTCGTCTACTACAGAAGCATCATAAATGGAAGGAATAAAATTGGCCCCAATCCCCTGGATGCGGTGCGGTGCATCTTCCCCTCCTTCCAGAACCGGAGAGGAGGCCGGTTCTACAGCCACAACATAGACATCCGGATTATGTTTCTTCAAGGCACGCGCCACTCCACAGACCGTACCGCCCGTGCCCACACCGGCAACAAAAACAGTCACTTTACCATCCGTGTCCGTCCAGATTTCTTCCCCCGTAGTATGTTCATGAGCCTTGGCATTGGAGGGATTCTCAAACTGCTGCAGAATAACCGCACCAGGTATCGCATCCCGCAATTCTTTCGCTTTGGCAATGGAGCCAGCCATACCTGCCAGTCCGTCGGTCAGTACAATCTCCGCACCCAAGGCTTTCAACAGATTACGGCGTTCCACACTCATGGTCTCCGGCATGGTCAATATCAAATGATATCCCTTGATGGTTGCTACCATCGCCAGTCCCACGCCGGTATTGCCACTGGTAGGTTCAATAATCGTGGCTCCGGGTTTCAAAGCCCCACGTGCCTCGGCATCCTCAATCATGGCAAATGCCACACGGTCCTTCACGCTTCCCGCCGGATTAAAAGATTCCAGCTTAGCCACAATATTTCTTTTCAATCCGTATTTACGACTGTATTCAGCCAATTCCATCAAAGGAGTATGCCCAATCAACTCCGTCAGGTTCTTTGCAATTTTCGCCATAATCTCACTGTCTAATACATTCTTCCCGTACACACTTATGTAACATGGATATGCTGACAAAGATATGGAAATTCCAAGAAATAAACCGTGCGGGAAAGGAAAGATTATACTGCCATCTATCAAAGCTTAACACGAATAAAGAGGATGAAAGGATATGAAACGATTGAAGAAGGCAGGATGAGGAGGAAGAACCATATCTGACAATCAGCGACTTCCCACTGCAAAGATGGTGCATGCTTTTTGCAGTAGTACTGCAAACGAGCTGCAGCGTTACTGCAAATAGGTTTGCAGTGGTACTGCAACTGCTTTGCAGCGCAACTGTAACAGCTTTGCAGTGACACTGCAAAAGGTTTGCAGAACTTTGCAGTGAGAAGTTACTGATGAACAGAACGGTAATGAGACACTGTTATCAAGACTTCTTAAGATAGTCTACAATCCACGCGCCCACTTCCTTGGTACCGTATTTGTCGCCACCTTCTACTTGAATCTCCGGTGTACGTACATTCGCATCGAGTGAAGCATCAACTGCCTTACGAATCAACGCCCCCTCCTCTTTCAGGTCGAAGTATTCGAAAAGCATGGCTACAGACAAAATTTGCGCCAGCGGATTGGCTATATTCAAGCCTTTCGCCTGCGGCCAGGAACCATGGATAGGTTCGAATACCGGCGTGCTCTCTCCCGTAGAAGCAGAAGGCAGCAATCCCATAGAGCCACTGATGCAGGAACCCTCGTCCGTCAAAATATCACCAAACGTATTTTCCGTAACCATTACGTCAAAGAATTTCGGCTCTTGAATCATCTTCATGGCGGCGTTGTCCACAAACATATAGTCGGTTGTCACCTCGGGGTACTGCGGTGCCATCTCCTGGGCAATCTGTCTCCAAAGACGGGAAGAGGCAAGCACATTGGCTTTATCCACCACCGTAAGATGTTTACTGCGTTTCATGGCATATTCAAATCCGACTTTCAGGATACGCTCAATCTCAGGACGGGTATACATGTTCGTATCATACGCCTTGTCATTGTCCTGGTATTTCTCACCGAAGTACATGCCACCGGTCAATTCGCGGATGCAAAGGAAATCGGCACCATCCACCAGTTCCGCACGAAGGGGAGACTTATGGAGCAGACATTTGAAGGTCTGCACGGGACGGATGTTGGCAAACAGTCCCAGTTTCTTGCGCATAGCCAGCAAGCCCTGCTCGGGACGCACTTTGGCAGTAGGGTCATTGTCGAATTTCGGGTCACCTACGGCAGAGAACAATACAGCATCCGCATTTTTACAAGCCTCATAAGTGGCTTCGGGAAACGGGTCACCCACCTTGTCTATCGCGTCTGCACCGCAGATGGCATATTCATAGTTCACTTTATGTCCGAACTTCTCACACACGGCAGTCATCACATCCACGCCTACGGTAGAGATTTCGGGGCCGATACCGTCACCGGCCAACACTGCAATTTTAAAATCCATTGTTTTCTTTATTATTTAAAAGTTCATCTATCTTCTTTTTGTTTGCAAGATTCTTGCGGCGATACCGGTCACCCCACACAAAACCTGCTGTCAATATAAGGGTATTGATGGCTGACATAAGATACTCGTCCGCATCCAACTCGCCGCTCCACCAACGCAGAAAGAGGTTGAAAGCAAAAAGCAAGCCTGCATACAACGCATAGCATACATAAGGACGCCTCTCAAAAAACGATTTCTTTTTCTCCATGAGATTCATTTTTTAGGATTCATATTCGTCTTCTATGATATTCAGCATCTTCACCGTCGCCTTGATGGCCGCTTCCGTCTGGTCTGCGTCCAATCCGCGTGTACGGAATATCGTATCTTCAAAACTCCAGGTAATAACCGTCTGCACAAAGGCATCGGTACGCCCACCGGGAGGAATGGTCACGGCATAGTTCGTCAGCATCGGGAACTTACGACCCAGTGTCACTTTATATATCTTGCGCAAGGCGCGCACAAAAGCATCATACTGGCCATCTCCACTGGAACTTTCCTCATATTCCTTTCCGTTGATTTCTATCTTCAACGTAGCCATCGGCTTCAATCCATACGCCAGATTCACAATATAGCTCTTAAGGCTGACGCGTTCTTCTGCCATTCCGTGCTTCAGTACGTCCGAAACGATATAGGGCAGGTCTTCTTGCGTCACCAGCTCTTTCTTGTCGCCCAACTCAATGATGCGTTCGGTCACTTTGCGCATGGCATCTTCATCCAGTTGTAACCCCAAGTCCTCCAGATTCTTCCGGATATTGGCTTTACCGCTGTTCTTGCCCAGGGCATACTCTCGCTTGCGACCAAAGCGTTCGGGCAGGAGGTCGTTGCAGTAGAGGTTACTTTTATTGTCACCGTCGGCATGGACGCCTGCCACTTGGGTAAATACATTCTCGCCAACAATCGGTTTATTGGCGGGAATGACGATGCCCGAGTAGGACTCCACCACACGGCTTACGTCGTTCAGGCGGCTTTCGTCAATGTTGGTAATGGCATTGAAGTGGTCTTTCAGGATAGCCTGCACACTGGCAAGCGGAGCATTGCCGGCGCGTTCGCCCAGGCCGTTAATGGTAGTATGCAGTCCCTTGCAACCGCTAAGTACGGCGGCAAGCACATTGCTCACGGCAAGGTCATAGTCATTGTGGGCATGGAAGTCAAAATGGGCATGCGGATAGCGTTTCACCATCTTGCGCATGAACTCGATGACCTGCAGCGGGTTCAATACGCCCAACGTGTCAGGCAACATATAGCGGCGGATATTGGTCTGCTTCAAGGCGTCCATCAGACGGAACACATATTCCGGAGAATCTTTCATGCCGTTGCTCCAGTCTTCCAGATAGACATTCACTACCATATCCTGCTCGTTGGCGTAATCCACTACGGACAGAATATCCTCGATATGCTCTTCGGGAGTCTTCTTCAACTGGTAGGTGCAATGCTTCAGCGAGCCTTTGCACAGCAGATTGATGACACGGCAACCGGTCGCATGTATCCAGTCCACCGACGTGTGGCCATCTACAAAGCCAAGCACTTCTACTCTTGGCAACAGATTACGGCGTGCCGCCCAGTCACAAATCATTTTTACGGCATCAAACTCTCCTTCGGATACCCGCGCAGAAGCCACCTCCACCCGGTCTACCTTCAATTCCTCCAGTAACAAACGGGCAATCATCAGCTTCTCATGGGGCACAAAGGAGACTCCGCTGGTCTGTTCACCGTCGCGGAGCGTAGTGTCCATGATTTCTATCTTCGGATGATTATGCTTCATTTTTATTCTCCCAAGCTTCTATCTTATCTTTATTCTCAACCAGAAAATCGATGTCATCCAAGCCATTCATCAGGCAATGTTTCTTGTAGGCATTGATTTCAAAATGTTCGATCTTGCCCGTAGCTTTGTTGGTGATGGTCTGTTCGGGCAGATTCACTTCCACTTCCATCTTCGGATTGGCAGAGATAGAGTCGAACAACTCTTTCAGGAACGGCTCACTTACCACCACCGGAAGCACAAAGTTGTTCAGTTCATTGTTCTTGTGTATATCGGCAAAGAAACTCGATACCACCACGCGGAAACCGTAACCGGCAATGGCCCATGCAGCATGCTCACGGCTGGAACCGGAACCGAAGTTCTTTCCCGCCACCAGAATCTGTCCACCGTAAGTGGGATTGTTCAAAACAAAGTCCTTGTTCAGAGAACCGTCCGGATGATAGCGCCAATCGCGGAATAAATTATCTCCGAAGAACTTTTCCTCACGGGTAGTAGCTTTCAGAAAACGTGCAGGGATTATCTGGTCTGTATCCACATTCTCTAATGGAAGAGGCACACAAGTACTGGTTATTATATCAAATTTTGTCTTCATCTTTGTATTTACGATTTACAATTTACGATTGAAAATACTCTTGATTTACCTTTGTTGAACGATGTTTGATTTACGAAGTAATTTTAATCGTAAATCGTCCAATCGTACATCAAATCAACGTTCTCGGGTCAGTAATTACTCCAGTCACTGCCGCTGCTGCAGCTACAAGCGGGCTGGCAAGCAGTGTTCGGGAACCCGGTCCTTGGCGTCCTTCAAAATTACGGTTACTGGTAGACACTGCATACTTTCCGGCAGGCACCTTATCGTCGTTCATTGCCAGGCAAGCAGAACAACCCGGTTGGCGAATGGCAAAACCGGCCTCTTCCAAAATCTTGTCCAGTCCCTCTTCGCGAATCTGTGCATCTACCATCCAGGAGCCCGGAACCAGCCATGCCACTACATTCTCGGCTTTCCGACGGCCTTTCACAATGGAGGCAAATGCACGGAAATCCTCAATGCGTCCATTGGTGCAGGCACCCAAAAACACATAGTCAACCTTCTTACCCAGCAAAGGTTCTCCCGGTTGGAAACCCATATAGCTCATAGACTTCATGAAAGAGGTCCGGGCAGCTTCTCCCATGCCTTCGGTAGTAGGAATATGTTGTGTGATACCCATACCCATGCCCGGGTTGGTACCGTATGTAATCATCGGTTCAATATCTTCGGCAGCAAAACGGACTTCCTTGTCGAACACTGCATCCTCATCACTCTTCAATGTTTTCCAATAGGCCAATGCCTTGTCCCATGCCTCACCCTTCGGAGCATATTCGCGTCCTTTGATGTACTCGAAAGTGGTCTCATCCGGAGCAACCATACCGCCGCGGGCACCCATCTCTATACTCAGATTGCACAAGGTCAGACGGCCTTCCATAGTCAGACTACGCACAGCTTCTCCGGCATATTCCACGAAATATCCCGTAGCGCCGCTGGTCGTCATCTTCGACATCATGTACAATGCCACATCTTTTGCCGTCACTCCTTTGCCAAGTTTGCCGTCAACAGTGATGCGCATTGTCTTAGGACGGGTCTGAAGGATACATTGCGAGGCCATTACCATTTCCACTTCACTCGTACCGATACCGAAAGCCACTGCTCCCATCGCCCCGTGGGTGGAAGTATGCGAGTCACCGCAGACAATGGTCATGCCAGGCAGGGTCAGCCCGCGTTCCGGACCTACTACATGGATAATTCCGTTCTTCTTGTCCATCATGCCGAAATGGGCCAATCCAAACTCTTCCGCATTCTTGGCCAGTGTATCTACCTGAGTCTTTGAAACCGGGTCTTCAATCGGCTTGTCCTGGTCATGCGTCGGCGTGTTATGGTCGGGCATACAGAAAATCTTTTCCGGACGGAAACACTTGATTCCACGTTCGCGCAATCCCGAAAAGGCTTGCGGGCTGGTTACTTCATGACAATAAAGCCGGTCAATATAAAGCTGTGTGGGACCGTCTTCCACTTTCTGTACCACATGGGCATCCCAGATTTTATCAAATAATGTATTCATCTCTTTATGTACAATTTAGCTATTTACAATTTACGATTAAAATCACATCTTGAACTTATTGATACAGTCGATGTACGCTTCCACTGATGCCGCGATAATATCCGTATTGGCACCGAACCCATAATAAATATGATTATCGTATTCCACCTGCATATGTACCTTACCCATATCGTCGCTACCCTTGCTGATAGCCTGGATAGTGAATTCCTTCAATGTCATATGGCGGTCAATAATCTTCTTCAAAGCCTTGATAGCAGCGTCTACCGGACCGTTTCCACTGGCGGCGGCTTCAAACTTCTCGCCAGAGATGTTCAATCCCAAGCTGGCAACCGAACGAACCCCCACCCCACTGGTCACCTGAAGATATTCCAGTTTGATACGGTGGTTCTGCGTACGATTTGCCCCTGCCAATACCAGAATATCATCATCGTTGATATCCTTCTTCTTATCGGCAAGTTTCAAGAACTCTTCATACACTTTGTCCAGCTTCTCCTGATCCAGTTGTACTCCCAATATCGACAAACGATTCTTCAAGGCTGCACGTCCGCTACGGGCTGTCAATACGATGGAATTATCATCAATACCCACATCATGCGGGTCAATGATTTCGTAAGTCTGTACATTCTTCAACACACCATCCTGGTGGATACCCGACGAATGGGCAAAAGCATTGCGACCTACAATAGCCTTGTTGGGCTGCACCGGCATGTTCATCAGGCTGGACACCATACGGCTGGTCGGATAAATCTTCTGTGTATTGATGTTGGTCTCTATTTCTATATCCTTGTGACATTTGATAATCATCGCCACTTCCTCAAGAGAAGTATTCCCGGCACGTTCACCAATACCGTTGATGGTCACCTCCACCTGGCGAGCACCATTCAGCACGCCAGCCATTGTATTGGCAGTAGCCATGCCCAAGTCATTGTGGCAATGAGTAGAAATAATGGCATTATGAATACCGTTGACATGTTCCATCAGATATCTTATCTTCGCGCCATACTCATCAGGCAAGCAATACCCCGTTGTATCGGGAATATTCACTACAGTCGCACCTGCCTTGATAACAGCTTCTACCACCCGTGCCAAATATTCATTATCCGTTCGGCCTGCATCTTCGGCATAGAACTCTACATCATCCACATACTTACGTGCATACTTTACGGCAGCCACTGCACGCTCTATTATTTCCTCGCGATTGGAATTGAATTTATATTTAATGTGCGAGTCAGATGTACCGATACCAGTATGGATACGTTTATGCTTGGCAAACTGCAAAGCCTCTGCCGCCACATCAATATCTTTCTGTACGGCACGTGTCAAGGCGCAGATGGTGGGCCATGTCACAGCCTTTGATATCTCAATGACCGAATTGAAATCTCCCGGACTTGAAATCGGAAATCCGGCTTCAATCACGTCCACCCCCAGGGCTTCCAGTTGTCTGGCTACCTGAATCTTTTCCACTGTATTCAATTGGCATCCCGGAACCTGCTCTCCATCGCGGAGCGTTGTGTCGAAAATAAATAATTTGTCACTCATTGCTTTATTGTATTTAATTTATGTTCCATAAAAAAAGCCTTTCGCACTTGGAAGTGAGAAAGGCTTCATATATCATTGCATCTTACATATATATTCACGCACAGCACTCACTTCCACTAAACCTTGCCAGTAGAATAATAATACCACACAGTAGAATATATGTAAAGTTCTGAATCATCTTCTTTTTTGTTTTGACGTTGCAAAGGTAGATATTATTTCGTATCACACAAACAAATTCATTACTTTTTTCCGATAAAAAATATCATTTTATAAGTTTGTATTCATTTATCGCTGAAATATATCACAAAAAAAGGCGTACCTCAAGGTACGCCTTTTTTTATTCTTCAGTTCAATACAAGTTCTGAATTACTTCTTCTCACAAGGTTTGTCACACTTGGCACCATCACATGCAGCCTTAGGACACGCTGCTGAATCAGCAGCCTGGCAACATGCCTTTGCAGAGTCACATACTTGTTCTGTTTTTGCAGCACAGCAAGAATCTGCCTCAGTTGCATTAGAATCTGCAGCCTTTTTGTTGCCACAAGATGTCACTGCGAAAGAAAACGCTACCGCAACGGCAGCCAATAAAACTTTAGTCTTCATACTTTCAATTTGCTTTAAACGTTGATATAAAATTAGTTCGGCGCAAATATAAGAAAAGTTTATGAGACCGCCAAAAACGAACAAAGCCTCCGTATCCTTATCAGACACGGAGGCTTCTTCTGAAAA
>NZ_QTLV01000007.1:0-74415 GCF_003602795.1 Bacteroides sp. AF34-31BH
TACAAATCCATCCAATGGAAACGTAGGCTGCCTAAGAATGTGCTTTCAGACGCAAGTGTATTTCTGACAGGATTCTATCCTAAACAATATTATCCAGAGCCACTTAGATTGGTTAAATATTGGGATGAAGAACAAGAACGAGAATTTACATTCATAACCAATGCGATGCATATATCTGCGCTTCAAGTTGCTGAACTTTATAAAAATCGCTGGCAGGTAGAGCTGTTTTTCAAATGGCTCAAGCAGCACCTTAAAATCAAAAGATTTTGGGGAACTACAGAGAATGCTGTTCGAATACAGATATATGCTGCTATATGCGCTTACTGTTTGGTGGCAATCATTCAACACGATATGCAACTGAACAGAAGTACATATGAAGTGTTACAAATACTGAGCATCTCATTGACTGATAAGACTCATCTGAGAGACCTCTTTGATAAAACTAAATTTCAAAATGACAAAGAACGATTCGGACCAAATGGGCCAAGTTTATTTAATTTTTAATTCGTCCCAATTTTAATGGGACACTAATGTTTTACAAAGGTAAAACAATTAAGTAAAATTCATCTATCATTGCTTTTCATATTTATTGTGTCTTTCTCTTTTGCATCGGAAGTATTAGCACTTACAGCAACCAGACAGTATGACATCGCCACGTTTGATCATACCGCTGGAAAACAACGATATACAATCTGAATCAAAACAGATTGTATATCACCAATTTCTTTTTTTGTGCCTTGTTAAACGTATAAGAAGTTCCTCCGGCAGATTTTCCATCCCAATAGGCAATCAGCCTACAGGCGTGTGAAATCATGTAATCATTACGGTGGGCATAGCATTGGGCATAATAATATTCGGATAGAACTACCACCTTGTCGGCTTGGCGCAAAATATCAGCATACCTCTGTTTGTCCTCTTTGTTGAAATACACATCTTGCCCGACATAAGGAACAACCGCCACCAAAACCATATCGGGATATTGTTTCCTTTGTTCAAGTACGGTATGAGCAGCCATCATGTCAAATCCAACCGCACAACCAATATAGAAAAAACGGATTCCATTCTCATAGCAGAAACGTACCTCTTCATTCAACGATACGGACAAAGCATATTTATTTGTTCGTATCGTTCTATGACCGGTAAAAGCAACGGACATCATTTTCATCCATTTATCACGTGCCTTTCTACATATATCCAACGAACCTGCCGAAGTTTCATACACCATTCCATTCACCTCATAACGATAAGTGAACCAAGTAGTATCTCCAAAGATATCCTTCTGCTTCTCTATATAACTCTCTTTTTCTTTCATCTTATAACATACGGACAACTGTTTTACCTAAAAAGAAACCTCCCAAAACCTCACCTCCTATTTTTTCCAACTGACATGCGAAACGAGCATACGAAAACCCTTTTGTTAAAATATCGTCAAATACCAAGATTTTCTTACCCCGAAAAAAGTCCTTGTCAAATTCTATCACTTGTACTTTTTGAAGCGACTTGCTGTCAAATTTCTCGTGAATAGCCAAACGATCTCCACTGACACGTATATGTTCATACGCATTGATAGCACCTGAAAACTTACACACAGCCGAAGCAAACCCCTTATAACGAAGTTCATTCTTATCAGCGGAAGAAGCCGGAACACAAGCAAAAACAATATTCTTAACATCATCACCAAAAACTTGATGTAACTTATTCGCTATCATCCAAGCTATATTCAAATAAGCTTTTCCATCCTTAAAACTCCATATCATCTTACGAATTTGCCATTCTCTTTCCGTTGCCTGCCGATATTGCATAGGAAGATACTCAAAGAAAGAAAACATCATCTTATGCCATTGTCTGTCTAAACTAGGATATTTACTCTGATGTGCCATAGTCTTTTATCTATTAAAATTAAACTTATGCTTCAGCTAGATTTAAAGACCTTTTTTTAAACCCCTTTCCGGGATGGCCTTTTCTTTCTGCCGACTTTTTTTTTGAGCTTTCATGCCCCATCTGAGTTTATGAGCCTTTTTTTTACGGCACGCATCAATAAGGAAGGAGGGATTAAGAAAAGTTTTGGACAACAAAAAATGTTGGGGACAGCGAAGCCGTCCGGCGTTATTTTTTTCGGGACAAAGGGCGAAGACCGGAACTCTTTCGTATCCATCCACCGAAATAATTTGCCGTTCAAAAACAAAGGATCTCAGATGGAGCATGAAAAAAGCACATTAGGGGAGGCAGAAAACAAGGAAAAGGGCAGTACGGAAAGTAAAACAAGCCATACGGTTTTGCAAGCAAAACCATACTCCTATCTCCCTGCCACAAGTGACAGGGGGGAACGGGTTAGCAACGGACTGCCGGGACAAACGGTAAAAGGAAGGGACTGCAATACGGAAGAAGGAGGTTGTTTCGGCAATGCCGAAGCTCCGGATGATGACCATTGCAATCCCGCCCACGTTTGGAACTTCTCTTTTCCGGTTTACCCATAATCAGCCGCATAGCGGATGATTACGGGTAAACCGGGAATGAGAACAGTCATTCCGATGAAGGGGAGGGTGGGAAAGAATACTGCGTGAACGCAAATTAATGGGATTACCAGTAACTCCAAGCGTTTTTTGCTACTTTTTTGGGGTGCTTGCCAAAAAGTAGCGGACAGCAAAATACCCTCCCTTCCCTAATCCAAAAGAAGGGAGAATGTGCTTCATTGAAGGTATATAGGTTCCGTTCCCTGATTATAACAATACATAGTGTTATTTCTGAAACCATCAAAGCATATATGAAAATCATCGAAATCCTGTTCCGTGGCCAAACGAACCTTATCACTCAACAAAACCATGCATTGTTTATTGACAGATGTAGCCAAAGAGGTAGTACGTCCCGGCTTTATCTCCAATGCCACCACATAAGAAGTCCTTCGTGGATAGATATACCCAATAATTTCCTCATTGAGTACAACCAAACGAATAACATCTTCATTCAAAACGGGAATATTATTAATTTTGCCCATCATTGTTATAATATAAATCAGTTTATAATCATTAAAATACAATATCATTACAAATGATACCTATAATTTTTATAGGTAAACTTTTCCACCGAGACCACCTCATAAAGATAGTCTTCATGGCAAGAAGCCATTATACAGTTCTCACATTCAAGAATAGGATTTATAACTACACGGAATTTAATAGTGCCGTCCACCAGAACAAACTCCACCCGATTAAAGAACCCTTGTAGAGAATGCCCTTCCTTATCCATCAGACGCACTACTTCACCTGTAAAAACAGCCAATTCCTTAGCCTGCCATTTCGCTTTACGCAAACAACTGTTCGCCGCTTTGACGTTCTCATTCACCTCTTTTGTTCTTATTGCTTTCATACCAAAATCCTTTTTACATATTTATCTTGTCAAAAATCAAAAGTCAGCTGCGTAGCCCTTGCGTTGCTCTGAATCGACCTCTTCAATTCAGAATTATCCTCCATTGCATTTTCAAGTTTCCTAATAAAAGAAGTGTCACCTGCTTCCGTTATCTTTAAAATAGGCAACCATACTCCGGCTATCAGCTGTAAATCTATATGATAACTTCTCCAATGCTGCATTGTCAATGTATTCATCCATGCGACTTCACCGGGTACGCTATTCATCATCAGATTGACAACGGTCATCTTTACACAAATCAAATCTATATCCGAGCCATAACAAAAAAGCCTTCCTCCATCATTCTCTTCCGCACATTTTTTTACAGCGGAAAGTAGCATCCTGCCGGAACCACAGCACGAATCACAGACCGACTGTTTAGGTTTCAGCCTATTTCCCCCCATACATGCCATCAAATCAGCAACGTGTATCGGGGTAAAGAACTGTCCGTTATTCCCATGACTGACACACTCCATGAACATATCTCCCAAGACATCGCAAAATCCTTCCGAATATTCAGACACCCTATAAAACATTTGAACAAAAAGTTCCATTTCATATGGCTTATATCTTTTTTCCACTCTACGATAATCCTCCGCCAACATCCCGACAGACAAATAGTAAAGACAAACATCCAAAAAATCCCGAAAGGCTTCTTCATATCCCCGACTGAAAGCAAGCTTTTCATAAAGTTTCATTATCTCCTTTGGTATCATACTTTTCTGACTTCATTATTCACAACATTCTATATTCCTTGTGCCATAGATTTTATCAAAAGCCGCTTTTATCTCCGAGCGATATTTACAGTCCTTCTCAAAACAAAGTTGTTTTGTCCAAAAATCGAAATCAAAACCATCGGTATTATCAATCGTTACAGAAACATAATCAGTCATACCACTCTGACATACAACCGTATGCCGATTTACACAAAAGTGGTCATTTAAAGCAGTTTCTTTTCGGGTAATGCGTTCTACCATCTTATCTATCCACTTCATACTTATAATATTTTATGTAATTGCCCCATTCCAAGAGGCAGTTACGGTTATACTCATTAAAAATCGTTCTCGTTCAAAAACAGCACATCGCCTTTCATCACCATCCAATTAATCTCACTCAGATGATAGCCACAATGCCCACTCAAAAAAATCTCAATCTCTTCAGTGGTCTGCAATCTCCTGTCTGGGCTTATCACCGCAACATTACCGGAATTACAATCCAATACAGCCAGTTTCTCATAAGCCCACTCACCAAACTGGCAGAACTCGATAAAATTGGTATAGGTTATCCGTATGCTATTGTTTGCATCAAATTCAAGGGGTGACTTTGTAATGAATGAACCTGCATGATTCACCACCACAGAGGGGCTAATCTCTGCCAATGAAGATAAGCTGTCATCCCATCTAATCTCATAAAGGAAAAATCCTTTTGGCAATGAATTGCGGTCTATACGATAACTGGAAAAAAGACCGTCTATCGTTTCATTAATAACTAACTGTTCATAATCTCCTTCTAAATAGTGTACTCGTGACATAACTCGTTGTTTTTTGGGATTGTTAAACTTCTAATTTTATGCTTCAGCTAGATTTAAAGACCTTTTTTTAAAACCCCTTTCCGGGATGGCCTTTTCTTTCTGCCGACTTTTTTTTTGAGCTTTCATGCCCCATCTGAGTTTATGAGCCTTTTTTTTACGGCACACAACAATAAGGAAGGAGGGATTAAGAAAAGTTTTGGACGACAAAAAATGTTGGGGACAGCGAAGCCGTCCGGCGTTATTTTTTTCGGGACAAAGGGCGAAGACCGGAACTCTTTCGTATCCATCCACCGAAATAAATTTGCCGTTCAAAAACAAAGGGTCTCAGATGGGGCTATGAAAAACGCACATTAAGGGAGGCAGAAAACTAGGAAAAGGGCAGTACGGAAAGTAAAACAAGCCATACGGTTTTGCCTGCAAAACCGTATTCCTATCTCCCTGCCACAAGTGGCAGGGGGGAACGGGTTAGCAACGGACTGCCGGGACAAACGGTAAAAGGACGGGGCTGCAATACGGAAGAAGGAGGTTGTTTCGGCAATGCCGAAGCTCCGGATGATGACCATTGCAATCCCGCCCACGTTTGGAACTTCTCTTTTCTGGTTTGCCCATAATCAGCCGCATAGCGGATGACTACGGGTAAACCGGAAATGAGAACAGTCATTCCGATGAAGGGGAGGGTGGGAAAGAATACTGCGTGAACGCAAAAACACAGTATGTCATCTTAAAACAATATCTTTAAAAAGTTTTTCAGAAGAAATGCTTACCAATATCCTAATAATTATTACTTTTGATAACATAATACAACGATATGGAAAAGAAAAAGATTACAATAGAGGTAGAACCAGCTACAGCCGTAGCTACCGTCGGTTTATTGCGTGGGATATTTCCCAGTATCATCGAACAACTGGAAAGGCAAGCCGCAACAAACGGCAGCCCCTTAAAATTCAATAAAGTAGAAAATATGCAAGAAGTATTGGATGAGATTTATGAAAAGTGCATTGCCGAAACGAACCTCCGGGAGTTTGCCCAGGCGCACTTAAATAGTGACGGATTACCTAACTGATACAGAAATACGGAATCTGCCAGCCATCCTTATTCCAAATAACAAATGGTACAGAATTACACACCTGTCATGTGGGATGACAAAGCATTTGCCTTTGTCCCCTACGAAGCATTCAGTGATTTGCCACATTATCCCAAAGAAAAATGTGAGCAAATTTGCAAAGAGCTGAACAGCCTTATAAGACTATGTACTTATAGGCCGAAAAAGGAAGATATTTATTTTCATCCGGTAAGTTATGTACGTCGTTCCGGAGGTTTCATAGTTACGGATAATCAGGCATCCTTTGAGAAATGCCCCTATCCTGCTTGCGCAGACCGTCATAGCTGCCAAAAAATATGTGATTTGATGAACCGTATCATTGAAGAGTCTTAATTATATAAAATACCATGGAACATCCAAACTCCAAATGCAGAATAGCACAAGCTGAATATTTAAGTCGGCTACCTGAAGAAGAACGGGAAAATAAGGCCAGAGATATTAGAATCGGAAACGCCAGCTATATTTACCACCAACAAGCGGTTCCAATCCAAGAAAACAGATTGATAATGTATTATAAAGAGTGGTTGGAAGGTCTTCCTCCCAACATTTCACGCCATATGAGAATGCTTGGATTTGAAGCATGTAAGACAATGATTCCGTTTACGAGATATGTGAACGAAAGAAACGATATTGGTATGCGTGACTGGATGCAAGAGCATCTTTCACCGAGTGACTTCAACTATTGGCAGGAACTTTCGAAAAAAGCAGGTTCGCCAACATTTTAATCCCATCCCGTTCAATACGCTGCCTGAAGAATAAAAGGTGCGTATTAAACGAGAATATTTTTTAGCGTTTAGTCATCTCTTCCCGCACCAGTTCCGTTTCTGTCGGGGAGAGTTTCGGCAATTTGACAGTTGCCGGACTTTCTAACTGGTAAGCCTTCACCTCATTGATAAGCAGCTGCCAGTCAAAAAGAAATTCTTCGGAACAACCATGTTTACGATAAATTTCTTTTGCTGCTTCCAAAATCTCAGGAGCGCAAAAATCGTCTCCCTGAAAGACAACTGCCGGACGATCATTATTGATACAGTCTCTCAATAATCGTAACTGATCTTTCATTGTGTTTACCTATTATGCGTTCTGTTGTTTTACCATTTTCAAAAATTCGTCAGACGGTTTAAATGCCGGTATGTTATGAGCCGGAATAATCATAGTAGTATTCTTAGAGATATTCCGAGCTGTCTTTTGCGCTCTCTTCTTCACTATGAAACTACCGAATCCACGAAGATAGACATTTTCCTCCTTACCCAACGAAGTCTTTACCTCGTTCATGAATCCTTCCAAAACAGCAAGCACCGCTTTGCCGTCGATGCCGGTTCTGGCAGATATTTCCTTTACGATTTCCGATTTAGTCATTTCTTTATAATTTGAAAATTAGCGTGCAAAGATAATTAATCCAATGGATTATTTAAAGTCTGGCATCCGCAGCAAGCCCTGCCTTCGCCCAATGAAGTGTTAAATTGTTGCGTATGGGTCAAGTTCCTTAATCCGCTTACACAAATAATCAAAGCGTTTCTTGGTAAGCGGTGTGAGTGTATCGAGGTTCTTGCCATCGAAATTCTCTCCGAAAATAAGGTCGTCCACTCCTATGCCGTGATTGTAATTCTCGCGCACGCAATCACGCAGAATCCAAAGGTTATGCAGGTTCACCCAGTCGGCTGTAATGTTTCTGATTTTACTGAACAGCAGCGCAGCAGTGTAAAGGTAGTGTCCGCAATGGTTGTAGTCATGCAACACCAGCTTGCCCTGGTAATAGATGTCGAAATCCTTGTTTTCTTCATCTTCCTTTGTATCGCAGTAGAAGAATGGAATGTCTTTCAGACCGTCCCAATTAATATAAGTAGTTGGCTTCATAATATCTTTTTTGAATACGCTACATAACCTGTTATTTGCACACTTTCCATTATTCACAGAACATTTGATGAAACACTTCCTTCAGTCTTTTTATCTCACTGAAATTCAAATCTCCAATCTTTCTTTTCAGCCGGCTTTTGTCCACCGTGCGAATCTGATCCGTGGCTATCTCCCCATCACGCCCGGCTACAGAACACAGAACCCGGTAAGGATAGTTCCTTATGGTGGAGGTTATCGGAGCAATGACTACTATTGTAAGGTACATATTCAAATCTGAAGGAGTTACAACAACACATGGCCGTGTCTTTGCCATTTCACCCCCACGGGTAGGGTCTAACTCTACCCAATACACTCCATACTGTTCTACCATGTCCAATCCTCAAACTTTTCATCCTCAAACACATCAGGGATAAGCAACTCATCATCCCCATTCTCATGGGCACGTTTGGCAGCTTCCGCCCATCCCTGCCGTGGTTGTGCCTTTATCACAATATTGTTCCCGTCCAAAGAAATGCTCACAGCCGATTTCAAGGACAAACGCAACTGTTTCAATATCTCGGAAGGAAGTATTATCCCCTTGCTGTTTCCAATCTGAATAATGTTTGTTACCATAATGTTATAACTTTAAAATTGATTATCACAACACAAATATAGACAAAGTTATAACAATACCAAAAGAAAAGCCAACTTTTTTCCATTTTCACCGATAACCCGGCCAACGGCTGCACTCGTCGGGAGGCTAGTGCCCCCCTTGCCGTGCGGCGCTCCCCGACCTATGATTCTTATCATGTCTTGTGTCCTTTTCTCCGCTTCTAACAAACAAATCTGCATAAAATATAGATTTGCGTTTCCATTTGAATTTTAGTTATTTGATACCCTAACTATGAATAGCAAACAGATAACTGATTTTTAAAACAGCAGAATGTTTCTGTTTTATTAAAATAAAAAGGGAACAAATTTTTAAGGTAATACTTACGGAAAAAACAGACTTTATAACGTTTCTTTTTCGTACATTTGCAACAATATAATAAAAGCGAAACATATAATGGAGAAGCAAGGAGAAATCATACTATACCAACCGGATGAAGCTGTAAGGTTGGAAGTACGTTTAGAAGATGAAACCGTTTGGCTCACACAAGCGCAGATAGCAGAACTTTTTCAACGTGACAGAACCGTTATTACCAAACATATAAATAATGTTTTTAAGGAAAAGGAATTGGAAGAGAAAAGCAATGTGCATTTTTTGCACATTGCTAATTCCGATAAGCCTGTCAAGTTCTTTAGTCTAGACGTAATAATTTCAGTTGGATACAGAGTTAAAAGCGTAAGAGGTACGCAATTCAGGCAATGGGCAAATAAAATTTTAAAAGAATATTTATTGAAAGGTTATTCTATAAACCAACGGCTCAATGACATGGAATATAGAATGAACAATAGATTCTTCCAAATAGAGAAAACCATTGCTGAACATGATGCAAAGATAGACTTCTTTGTACGCACCTCATTGCCTCCGGTGGAAGGTATATTCTTTGACGGTCAGATATTCGATGCGTATAAGTTTGCTACAGATTTAATAAAGTCTGCCAAATGCTCACTTGTGCTTATCGACAACTATGTAGATGAATCCGTGTTACTCATGTTGAGCAAACGAAACAGTGGAGTATCAGCTACTATTTATACACAAAATAAACGCACAGCTCCAACTTGATTTAAACAAACACAATGACCAATATCCTCCCATTGAAGCTAGAACCTACAAAAGTAGTCATGACCGCTTCTTAATCATTGATAATACGGAAGTATATCATATTGGGGCATCGCTAAAGGATTTGGGCAAGAAAATGTTTGCTTTCTCCAAACTGGAACTTCCTGCCCATACGATAATTGATGTATTATGAAATAAGCTAATCACCCATGCGAGAAGCGGAAGAGAATATAAAATTCAAGATGGAAATTGACGTATTGGTTCCCATTCCACGTACTGTCACCCGTGATTTCACCAGTTTGAAGCACCTGCGTCAATGGCAGAAACGGAATGACATCGATGGTTCTCTTTACTGTTTTGCACACCGGGAATACCTGCTCAACGAAAAGGGAGAATGGGAACAATTTACCGTTATCGGCAAACAGGTAGTGACTATCGGAGAACTGGAAAGGCTTCTTTTGGCAATGAAGCAAAAGGGGTTCAACCAATACAGCCGTGAGGAATATGAAGAATTAATGTCTTCATATTTGAAAAAGTGAAGAATTAAAACCTTCATTACACATTTAAATACGAAAACAGGATGAAAATAGGATATGCCCGTGTTTCCACCAAGGAACAACATCTGGATATGCAACTGGAAGCGTTGAAGGCTGCCGGATGCGAGAAAATCTTCTCTGAGAAAATGACCGGACGTCAACAAAACCGCCCGGAACTGGATGCCTGCCTGAGCTTTCTCCGGGAAGGCGACACACTTGTCGTATATAAGCTGGACCGGCTTGGCCGTTCGCTGAAGAATATCCTTACGCTATTGGAAGATTTCAAGAATAGGGGCATCCAATTCACCTCACTGCAAGACAACATCAGTACGGAAGGCGCAATCGGCCAACTGATGAACAACATTCTCGGTGCTTTCGCTCAGTTTGAAAGAGACCTTATCTATGAGAGAACCCAAGAAGGCAGAAGAATCGCCAAGGAAAAAGGTGTCAAATTCGGCAGAAAGACACTTATCAACAAAAACAACATCGCCAAGCAGAAAAGCTGCATCCAACTCTATGAATCCGGAACGCCGGTAAGGGAGATACAGAAAATATTAAACATAGGCAGTAGCGGAACAGTATATCGCCTATTAAGAAGGAATGGAATTGCGCTGAAATCCGAGAACAAAAATAACAAATAACGAATAAACCTCTGCCCATCCTTCAAAGATGATTCTCAAAGATCGTCTGCAATTCCACCTCTCAGCAAGATTATAGGAAAGTCCCCTTCACGGGGACTGATTTTTTTTAATTTTAATACAATAACTCCATGCACTCCTGTACCGCTTTTTCCAATGCTTCTTCCAAACAACAAAAAGCGTCCGCATTACTTTCGGAGTCATACAACACATAATCTCCAGCCCTCACAACCACATGCCAGACCGCCACGTTTTGTTCTGTTTGAAACGTATATTCACGAGTCTGTATCATCCATTGGATACATGCTGCCAGTGTCGGGCACTCGCACATATACATCGGGGTATTCCTTCCCTCAATATCGGTGCGTAGCCTATCCTGTTTGTCATACCAATACTCACAAGGCACGTAATAGTATAATTCCTTCATCATAAGAGCTGTGTCGCTATTAACCAATCTCTCTTTGTTGATTTGTGTAATCAAATTTTCCATATTAGCATTATTTAAGTTGAACATCTGATTTATTCTTCAGCTAGATTCAAGACCTTTTCATTTTTTGTATCGGGAAGGTCTTTGGTCAGCCGACCTTTTTTTTGATGTCATTCCCCATCTGAGTTCTGAGCCTTTTTTCGGCATATCAAGGTCTGGATTGCAAGCAATAAGCCAAGTTTCACTTATGGAAAATGTCGGGAAGACACTTCTTCATCGTTATTTTCCATACAGTAAAGGCGCATGGCCGTAACTTGCCATTTGCGGAATCCCGAAACCTTTGCCGAGCAAAAAGCCGGACTCGGATCGGAGGAAAGAAGCCGGGGGAGGCAGCCCACAGAAAGGGCAATCCGATACAATCAAGAAATTAACCTGCTATACCCTTGTGCGAGTGAAATAATCCATCATAGACACTACATACCTAAGTAGTGGTATCAATACACCGATCACATATATCATAGCGTAGCCCAAAAGGACAAAAGGTAATGTTTTACGATAAAGACATGCAACAGCGAGCAATATAAACGAAAAAGAAAAGCCATAAACCCCATATTGAAAACCGGGTATCAACTCATAAACAGGTACGGGTTCCGGATGAAGCATGGCTCCGGCCACAATAGAATAAAGGCTGGTCAATAATATAAGCAGCGTATATAAGCAACTCTTAAGAATCCTGGGATCATTCCTTTTACAATAGAGAATCGTTCGGATATCACTTCTAAGAAACTCAATGCCCAGTAAGAGAGCCACCATAACGCCTGTATCAAAAGTAGAAAATACATTCATTCCGATCACCTTTGGCGCGAAGATATGTATTTATTCTGAAAAGCCACGTCTTTGCGTATTTTACGATGTCGCATCCGATAGTCCGGGAAGCATTTTTTTGGTTCTTTTTTGGGGTGACTGCCAAAAAAGAACCCCGAAGCCGAAATCCCGGGCAGACGGGATTTCTCCCGTCCACCTTACCTATTTTGCAATCTTCCCTCGTCCGCATAGCTATAATAGTTATTGCCTGCCACAATCACATGGTCAACCAAACGGATGTCTAATGTTTCAGCGGCTTTTTTAACTGCTTCCGTCAAGCGGTCATCCGCACTGCTGGGCTTGCGTGCTCCTGATGGGTGGTTATGTACCATGATAAAAGATACGGCGTTATAATACAATGCCTGCTTCATGATAACCCGTATATCCACAGGGGCGGTATTTATCCCGCCGCATGAGATACGGACTTTACGGATGAGTTTGGACGAACTGTTCAGCAACAGCACCCACATCTCTTCAGTAGCTATATCGCACAAAACAGGATGCATCATTTTATAAACATTATTGCTGGATAAAAGCGCAGGACTTTCAACTTGCCCTTCTTTCAGCCGTTTATATAGCTCAATCGCCGCATAAGCGACTTTTTTACGGCTGGGTGTTAGTGTTTCCAGTACATCAGACAAGCACAATCCTTCTATTTCCATCTGTTCATACTTATATTCTTCACGTTTCAGTTTCTCACTGTTCGTCAAGGTATAAATCAACTCGCTGTTTTCCATCACCCGATAAACGTCATTCACTTCAAATACGGTTCTCTTCGTTTTCATACTGCCAAAAATTAAAAGATTAATACTCGCAAACATCGCTTGTCGCCCCAACCATAAATTTTTCCTCAACTGATTGGGAACAGTGCATTGAAGAGAAAGCGGGAAAGACGGATCAGAACGGGATTGAACTGGTAAATACTACCTCCCGGAATGGGAGGATGGAGATTTGGCTTTTCAATATCGGGCGTTCCGGCCACGCCTACCTTCGCAATGTTCCTATCAGTTCAGGAAAAAATCATCATACCTCTCTTCCGGCATAGCCGGAGCGTAGAGCGTTAGGGATAGCAGGGAAAAGCCTGGAGGGTAACGAGGACTTGCAACGAATAGCCCGGTCAGAAGGGAACGCCCTGAAAAACTAATTCGGATACAGAAGATGAACAGAACCGCCTTCCAATCATATAAAAAAGCGTGAAAATCAACACATACTTCCGAAAAATCTTTTTCCGAAAGTACGTATAGGGCATGTGAAGGGAAAATTTATTTTCCCAGTCATTTCTATGTTATCGCTTTGGGGATATTTAAAGGGGTTAGGAGTTTAGGTCTTTATTATGTATTTTGGTGGATGGTTTTACACAGCCGATACCTTTTATTTAAAAATTTCTCTCTTTTATTTCACTGATATACCGACATATAAAAAAAACAGGGATTACCTATTCCCTTCATTAACGGGTGGACGGTTTTACACAGCTGACAAGTGAAACCGGACGCTTTTACACAACTAAAGCAAAAGGAGTGGACGGTTCTACACAACTAGAAGCAACAAACGGGACACTTCTACACAACTAAAACAGGCAAAGCGGATGACTCCACACATCTAATCACCCCAATAGGGACACTTCTACACAACTAATTCTATAAAAAACCGTGAAACGTGGACGGTTCTACACAGCTGGATCGTCCATGTTCACCGCCCCGTCCGTCTCCGGAGATATGAACTCTTCAGGAGCAGGAGCAACTTCCGTTCCATTGGCACTCTCCAACTCTTCCTGTGCCCATCCTTCCGGAAACCTGCCGAATACAGCCACGAAATCACTGATATATATCTGTTTCTTCTTTTCTACGCTTTCCGGGGAGTTTGCCCATAAAAGGAACTCTTTATACAGTCCGGCATCTTCCTCCACCTCTTTGATCTTCTTCCTCCTGACAGCCATATCCGTGTCCGGGTAGGCAATCTCGACATACAGCCCAAGCAGGTTCTTATAGAATTTCTTCACCACGACAGCATATTGTCCTTCATCAAAATAGTGCAGCGTATGCCTAGGAAACGAGAACAACACGGTATATGCCCATCTCTCATGATCGCCTTTCACAAAAGAGAAATTGAAATTGGTATATTTCAGGTAAGTATTCATCTTTTTCAGTATCGAGGCGACCTTCTTTTTCCGGTCTTTGGGTTCGGCAATCTCTATGCCGAGCTTTTTAGCCAGCTGATCGACTGTCAGCACATAAAAAGGAGCCTCATTCTTGGTGGTCTTATACTTGATCAGGTAAACCATCTTGGAAAGTTCCAGATAGAAATAGCGGTAACGGCTGGGCAGGCTACGGTAATCCTGAAGTTCCAAGAGGTTATAGAGCGAGAACATGAAATTCTTTATCTCCGGGCTTACCACTGCCGAGTACAGCCTTTTCGTTGACTTCTTCGTCTTGAAATCGGTCATTATGTCGAAACGTTTCAAGATCTGCACGAAATTATAGGATGTACGGCCATCCTCGCCAATGGTCGGATAGCAGAGGTTCTCCAATCCCAGTTTATAGAGAGCCGCCTCAAAAACCGTCTCGATAGGATGGCTGATTCTCTGTCCTGCCGTGTCGGTACATACATATTCCGGCTGCATATTCTTTCCGAACATGGCCGCGAGCTGCCGGCTATCCAGCTTGCGCTGCAAGTTGGTACGGTCATACCCCATCTTACGGCAGAAGTCTTCTACGGAGAACCAGGAAGTCCCGAACAAGTCTTTGAGGTGATAGCTGCCCAGGTATATGATCAGATCGAGCATGACATTTCCACCTGCCTCATACAACCGTTCAATCAGCACGGAATTATAGCTTTCCCCAAGCACCCTAGGGACACGAATCAGTTCTTTTGCCATGATAATACTTACAAAATCAATCCTTTCTCTGTTTTCATTGCCACAAAGATAGGCATACCGGCCAACATACGCGTCATAATTATCAATCAGTTTTAACGGTATGACCGGTATGGGAAAAGGAGAAGTACTTTCCTGAAGAATGCTTTATCCGCCCTTCATCAGAAAGAAAGCATCTTACACCTGTACCCCATAGACATCCTATATTACTTTTTCAGTTCTTCCGATAAAAAGGAACGGTCTATCAATACTTGCACCAATGGTTTCTCTTTGACAAACTCATCAAGCTCACGCTTTATCAATTTATTGCCCAACCCTATGCGTCGTCCAAATTCCTCGAAATCCTTCCGCCCTACCTGATGAGCAATTTGACTCCACATTGTCATCTGTAATCGACTCAACCCTCGGTCTAAGGTGTAGATCGTTAGGTTATCAGTACAGCGAAATCATCCGTTCTCTCATGAGTATCTACTTCTGTGGTGGCTCATGTATTGAGGATGTCACTACTCATTTGATGAACCATCTCTCGCTTCATCCGACACTTCATACTTGTAGTTCTGATACTATCCTCAGAGCGATAAAGGAACTGACGCAAGAAAACATCTCATACACATCAGATACGGGTAAGAACTACGATTTCAACACGGCTGACACTCTCAATACTTTACTGCTCAATTGTATGTTTGCATCTGACCAACTGAAAGAGGGTGAGAAGTATGATGCAAAGCCTACATACAAGAAGTTCTCTGGTTATCGCCCTGGCGTGGCGGTTATTGGTGACTTGATTGTTGGCATTGAGAATAGCGATGGTAACACAAAAGTTCCATTTCATGGCACGTTTTCTCGCCATGGCAGAGCTTAAGTAAACTTAGCTCTGCTCATCTGGCTTAACGAAAACCTTCGTTTTCATCAGAAGGACACGCTGAAGAGGTTCTTTGAGAGATTTGAACAGAACAGGCTCACTATCAATCGTTTCAGAGCTGATTGCGGATCATGTTCCGAGGAAATCGTGGAGGAAATAGAGAAACACTGCAAGTCCTTCTATATCCGCACTAACCGCTGCAGTTCGCTCTACAATGACATATTTGCTCTCAGAGGCTGGAAGACTGAGGAAATCAATGGCATTGAGTTTGAATTGAACTCTATCCTTGTTGAGAAGTGGAAGGGTAAAGCATACCGACTTGTGATTCAAAGACAGAAACGGATGGATGGTGTGCAGGATCTTTGGGAAGGAGAATACACATACCGTTGTATCCTGACTAACGACTATGAATCTTCCGTAAGAGAAATTGTCGAGTTCTATAACCTTCGTGGAGGAAAGGAACGTATCTTTGATGATATGAACAATGGTTTCGGGTGGGACAGATTGCCCAAATCCTTCATGGCCGAGAACACTGTGTTCCTTCTTCTTACAGCACTTATCCGTAACTTCTACAAGGCCATTATCCAAAGACTTGACGTAAAGAGGTTCGGACTCAATGCAACAAGTCGCATAAAAGCGTTTGTCTTCAGGTTTATCTCTGTACCAGCCAAGTGGATCAGGACATCAAGGCGGTATGTGCTGAATATCTATACCTGTAACAATGCTTACGCAGATATTTTTCAGACTGATTTTGGATAACGCCTACAACTTATGGGTATGATACTGCGTATTGTCTCAAGTCGCATTGTGGGGTAAGGGGATGTTGTAGGCAGAAGTGGGTGTTTCTGCCTCAATTTATCTGATAATTCAGTAATGAGAGGACGTGTACACGCAAGAAGGACGTTGAAGGGCTTAGTTGCGGATTTGAGGCAGGTAAGAAAATACAAAGAATTAACAGCAACCGAGAAACTGAAATACCGTATCGCAGTGAAAATGACGGCAGCCGACTACTTCCGCCTGCTGACACGATCGCATGAGGCGGGCGTATCACCAAGCGAGTACATGAGGGAATGTTTCCGTAACGGTCATGTGAAAGAACGGCTGTCGGAGGAACATGCCGGATACATCCGCCAACTCTGCGGCATGGCTAACAATCTCAACCAGCTTGCGCGTAAGGCAAACGCCGGAGGCTTCCACGATGAACGGTGGGACTGCAAGGTGGCAGTGGCAAGGATTCATGAACTTATAACCAAGATAGGGATATGATGGCGAAAATCGTAAAAGGAAGCGACTTCAAGGGTGCGGTGGATTACATCATCGACAAGAAGAAGGATACGCAGATAGTAGCAAGCGAAGGCTTGTTTATGGAAAATCTGGAAACTATCGCCATGAGTTTCAATGCCCAGTCACGGATGAACGATAAGGTGACAAAACCTGTCGGACATATCGCGTTGAGTTTTTCCAAAGAGGATGAGTTACGGCTGACGAACCGTATCATGGCAGGCATCGCGCTTGAATATATGGAACGGATGGGAATCAAGAATACGCAGTTCTTCATCGCCCAGCATTTCGACAAGGAGCATCCGCACGTGCATATTGCTTTCAACCGCATAGACAACAACGGCAATACCATATCGGACAGGCACGAGCGTCTGCGCAGTACCCGCATCTGCAAGGAATTGACCTTGAAATACGGCTTGCATATGGCTGGCGGAAAGGACAATGTCAAACGCAACCGCCTGAAAGAGCCAGACAGGACGAAATATGCGCTTTACGACATCATCAAAATGGAAGTCGGCAGATGCGGCAACTGGAACGTGCTTATCGCCAACCTGAAACGGCAGGGAGTGGAAGTACATTTCAAGCATAAGGGGCAGACCAGCGAGGTGCAGGGTGTTGTATTCTCCATGAATGGCTACCATTTCAACGGCTCCAAAGTGGACAGGCGTTTCAGTTATTCCAAGATTGACGCGGCTTTGCAGCACAACAGATGCAGGGAACGTATGGGAATAACAGCCGGAATATATGAAACGGCTACACCAAGCGCACCGTCCGGCACGGCACAAAGCGAGTTGTTCAACGGCTCTTGGGGATTGCTAAAAAGCAGTGGCTCATCTTATAACACTGCTGATGCGGAAGCCAATCAGGAAATGGTGGATATACTTCGCAGAAGGAAGAAAGTTAAGCGCAAGAGAGGTGTTGGGTTCTAATATTCTGTACTAATCCAATTCTCACGACACTTGCGCTCTATATTCATTCGGAGTGTAACCTACCTCTTTCTTGAACAGTCGGGTAAAATGTTGCGGGTACTGAAAACCGAGATTATAGGCGATTTCATTAACGGTGTCGTCTGTAGATGCAAGTTCCGTCTTGGCTATTTCAATAGACTTGTCATGAATGAAATGCAGGGCGGTTGAACCTGTTTCTTTTTTCAATAAATCACTGAAATAGTTGGGCGAGAGGCAGAGCTTGTCTGCACAATACTGTACAGTGGGCAAGCCTATCCGTTTAGCAGCCCCATCATGGAAGTATTCGTCAAGCAACCGCTCAAATCTTGCGAGGATGTCTCGGTTTTGGTTGTCGCGTGTGATGAACTGACGGTCATAGAAACGTGTGCAGTAATCAAGGAACGTCTTGATGCTGTCTGTGATGAGGTTCTTGCTGTGACGGTGTATCGGATGGTTCAATTCATATTGAATCTTGTGGAAGCAATCCATGATGATTTGCCGTTCTTCCACACTAAGGTGCAATGCCTCGTTTGTCTCGTAGGAAAAGAACGAATATTCACGCATTATCCGCCCGAGAGGTGTATTCCGCAGCAGGTCGGGATGGAACATAAGCAGGTAGCCATCTGGTTGGAACTGCATGCCGTCATCTTCCGCACCGAACACCTGTCCGGGCGCGATAAATATCAGTGTGCATAATTATTCCTAAGTCTGTGAAACCGGAACGCATGAAGCAGAATCTCGACATATTAGACTTCACCCTGTCGGCCGACGACATGGCACGGATAAAGACGCTGGATACCGACAAGCCTTTCTTACTCGGCTCGCACGAAGATCCAGAAATCGTAAAATGGTTCATGCAGTACAAAAACGCCTGAACATCAACAACCATATTTCGATAGCCGCTATCGACTATATTAAGAAGTTATTCGTATATGCCTTTATTGTAATCCGTCATGTACTGAGTAAATGTTTTGCCTGTTTGCTGTTTGAAGAAGCGCATGAGATGGCTCGGATCAGAGAAATTGAAATCATCCGCCATTTCACTGACAGTGCGGTTGGAGAATAGCAATTCGTTCTTCAGTTCCTCAAGCAGACGTTGTTTTATCAAATGGGTAGCTGATACTCCGAATTGGGCTTTTACTGAGTTATTGAGTGTGATGCGACTGACATGAAGCATGTCTGCATATTCCTGCACCCGCTGGTGGGTGCGGATATTCTGTTCCAACAAGTCCTTGAACCGAAAAGCGAAATTGTTTTTAGCAATTTCAGCGGGCAAGCAATAGGCGGCAGCGTATGTACGATTGATAATCAGCAAAAGATAATATAGTAAGGAAACAATGATATTGTACGTATCGGACACTGGATTCATCAGCTCATACTTAATCTTTCCGAGCAGCCGCATATATTCCTTCATTTCGTCATGTGTGGCATTGATGTAAGGCGGCGTATCTGTCTGGTAACAATACAAAAGGCGAAAAACGAAGAACTTGTCGGCGATAAAAGTACGCATGAAATCTTCGCGGAATATAAGGAACGTGTAATCCAACGCCGTCTCATCTACATGCCACTCTTGTTGCTGATGGGGTGAAAGCAGGAGAACCATGCCGTCGCGCAGTTCAATCTTGCGGAAGTTCAGTAGCAAATATCCGTTTGCCTTACGGAAAAAGTAGAAGCTGAAGAAGTCTGTCTTAAACCGCTTGTTTTCTGTCAGCACAAGTCCGATGTCCTTGTTTATGGCAGTATTGATGTAAAAATCCACGCCGCAGCGTGTCTTGTTGAACGGTACGCTGACCAGTCGATCAGGGTTGATTATCTCGTCCATATCCTTGTCGTTTTTGCAAAGATAATAATTTCATTTATCAAAATGGCATAATTACCGTTTTTTCAGGCATAGATGTTTCGCCGGATTCTTCCGAACTTTGCACCCGTAATCAATAACAAGACATATAGTCATGAAAAAGACATCCACAGTACAATTGGTGCGCAATGCCACCTTGAAAATCAGGTATGCGGGACACACCATGCTAATTGACCCC
Organism: Bacteroides sp. AF34-31BH; assembly: GCF_003602795.1. NCBI lineage: Bacteria > Pseudomonadati > Bacteroidota > Bacteroidia > Bacteroidales > Bacteroidaceae > Bacteroides > Bacteroides sp. AF34-31BH. The sequence continues at coordinate 20,061 of NZ_QTLV01000007.1, forward strand.
GTTTTAGCCGACAAAGGCACTTTGATATCGGCCCTCGGTGTGAATAAAACACCGAGGGTACACCTCACCATTCCTATTCAGGATATTATCGGAGGCGTGGACATGGTGCTCCTGACCCACAATCACATCGACCATTACGAGCCGAGTGTCCCCACACATTTGCCCAAAGAAATTCCTTTCTACGTTCAGCCCCAGGACGCGGACGCCATCAGAAACGACGGATTTACAAATGTGATACCCATCGAAGAAATAAAAACAATAGACGGCATATCCATTTACCGCACGACCGGACATCATGGTTTCGGGCAGATCGGGCAGATGATGGGACCTGTATCAGGTTATGTGCTAAAAGCCGAGGGCTTCCCGACCGTTTATATAATGGGTGACTGCCGATGGGAAGCATGTATCCGAGACACCGTGGAACGGTTCAATCCTGACTATATCGTGGTAAACTCCGGAGGTGCAATCTTTCCCGAATTTTCCAAAACGGACGGTCCTATCATCCCCGACGAGAACGAAGTGATGCAGATACTTGACGAATTGCCTTCGCATATCAAGCTGATAGCCGTACACATGGATGCCATCGACCATTGCCAGACCACCCGTGCAATTCTGCGCAATGAGGCAACGCATCACGAAGCCGACATGAGCCGGCTGATTATCCCGGAGGACGGAGAAACAGTTGTGTTATGAGTGTCTGCATTAAATCCCTGATAAAAAACATGAACATAGTGGTAGGGTGCACTATAGGATGCCCTTACTGCTATGCCCGTAACAACTGCCGCCGTTTCCACATTACCGACGACTTTTCCGTGCCTGAATACATGGAACGAAAACTGCGCATCATCGATACGTCCCGTCCTCATGTGTGGCTCATGACAGGAATGAGCGATTTCTCCGATTGGAAGCCTGAATGGAACGCAGAAATTTTCGAGCGGATCAGCAGCAATCCCCAGCACGCCTATATCTTTCTGACGAAGCGCCCTGACAAAATCAGTTTCTCCTCTGACGACGAGAACGTATGGATGGGCGTGACCGTCACGCGCAGTTCCGAGAAAAGGAGGATTGATGATTTGAAAAAGAATATCAAAGCACGACACTACCATGTCACGTTTGAACCTCTCTTCGATGATATCGGCGAGATTGATTTCGAGGGAATTGACTGGATTGTCATAGGCACAGAGACCGGAAACCGAAAAGGAAAGTCATATTCGCGCCCCGAATGGGTGCTTAGCATTGCAGAACAGGCAAAGGCTCATGGCATACCGGTGTTCATGAAAGAGGATTTGCTGCCGATTATGGGCGACGAAAGAATGATTCAGGAATTGCCGGAACAATTTACCAGACGAATACAATGAATATGGATACAATAAAGGAAATAGATGTAAAGAGTGTAATGACCAAATCCTCTCTGCCGGTGGGAGGATATTCGGTCAACCCTTATGTAGGGTGTCCCCACGCCTGCAGGTATTGCTACGCATCGTTCATGAAACGGTTCACCGGGCACACCGAGCCGTGGGGTACGTTTTTAGATGTAAAAAACTGGAAGCCGATAACGAATCCTCATAAATACGACGGTGAACGTGTTGTAATAGGGTCTGTGACGGACGGTTACAATCCGTATGAAGAAGAATTCCACCGTACCCGAAGGCTGCTCGAAGAGCTGCGAGGAAGCGATGCCGAGATTATGATATGCACAAAGTCCGATCTTGTCCTTCGCGATCTCGACCTGTTGAAGAGTTTTCCCAAAGTGACTGTGTCATGGTCTGTCAATACGCTCGACGAGCAGTTCTGCGCAGATATGGACAACGCCGTAAGCATTGAACGCCGTCTGAAAGCGATGCGTCAGACATACGAGGCAGGTATCCGCACCGTATGCTTCGTCTCGCCCATATTCCCCAGAATAACAGACGTAAAGGCAATAATAGAGGAGGTAAAAGATTATGCTGATTTAATCTGGCTTGAAAACCTGAATTTACGCGGGCAGTTCAAAGGCGGGATAATGACGTATATCCGTGAGAAGTATCCTGACCTCATACCGCTTTACGAGGAAATTTACAATAAAAAAAGGCTTGAATACTGGCAGGCATTGGAGCAGGACATTTCAAATTACGCCAAGGAGCAGGGCTTCCCGTATCGTATAAACGATCTGCCATACGGACGCTCGGAAAAAGGCAAACCTGTCATCGTAAACTACTTCTACCACGAAAAAATACGATTGACAAAATGAGGCTATGCCGGACTGATGCAGAAAAGTTGTAGCGCGGATAAAAGCACCATGTATGTGGATAATATCCGGCAATCTTCCGAGCGTATGCGGGAGATGCTCAACACGCTGCTGGATTTCTTCCGTCTGGACAACGGCAAGGAGCAACCCAACCTTTCCCCTTGCAGGATTTCCGCAATCACGCATATTCTTGAAACGGAGTTCATGCCCATTGCCATGAACAAGGGGCTGACTTTGATAGTGGAGAGCCACACCGATGCGGTGGTTTTGACCGACAAGGAACGTATCCTGCAAATCGGCAACAACTTGTTGTCAAACGCCATCAAGTTCACGGATAACGGTAGTGTATCATTGGCAGCGGATTATGATAACGGTTTGCTGAAACTTATCGTTGAAGATACCGGTACGGGCATGACCGAAGATGAGCAACAACGAGTATTCGGTGCATTTGAACGTCTTTCAAATGCCGCCGCAAAAGACGGCTTCGGATTAGGCTTCCTGCAACCAGCCGTTATCCAACAGCCGGGTTAAATGCGTCCTCCCTATCTCGGCCGTCCCTTGCAGGACGACACAGCGGTCTTTCTCCTGGAGCTTTCTTAATTCCTCCAGTGAAGCCGCCATTTTCTCCGCCATTGTTGCCATAACCGTTTTTATTTAGATTCTGATTATTTTCGTGCAAATACTCGTTTTTAGACACGTGTAAATACTCGTTTTTAATTATGTGCATTTACTCGTATTTGTTGCAAAAATACAATATTTGTTCCGATAATCAGCTACTAATGAAGTCTTTTTTTACTTGTTGTATCGTCGAAACGGCCTTTCCCGTGAGCTTCGCCACGTTCCGGATCGAGTAGCCTTTCTTTAACAAGGCGATCGCCTCCCGGTATTCCTCTTTCCTCTGTTCGGCCGTTTTCCGGCTTCCCGGCTTCCGTCCCAGCCTGCCCCCTTTCTGGATGTACAACTCCCGTCCGCTATTAAGGCGGTCGATGATCCCCTGGCGTTCGATCGCGGCCAGTTCCCCCAACAGGGTAGTGATCAGAGAGGACAAGGGGTTTACCGTCTTGTCCGGCCGTAACGTTTCCAGGTTCAGGTTTTGAATATACACGCATATTTTATGCGTGTGCAGCGTATCGAGTGACTTTAGGATCTCCAGGGTTGAACGCCCCAGGCGTGAGATCTCGGTCAGCAACAACATATCCACCCGGTTCTGCGGATCTGTGCAGTATTCCAGGCAACGGCTTAAAACCGGGCGTTCGATATTGGCCTTTCGTCCGCTTATCTTTTCCTCAAAGACCGCCGTCACCTCGTACCCCCGTCCGGCTGCGAACCTCTCCAGATCGACAACCTGCCGTTCGGTCGATTGCCTGGCCGACTGCGAGCTTACACGTGAATAAATAACCACATTCATCCCTTTTGCTTTTGTTCTTCCTTATCTATTGTTTTAATCACCTTATCCACCTCTTTCAAGGAGGCATTATTTCCGGATCTATCCAAAAAAGAAATTCGCTAATTAACCTATAATTACTATCTTTGCATTGTAATGCTTGGTAAAGCCTCTGTTATCAAAACACGTAACCAAGTCAAGGATATACCCGTTCATCAAGAACGGGTTTTTCTTTTGCGACAGCCCATTCATAAGACAAAGGATATTATAACAGGTCAGTAATCACAGCCGCCGGAATATCCAGCTTTGAGAAAGCGAACATCTTTTTCCCCAGATCCTTTAACGAGGCTCCGATATGGTACACGTCCGTTTCATCAACGATCAGGAAACGGTCGTGACTGTCCCGGTACGTCCTGATGTCGATAGGTGGGTACTGGCTGTTATGCCTGTCAAGATCAAGTTGGAGTTGCTGCGTGATACGCTGGGTGTAAATGGTGGCCGAGACACCGACGCTGCGTTTACTCAACATGAGCAAGACCGTTTCGTCCACATAGTTGTCGATAAGCACGATCGAACGCCTGGCCGACTTTACCAGATCGGTAGCGAACTTGTACGCATCGAAAATCTGGCCGTTATAAAAAATGCCTTCGACCGGGGGCAAGGCAGTACGCACAAAAAAATCTATCTTCTCGGTATGTTGAGCGACAGTCCTTTCAAGTTCTGACAAACGTTTATTAATGGAATACCCTTTTAAAAGATAGTCCTTTAAAACCTTATTCGCCCATTGCCTAAATAAAATACCTCTTTTACTATTGACACGAAACCCAATGGATATGATCGCATCCAAATTGTAATAAGTCAGATTGCGCATCACTTGCCGTTTGCCTTCCTGTCGAACTGTTCGGAAATCCCGAACAGTTGAACTTTCCTCTAATTCTTTCTGATCATATATGTTTTTTATATGCTCGCTTATATTTGCTTTGCTGGATTGAAAAAGATCCACAATTTGCGCCTGTGTCAGCCAAACGGTTTCATCTTCCAGCCTCACTTCCAACTTGACCGCTTCATCCGGCTGGTATAATATGATTTCTCCCTGTTCCATTACTTATTTACCTTTTCTTAATTCATCAAGCCTCTGCATCGCACCGCTGAACTTCTCACTAAACATCATATCATCGGGCAAAACAAACCAGGTGGGAATACCTCTCGACTGTGGATTACCTATACATTCATCTTGCCCGTTCTGTTTGCGGTAATCGTCCCATTCACTATAAGCGATGTTCCAACGAATACCTAATTTATAGGTATTTTCCCATTTAATAATAGCCAGTGAATAGGCCGGATCATCTTTGCCGTCATAAATCACTTCTACAACTTCAACCATCCCTTTAGGGGAATTTATAAACTTCGGATTTTTATACGAATAAGTGCTCATGTCTTTTATTTTTTATTTATAGCACACAAAGATACTCAAAAACAAATATATACATATATACATACGTATGATTAACGTATAAAAACATTTATGGTTATTCTAATCTTTGATTAATTCCGGTACAGAAACAAAACGTACCGAAAGGTGGAAACCGGATTTATTTCGGTACGCTTCCCCGATCGGCACAAAAAACACGCAAAAAACGAAAAATACTACTTTTAGTATTTTAGTATATTAGTTTTTGACTATATTTGCGGACATGACAACCATTTAAAAAACTGAATTTATGAGCAAAGCAAAAGTAATCTCCGTATTGAATCACAAAGGGGGAGTAGGAAAGACTACAACCACGATCAACCTGGGCGGCGCGTTACGTCAAAAAGGGTACAAGGTTCTTTTGATCGACCTTGACGGACAAGCCAACCTGACTGAATCGCTGGGCTTCTCTGCGGAGCTTCCCCAAACGATCTACGGTGCGATGAAAGGCGAATACGACCTGCCGATCTACGAGCATAAGGACGGTCTTAGCGTCGTTCCCTCCTGCCTGGATCTCTCGGCCGTTGAAACGGAGTTAATCAACGAGGCCGGGCGGGAACTTATCTTAGCCCACCTTATCAAGGGCCAAAAGGAAAAATTCGATTATATCCTGATCGACTGCCCCCCTCGCTGTCGCTGCTCACGCTTAACGCACTGACGGCCTCGGATCGGTTGATTATCCCGGTTCAGGCTCAATTCCTGGCAATGCGTGGAATGGCCAAACTTATGCAGGTCGTCCACAAGGTGCAGCAACGTTTGAACTCGGATCTTTCGATCGCCGGGGTCCTGATAACCCAGTACGACGGAAGAAAGAACCTGAACAAGAGCGTTTCGGAACTGGTACAGGAAACATTCCAGGGCAAAGTGTTCAGCACCCATATACGCAACTCCATTGCGCTGGCCGAAGCCCCGACACAAGGGCAGGATATTTTTCACTATGCCCCCAAATCTGCCGGGGCAGAGGACTACGAAAAGGTATGTAACGAACTGCTAACAGAAATAAAGTAACCATATGGCAAAGAAGAACGATTTAAAAAACAGTATGTCGGCCGGGCTGACCGGGGGATTAGACAGCCTGATCCAATCCACGGCCGGGCAAAAAGAGGCTCAAAAGCCGAAGAAAGCGAAAACCGTGCATTGTAATTTTGTCATGGACGAAACCTATCACCAGAACTTAAAGCTGATCGCGATCCGCAAAGGCGATTCGCTAAAATCGGTATTGCAAGAGGCTATATCTGACTACTTGGATAAAAACAGTTCCCTGCTATAACAGCGTATCGGGAATATACAGGGCAAACACTCCACAAAAGAAATTCTCCAGGAAAAAGGTACGCAAAAAGCACCCCTACACATCAAAAAGTATATTGAAAATGCGATTCCCTATAAAGAACCCGTTGGCAGGATTAATCTTGCGTATGTTTAACCTGCCAACGGGTACGATATTAATAAACGTTTGGATTAAGGTTGGGGTTGGACGTTTACGTCATTATCTGCATCAACCCAGCCTGTTGTCTCTGCATTAAACTGGATCGGATTCAACACAGCCACTCCCTGATCAGTATAACCACCACCGAAAATCAACGTGTAGATATGACGCTTGCCCGCTACCCATGTATCTCCGAACGGAACATAAATTGTTCCGTAACTATCTGCTGAACCCAACAGATAACCTCCGGACTGCTGGATTTTGCAGGTGATCGACAGGTAACATTGATGCGCACCGTCGGCTTTTATCTTGGTATTGGTGGCTTCTTCGGAAACTTTCCATGCTGTCAGCTTCTGTGGTATATTCAGCATAGGAGTTTTTTCGGAAATATCGGTAGCTGTGGTATTACTATTGACCTCGATGAATTTGCCTTGCACTACGGTAATAGAACCTCCTCCTGTAGAGCTTTCAGGCCAATCACCCACAGCCCAACTTCCCGTTCCATCGGCTGTCGCAGGCAATGTGTAGACGCCGCCCATTTTTACATTAAAAATCTTGATGTCCTTTATATTCACCTGCATGTTATCGTATTCGGTCTTTGCTTTGAATACGACCTGTGACAGAATATGCTTGAAGTTAAATCTCACTACTCCGTTGTTCTTGTCTTTTGTCTGGCCTTTGGCTATGGCATACATCACGTCGTAGTTTTCATGAGCATTGATACCAGATCCATACTCATCGGAGCAGGAATAAGTTATCTTTTGAGTATCCTTGGTGGCTTCCCACATATAACTCCACTGCATGGCTTCATCAACCGTTCCGGGATTGAATGCGTAAAAGTCCAAAGCCTCGGTAGGCCAATAACGAAGATCGCCCGCATTTTTATAATCCCACTTATTATCTTTGTACACGATATTCACTCCGTCATGTCCAAATTCCGTGTCGACCTTTCCCATGAAGGCAGTACCATCCGCCGTAAAAGCGAACACGTCGAAATCGGTGTTCTTCAAGTTGGTGTTGGTAGTAGGGGTAGCCCTCGTTTCCGCCGCATTACTTAACACGTTAAAACCAATCGCATTCCGTGAGGAGGTTTCCACATTCGCAATCTCCTCGTCTGAGCAACCCATGAGTAGAGCTCCAAAGATTGCCCAAAGCATTACTGTACTTTTTTTCATAAATAAAAATAAATCAAATTGATACATATAATTAATAAACTCATATTACAACACTATATCCATATTCACATCATCCCAATCATCAACGTCCACATCAAATCCCGCACCGTCACTTCCCGGCTCGGATGGAACCTCATAATCAAAATTCAACACCAGATGCACATCACCGACATGCCCCACTACCGGGACATCATGCACTTGGCCGCTCACGTCCTGTTCCAATACAGACATGCTGCCTGAACGGTTCTTGAGATACAACCGGAAAACATTGGGCTCTCCTTCAAGTGCGGAATGTCCAAACGTATAGAATCCGCCTATAATCTGATTCCGTGAAACCATTCCATCAAAGAGCAGGCTCTCCGAAAGACCGGCGGGCAAACTGTCGGCGGACATGTTAAGCGAGCCGGACATGCCGGAAAGAGCGGCCCGCAAATCCGCCACCCTATCCAGTCCCCGAAGACCGTTCACCTCATACGTGTAGTGACATACCATGTTTACGGGAGTCAGCCGTACTATCTCCGCGCTTCCTCCCGGAATGTCCTTGAGGATAACTTCGTCTATATGGTCGCCACACAGCCAAGGTGGGGTGACAGCCATTGTCCGGTTATCCGGCGACTGCACATCACGCGTATCGGCAGTAAAAAGCGTGTAACTGCCGTTTTCTTTCCAAACCATCCCGTCGGTATCGTAGTTGAAGCAAATTACCCGGTAATCATTCTCGGGAAGCTCCACTTCCCCATCCTCTCCTCCGGGGAAATCAAATATCCACGTGTTGCTTTCATCGTCGGTCGGATAAAATACGACCCTCATGCCTTCAGGCTTGTCATGATTGGAAATCTTGGTCCAGTCGAATATTACCCGCACCGTGGCAAAGTGCGGATGATCGTAACATAAATCCTTATGCTCACAAGCCGTCAGTCCTATCCATAAAAATATGAACACCAGACTAAAGCGTATCCGTATCACTGCCTGCCTCCTTTCTTCCGGCTATAATTCCCCCGCCCGATCAACCACACCAAAGAGATACCCGCCTTGGTCGGGCCGAACCAGCGGCGGTTTTTAGTGGTCTGCCATACATAGTGACCGTCCAAAGGGATGTACTCCTTGTACGATCCTCCAAGGTAGCCGATTCCCAACGTGAAATCCACATTGAACCGATGTCCCACAGGTAACGAGTAGCCGTAAGCCACGCCTCCCCCGTAACTCCATTTATCCCCCAAGTAACCTTTCCCACCCAATTCGAAATCATAGGTGACGATCTGCCCGTACAATCCGACATGATGCCCGGAAAACGGTTTTTCCACCGCTCTCCGACCGAACCAGCGGCGCAACTCCACATCTCCCCCATAGATACGCCAATAATTATGCTTCCGATCACTTTTCCACCAGGCATACATCCAATTCCCGGCCACAGACCAGTTCTTCCCCAAACAGAACTCAACCCCGATGTCAGGTATCAAAACAGCGTCATAAAGCAAGTTTGTTTTCACCGCCATGCAAAACGGCCGTTTCTTTACCGGAGCTATGACGGTAACGGTATCACGGATGCACAACGTATCACGTGTATGTATATATACCGTATCTCTGACGGGATTTATCGGATCACTATCATAGCATATTTTCACCATCGACGAACGAAGTTTCGGAAAATGGAATTTATACAAATATGAGTATGGCCTCCCCCCTTTCAGTCTTTTCAGTTCTCCCCCCCAATAAGGGCTGTCCTGGTTTTCCAAACGTACGATCTTCTCCAACAAACGAAGGACATCCTCCCTCTCCGGAACATTCACATCCGCTCTCACCATCGTTATAAGTCCGTTCCAGTCGCTTCCCGAAAAATGAAAATCCCTCTCCAATACCGGAATCTTTATATAAGGTGATATATACCGCCACAAAACCTCTGCTCGTTTTTCAGACAGCCTTCCATTCAACAGCCCCCCTCCTTCCGGGGAAGCTCCTCCTATTATTTGAATTTTCCTGATAAGACGGACGGAGTCGTTCAATGCGGAACAGATTTTAGCAAACCGCTCCATCTCGTTCCCATTGTCAAGTAAACATGTATCTATATTTACCTTTCCTTGATGAAAATAGATCCTTACCGAATCACGCTTCTCCTGAGCGGATATTTCTCCGCTTATACTCAACACGAGCACGAACAATACACATTTAATATAAAAAAACATCTTTTCGTCATTTAATCATTTGTTAATATGACAATCCAAACCCAGGCTTTTACACCCCCTGAATTTCAACCGCTAAAGATATGCACTTATAAACCAACCTCCAAAGCAAAAAACAAGTATTTTAAACTTATAAATACTTAAAAAGACAACCACACAACAGCTACAACACTTACCACAGCAGCCAATCACGCTTACACAACAATTAAAAACACTTAACATCATAAAGAAAAGTACTTAAACATACAAAAAAAAAAAAAAAACAGTTATTTTTGCAGGAAACATTATACTTAATAACACTTAAAACAATAAAACACATGAAAATCAGCACAAAAGCCGCCTCTTTTCTAAGTTCAATAAAAACTCAAACTTACGACAAAAAAGAAAGAGAAATGATAATAACGTATCAACAAAAACGAGTCTTTCATCTATCCCTGCTCATGCTGGCCTTATGCGCACCCATATACATATATTCAGTTCCATTTCCCAATGAACAGTTTTATTATATTAACAGCGTATTATTCCTGTTTATCATTATGTGCACTCTCGCTTATTTTAAAAAGAGAGTAAATCTGACCACGACCTTTTCCATTATACTGATAGCCATACATATCGAGATTTTTATCGAAATAATTTATTGCTCAATATGTAGCGGATATGAATATAGTTATCAAAGAGCATTGATAATGAGTAACCTTACTATCTCTCTCTTATTTACCATGCTTTCCATCTGTGCCTATATGAGTAATATCTCCATCCTATTGTCCTCCCTTACCATAGCTTCCTATACAATCTGCACACTTATCACCGACGAACCGTTCCTATACAGTTATCTGCCTTTGATCATCATCATATACACCATGATCCCCTTATTAGGAAGATCCTTACACAGTAATATCAGCAGCTTGCTAAAAAGTAGCAACTTGCTAAAAGAGGAAGAGGAAATGCTTTTGAAACGTCTCCAAATGAAAAAGGAAGAACTATTCGCGTTCGCCGAGTTGTTAAGCGAGAATAACCCGGAAGAAAAGACAAACTCCCTGTTAAACATAATAGGGGAACAATCCAAAGAAAATCTTTTTACAGCCCTTGCCGCATACCAGAAAAAGGAAAAAAGTAAACTTGATACAATCAGGAGAATATATCCCAATTTATCCCCGTCCGAATTAAACATCTGCCGTTTAATACTGCAAGACAAGACCGTCAGCCAAATATGCGAATTATTACATCGGAGTAGCGGAAACATAACCAGCCAACGAGCGAACATACGTGCCAAACTCGGACTGAAAAAAAGCGACAATTTAAAAGAAGCATTACAAGAACGCATGAGGCTGTATGAAGAAGAAGAACACCGGCAAGAAGAGTTTTCAGCCATGCGTTAGGGATTGCAGAGTAAAGCCCACAGCCTTTAGGCGAGGACTTGAAACGTAAAGCCCGACCGTCCCACAGGAACGCCCAAAAGAAAAAGAATCCCCCGAACATTCATCCGGGGGACATCCAAGCCGTCACATCAATTATAATACAGATTCAGATCATCCGTGCCAATCTCCTTTCCGTCCCGGAAAACAAGGCGTAAATCAATCCTCTCTCTGTTTTCATTGCCACAAAGATAGACATACCGGCCAACATACGCATCATACTTATCAATCAGTTCTAACGGTATGACCGGCATGGGAAAAGGATACACCTATATTGCATATAGCGGAAAATTTGTAAGATTACCCTGTACTTTATAAGGCAACATAGAAAATCTCTCCGCATGCAATTCCGGTCTTTTTCCCAGTAATGCTGTCAACGAATTGGCCCGGACATTCCCTTCGGCCTTCACTTCTATCGGCACCATTTGGGCATTACGTTGAATAACAAAATCCAACTCAAGACGCGAATTGTCTGTGTTATGGTAATAAATCGGTGACACGCCCTTACTTTTCATCTGCTGCAATACATACTGTTCAGTCATTCCTCCCTTGTATTCCTTAAATATGTCGTTTTTAATCAAGACTTGGGCCGGATCTGTCTTGACCATAGCACCCATAAGCCCCAAATCAACCATATAGAGTTTGAAAGCCGACAGGTCTTCATAAATATCAAGCGGAAGCTCCGGTTTGGTACATCGAGGCACTTTATACAACAACCCGGCATTTACAAGCCATTGAATGGCCATCTCAAAATCATTGGCTCTGGCACCTTTTCGCAAAGCTCCGTAAATGAATTTCTTGTTTTCTTTAAATAATTGGGAAGGAATGCTGTTCCATACCATTCGGACACGCGGAACCTGTTCTTTGGGCGCATGTTTTGAGAAGTCAAGATCATAGCCTTGCAAAATCTCCGACTGTATTCTTCTGACTTCCAGCAAGGAATCCGTTTCTACATATTTGAGTACAACTTCCGGCATACCACCTACATAATAATATTGCCGAAGGAGATCCGTATATTTGTCATGCAGGAGGCTTATCGTTTCAAAATCCCCACTCATAAGCAATTTACAAGCTTCTTCTTCTCCCTTGGCGACAAGAAACTCTTCAAAGTTCATAGGAAATATATTGATGACATTTACCTTCCCTACGGGATAAGACACATCCTGATGAAGGGATATCCCCAAAAGTGAACCTGCCACAGCTATATGATACTCCGGAACCTCCTCTTTAAAATACTTCAAAGATTCCAGTGCTTCCGGGATATCTTGTATCTCATCAAGGATAATAAGCGTATCACCCGGAGTAATGTCAACGGAAGTCATCGCACGCAGCCCCCGTAAAATTCTGTCAACATTGAAATCCTGAGAAAAAAGCTGGCGTGCAAGGTTATTCTTACGGCATACCACATAAGCCTCTTTTTTGTATTCAAGTTTGGCAAACTCATGGAGCAGCCATGTTTTCCCAACTTGTCGGGCACCATTTAAAATCAGAGGTTTTCTATCCTCACGGTTTTTCCATTCTATAAGTTGTTGCAAAACAAATCTTTTCATCTACAAACAGCATTTTTATACATGTAAAAACAGCGTATAATACATTTATCCGCACTTATTTAAAGCACAAATATACTAAAATAAACAGATAATAGAAGCAATCTTATACATTTTTCCGCACTTTAATCAACTCCAATGGAAAGCAGTAGCCAATTTAGGATTGCCTTCTCCACGCTCGATGGCCACCAGCGTATTGATGCCCACGCCCGCCAGTTCGGAGAAGTTCCAGCTGATTGACCTTCAAACTCTTCCTGCACTCTTTAATCATCTTTCCTAGCTCTTTCATATTCACAACACATTGTGATTTTAGTCAGTTTTCATCCTAGTTCAAAGAAAAAAACAGCCGATAAAGCAACTATAATCATTGTATTCATATAGATTAACATCATATATTCAAGTTAATCTATATATTTACATGGATTATTTGTATATTTGCAAAAAAGGAACAACCATGTGGAATGAAATGAGCAATCCAGCTGTGCTGATGAGAATCGGCCAGCGCATCAAAGAGACACGTATCAGGCAGCATATCACGCAGGAAGAACTGGCAACGGCTTCCGGTGTAAGCCCCTTGACCGTTGCGAACATCGAGAAGGGCAAATCGGTATCGCTGCTGTTGTTCATCAGCGTACTCCGCTCGCTCGGCCTGCTGGAGAACCTGGAGCAACTGGTACCGGAAATCCGGGTCAGCCCGATAGAGCTCAAAAAACTGCAAGGAAAGAAACGCTACCGTGTACGCCATTTAAAACAAGATAACCATGAATGATTTGATAGTAGATGTAAAGCTATGGGGAGAAAGCGTAGGCTCTCTCTATTGGGAAAAGGAAAGCAATGCCGCCTTGTTCGACTATGAACGGAAGTTCATCCGCTCCGGTCTTGACATTTCTCCCATCATCATGCCCATCAGCCAGTACAGGAACACCCCCTACCGGTTCCTTGAAAACCGTACCGACTGTTTCAAGGGGTTGCCCGGCCTGTTTGCCGATTCACTGCCGGACACTTTCGGAAACCAGATCATCAATGAATGGTTTGCCAGCAAGGGATTGTCCGGAGAAGAGATTACCCCTTTAGACAGGCTTTGCTATGTAGGCAAACGTGGCATGGGCGCACTGGAGTTTGAGCCGTCCTCGCCAATCAACGGCATGAACGAATCATCAGTGCTCCATATCGAGGAACTGACTGAGCTTGCCAAATCCGTATTCACGGACAGAATGGCTTTTCAGGTCCAACTGCGCCAGGAAGGAAGAAACATTCTGGATATACTGAAAGTGGGAACATCTGCCGGAGGTGCCAAGCCCAAGGCCATCATCGCCTACAACGATATTACCGGAGAGGTACGCTCCGGACAGGTAAAAGCTCCTGAAGGATTCGGGTATTGGCTGTTGAAATTTGATGGCGGCAAATACAGCGAACACACGCAGATAACGGACAATCCACAAGGAATAGGAAATATCGAATATGCCTATCACCGGATGGCAAAAGCCTGCGGTATCGATATGATGGAATGCCGGTTACTTCAGGAAAAAGAGTCATATCACTTTATGACACGACGTTTTGACCGTATGGAAGACGGAGAGAAGATCCATGTACAGACATTGGCCGGGCTTGCCCACTATGACCGTGACCAACGCCATTCATACGAAGAGATATTCCGTATCATGCGGCAGATGAACCTCCCTTATCCAGAGCAGGAGGAACTATACCGAAGAATGGTGTTCAACGTCATGAGCCGGAACCATGACGACCATAGCAAGAACTTATCTTTCCTGATGGATAGACAAGGGAAGTGGAAACTGGCCCCAGCATACGACCTCTGCTACTCATACACACCGGGCGGCAAATGGACGAACCGCCACCAGCTGTCACTCAACGGCAAACAAGACAATTTCACGATGGAAGATCTGCAAAAGGTAGGTGAGAACATGGGTATCCGGAAACACAAACAGATTATCGAAGAGATACAGGAAACCGTATCGCATTGGCATGAGACTGCCAAGGATTGCGGGGTCAAGCCGGAACACGCCGATTTTATCGGAGAAAACCTGCTCTTGTTCGGCAAGCAACTGCATACGATCCATATGCCGGACATTGCCAACGAACAAGAGCAGGCTTTCATGAAGGCTATGCGAAATGATGACTTCAATACCATTCTGAAACTGAAGATGAGAGGATATCAGCCATCGGAGAACACACTGAAAAGCCTCCAGCCGGATGTATCCGCCACCACCTTCATCGCTGCCGCCAAAATCTTCCAAATGGAAGGGATGCTAAAAAGCCTTCAGGACATAAAACCCGCGCAAAGCCCGATTACAGGCGGCAATAAACGTAGCATGGAATTGGGGGATTAGCACACAAACTACATCGCGCACAATTCAATATAACAGTAAATATATTAATTGTTATATATCATATTTTGATTTAACAATTAATATATTTACCTTTGTAAAATGACAACGAATCACATCACCCAAGCCATGGCCAATCCGGAAATCATAGTGGAACTGGGCAGACGATTTAAGGAATACAGGCTAACCTATAGGCTCACCCAAAAAGAGGCTGCCGAGAAAGCCGGTGTCAGCCTTATCACCTTACGCCAGTTTGAGAACGGGAAGGCCTATAACATCAATATGGGCAACTTTCTTGCCCTGTTACGAGTAGTGGACTGTCTGGAACAGATGGATGATCTGATGCCGGAAATACCTGTTTCAGCCTATACAATGGAACGAATAATGAATAAAAAGCCGAAAAGGATAAGACATGGAAAATAATGTTGTGAGTGTTATGTTATGGGGAGAAGAAGTCGGAAAGCTCTATTGGGACGAAAGAAACAAAAGAGCCGTCTTCAACTATCATCCGGATTTCATCAAGAAAGGAGTGGAAATCGCCCCACTGACCGCTTCTGTCAAAGGACCGGCGGCAAAGGGTATGCCCATACTCGGAAACAAAGAAAAGACTTATCAAGGTCTCCCACCGTTTTTGGCAGATTCATTGCCTGATCGGTGGGGTAACATGGTCTTCGACCAATGGGCGGCACAAAACCATATCCCCAAGCGCAAACTCACACCGGTAGATAAACTGTCTTTCATCGGGAAACGGGGAATGGGAGCCTTTGAGTTCATCCCGGCCACTCCTGGATTGGAATCCTCTTCCACTCTCCAGATAGAGAGTTTATACCAACTGGCACGCCGTATCTTTGAGGAACGGGAGGAAATATCCGTGCAAGATGACGAAGCACTGCAACTGCAAAGTATCTATGAGATAGGTACATCAGCCGGAGGGCAGCACCCGAAAGCCATCATCGCCATCAATGAAACGACACATGATATACGTTCCGGCCAAGTCCCTTTACCGGAGGGCTATACCTACTACATATTGAAGTTTGCAGAAGGGGACGATTTTCCGTTCACGCAAATGGAAATGGTATATTATGAGATGGCAAAGGAAGCCGGGATTACGATGATGCCTTCCCGACTCATTCAAATTGAGGGAAAACATCACTTCCTGACGGAGCGTTACGATAGGATAAACGGAGAGAAGATACATACACAGACACTTGCTGCCATGAATCCGGATGCAACGAGCTATGAGGATTTGTTTGAAGTCTGCCGAAAACTGAACATCCCGGCAAGCGAACAGTCCGAACTCTACCGTAGGACGGTATTCAATATCATGGGCGGCAATGTGGATGACCACATCAAGAATTTCTCTTTCCTGATGGAAAGAAACGGCACATGGCACATCACCCCAGCCTACGACATGACATTCACCACCAATTTGGACGGTGCGGCATACGAAAACGCACACTCCATGAGCATTGCAGGAAAAGATAACGACATCACGGAAGATGACCTGATGCAATTTGCCAAACAGAACGGAATAAAGAATGCGAAAAGGATAATCGAAGAAGTCAGCCTTGCCATCAGCCATTTTTACGATTATGCCACCAATCATCAAATCGATGACTATTGGAAAGACCGCATCGAAGAGCATCTTTCCGGTTTGGTATCTCCGATCATAGGGAAAACCATGAAACACTACCTGCCCACCATTGTCGAACCCTACGAGACAGAGGATGGCTTTTTGGTATCAGAAATCAACATCATCGAAAACACCCGGCATGATTTCCGTATCGAGGCCTTCATAAACGGAAAGCGACAGAAATACATTGCCGGGCGTAAAAGCGATTTGGCTGCTGAAGTCATTGCCAAAGGCAGAAACAAGATGCCCGTTGAGAACAAGAAAGAACTTGTGGAACGGTTGTTACTGCCTTTAGCTAGAAGATAAAAACAGACGAATAGCGACACTATTACATTAATAAAAAGTCTGTTCTTGTTCGGCAAGCAACTGCATACGATCCAAATCCGGACATTGCCAACGAACAAGAGGAGGCTTTCATGAAGGCTATGCGAAATGATGACTTCAATACCATTCTGGAACTGAAGATGAGAGGATATCAGCCATCGGAGAACACACTGAAAAGCCTCCAGCCGGATATATCCTCCACCACCTTCATCGCTGCTGTCAAAATCTTCCAAATGGAAGGGGTACTAAAAAGCCTTCAGGACATAAAGTCTGCGCAAAGCCCGATTACAAGCGGTAATAAACGTAACATGGAGCAAACAAATTTACTATTCAATTTTCAGTTTTTTTCTATTTCTATACTACTGTACGCCATAAAATAACGAAGAAACTTATTCCTATATCAATTCATAATCAATAACATACAATTCACCAAGAATATTAGGGAATGCTACAGTATCATATATCACCTGCCCTACTCCATTAAAATTACCCGGAGATATTACAGATGCTACAACACCATGATAAGCTGTGGGAGAAAAAGAAAGATCTGCTAATCCATTTATCCCAATAACATTTTTCTGTACACCAGCATTATTAACATTACAAAAAATTGCATAATGAATAGTTTGATGTAAATTTACAGCAGCATTAGGAAGATGCACAAAATATAATATATCTCCATTATTACATTTAGCTAAATCATGATAGGTATTTATTTTTTGTATCATACTTTCTAAAGAAGCTCCAAAAGGATTAACTGAAATTCTTTTTCCTGTTGCCTGTTCTATAATTCCTCTAACTAAATTAGCACACCCTCCACCATTTGTAGGTAAATTAACATTCAAATTCTGAGTATTAGTAATAAATTGTGTAATCAATTGTCTATCATTTATACTTATAGCCATATATTATAACTCATGTTCTCCTACTCTCTCAAAGGCTTTTCGGAACCTGCCTATAAAAACTGTCTCTGTAAGCTTACCCCACAAATCTACCCTATAATCCCCAAACCGCTATCATCCCTTTTCTGAATGCCATGGAATTTTTTCCGAATACATAAGTTAGAAGATGAAAAAAGATTGTATTCAAAGTTTTTGGTTCTTTTTTGAAAAAAGAACCGCTGGCCAAAAATCCAACGGTTACTTTACTTTCGGAAAAATATGCAATGAAGTTTATAGGCCGAATGAGGAACGCAGCTTCTTCATGGCATTCTCCACATCAAAGAAAGACACATCCATAAGATCTTCTCCCCATGCTTCCGGAAAGTCAAGAATGGAACGTCCGTTATTAAGAACCGCATCACGGATGGCTTTCATCACATTCTGCCGAGTCGGTTCCAGCTTGAAGAAAAGGCAATGCCTGACTGCCATTGTAAGGGTATCATCATCTATAAAGAAACGGATGGTGACGGTCATGTGTACCTGCGTCCGTTTCTCCAGTTTCTTCTTTTTAGTTTCCAGTTTGGCCAACCGGGAAACATAGAATGAAGGGATATGTTTCCCGGATTCAACGCAAGTCTTCATCGCTTCATGTATTTCAGCGATGCCGTCACGTATATCCGTCAAGTCGGTGCAGTTGGATGCAACCGTATAAGCCGATAACTTTTTCATCTCAAAAGCCGTTTTTATATGGCAAAAGCCCTGTTTGTGAAACTTATAATATATGAATCTCCTTATCACCTACCTTCTCGTCCGATACGACCAATACCTCGTACTTCATCCTCTTGTAATTATAGACTACGGCAAGCGTATTAAAGCCACCGTTATCATACCGCCTGTCATAAACGGTATGTACATACTCATACATCGCATTCCCCATCATGAACTTTACGGAAACATCCGTAAAGTAAAATGCCACCGCATAAGCCAGCGTTTTCTTTTTATCAACCTTTTTTGTTTTCATAACCATTTGTCCTTTATTGTTTTCTGATAAAATATTCAATGGCCGAATGAACCAATATATAATGTGTGGGTGTCTGCCTGCACTGTTCCGCATAAGGATTATAGAACTGGAGAGCCAGCGCATGGTATAATTCCGGCAATTCCCGCTTGATTCTCGCCGTAAGCAGCCGATAGGAGCATTTTCTACCGTACTTCATCAGCTCACGCCATTTGTCCTGTGTTATTTCCGTGCAATTCGTCTCGTAAACCATAACTTCCGTTTTTAAGTTCAATATTCCGGTTGGAAAGCGGAAAGGGGTTGTTCCCTCTCCGTTTATTCTCTAATCAATTCAGGCAAGCTTTTACCGTTATACCGGTTTTCAGTCCTTTATCCAGCTGCACGGTCAACCCACGAACATTCACCTCTTGAATTTGAGAAAGAAGCACATAACCCCATTCCCATTCTTGAATATGGCAATAACCGAAAAAAAGCCAGTCACCGTCTTCCTGCTGTTCGGCTTCCGTTACCAACCATACCACCGAAGAAAAAGGAAGGAAAAACCTTGCGATGACTTCCGCATTAAGCCCCTGCCCCTCTTTTGAGTACAAAGGGTTGGCTTCAAACACATTCTTTAGTTGTTCCGTCACTGTAATCATATGTCACATTTTTAAAGGGTTAAACTTCTAATTTTATGCTTCAGCTAGATTTAAAGACCTTTTTTTAAAACCCCTTTCCGGGATGGCCTTTTCTTTCTGCCGACTTTTTTTTTGAGCTTTCATGCCCCATCTGAGTTTATAAGCCTTTTTTTTACGGCACACAACAAGAAGGAAGGAGGGATTGAGAAAAGTTTTGGACGACAAAAAATGTTGGGGACAGCGAAGCCGTCCGGCGTTATTTTTTTCGGTACAAAGGGCGAAGACCGGAACTCTTTCGTATCCATCCACCGAAATAAATTTGCCGTTCAAAAACAAAGGCTCTCAGACGGGGCTATGAAAAAACGTACATTAGGGGAGGCAGAAAACAAGGAAAAGGGCAGTACGGAAATAAAAGAAGAATAAAATCCAACATTATTCACATTGATATATAATAGCCAAGTATTTCGCCATATCAATATAAATCCAACTATAATCAAAATCAAACAGTTATCTAATTTATTGGTTATTAAACATATAATACGCCAAAACATTTATTTTGGAGAATATAATATTAATTAAACAAAAAAATGTAAGCATTCGATAAACTCCCCCTTTCATTCTAAAAATGTGATATTACTTTTGTAATCAAAGTAAAAAAGCTCAATTGTTATGTCACATCAATGGACCATGGAAGATTTTGAATCTATTTATTCCCGTTTCAAGTCGAGCGGACTGTCAGTTATGGATTTTTGTTCGAATGAATGTATTCGTCCCAAACGTTTCTACGAGTGGCGTTCCAAGCTGTTGCGCAAAGGCGGCTTTATCCCGGTAAAGGTAAACAGTAAGGGCCAGGTCAGTCTTCCCCATAAGGAGAAATCCCTGCTGTCTGCCCCTCCGGTCAGCCCGTCGCCAATTCCCCAGCCGCTATGTGAGATCTCCTATCCCAATGGCGTTACAGTCCGCTTGAACAGCCCTTTGTCACCGGAGGTATTGCAAACCCTGATATTTTTGAATTCAAACCGTTAGCCTATGTTTTCTTTGAATGAATCCAACAGATATTATCTTTACCCGTATCCGACAGACATGCGTAAGAGTTTTTATACGCTTAGCGGCATCGTGACCAACCAGATGGGAAAGAATGTACGGGACGGTGACGCTTTCATTTTTATCAATGCGAATTGTACCTGTATGAAAATCCTCCAATACCTGCACTATCATCCTCTATCAAACAGGGTTGAGATAACGCTTGGGATAACCAATCCTCCCAGTGGCAGGATTGTAAAAAGACTACTGGCCGATGCCGTAACCAAAGGAATGATAGAAGTACTCTAACAATAGTAGTGCCACTATTTTATAAGCAGCACTGCAATTGTTCCTTACCCCAGCAAATGCACCTCCTGTAACCTCACCAACCCCAAATACATCTTCAAGAACACCTCCTGATACACCTTCAGATCCGGGAAATAGACGAAAGACTTCCGGGCAAAAGAGAGGCACGTGAATGGCCGTTCATTCGGAACCTCCATTTCCGGATAGCGTTTCTTCGCCTGGTCAACCGCCATCTTGTTCAGTGAAGCCACGAAGTTAGCCTGGCGTATCGGATTCCATTTCGGGGTTTCAAGAATCACCATCCCATCTTTCCGCTCAGGAATAACCAAATATTCATCCTGCACGTTACGGACGTAATAGCACACAAAAGACAAGGCCTCATAGACATTATCCCCTACATGAATACCGATAACCCGTTCTTCAACCGGTGTACCGGCAAAGCATTCCGCAATCTGTTTCATGGCATACCCATGCAACAAGGCAGCATCAGAAGCCAACAGATAAGCCGGTGCGGTACGCTCTCCTCCCTTATCGATGGCAGCAAAGACAGAAGGACTCCAACAGAGATGGATGAGCTTTCCTTTTTCTTTCTCACGAAGGGAAGCGACACATAAACGGTTATCAAAGACCAAACGGGCTTCTTTCGTTTCCGGATGGAACTGGAACACGTTCCGTACCCTGTCCGGCTTATGGATATCCATCATCAGATAGCCCTGCCAACCGGACACGTGCTTTGTCTTCAAGACGGTTTCGCTTTCCTCCACATCGAAAAGATAAGACAAGAGCTTTTCTCGCTTACAACATACGAAGAGAGAAAGCTCGTCCTGTTCTTTCATCTGCTGCATATCCAAGGAAAGAACAAAAGCCAATTGCCAAGGAGTAAGCTCGGAAAAGCCATGTAATTCAATACAAGACAACGCATCCTTCTCCGGTGAGTAAACGACATATCCCCGGCCACCTATCTCATATCTCAACATGAAATCCCCCTGTTCAGTGGGATGATAATTCTGTAAAACGGTCTGATAATTCATAAAGCAAATATATTAAGTTAGTATTCATCATAATGAGAAATCGGGACCACTCTTGCGTTTCCGTTTCTTTTTGGACGGTATGAGATCATCCTCTTGCGACTTCTTCCCGCTGCCGGTAATGTCAAGTTCCGGAATGGCCATAACTCCCCCACCCTGCATATAGAAAGCCTCACGATCCACCCGCTCACGGAACTCCCCTACCCTATCGATATGTGGCGAGAGACCGACAGCCACACCATCGAAATGCTTCTGGATATTCTGATAAGTGAGCTTACGGGAAAGATCCGCACCTTTAAAGACATGAGCATTTTCCACGTTTTCCATATAAAAGGAAATCCCGTATGCGCCTTTGCTGTTTACATGTTCCGTCACACGGATCGATTCTTCCGCCAACCTTTTCTTAAAATCCTCATAGCCTAAAGAAGCGTTCAATGCCTTAAACACATGGTCATAGAGATAATGCTTCTGTTCATCGGCGCTCATGCCCCGGCCATCAAAACGAATATTACCAAAACGATATTTCTGAGGAAGTGAAACGTCCTTCAGGTAAAAGCCTGAATCCTTGATGCCATAGACATAATAGGATTTGTCCTTCTTGGTGACCAGACGCATATACAATCCTTCTTGTTCCAGGTTCCTTCGGAAATCGGATGTACTTTCGGAAAAAGAGTAGATGCGGTCAAGCTGTTGTAACAGTTCATCCTTGAACAAGGGGTTGAAAAAACCTCCTTTTTCCAGCAATGCGAAAAGGTTGTCATAGCTTTCATCCCCCAATAGGACACGCCATTCTTCATTGGCCAATTTTATTTCTTGCAAGGGTTTATTCAAAGACCGGTATGTATCGGATTGTTCCAGGACAGCCGATACCTTATCCTTGTAATTATAACTACGCATGGCTTTCTTCAAGGCCGCATCGAAATAATAGTTACGGTATTGCGCCTCTCCCAACGTGGTTCTCTTGCCTCCTTCCCTTTCCAAAGGCAACAGACCGTACTTCTGCTCCAGTTCCCTTGAGATCTTTTCGGAACGGCTGTAATTATTTCCGGAAGGAATGCTTTTGCCTTCTTCATCAATTGTGGTCAGCAGCACATGCACATGGCTGTGTGCCTTGTCGGTATTTAGGACAACGGCATAACAGGACTTTCCGTACCCCATCCTCTCGATATATTCCCCGGCAAGAGAAAGCCACTGTTCATCGGAAAGGCTTTCTCCCGGATAGAGGCTCAGAATAAATTCCGCATAAGGTAGTTTCACCCGGTCATTCAACTGGGAGATAAGTTTCATGTAGGCTGGCATGGCGGCCAGTTCGTCACCAGTGGAGGTGTAAAGCACTTTTCCGTTTCCTTCCTTGACCTTGGAAAGCTGGTATTCAATTTTCCGGCTCATGGACAGGTGGGATGAGAAAGAAGGTTGTATCTCGGCTATCATAACAATTTCCGGTTAATGGTTTCTACATCCGAAAGGTATTGGTTAATCCGATCCAATGAATACAATATATTTTCATCGGACGGAAGCGTATTGATATGTTTGGCAAGCTGGTTGATATTGGCTCCTATTTTACGAAGTTCATATATCATTTGCACATCGGTTTTCGATATGCTTCTGCCTTTCAAGGCAGACTCTCTGATAAAGGAAGAAAGGGATTTTCCCTCTTCCTTTGAACGTTGAAGAAGCTGTTCTTTCTCGGCTTCCGTCAAGCGGATCTTTATACTTATATCTCGATTCTCTTTCATATATACAGAGTATGTGAGTGTAACGAACATTGGTCGGCAGCTCGGCTGTCGCAAGGTTTTTTGTACCCACAAAAACATACCTTGCATTAGCAAAGATATACAATAATACTCAGCTGTGAAACAAAACCAGACAAAAGTCTTGATTTCTTAATCCAGATTAACCGCTCACTTTGTTACAAAGTAACTACGCACATTGTAACAGGCGAACGGAAAGCCATTAGTTACAAAATACATAATTACTAATTATATTATTACAAAGTATGAACATACATACTTAATTATAAGATTAAGTATGTACATATTTATATTTATATTTATATATGTAATTACTTATACAATTAAGTAAAAAAGTGTATAATAAATTAATTATAAAAGTATGCAATTATTTAATTTATTATTTATATATTTGCGCACATACTTAAAAACGTACATTATGGGACAAATATTACCAGGAGTAGTCGTAGCTTTTGAGAATCCCAAGGGCGGGGTAGGGAAGTCTACGCTGACAGCTTTGTTTGCAGGTTATATTCATTCGCAGTCAAACGAAGAGGGGGGCTTATCCATTGCCGTGGTGGATATCGACGACATGCAGAACACTATCGGAAAATTACGTGAGGACGAAGCCGAGGACGGAATCATGAAAAAGGAAGAAGAATATGAGGTTATCAATATCTCTTCCTCAGAGTTCATCAACCAACTGGATTTCCTTCAGGACAATTACGACATTATACTTGTCGATTTTCCGGGTAACCTGAAACAAAACGGTGTAGTTGAAACGCTGCACTTCGTTGACGTGATCATCATTCCCTTCGAACCGAACCAGACCGATTTAAGACCTACATTGACCTTTTACTATAACATCTATGAAGGGATTATCGAAAGCCGTCGAAAGATTGGTAAAAAGACTACCGTGCGTGGTGTTATGAACCGTGTTCTTCCGAATGTGCTGGAGTTCAAAGAAATTTTGAAAAATAAAAAAACCTTGCCTTTCGAGTTGATGCAAAACTACATCAAGGATTCAAGGGTTGACTATCAACGCAATTTAAGTACGCTGAGTAAAGCGTACCATCATCCCTGTGATGCTTTCTGTGAAGAGGTATTGGAATTAATCTGTAACCATATAGGAGAATAAAGCTATGGCAACCAACAAAGAAAGGACATCATCAGCCGCCATGAGAAAACTCTTGCTGCAAAGCGCCAGTAAGAAAGAGCAGGAAATCCAGCAGATCGGAAGTGTTGCGGAAAGCACTATCCCCCAACCTGCGATTGAGCACCCCATCCATGAAGAGGTGAAAGAATCGGCTCCAGTCAAAGAAACCGTCCAAGAACCTCAGCCGGAACAAATGGAAAAGCCGGAATCCAAACCTTCCGTGCAGTCTTCTCCAAAAACAGAAGAAAGCAAAGTCTGCGGAAAAAAATTCTCGGAATATCTGGAAGAGCGAAAATTAAAGAACACCGAAGTAATCCGGATATCCAGCGAAACCCACAGAAAGCTGAAGCAGATTGCTATGGCCACTGGATTAGGAATGCACAACATCGCAAACAACATTCTTGAAGACATATTGACCAGCCATAACAAGGAGATTCAAGCGATACTGAAGAAGTATATGAGCATCTGATTCTACTTTCGGAAAAATATATACGCCTGTTCGACTGCATCCGTCGGGCAGGCGTTATTTTTGCACACCGTTTTAGTGAAGGCCGGCATTGAACCGGGACACTTTTACACAACTGCGGAAAAATCCCTTTGCCTATTATCCTGGACAATATGTTAAAGAATTCAAACCTCTACTTGTTTCCACCTCAAAATTTTTTCCGAAAGTAAGAATACGGTAACAAAATCATTTCTTCGTTTTATTTAGGTTTTTAGGGATTTAAGTATTTGTGGGACACTTTTACACAACTAATAAGGGAGGTTTTCCGTATAATCAACTATATTATTGCAAGTTAGCACTTACTGGCATCTTCTCGTAACCGGGACACTTCTGCACAACTAACCGACTATTCGGGACACTTCTGCACAACTGAACAGGAAAGTCGGGATACTTTTACACAACTAGAATCTGCATTCGGGACACTTTTACACAACTAAATCAGGAATCCGGGACACTTCTGCACAACTAAACCGGCCATTCGGGACACTTTTACACAACTGGGGGATCGGAAACAGCCGTAGTCGGGACACTTTTACACAACTAAATCAAGAAACAGCACGAAAAAAATGCTTTGGAATCTTCATTTATAGGGAGTTAGATTCACTATCTCCGTAAAAAAACGTATCTTTGCATCAGTAAACAACAAGTGTCCGCCTATGAAGGAAAGTAATACACAAAAAGAGTTGAGCAGAGTCCCCAGGACTCTCAGCGAGTCTTCCAACACGAAAGTATTGGAAGTTCTATTTGATGCAGGCGGCACTGTCATGTCTGACATTATCATTTACGTGGCATCTTCACAAATGAAAGATCTGTTCGGCGACTGCTGGTTCTCCATCAACGATTTTTGTGAGGTCATGGGGTATGAACGAACCAAGTTGCAACGAAAACTGACCGAGAAGCAGCTTGATTTCCTGTTCAGCAACCAACGTCCGGTATATATCACCGAACAGAACGGCCAAAAGATAGAGCATCCGATAGAGAACACCTTTGAAGCGGCGTTATACCGTTTAGGGACATCCAACCTCAGTGTAGCATACGCCATGAACGGCAAGACGCAATATAAGTTCATTCAAATACTGGACCGCTTTGAGATAAAGGATAACTTCGGCACGAAAAAGCGCACCAAGCGGAATTACAACGTGCATCTGAGCAAAGATCTGATGAATACTTTGCTTACCGAATACAATCTGCTGGAACTGAAAGACTACCGTAACCTGCCCAACCGCAAAGGCTACCGCAAGTTTTATCTGAACCTGGCGAAAATGATTTACCTGATCAAGTATAAGATTGACCAAGGACAAGCACCTTATTTCACCGTTACGGTTGACCAACTTGCCAAGGAATTTGATGTAACGGTAAAGGACAACCATGACCGGAAGAAGAAGGTGACCAGCATCTTAAACGGTATCAACAAAAAGCTGGAGAGAACCAAATTCCAATACCAGTACATCAAAGGAAAAGGGGAGAAGTGGCCCTACACCGTACAGTTTTTCTTTGACCAGGAAACATTGGAATATTTCGACGAAAAGATAAAGGCGATACTGACCTCGCAATATCACGATGCGCTTAAATCATGCTTCTTGTTAAACAAGAAAGGCATTCCCGTGAGCAGACATTATCAATATAAGGATTTCTTTAAATTGGGAACCGGCGAATATTATCATGAATTTACCGCATGGCTTTATTCTGAAGAGGACAAGGAGATTAAGGAGAACATCTACCGGGATATCTATATAAAGGTAGTAGGCATTCGTCCAGAAGACCTTGCCGTCAACTTAAATCCCTAAAAGTTGGAACAAAAACCATAAAATAGTATCTTTGCAGCGGATTGTCAGAAAATTGGCAGCCCGCTTTTTACATACGTCCGTCTGTCTAACAAAAGAGTGGCATCTATCGTTAAGGAATTAACAACAACAGGCGCATGCCTGTACCAGTATGAAACTGGTACGGGGCGTGCCTTTGTTGTTGGAACGCCACGTCCATGTTAGAGGGTACGTTTCCGTACCCTTATATAAACATAAAACAAATTCAATGGTTCAAACAATTGCCACCCTGATAGATGAGACGCTCATGGTAATGGGCGCCCATCTTCACGTGCGGATGACAGACGAAGAAAAGGCGTATCTTGATGCTCATTTCGAGCTTATCCATATCAAAAAGGGAGAACACCTCGTCACCAGGGGCGAGGAAGTATGCTACCTCTATTATCTGGAATCCGGCATCGTCCGGTTATGGTTTCCGGACAAAGAGAATAGAGAGATTTCAGCACGGTTTATCCAAGCCAAAGAGTTCATCAATTTTTTCCTTTCACATGAAGAACACCATGCCCACTACAATATCAAGGCATTGGAGCCATGCAAGATCTGGAGATTGCCCAAAAAAGATCTTCATCAGCTATATGAGTTATCCATCAATTTCAACAAGCTGGCCAGAATACATTTGGTAAGATCCATCAACCGCAAAATAATAAGGGAAGAGGAGTTTTACACACTGGATGCCGAAGCGCGTTACAAAGCGCTTTTGGCCAATGAAAAATGGCTGTTACGTTCAATACCCTTAAAAGACATAGCAAGTTATATCGGCATCACGCCACAAGCATTGAGCAACATCCGAAAGCGCATATAAACCAAACCCTATAAGCCGGGCAGGACAGTTTTACACAACTAATCCTATCCGGCTTTTTTCTGTAGAATTATTCCACACCTGCCGGTTTACGGCACATGTATTTTTTAATGCACATTAAATAAACACGAAAGGCCCTTTAAAAGCCCTTCATAAAATTTGTCCTCCCGTATATAATCTATATGTTTGGAGCGAAAACAACGCGATAAGCACCTTGATTCGGTTCTGCCGACAGGAATCCGCGTAAATTGGAAACACCGTATGAGACAAATAGAAAAATATATAACATTAATAACCTAAAGAGTAATTCCCATGGAACACATCAGACTGACTGCTATCAGCCTTAGCCTGCTGTTATGCACCGTAAGCGCTTTTGCGCAACGCCATTATGAGAACATCCCGGCACTTGAATTGAACTACGGCACTAACCTGTTCGGCAATGCAGGCAACTATTACAACCTGTCCTTTTCCAGATACATCAACCGGACAAGCTATTGGAAAGCCGGGTTTAGCTATTTTGAGAAACCTTACGAATATACAGCCAACCTACCGCAAGTCTCTACCTTGAACCCGGAAGAAACGATTCCCGAAACGATACATGACAAGGGTAAGGACTTTTTTGTGGACGGCGGTTATTACAGAACCCTGGCCTGCAACCTGAAATCCGTTTACTGGGGCATCGGCCTGGGAGGATTCATCGGTACAGAATACGTCCGCCACCCCGATAAGGAATACAACTTCATCATCGGCCCGAAACTGGAAACGGAACTGGAAGTATTCATCCTGCCCCGAACGGCATTGCTTGCCCGCATACAACAACATTGGAATCCCCTATCCATTGACAAGTGGAACACTGTCTGGAACGTAGGAATAAAGATACTGCTCTACTAACCGACAAATCATATCACCATGCTTATTATCATATTGTTAGCCGATACAAATGTATCCGGCCTGATCTCCTTATACCGTGAAATAGGCGCCATGCTGATAGGGGTAGGCTTTCTATGTGCCGGACTAGCGGTACTTAAAAAGCTGATAAGCAACCACGAGCGCACCAAAGAGGCCATCATCACCTATATCACGGCATTGGTCACTTGGCTCATTATCTGGCAACTCTTATGAACGTAGTGGATTTGATACTGGTTGCCATACTCGCCTGTGTCACGCTTCACTTTTACTTTCGGAAAAAGAAGAAAGCACTTTCTTCCGGAAAGGAGAAAGAGAAGCCGATAAGGGAGGCGGTGCGCAAGGAAGGGCAGGAGAGAGCCTGTCCGGTCATCTGCGTGGTATTTCAGCCTGAGCTGGAAGAAGAGGAATTGGCTGCCGAGATAGCCGATATGTACCTGCATGGAAGAGCCTACTACTACTCAGGCAAACCACTGCCGGAACAGCCGAAAGAAGAGCCCATATCCATCAAGTATAAGGATGTGCAATGGGAGAGACTGAAAACGATTCATGTTTAATTAAAAAATAGGAACAAAATGAAAGCAATCGAAAATGTAAGAGAAAAAGCGAACCAAGTCATTAACCGCTATGGAAAGGTTATCTTCACCTTTCTCATATTCTTCACGCTGTTGGGAACGGCACAAGTGGCGGAGGCACAAAGCGGCCTGAAGATTAACAGCCTATCCGAAGTGACAGACAAAGCCAAAGAGGGTGCGGACACCATTCTGGACGTAGCCAAATACATTTTGGCGGCGGTACTCGGCATCGCTCTGGTCTTTGTCATCTATTCGCTTGCCACGAACAATCCCCATGCCAAGGAATACCTGCTCGGCTGGATCATCGCCGTGGTAGTCATCATGGTAGCCTTCCTGATTATCTAAAAACGAAGAGCCATGAGAACCATGCGTAAAATCAACAAGCCGATCAAGTTCTTCGGTCTGTCATCGGGACAGTTCGCCATCTTCATGCTGCTGACGGCCATCATCATCATCGTGAGCATATTCAAGCAGCTGCACCCGATACTCATCATCGGAATCATTTCCGCCATTCTGTTTCTATCCGGTCTGCTGTTCCAAACCTTGAAAAAGGAACACAAGGCCGGTAACCCGGACTACCTGACCGGCCTCCGGATCAAGAACGCCACCCCCCGGCAGATAACGGACAAACGGCAGATTTTCAAATTCATCCTAAAACAGCAACCATGATAGGAATCATCATACTCATATCCCTGCTAATCTGTGCGCTGTGCCTGCTGATTGCTCTGCTGTATATCCGGCAGACAGAGATAGAGGTGAAGGACAAATCCGTGGATCTGGAAAGTGTCTTGCCTATCCAGACCATCACGGAGAACGCCGTCATCAACGGGAACGGTGACATCACCGTCGGCTACCGGCTGCTTCTGCCCGAAGTGTTCACCTTGTCGGAAAGCGAGGCGCAATACATCCATGAGCGGTTGGAGGCTCTTTTGAAGCTGCTTCCGGCAGGCACGGTCATCCATCAGCAGAATTTCTACTATACGGGGCGATACCATCATGCAGAATACTCTTCCAATGCCCTGATAGCGGAGAACAACCGTCATTTCAACGGCAAGGAGATACTGAACAGTTACACCAACCTGTATGTGACGTTCACGAACGGCAGCCGAAACGGTAAGATACGCAAAAGCGCATCGGGCACCTCGCTGATGCGAAAGCTGCACTACCCGTTCAAGCAACCTTATAAGGAATATCAGCAACGGCTGACAGAAATGGAAGCCTTTCTGATGAACTTTGAGAACGGTTTGTCGTCCATCCAGCAGTTTGAGATACGCAAGATGGATGATACGGAACTGAACAACGCCATCTACGACTACGTCAACCTCTCTTACGAGACACCGGAAAACGATGCCACGCAGAAGAGCGTCAACCCTATGGCTGTCAGTGAAAGCGGAAGCATGAAAATAGGGCAGCAGCACGTTTCCATCCTTTCGCTGACCAACGAAGGCGAGCATCTTCAGGAACTGGCCGTGCCGCACACCGGCAAGTCGAAGGCATACGGGGGAAACATAGAGATACCGGACAGCATACGGAGCAAATGCTCGATGCTGTACCCCGTAGGACTTGGCCTGCCGTTCAACCACATCGTAAACATCGTGATAGAGATAACCGATCCAGATGCCACCGTAACGGCCATCGGTGCGGAGAAAGACGCGCTGAACTACATCACCAACTTCTACCCTCCGGCGGCAGAGAAGCAACGCGAGCAGGCAGCCTTCTGCGATGAGATTACCCAGTTCGACTACCAGACCGCCTATACCGCCTTCAATGTCGTGCTGAACGATACAGACCGCACCTCGCTCATGCGGAAAACCGCACTGGTACAGCAAGGCTTCAGCTTTATGAACCAAAGTTCGTGCTATGTGGAGAACGCCGAGCTGTGCAACCTGTTCTTCTGCAACATACCCGGCAATGCCAGGGCCAATTACCGGGGCTTCGTCAACACGACCAAGCAGGCCATCTGCTATCTGCAAAAAGAGGGGATGTACCTTTCGGACGAGAAAGGGCATATCTACCATGACCGTTTCGGTACTCCCGCCAAGATAAACCTCTGGGATTATCCGGCGCTGAACAACAAGAACCGCATCGTTATCGGCCCGTCCGGTTCCGGTAAATCTTTCTGGCTGAACAATTACATCCTGCAAAGCTATGAGCTGGGCCGGGATGTGATGATCATTGACATCGGCGGCTCTTACCGCTCGATGATAGCCTTGAACCGGGGCAAATACTTCGACTCTACCGAGCAGAAGAAATTTGCGTTCAACCCCTTCTTGTGTGACCGTGACAAGAACGGCAAATACCTGTACATCGACACCACGGATGCCGAGTCTGCCGATGACCAGATAAAGACCATCGTCGCCATTATCAGCTACATTTGGAAGGTACGTGAACCCATGCTGCCTGCCGAAAACGCCATTCTCAGGAAATCCGTCATCGGATTTTACGACTATGTGAACAATTCTTCAATAGGAGAGAAGCATGAGCGTATCTTCCCGACGCTGATAACTTACCGGGCTTATCTGAAGGAAGTGTTCAGCAAACGGATGACCGAGTTTGAGAAACAGAAATTCGAGATAGAGGAGCTGTTGCTTTTACTGGAACCCTATACGGACGGAGAGCTGTCATTCCTGCTGAACGCTACCGAGAACGTGGATATCGTGCATGACCGGCTGATAGCCTTCGATATGGAAGATGCCTCTAAGAAAGAGTACTTTCCACTCGTTGCCATCATCACCCTGCAAATGATCGTGGATAAAATCAAGAAACGCCAGGGGTTTGCCAAAGAGCTAATCATCGACGAAGCACTCGACTTCCTGCAAGACGAGAAATTCGGAGACTTCATCGCCTACCTGTACCGAACCTTCCGTAAAAAGGAGGGAAGCATCACGCTGGCCGCACAGAACATCCTGTTTTTGAAAAACATGCCGTCCAGTATCAAGGACTCCATCATCATCAACTGCGCGACCAAGATTATCCTCGACCATTCAGAACACCGGCAGAACCTGCCGGAAGTGAAAGCCGTGCTTTCCATCACGGACGAAGAGGCCTATATGATCGAGTCGTTGCAGCGCACGGAACGCTGGAGAGAGTTTTTCATCAAGATGTCGAACGATGCCTTCATCTTCCGCAACGAGGTGTCCGACTTCGCCGCCGTAGCCTTCGATTCGCGCCAGGCGACAGTAGTACGACTGAAGCAGTTGTTCAACGAAAGCGGCTCGACCTATACGGCCATCAACCGCTATCTGGAGGAAAGGAGGAAAAAGTATGGATGACGCCACCCAAGGGCTGACCGCCCTTCTAGGCTGGTCAACCGACTTCAACGGCAGCGCATACAATCTTGCCGGAAGCATTGCCGCCGCACTTTTGGGCGTTGCGCTCATTTTCGTGGTATGGGCACTCGCCACGAAAAAGGAAAATGCCAAGAGCTATCTGACAGCCTGGCTGGTATGTGTCATATTCACCCTATTATTCATCACCAACAAATAACCGTCATGAAAAGAATCATTCTCATACTCGGACTTGCCGCCTCGATAGGGCTGATGGGAACCGGCAGTGTTCATGCCCAGTTCGTCGTGCATGATCCCGGCCACACCCTGCTGAACTCAACGGAATGGATCGCCAATGTCAAGAAATGGGTTACACAAATCAATGAAATGATCGATGCCCAGGAACTGCGGCTCGGCCTGCAAAAGATCGACCAGTTGAAGGAACTCAAATCATTGAAAGAGCTTGCCGACCTGCTGGACGACGTAGCCTGCCTGAGCAGCGACTACAGCTTTTACCTGAACGTAGGATCGAATTACCACTGCCTGAAATTTCTCAACTTTCAGCGTGTGACCGTCAATCTGAGCCTGAGTACCGACCTGCTGTTCAAGGTGGCCACCGTGACCAGTTACTTCTCGATGAACTCGGAAGGGCGCATGTCCTTTATCGAACAGGTGAAGGAATCGGTGGAAAAAGCCGCCGAAGAGATGCGTGAGTTTAACGAATCCGTGCGTTCCACGGTCATTTACAAATCCATGAAGGGGCATAACCGGAAGACCTATTACCAGGGACGGTTGGCCGCTTTCACACGACACACCAATTAAAGCGTTATGAATCAAGATAATTTTCTCTGGGGACTTCAGATCACGGACGGTCTGACGATGGAACTCGTTTCGCAAATGACAGTCATCGCCTTCGGTGTTGGTGTCATCTGCTTTATCTGCAACCTAGCATACAACTATCTCTATCACGGAGCCAGCCAGCTGTTAAGCCCGAATGAGGACAAATTTCCCGACATGATGGAAATCGCCCGTTGCCTGGTACTGTTCTTCTGCCTAAGCATATACACCCCCATCGCCCAAACCATCGTAGGCACGATGGAAGTAATCAACGAAGCCACCTCGCTGACCTCCGAGCGTGCGCAGGAATTTGCCCAGTTCATGGCACAATCAGCCATCGAACAAGGAGAGATGATTGCCGAATACGACAAACACAGCCTCCAGTCGGAGGTAGCAGCCGGAGAAGACAGCACCGGCGCCATGCAGCACGAACTGGATAAAAAGATGGAAGAGGACGAAATGACCGGTGTACGCTCCAGCGTGGAGAAGATTGTGCAGCTGCTCAACCCCGCCAACCTCGCCACCCTTGTGCTTCATGGCATTTCCGCCCTATTGGTAGGAATCATACAAGTAGTCATCTTGGGTATCGGCGTGGTCATTGTCAAGCTACTGGTCATTCTCGGCCCGTTTGTCTTTGCCGTAAGCATGTTGCCGGTCTTTCAGAAACAGTTGAGTATCTGGTTCGGTACGCTCTGCTCCGCCTGTATGGTATTCACCGTCATCAATATTCTGAACCAAATCATATGGCAGACCTTCAAGGCCATCTATACGGAAAGTGCCGACATGGTGGACGCAGCTACGCAGCAGATACAATATTTAGGAATGGATCTCGCCCTGATTGGTGCTTATTGCAGCTGTTTCTGGCTATCCTCCAAAATCGTAGGACACAGCGATGCCGGGAAAATCATTTCGAAAACCGTGTCAATCGTCACCACGGCGGCCACCATCGCCCTGATGGGAGGCGCAGCGGCAGGCGGCAAGCTGACCAACGTAGGCGGTGCCGCCTCTATCGGGGCAAGTTTCATAAACGACAACAATAAAAAATAGAACTATGAATCTGATGAAATTCAAAGGAGCAGATGATGCGGTCAAGCTGACTATCCGGCTTTCAGCCGGGTACTGCATCATTCTGACTATCGCTTTTGCCAGCAGTATCATCTTCCTTATCAACAAAATAGAAAAAGCATACGGCCAGGCTCTCGTCATCGACAGGCAGGGAGAAGTCTATGAGGCAAGCAGCCTGTCTGCCAGCGATATGCGGCAATACGAATACATGAACCATGTAAAGACCTTCGTAACCCACTGGTATGCCTTTGACGAGAGCAGCTACGAGAAGAACATTTCGCTTGCGCTCAACCTCATAGGCAACAAGGGGAAGGAGCTGTTGAACGAGTACAACGATGTGAATATGCTGAACTCACTCATACAAAAGAATATCCGTTACGGGGTACGCATCAAGGATGTAGAGATTAACACACAAACGATACCCGTTTCCGGAAAGATAATCTTCACGCAGACCGGGTACCGGGCACGGGGAAGCATCTCACGTAATATCGAAGCGGAGTTCACCATCTATGATATGCTGTCCCGCAGCGAGGAAAATGCGCACGGAGCCAAGATAGAAGATTGGATTGTCCGCTATTCCGAACCCGTGGAAAGCAACGGCACCAACACATCGCAGGCAGCTTCTCCGGGCAAGAATGAAAACCAGTCAGAAACCTCTAAACCAACCGACCATGGAACCGAATAAACTTATCAAAGACAAGAACAAGCTGTTGATGGCCATCCCGGTAATCCTGGGCATCCTCTTCCTTTATGTATTCTTCATCCGTGAGGACGGGAACGTGCCGTCAGGGAGTGACAGACAGGCCGCCTCGCAAGCCTTTTTGGAACCACAGTCGGAAATGGCCGACAAGGTGAACGACAAGATGGAAGCCTATAAGCAGGACAAACTGGAAGAGCAGGAGAAGGCACGCATCCTGAAAGAGTCTCAGGTCAAAGGATCTGATTTTTACTTCGAGCTGCAAAACCAGCAGGAGCGGTATGACCGTGCCACACTGGAGCGCATCCGCCGTATGCAGAACGATCCGTACAGCGAAGTCATGGCAGAATACGGAGGTGGCCGGAACGGACGCTTCTCTCATCAGCTGGAAAGCCAACTGGACGGACTGGAGGACGAGCAGGCGCTCAACGAGATTATCCGGGAAGCCAAGAAGAACTCACGCATCCGCAAGGAACTGGAAGAATCCGACAAATACCGCAAGCGCATGTATGAACGGATTGTCAATTATGACCAAGAGGGAAAAACGGAGAAAGCCGCTGCCAACCCTTCCGGCCATCCATCCGCCGACAGCCTGATGCAAAAAGGCCCGATCTACCATGCCGAAAACGGCAAGCGGGTACGCCGCCAACCGACCTCCGCACCGGGAAACAGCAACCTCTTCAGGGCTTGCATCCACGGCGACCAGACCGTAGTCACGGGCAGTACGGTACGGATGCGGTTGCTTCAGGACGTAACCCTATCCGGCATGAAGATACCGGCCAACACGCTGTTTTACGGTATCGCCACTTTGGGAGCCAACCGCCTCGATGTGGTAGTCAGCAACCTGAAGGTAGGAGACAACCTCAATCCCGTATCGGTGGTTGTCTTCGACAATGATGCCATGGAAGGTTTGAACCTGCCCAATAACCTGAAAGCCAGTGCAGCCAAGCGTATGGAACAAGGTCTTGTACAGAACATTGACATGCCGCTCTCTTCCATCGGCACGATGGCCAGCGAAGTGACCAGCGTAGTCAACGCCACCACCCAGGTAGCCAAGCAAATCTTGAACATGAGCCTCTCACAAGTGAAGGTACATCTCAAGTCCAACTACGAAATGTATATCCAAGAAGAGAGTCAGGAATCGAAGTTGCGTAGGCAAGCCGTGCAAGCGGAGTTACAGAAGCTCTATGAGCAAATGGAACAAGAGAAAACGAACAAGAAAAATCATCCCCTTCAAACATTGATAGACAAATTATGATAGACATTCTCAATTACCTGCTTGCGCTGTCAGCGGTCTTTTTCGGCTATCGGATCTACGTATCACGCCGGAACGGACGAGCCTTTAAAGAAATCCGTCCGCTGACCGTTTCTTTCGGCATTACCCTGCTTCTTCTATGGGGCATTACCGTATTCACCGCCTTTTTTTCAAGAACCGTTTAACATATCGACAACATGAAGAAATATATTTATCTACTGTTTTACTGCTTTGTGTGCAGTCTGCCGCTCTTCGCTCAGGAAAACGGCACTCCCCGGAAACAAGCCATCAGCCAAAAAGACATCTTTATCTCTTTCGACTGTGTGAAACACCTGGTATTTCCTGTGCAAGTATCTGATATCGCCATCGGCGAACAGGAGCTTGTCATGGCCAGCCGGGTAGAAGAGGCGCCCCATATCGTCAGGCTCTCGGCGCAAGCGGAAGGATTCACCGAAGAGACCAACCTGACCGTAGTCTGCATCGACGGAAGCGTTTACACCTATCACATCCGCTACCTTCCCGAAGGCGGCACGGATTCGTACCCGAACATTTACGAGGACAACGGGAAATGGCAGCACCATGACTATCAGGCAGAAGTCAGCGACCTCCATCTGGCCGAGTTCTTCTTTCCGGAGGACATCGCTTACGGAACGCCCGGCAACGAGGTGTCCTTCACTCTGGCCGCCTACAACAACCAGTTGAAAGTATCAACCGCCAAAGATGCCGTGGCATATTCCAACCTGTTTGTGGTGGATAAGGCCATGAACACTTACCACATCACCATCAAACGGGGCAATACCTCCGTATTCACCTACAATTTTGATGACCAGCGCAAATATACCGCCCATGTGGATGTGAACAGCGAGGAAATGGAAAGATGCATCCAAGAGCTGCGCACCAAGAAGCGCAACATCTACAGCCTGGGGGTCATCGAGAACAAGTTTGAGTTGTCAATGGCCAATCTGTATGTGCATGAGGACTTCATGTTTTTCATCTTTGACCTGAAAAACAAATCATACATCGACTACGACATCGAGTTTGTCAAATGTTTCCAGCGTGACCAAAAGAAGAGCAAGAACGCCATCCAGCAAGAAACGACCATCGAACCTATCTATCAGAAAGATTTTGATACGAAAATCAAGGGCAAGAGCCGGAACCGGCTGATACTTGGTTTCGACAAATTCACGATACCCGATGATAAGGTATTCGAGATCGAGATTTACGAGCGAAACGGCGGGCGGCACATCAAGCTGGCCGTGTTGAACGAATACATCCTTTCCGCAGAACCCTTATACAAGCCACAGCCATGAAACTGAGAGAAGCATTAGACACCTATATGTTCGACAACGTGGGACAGTTCGGCGGCATCGCCGAATCACTGGGCTATCAGACCGAATACCGGGACGGATATTTCCGGTTCCGCAAAGACGGGGAAGAGCTGAGCATGAGCGTAAGCGAAATCAGGGAAAAAGCCGGAGCAAAGTACGATGAAAGCCTTCGTGACCAATCAAAAGAACGTGTATCCGCCCTTTTTGACAAGGAACGTGCCAATGATCCTAAATATGTCGCCGAGCTGGAGAAGGATGGCATCAGCATCAAGCGGTGGGAGAACCTGAAGGGACATGACAAGGACGGCTTTACCGTCATCGACCATCGCCTGAAGGTATGCTACACCGGACAGTCGCTCTATGAATACGCCTACAAGCAAGGGAACATCCTCGACGGGAAAGGCACCAAGCTGGAAAAGGGTGTCATGTCTGATTTGATGGAGATACACGGCAAACCGGGGAAGCTCCGTTTCAACGATGACGGAATCTCCGTATTCTACCGCAAAGAGGCGTTGGTTATCCCGGACAAGGTGCTGGGAAAGAAGTTGGGCAAGAAAGAGAAAGAACAGCTGCTTGCCGGTGACATCGTACCCATCACCGTAAATAAGAAGGACATCCTGCTGCAAGTTGACCGGGATCTGAACTCCGTCATCCTGCGCACCAACCAGGAAATCAAGATTCCCGACATCATCGGGCAGACCAGCGAATATGGCGGCTACAAGTTAACCAAAGCCGACAAATACCTGCTCGCCAACGGCCATGCACTGGAGAACAAGCTGCTGCACAGTCCGGAAGGCTACTTCATTGCCGACATCCAACTGACGGATGACAGGAAAGGAGTCATGATACAGAACATACAGAGTATCACTCCCGGCAAGGCACAAGAGCTGATCAAGGCCATGACCCCCAAACTGGAAGCCCATGCGGCCAACATAGAAGTTGCAAAAGAGCAAAAACACGAAGAGGGGCGCAATATGGAAGCCGAGTTTAAGGAAGCGGTGGGCAAACATGACTTTGAAAAAATCGGGAAGCTCAAAGAGGAAGGATATAAACCCAGTGAAGAGTTTATCAAAGGAATCGGTAAGGAACACGGTCTGGATGAAAGGCAAACCCATGAAGTCATCCAGCTGTTCGGCACCAAGCCGGAAGAACAGGGCGAACATGAAAGGCAGGCCGCACGTCTGTTGGATGCCGCACAGACCGACAACTTTCATGTCATCCAAGAGATACAGAAAGAAGGGTACCGGCTCACTCAAGAAGACCTTACCCGGATGCGTGAAACGGGTGTGCAAGCCAACACACTGATAGCCGTACAAAAGATTTTCGGGATGGAAGGCAGCACAAAGACACTGGGAGATGTCAAACTGGCCAGCACACCCAAACCCGACAACAGCAAGGAAATGGCCCGTCCGATAGCCAGCACCATCAACCGGGCTTTCAATGACTTATAACCTAAAAAATCAGGAATTATGGATTACGATGAATTAGTACAGAAAAACATTGCAGGAGAAATCAGTGACTTAGAGTTTCTACTTGCACAGGAAGAGCTTGCACAAGCCTATCAAGAAGAGATGGCTGCCAAGCAGCAAGAGACAAACAACCAAACGGCCAGAGAATGGCTGCTTGATTACGAGAACAGAAATCTATACCAATAAATCATGGATACAGCAAGTGATAAAGCATTACAGCGTTTCGCCGAACTGATGATCGAAAAGATAAAGCAGGTGGAAGACAACTGGCAAAAGCCTTGGTTCGGGATAAAGGGTGGGGGACTTCCGCAAAATATCGAGGGAAGAACCTACAACGGAGTAAATTCCTTCATGTTGTTTCTACTTTCGGAAAAAGAGCAGTACAGCCTGCCGGTCTATATGACCTTCATGCAAGCCAAAGACAACGGCCTTAACATACTGAAAGGAGAAAAGTCATTCCCAGTCATTTACTGGAATTTCTCAGTAAGAGACAAGAACGGAAAGAAAATACCTTTCGACGTATATAAGAACCTGGATAAAAACGAGCAGCAGGAATATAAGGTCACGCCGTTTCTGAAGACATACAATGTGTTCAACGTACAGCAGACCAATCTTCAGGAAACGAAACCGGAGAAATGGGAAGCATTGAAGGAGCAATTCAAGATACCGGCCATCAAGGACGAGCAAGGGATGCTCACCGTGCCTCTGATTGATGCGATGGTACGGGAACAGCAATGGATCTGCCCCATTTATTCCAAGGAAGGAAATAGTGCTTACCATGCAAGGGGAGAAGATAACCATATCGTCGTACCCCTGAAGGGGCAGTTTAAGGACGGAGAGAATTTCTACTCCACACTACTGCATGAGATGGCGCACTCGACTGGAGAACCTGAGCATCTGAACCGGGAAAAAGGCGTGATTTTCGGAGACAAGCAATATGCCAAAGAGGAACTGGTTGCCGAACTCACCTCCGCTACCGTCGGGCAAAGCCTGGGAATATCCACCCATATCCGGGAAGAAAATGCCATGTATCTAAAAAACTGGCTGGGAGCCTTGAAAGAAGATCCCAAATTCATCTACAACATCCTTGCCGATGTAGGAAAAGCCAGCAATATGATTCAGGAACATACCGCACGGATGGAACAGTACCTCACACCGGAGGAACGGTTCACGCAGGCCGTCCTGCAAGACAACCGTCCGGTATTGGAGCAGATGAAAAACGAAGGTTTTACCCCTTCATCACGGTTATTGGAAAGTGTTGCGGCAAACCATCCTACAGCCGACAACCTTGAAACGCTACACAGCACTTTCGGCATTTCGCTGCCTTCCATGGAAGCGGAGCCAGCCATGAAAAATATGAATGAGCCACAGCTCGGATTATAAACTTTTAAAAACCATCATTATGTTTACAGGACAAATTATCGGTTATGTCGGTGCGGATGCCCGGCAGAACAAGAACGGAAAAGGATTCAACTTCCATGTATCCACCAAGTACAAGAACGTGAACAACGAGGAACAGACCCTATGGGTATGCTGTTTCGTGAATTACGAGAGTAAAGTCTTTGAGTATCTGAAAAAAGGGACACAGGTATATGTCTGCGGCGATGTGTATGCCGATGTATTCCAGAAGGATGACGGTAGCCACATCCCATCCGTCAGCCTGACCGTCTCACGCATTGAGTTACTGGGAAAGGCAGAGAAAAAAGAGAGCGGTGACGGAACGGCATCCGGACAACCCCAATAACAGCAACGGCCATGGAAAGAGAGAAGAAAGACCTGTCATTCATCCTGATCCTGCTATCCACGCTCATCGGGACAGCCGTACTGTTTCAGTGGGCTATCGTTACGGGATTATACGCTCCACTACGTAATCCGGCCATGTGGGAAAGGCTGATGGAGAAGGATATCCTATTCCGGTTTCTCTACGTTATCCTGATCGGAGGCCTCGCTTTTCTCTTTCCGGTTGGCAAAGTGAAAGACGAAAACAAGAAATGGGTTTACACCAGTATGACACTGGTTACGGCATCCATGCTGGTTGTCGGATTCAGCCGGTTATCAGCGTGGTATAACCTATTTGTATTTCCCATTCTATTCGTAGCGTACACGCTGCTTGTCATCAAGACTCTGCCTTATTTCATCCGGCGTCATGCCCAATCCGATGATAGCATTTTCGGGTTAAGCCGGGAAGAATCGGCTTTCTACTTCCGCTTTGAAACCGCCTCCGGGCCGCTGGTCATCCATAAGCCGCAGCAGAATGTCTATATCGACGGCGGTCCGGGAAGCGGTAAATCAGAGAGCTGGATCAAGGGAATCATCTACCAGTGCGCCGAGCGCAACTATGCCGGATTCGTGTACGATTGGGAGGGTGATCCCACCAAGGACAAGTCACCCATCCTCTCACGTATCGCATACGGAAGCATCGAACATTTCCGGAACAAGGGGATGGAAACACCCCGTTTCGCCTATATCAACTTTGTGGATATGTCACGCACGGTCAGGGTGAACGTACTTTCTCCGCAATACATGTCAAAGGGAAACGAATCGCTATTCATCCGCAATATCATCATGACACTGATGAAGAATCTGGAAGCAAGCTGGAAGGAAAAGACCGACTTTTGGGCCAACAATGCCATCAACTACGTCTATTCAATCGCCTATAAATGTTTCAAGGAAAGGAAGCTTGGTATCTGTACGCTGCCCCATGTGATAGCCCTTGCCCTTTCTGACAGCAACCTAGTATTCCACTGGCTGTCGGAAGATCCTGAAATCGCATTGAACATGTCCTCCATGCTGACCGCCTGGAAACTGGGTGCACAACAGCAGACAGCCGGAGCCGTATCATCCGCACAGACTCCGTTGGTACTCCTGAACAACAAATACATCTTCTGGGTGTTGTCGCCACTTCCCGAAGAAGAGTTCTCTTTGGATATAACCAACAAGGAACACCCAACGCTGTTATGCGTAGGCAATGCGCCCACCATCAAGGAAGCCGTTTCCCCTGCTATTTCCTGCATCGGCAGCGTCTTGATGTCACAGATGAACAATCCCGGCAAAGCGACCAGCATATTCATGGTAGATGAATTTCCGACCATCCTGTTGCAAGGCATTGACACTTTCATCGGAACCGCCCGGAAGCACAATGTCGCTACCATTCTCGCCGTTCAGGACTTCAACCAAGCGGTCAGGGACTATGGAGAGAAAAGTGCCAACATCCTGAAAGCCTCCTGCGGAACGCAGGCTTACGGTATGACCGGAAATGAGAAGACCGCCAAAGACATCGAGAACTTGCTTGGGGAGAAGAAAGAAGCGCAAGAATCTTATTCACACCAAGCCGGTGGCAATAACAGTGTCACGGAGAGCCTGCAAAAAGAAAAAGTCTTAAAGGCAAGGGACATTGCCGGACAAGCAGCCGGACACTTCATTGGCAAGATTGCCGGAGGCAAGCCGCCATTCTTCAGCGTGCAGATGGATATGTGCCGTTTTGAAGAGAAGGAGATACCCCGTTTCTCC
Source organism: Bacteroides sp. AF34-31BH (assembly GCF_003602795.1). Taxonomy (NCBI): domain Bacteria; kingdom Pseudomonadati; phylum Bacteroidota; class Bacteroidia; order Bacteroidales; family Bacteroidaceae; genus Bacteroides; species Bacteroides sp. AF34-31BH. The sequence goes on from NZ_QTLV01000007.1 coordinate 62,985, forward strand.
TTACCGGTCAAACTGGGCAACGGCAAAGAAGAGATGGAACTGGAAATCCTGGAAGAGATTATCCAGCAGAACTACATCAAAATCATTGAAGATGTCAACGCCATCCTCAAAAAGATAGAGGACAAATTAAAAGAAAAGTCAGCAGTTCCGCCAACCGGGACACACAAGACAGAACAAAAAATCATCCGATAACATTCAACAAAAGAATCCTACCATGAGAAAAATTCATTCATTATTAGCGGCAGCCTGCTTATTGGCCGCTTCATGCAACAAAGAGGAAATCCAATCGGAAACAGACAAAGCCGGCATGTATCACATCACCGTAGCCGTAACCGGTTCCTCACCCAAAGGCAGTGTGCATATATATAATCTTGACGGCGTGAGATTCAGGAACGAACGCACCGGTACCTCCGCAGCTTCCGTAGATGAGAGTTTCACCGATAAAGCGGAATACAGCACGGAAAAGCCTGTCAGCCAAATTACCGTGCAAGGCATTCTCTATTCAAAAGAGAGTGCTATCATCACCATGCAGATAAAAAAAGACGGGGAAAGCGTATTCAACCAGAGCAAACAGTTGGAGGCCGTTCCCGGTATAGACACTACTGTTGATTTGGTTTACAGTACCTTGAAATAAAAATGCAGACGAATCAAAAAACATATACTTTCTCTTCCATATTTAGATGATATTTCTTATCTTTATGAAAGATAATCTTTCTCATTTATAATCTAAGCTCAGATAAAATGAGATTCAACTAATCCAGTCAACGTTATGAAAGTCGATTTCAATCAGATAAAAACAACCATTTCTCTGCCCGATTTCCTGCTGGAACTAGGATGGAAAATCGTGGAAGGCTCTTCCAACTCCTGTCCCAAAATGAGCAACGGAACGCATACCATCGTCATCAAGCGGAACTCGCAGAACCAATACACCTATTGGGACGTGCATAGTGACAGCGTGCGTGGCCGCAGTATCATGGATCTGATGCAGGAACATCTATTTGAAACAACCGGAAAAATGCCGTCCTTGCGCGAGGTGGGGGAGATCCTTCAGAACTACATCAACACCAACCGCATCACGACACCCGAAAAAAGCCGGTATGAAGTAGGTAACACAAGCATGAGAGCGGACGAACTTCAATTCTACTTGAGCCAGCTACAACCCTACAAGGGCAATTATCTCCAGAAAAGAGGTATCCTGAAAGAAAGCATTGAAAGCCGGTTCTTCAAAGACACTTTCTTTATCCGTGAGGTAAAGAACAAAGGGAGTGTTTACCGCAACGTGTGCATCAAGATGTACAATGAAAACGGTGTGCAAGCCATTTCTCAACGAAATGAAACATTCAAAGGGATTATCGGTGGCAAGTTCGACTGTCTGGCGACCAGCAACCATGACAAAAGCCGCCCGATAGACATTCTCTACATTGGGGAGTCATTTATAGACTGTATCTCCCACTATCAATTACGCCATTCCGGAAACGACCTCAATCTTGTATATGTATCTACGGAAGGGACATTCACGGAAGGACAAATGAGGCTATTACGCCTGATTCTTGACAAGAACCAGGTAAAGGAGCTCCGGAGCATCTTTGACAACGACAAACAAGGGCACAAGTACACTCTATGGCTGCATCGTTACTTTCATGGCGATACGACTGATGTCGAGAGCCTGAGTAACGATGAACTCCGCAACAAGGTACGGAAACTGAAGAACGTCGAACTTTCGGAAAACAAGGATTGGAACGATGATCTGAAAATCTCGTGTGGCATCTGTTCCTCCACGGAGGACGGCCAGTAACCTCATAGATTTGCTCCATCACATAATACGACAACCTATAAAATCAGATCAATATGAATATCAAGCATTTATTTTTTTGTATGCTGCTCATTGCCTTTTCCTCATGCAGCAAACCCGGCTATGAGAAGGCCATTGCGGAATGGGTTCAGACAGATTCTCACGGCACCTGGACGGATTTAAAGTTCGAACTACTGGAAGTGTTGGAAACAGAAGACGTCACCGTATCGGACAGCCTGTGCTACCTGAACAACAAAAGCGCACAATTATCCGCTGTCATACAGAAAGCGGAAAGTCCCCGTGCCTTATTCAAACCGTCCTTTTCCGCCTATATGGAAGCCGAAAAAAGCCTGAAAGCAACGGATGCCATGAAAGCCATGTACCTGCACCGTGACAGTACGGAAGTTATCGGCAAGATATTAAAATGCAGGTATGCCATCGTCCAGCCACACTCAGGGGTGCAGCAGAAAAAGACGGCTTCTTTCCTATTGTCCCCCGACATGGAAAAATGTATCGGCAAACTAAAGCCGACAAGCAAATAATCCGAGCGTAACGATGTGTAGCGACAACGTTTTTTGGGGTTCTTTTTTGGGCGTCTTCCAAAAAAGAACTCCCACACATTTAGATGTGTGGGCTATTCATTACACTACCATCCTTTCCCTTATCAACGGTATATTATCCCGTACCAAATTCAGAATCCGGTCATGATAGGCTGATAATTGGTTAGACTTTCCACGACACTGGCACACCTCCATCCTGCTAAGTGAAAACTCCACCGTTTCCATGCGCCTTCCATCCACCGTTGCCGACATTATCAACGAATCTTCTCTCTTATAATAGGCGTTGCTGAATACACAATGATGCAGCAACTTTCCCTCTTTGTAAAAGTCCGAAAGGCTTTCCAATACCCGAACCATAATATTTCCATCCGCAAACGAAAGATTAAAGAAACGTGATTTGGCAGCAATATAGTCTTTTTCATCCTTTTCAGAATATTTTTTCTTACATTTCCCCATCACCCAATCATGCGCTTCTTCTACATTCAACGGACACAAATAATGAGGATTTCTCGCATCCAATTTATTTTCTATCAGCATATCCACATAGTCCAGCCACAAGTCCGCATCATGTATCACATAGTCATGTCTTAAACAGATTTTTACATACGTCCAATACTTATCTATACCGTATTTTCTCTCTAAAAATCTCAAGAACAAATTCATTTGCCCTGCCTTATATAATATCTCCATCCGATTATCAGTTAATAATGTCATAAAGAAGGAACTCGGACAAATATCATAAAAGGCACCCTTAAATCCATTCCTCGTAAGTTCGGGTATCACTTTCATTCTCGGATAGATAACTGCCGGGCAAATATCATAAATACGGTCATGATGCACATTCCGCTTACGCAATTCCAAAGAACTTCCATATATCCATGCATCGTAATAAAATATAGACATGCCCCGCAGCAAAGACAGCGTTTCTGTCTTGCCCTCTTTATTCATCCAACACTGTACCGCCTCAATTATAAAGTAATTAGCCGGAGACCCTTTTTTCAGCCGGCAGTCCACCATAAAAAAACGGATAACTTGATATTGCTTGTATGTAGTAATCACACAAAAATATTCTTTATATACAGCCGTCCTTTTCCTGCTATTCTCCAATTTCAGGTTCATACCGCAATGAGGACATTTACAGTTTTTCTTATCTTCCTTATCCCGCCATGTATGCCCACAATCCAAACAAAAGCAATTCCCCTTTGCATCACGCTTGAAATAATGCACAAAGCAATGTTTATAGGCATAACGCTTTTGAGCCTCTGAAACGGGAGCTAACTTCCTGCTCCCATTCACGATTTCCATTTGTAATTTTGTCTTGGGTTTCATATCAAAAAAGAGTTAACTGGGTTTGTACTTCGGTGTTGTTCTCACGTTTAGCTTGTTGACGCTTCTTCAACTTTGCCAATTCTTCCTCCTGCAATTTTTTGATAGCAGCCTCACGAGCCGCTTTCTTTTCTTCCTCTGACAATTCAACATGATGATTTACGACTACATTACATTTCAATGGGCTACCCACCTCAATATTATCTTCCTGATAATAGTGCAACGCCATACCAAAAATTTCATCATCACTAAAACCACAGCAACCGCTTTTCTTCACTTGGTTTAAAATATAGGTAATGCAATTATCTATATTCTTTGTAGGTTTTTGATAGACTGGAGCAAACAGACTATCCACCGCTGCCATATTATCAAGGTATGCCTTGATGGTACTTTTAAATTGTTCTGACACTTTCATAGTATATCATTTTTAGATTTCATTTCACAATAAGCCAATTTCACGAGAAACAAGGAGAATAGGCAAATAAGAGCCAACAACGTAACCGACACAACCTTTATCGGACTTGGCGTTATTACCGCTCCGACAAACATAGCCACTGCACAAAGAGCGATGATGACCGAAAAAACAAATTGAATGATTTGCATATACTTCTGCTACTTAGTTTGTTAAACTTCTAATTTTATGCTTCAGCTAGATTTAAAGACCTTTTTTTAAAACCCCTTTCCGGGATGGCCTTTTCTTTCTGCCGACTTTTTTTTTGAGCTTTCATGCTCCATCTGAGTTTATGAGCCTTTTTTTACGGCACACAACAATAAGGAAGGAGGGATTAAGAAAAGTTTTGGACGACAAAAAAGGTTGGGGACAGCGAAGCCGTCCGGCGTTATTTTTTTCGGGACAAAGGGGCGAAGACCGGAACTCTTTCGTATCCATCCACCGAAATAAATTTGCCGTTCAAAAACAAAGGATCTCACATGGAGCTATGAAAAAAGCACATTAGGGGAGGCAGAAAACAAGGAAAAGGGCAGTACGGAAAGTAAAACAAACCATACGGTTTTGCTTGCAAAACCGTATTCCTATCTCCCTGCCACAAGTGACAGGGGGGGAACGGGTTAGCAACGGACTGCCGGGACAAACGGTAAAAGGAAGGAACTGCAATACGGAAGAAGGAGGTTGTTTCGGCAATGCCGAAGCTCCGGATGATGACCATTGCAATCCCGCCCACGTTTGGAACTTCTCTTTTCTGGTTTGCCCATAATCAGCCGCATAGCGGATGACTACGGGCAAACCGGGAATGAGAACAGTCATTCCGATGAAGGGGAGGGTGGGGAAGAATACTGCGTGAACGCAAAAACACTCTCGGATATGTAGCAAAAAAAAGCGGCACTAGGCCGCTTCAATCATTTGCTTGCTTTTTTCTTTTTAGAGACAGCCTTCTGTTTAGGCTGATCCGGTTTTTCTTCTTCTTTTTCCGGAGCCGGATAAAACTTGGTGGCTACCATCACAATGCGGTTACGCTTCTCCCCACTTTTAGAATCCGTCCATTCTTCCGGCTTAAAGTAGCCTTCAACGGTTATCAGCTCACCTTTTTTCAATACATCGAAGGAATCCAGTGCTTCATTCTTTCTCCAGGCTTCAATCCCCATGAAAGCGGAAACATAAGAGGTTTCTTCACCTGTCTTGTCTGCACGGCTGACCGCGATAGAAAAGCGTGCTACGCTTGCTGTTTCAAAACTACGGATTTCTGCATCCTTACCGATAAAACCTGTTACTGCGAATGAATTTTCAATCTTTTTCATATCTCTGATTTTTTAGAAGTTAATTATTCAATTTTACAGTGCAATAACTGATTGTTGGCTTTGGGGGACACCATGAAAAAAGATATAAATACTCTTTTTATGCTGGCCGGAAAAAGGAAGATTTGTAACTTTTTTATTGGAGAAGATGGCAGCAAATAATTCGGGTTAAATACGCTTTTTAGGCAAGGCAAAAAAAGGAAGATTTCAGACGAATAACAACGTGGGGTTTGTGAATCGTCCCCTTATCCCCGTAAAAGGGGTTAGCAACAATCTATATTTGCAACGGAAAATGATTTGACTTCCCTAAAAAATGATATGAAAAAGACAAAACTTGAAAATCAGCAACAGGTTTGGAAAGGATGCAAAAAACAACCGGTCAGACAGCAAGCATGGCACATTCCGAAAATATGGTCAGCCGCCTATCGACACACCGGAAGAAACATCTGCAATTCCTTTTAAAAAAATGAAGCCGAAGAATGAAGCATACAATATTCCACGTATCGAAAAAAGTGACTGCACGATAAAATGAAAGGCTGCAACGGAAGAACAGACTTGCGGATTCTGCGGGGAGAACATAACCATACAGGCATACAGCCACTACAACTGTTTCCGGAAAAAGAAGATTATACAACCGGAAAAACAGAAAGGCATCCACTCGGAGAAAAGCAAGCAAACGATTGAAGCGGACTGCCGATTTAGCGGCGAAATATCCGACTACCTATATACAGCCCTAAAAGGCTGGGGCATATGGGTAAGCAACAGACTGCCGGGCAAATAAAAGGAGAGTGGCATAGCCGCCGGAAAGAGGTTGTCTCGATGTGGCCGAAGCTCCGAAAGCAGACCGGATATGCCTCTCTCCTTTGCCTTCCCCATTCCTGGATTTCACACAATCACGGAGCCTGCGAGTGACTATGAGAAATCCTGAAACGGGGACAGTCACTCCGCTGAAAGGGTGGGTGGGAAACATGTGACTTTCTCCAAAATAACAAATAGGGGTATAAAGATCTCAAAAGAAAAGAAAGCCGTTCCAGAAAAGACTGGAGCAACTATCACCATCTACTGTTCTTTAAGTTAATTGCAGCAAATCCAAATCATCAGTGACCAATCCATCCAATACATGTTGGATTTTATCAAATATAGCCTTATCTATGCCATACGTGGCGCATAACGATTGAAATTTGCTTACAGCATCGAACACCTGTAATATCTTCTTTTCGGGCTCCTCTACAAAATCCTCGGCAAAGTTGACGAAATCACTTGTAGTCAAGGCAGACCTTTTGCCCATCACGCCCATCGAATGAATGTGTGCTGAAGAATTTTCCCATGTATTTGCCGTGAACATTACATCATATGCAGGTGATAAACGCCATACCCCTGCCTTATCCATGATAAACGATATGTTCTTATTATGATCATCGGATATACCTGCGACATAATTAAATACCATTCTGATAAATATCTGATCTTTGTCTTCCTGGGGAAGTTTCAGAGTCTCTGCTATCCAACACAGCTTCATATAATCATCTGCACCCGGCATAATGGCCGCAAGGGTCTGACTAAAGAGCTTTTCTCCATTCTTACGATCAAATCTTTCCGTTACGAAATGATTTCTTCCATCAATTTCTTTCAGGAAGCATGGCATCATGTTGATTCCCGCCGCCTTTGCCATTTCGCTATATACCATTTCTATCTCTGTGGTAGGAGAGTCATCTGCTTCTTTAAATTTGATGATATACTGCTTAAAATTTTCAGGCAAATCCACCTGGCCGGAACGAAACTCTTCCGTTTCGAGATTATAGGCAATCACTGCCTTCGGGCGCATGCCACCGGCAGAAGTTCCAAGATATATCAACTTTTTCATCGTGAGGCTATCCTCCGGTGATATGACAGCAGCATCTCGATCATTATATATTTTAGAAGCCAAAGTTGCCAATGATGACATATTTACTGACTCATGGATGGCATCATCATTAAATTCCGGTTCAAATTCCAATGCTCCCATAGCCCTCTTGCCAATATAAGAGAGCTTCAATAGAGGCAATGATTCCGTAACCTTTATATTATTATCCGTGAGCCATTGGTCAAATAGGGAAGCCCCCCATTTGTCAGGAAGCGCATCTGCAAGAAATTCCGGAAGCCCTTGATATAATTTATCTTTATTCCCATAGAAAGACGCAAACAAAGGGGTTCTCTTAGGGTGTGTGGAAGGGCATATATCATAATCTTGTTTCCTATATTCATCCGTAAATTGGAATACAGAACAATGCTTTTCAAAGTCCCAATTCAATTTGCCAATGCAAGTCCCCCACAGATATACATTCACTATAATCGGCTCTTTCTTCATACCATCTTACGTTTACCGTTAATTCTTTGTATTCTTTTACCTGTTTTTTCATTGATTAGGAAAGGGGAGTCTGGAAGTTCCGGAACCAAACCGACAACGCCTTCAAGAGTTCCACTTATACGCAAAATCTTAAGCAATGTACTTAGGGCAATATCACTTACTTTACAAGATTCTATTCTCTTAATAGTAACGATAGATACTCCTGCCTTATCCGCAAATTCTTGCTGGGAAAAACAGCAGCTAAGTCTTATAGACTTAACTCTCTTGCAGATTTCCTTTACAATACATTCATCTGAAAATTCGTATATTGTATATGTATCATATAATCTTTTCATAGAAAAACATATTTAGGTATCATTTTTGATACAAAAATACCGATAAATCTGAAAATCACCAAATTAAGAAACACTTTTTTTATAATCTTCTGCCGCATTAGCAAACGATTGAAGCGACCTTGTGCCGCTTCAATCGTTTGATTGCTTTTTCTTTTTAGTCCGGGGGTTCTTATTTTTCCGGAGTCGGGTAGAACTTAGTAGCTACCATCACAATGCGGTTACGTTTCTCCCCACTTTTAGAATCCGTCCATTCTTCCGGCTTAAAGTAGCCTTCAACGGTAATCAGTACATCTTTTTGCAGTATCCAAAAAGCATAGCGGTCTTCCATCTTACTCCAGGCTTCAACTTTCATAACAGAGGAAACAAATGTTTTTTCTTCATTTATCTTGCCTATGCGACTGACCACAATAGAGAAGTGTGCAACCTTTACTATTTCGAATAAATGGATTTCTGCATCCCTACAAATCCTGCCTGTTACTGCGAATGAATTTTCAATCTTTTTCATATCTCTGATTTTTTAGAAGTTAATTAATCAATTTTACAGTGCAATAACTGATTGTTGGCTTTGGGGGACACCATGAAAAAAGATATAAATACTCTTTTTATGCTGGCCGGAAAAAGGAAGATTTGTAACTTTTTTATTGGTGAAGATGGCAACGAATAATTCGGGTTAAATACGCTTTTTGTGCAAGGCAAAAAAAGGAAGATTTCAGACGAATAACAACGTGGTGTTTGTGAATCGTCCCCTTATCCCCGTAAAAGGGGTTAGCAACAATCTATATTTGCAACGGAAAATGATTTGACTTCCCTAAAAAATGATATGAAAAAGACAAAACTTGAAAATCAGTAACAGGTTTGGAAAGGATGCAAAAAACAACCGGTTAGACAGCAAGCATGGCACATCCCGAAAAGATGGTCAGCCGCCTATCGACACACCGGAAGAAACATCTGCAATTCCTTTTAAAAAAATGAAGCCGAAGAATGAAGCATATCATATTCCACGTATCGAAAAAAGTGACTGCACGATAAAATGAAAAGCTGCAACGGAAGAACTGACTTGCGGATTCTGCGGGAGAACATAACCACACAGGCATACAGCCACTACACCTGTTTCCAATAAAAGAAGATTACACCACCGGAAAAGCAGAAAGGCTCCACTCGGAGAAAAGCAAGCAAACGATTGAAGCGGACTGCCGATTTGGCAGCGAAATATCCAACTACCTATCTACAGCCCTAAAAGGCTAGGACATATGGGTAAGCAACAGACTGCCGGGCAGTCACTCCGCTGAAAGGGTGGGTGGGAAAAAACTAAGTGGACGCAAAAAACAACCTTACCATTGGGGGATAAACTTCCCCCTATTTTCACTTCACATATTCTTTACCCCACTTCAATTGATTCAACAAACTTCAACAACAAAGCGACTGTTACCGTATGAAATGAAAGCTGATTGAACAACTTATGCGCTTTCAGCATCTCAATAGCGGCTTCAGCCGTAACAACTCTCTGTTCATAAAGCCGAATTGTCGCATATAACTGGTCATTTGCGACAGGCCCCATTATTAGGTCATAGTCACCGTTTTCTCTTCCTCTGCGGTTGTTGACAACAAACTCCAGCCATTCTTTTGTCGCACCCATAAACCGAAGAACCGGATATTCCCTATCAAGAATATCATCGGGAACTTCATAAACAGAGACGATTGCTTTTTCGCTCTGTTCCCTGTTCTTCTTCAACAAAGCCCATTTTTTTGCTTGTTCAAAGTTGGTTGTCGTATAAAATCCCTTCCCAAAGTCCGTAGCCTTCCGTCCTTTCTGTATATTAGGGCGTTTCACGGTAACTGTAGATCCATGAAATAGTCTCATTTTCTTTTATTGATATAAGTCGTTATAGTATCTAATATATATTCGGGGTCTTGGGTATGAAGCATTTCAAAAGTCTCATCCAAAAAATCAAAAACCCCATAGTCCGAAAACAACAACAAGGTTTCTTCCGCACTTTGTTTCTTTTCCTCCCTATAATTCTCAATGCAGAACATCTTGAAAAGCAGGATCTTCGTGTCACCGTTATACCGTCGTTTTTCTTCTGTTTTTTCCTTCTCCAATGTTTCATAAAGCGACAATGTACTTGAATACCATAACTTGGTACTCTTATCCAGCAAAGATTTATACAACTTGGAAGAATATATATAATACAGTGCATCGCCTAAAGGCAATGCCTTTTTCTTCATGACCAGTTCTACCAGCTCTCTCATCACGAATGGGAGCATGGTTGAGTCAAGTTCTCCTTGATTTTTATGAGTAATTTCCATATTCTTGTTGTTATTACTTTAGCATATTTTCGAAAACACCTTCTTCACAGTTCTTTATACACACCTGACACTCGGCCACCACTTCTCTTAATATTCGGGCACATTCTTCATTCGAATGCCCTTGCAGTAATTCATAGGCATATCGCATCAGTTCATTAGCTTCCATTGTTTCCATCCTTATCAATAATATTCAAGTTCATCATTATTTTCTGCAACGACTCCATATTTGGAGTTCCTAACCAACACACACCTATGCAAAAGGTCATATTGTTCTCTGTATCTGAAAAACGCATATTGTTTTACCTTTTACAAACATTGTTGTCCCATTAAAATCTAAAAGAGTTCTTTGAAATATTTGAAATTTAGTTAGTTACAGCGATTTTCCGAGCGAACGGACTTGAATTTGTAGCTTTGCATCAGATTAATCCGATGGCATATGTTCCAAGACAAATACGTTTTCGCTCAATTGGCTTCATTTCTGAATCGAAGTAAGTTTAACCGCATAGTCACCAAGTATGATGGTGATAAATATGTGAAGCACTTCACCTGCTGGAATCAACTACTTGCTTTGATGTTTGGTCAACTTTCTAATCGTGAAAGTCTGCGAGATTTGATAGTTGCTCTTGAAGCTCATCATTCCAAATGTTATCATTTAGGAATGGGTAAAAATGTATCAAAGTCATCGCTGGCAAGAGCAAATCAAGATAGAGACTATCACATCTTTGAAGAATATGCTTACTACCTGGTTAGCGAAGCACGACAAAAGTGTGCTAATCATATTTTCAAACTTGGCGGTAACGTTTATGCTTTCGATTCGACTACTATTGACCTGTGCCTTTCAGTCTTTTGGTGGGCAAAATTCCGCAAAAAGAAAGGTGGTATCAAAGTGCATACATTATATGATGTGGAAACACAGATTCCTGCATTCTTTCATATCACGGAAGCATCCGTACACGATTCTAAAGTTATGATTGAAATTCCTTATGAACCAAGCTCTTATTACATCTTTGAC